>JABARW010000087.1 GCA_019186845.1 Planctomycetota bacterium | reverse complement strand
TCCCGGCCCCTCGCTCATCGAGAAGACCGCCAAGCGCCAGCTCGAACAGCAGACCTATCACCCCCAGTGCGGCTCGCTGCATAACCCGCCGCCCGGCACCGTCTGCGAATGGTCAGAATTGCCGCTGGACGAATCCGTGCCCCAAGACAACGTGCCCCGCGAACAGATGCAGGAAGCCGTCGAACGCGCGACCCTGTCCGACCTCGACTTCGCCCGCGATTACTGCCGCCGCGAAATGGAACTGGGCATGCGCGCCATGGACGAACTCGAAGCGCGGCAGGCCCAGCTTGAATCCCCGGTCGCCAAGACGCCCGAACCCGCGAAGCCCCACGAAGAAGCCGCGCCTGCGCCCGTCGAGCCTCACGAAGACGCCGCGCCTGAGCCTGCGCCCGTAGAGACTCACGAAGACGCTTCGCCAATACCCGAGCCCGTAGAGCCTCACGAGGACGCTGACCCTGAACCTGCGCCCGTAAAGCCGGTGCGCGTACGTGTAGCGCGGCTGCAGGCCCTCAAGAACTCCGAACTGATCGCCCTGATCCGCGGCGGGCGCCAGGCCTGTGAGCGGCTCAAGGATCTCACGCTGGAGCGCCGTCGCGTGGCCTATCTGTGTATTGAGGCCGCGGCGGAAGTGGACCTCAAGACGCGTTTTATTGAAGACCGCGCCACGGCCATCACGCGCGGCACGCTGTTGGCCCTGGACAAGGCCTTTGTGGACCTGGGCTTTGGCGGCTGGATGCCGTTTCGCTACCCGGACCAGTTCCTGATGATGACGAGCCTTATGGAGAAGCTGTTTGCGGCCAACGGGCTGCTGACGCCCAAGGGCGCAAACCACTGGCGCCGCTTCATGGAAGAAACACCGGAAGTGCGCAGGGAAGAGCCCCTGGTGATGCCGGAGGGGATATCGAACCAGCCGCGCAACGCGACGGTGAAAACCCTGGCAGACCTGATGGAGGAGGCGGAGAAATGTGAGAAGGCAGATGAAGTGCGCGAGCAACTGAGAATGTGGCATGCGCAAAAACGCGCCCCACCGTGATATGAGAATACGAATGTGAGCAGCCCCGCCGCTCACAGCCCCGCGTGTAAACGCGGGGTGCCGTTGCCGTCGTTGGCAAAATGCACCCCGTGTTGACACAGGGGGCGTGGGTCAATGCCAGGGCTCGACTTCGCGCTGATTCCTGCCGGCTTGCTTTGCCGGGCTCGGCGCGGCGGGCGGACTTGGCCGGAGCGGTACTTGCCGGGGTTGGCCTGCGGGTTGCAGCGCCTGCGGCAGGACTGCCGGCTCCTGCAAGGCGGGCCTGGGGCGCGGTCTGGTGGCCCAGCGCACAAAGAGAGCGGCCTGCCCCGCCAGCGACAACACGAAGAGCCAGAAAGCCGCGCCATAGAGGAAATACCAGAGGGGCGTGCCGCGCTGAAGGACTTCGACGTGTTCGACGAACATGACCTCACAGGCGCCGTTGCCGGTGTCGGTGCGGGTGAGGCTGGACTTGCGCCAATGGGGGCCCCAGTCGGTGCGGTAGTAATTGACGAGAGCCCCGCGCAGGCGTATCTGGTCGCCGCGGCGCAGGCTGGTGATTTGACTGTAAACGTCGTCGCCGGCGGCCAGTACGTGGGTGTTGCCGGCGTTCTCCATGTAAAACTTGACTCCGGGGGCATGCTGGAAATTGAGTGTGAACTCGCCGCTCCAGAAGCTGACTTTGTGCAGATCGCCGCTTTGAAGGTTCATGTCCCAGACCATACCCAGGTCCGGGGTGTCGATGGGGGAACCGGCAAGAGCGAACATGTCGCGCCAGGTATAATTGGTCGAAACGACCAGCCCCGCACAGTCATATTCGGCTACGGGCTCGACCATGTATTCGTAGCCGTTGAGCTTATGCAGAAACAGTTTGCGTGAAGTGGCGCCTTGGCGCGGCGGGCGCAGCAGCTCTGCCTGAGCCTCCGCGGGCGAGGGCAGGCCGCCCCTGAACCACCAGGCCAGGGCCAGAAGCAGCAGCAGGCCGAGGCTGGCCCAACGCAGGGCGCGCTGGAGTTTTTCTTCGGAGGGTGAAAGCACAAGATCAGGTTAGCGCGCCTCGCCCCGGCTGACGGCTACAAAAACGCGCGGCCATTGTCGCAGGAGGCGGGGGCAAAGCGGCCTGCTAGAACTCGGCGAGCAGGCGCAGCATGTAGAGCATGTTGGGCACGTCACTGGAGATGCTGCGGACCTGGTGGAAGTCTTCTTCGTTGAAGATGACCTCAAAACCCAGCGTGACGTTGCGGGCCAGGGTCAGGTTCACGCCCAGCATGAGTTCACGGCGGTCGGCGGCGAAGCCGGCGCCGTCAGCGAGGGAGAAACCGGCCACGCCGCCGGACGAAACGCGGCGCGGGTGGCCCAAAGGATCATTGACGTCCAGGGGGTTTTCGTTGTTGTTGGTGACCAGCTCGCTGTAGCGGAACATGGGCGTGATGCGCAGGAAGAACGGAATGCGGGGCAGCACAAATGTGTAGCGCGCCTCCACACCCCAGGCGTCGCGCACGAAGCGGCCGTCCTCGGCGTGGATGTAGTGCGCCTGCACCACCAGATCGCCGTCGCCCACGCGGATGCTGAAATCGAAGTTCGCCCCCACGCGCCACTTGGCGCGGCGGATGTGGCCGCCGGGATTGGCCGGCGTGCCGCCCTTGAAGGGCAGGCGCTGCAGACCCTCGATCAGCGCCAGCTCGTTGCGCGAGAGCCGATCGATGCTGCCCCAGCCCTGGAGGTGGAGGAAGTTCGTGTTCTGGCCCGTGGCGCGCTCGGGCGAAAAGGGCGCGCTGCTGTTCAGGAAGCTGCTGGCGTTGAAATCAATGATGTAGCCCGCGCCGAAGTCCACCTGCAGGTAGCGCTCCACCTCGTTGCCGTCGCCGAGCCCGCGCCAGTAACGTGTGCGGTCGTCGGCCAGGATGGGATAGTTGCGGGACTCATCGACGAAGCCGCGCCCGTTGAGGGTGCCGTCCGAGAGAGCGCCCACGACGTACAGGCTCCTGAAGAAGCGCGCGGTGTAGCGGGCCTGAATGACTTCGTCGGCATGAAAAGCCCGCTGGCCCAGGGCCATGCTCTCGCTGGTGCGGCTCTGGCGGTAGAAGTGGCCGTCAAGGCCGAAGAGGAAGTTGTCGTTGAAGTAACCCTGCCCGAAGATGTTGAACTGGGACAGGGGCTGGTTGTAGGTCACGAAGGCGCGCTGCAGCTCGAAGATCTCTTCATCCAGCAGGGAGTAGTTGCCGTTGAAGCGCATCTCCAGCGTGGCCTCCACGAGATCGGAGTAGCCGGCGTAGACACCAAGCCAGGCGCGGTCAATGCCGAAGCCGACGGGGGCGCGGTGCCCGCCGTCTTGAATGCCGTTGAGGTCGTTCTTCTGGGCCTGACGATACTTGACGCAAAGCCCGCCGCCGAACTCGACGAACAACTGCTTGCGCGAGCGCAGGGGCATGAGTTCTTCGATGCGCCGGCGGACTTCGTCCTCGACGATGGTCTGGATTGCGGCGGGGTCCGACTCGGGCAGGGGTTCGTCGGCGGGCGGCTTTTCCGGCGGCGGCTCCTTGGGCTGCTCTTTAGGAGTCGGGTCCGGCGGCCCGTCCGGAATCGGCGGTTGAGCCCACAAAGGCGTAGCAAGGCACAGCACAAGCAACCAGATCGCGCGCATGGCGCGATTGTGGACAAGTGGCCCATGTTGAACAAGCAGGAATCCGCGCGCCTCGACTCTTGCCCTTGGCGCCGGGGGCAGGCAGGCTTTGGGGCCATGCGTCCATGCCTGCTGGTTGCCGCCTCCCTGCTGCTCTGCCTGCTCGGACTCCGTGCCGCGCCGCTGGAGGCGGACTTTGCCTCGACGCTGGCCCGGGCGTCCGCCGGCGCCGAGGTCCAGCGCCTGGGGGCTTACCACTGGCTCGAAGGCGAGGGGCTGGCGACGCGGCTGCCGCCTGCGCCGCTGGCGCCGGGCAAGGGCCTGGCGCTCATTGCCGGCGAGCAGAACACGCGCACGGGCGTGGCGCTGTGGCGCCTCGATGAGCGGGGCGTGGAGGCCCTGCGCCTGCGCCTGCGGGCAAGCCTTGCTCCCGCGCGCGACTACAACGGGCTCAACGGCCTGGGCGAAGCCGTAGCCGGCAAGTCTCACAGCTTCACACTGGAAAGCGGAGCCCGGGGCCTGTTGACCGTCTTTGCATTTGGCAAACGGGCCTACGCGCTTGTGCTCTCGGCTCCGGGCGGCGTGGGTGAAGACCTTGAACTGAGGCGTGATGCCGTGCTTGCCGACCTCTGGCCTCTGGCCCCCACGGCCGACGATCAGTTGGGCCTGCTCCTGCTAGAGGGCCGCTTTGCCGGGCTCGTCAGCGGCTACGAGCGCGCAGGGCGAAGGCTGCACCGGCGCGCGGGACGCCTGCTTTTGTCCCTGAGCCTCTTTGCGCTGTCGCCGCGCGAATATGGCAGCCGCGACGCCCTGCAGGTGGCGCTGGAGGAGAAGCTGCGCGAGCGCGGGCTGCGGCGCACGGGCGGCGTGACGCTGCCGGTGGCCGGTTCGGAGGCCTACTGCGGCGAGTACTTCGCGCCGGGCACGATTCTGCGCGTTCTCTACGCCGAGCTGGGAGGGGACTATCTCGTGGGCCTGTGGCAGGGGCCCGAGAGCGCGCGCGAACTGCTGCGTCTCGATGCCGAAGCCTTTGCCCTCTCGCCCAAAGCCGCGGACCTGCCCAACGCCGACCCCCCCCCCCCCCGCCCCCTGGCCGAGGCCACCAGGCTTGAAGTCATGGCCTGGCAGGAAGGCCGGCGCCTTTCCTTTGGCGCCCTCTTTGACACCCTCTGGATCGAGAGCGGCGTGAAGTACGAGGCGCGGCTGACTCAAAACGGCCGCACTCTGGCCACGGCATTGGGCAGCGCCGACGCAAGCTTCGAGCTCAACCCCCTGGGCCCCGCGGGGCCGCGCAGCCTGAACCTGCCCGGCGACGCCCGGGGCGAGGCCATGTTTGAGCTGAAGGTGGGCTCGCTCAACGCTTCATTGCGCGTGACTTTGAAGTAAGGCCGCGCTGGCGCCTCTTGCGGCCGCTCATCAGCTTGCCGAGCAGTTGGTGGGCGCGCTCGAGGTAAGTGCCGACCACGCGCCGCGCAATGCCGAGCTTCTGGCCGATTTCCTGGTGGGTGAGGCCGTCGAAGTACTTCATGCGGAAGACCTGGCGCCGGCGGCCGCTGAGCTGGGGCTCGTAGTCGAGCATGCGCAAGACCTCAGCATGACGCGCCGCCAGCAGAGCGAGGAATTGCGCGGCATGGACTTTGAAGGCGCGGTCGAGGCGCGCGTGGTCGTCACGCGGCAGAAGTCTTTCCAGTTCGGGGCAGGGACGCTGACAGGTGTCGCGCAAGGGGCAGTGATTGCAGGGCATGAGGTGGGAGGGCTCTAGCCTTGCAGGCACTGGCCTCGCATGTCTTGGGTTGCGGCGACGAGCCGCTTCGTTTACGCGCGCTGCGCGCGCTACTTCGCTTTCTCGCCAGTCCGCTGGACTGGCTCGAGGCTCTAGCCTTGCAGGCACTGGCCTCGCATGTCTTGGGTTGCGGCGACGAGCCGCTTCGTTTACGCGCGTTAATTATTTCTTTTTGTATTGTCGTTGAGCTGCACTTCCACCAAGCGACCACAGCGGCGGCACTTGATTTCCACGGCGCTTGGCCCGCAGACCCTCATCAAAAGCGCTCCACAAGCGCATCTCGCCAGGCCGGCGCAAAGCAGGGTGATTTTAGTTGCGCATTTTGATGAATTGGTTATATTTGTTTGTTGTGCCATGGCCCGCTCCGTTATTATGTCGAAAGGTAATATATCGGCCCTGGCGACAGGAAAGCACATGCCCTCGCTCGACAACACAACTCCAGCTTTGACTGATGCTTACGACCGCTACGAGCACGTCGACCTTGCCCGCCACGACATACTCGCCACCCGCGTCACCGGCGGCGCCAGACTCACCCTCTTCACCGACAAGCAGCGTGTGAGCGCATGGCTGCTGGTGCAAGCCGTTCAGCGCGGCCCCAGCCTCAGTGCGGCTGACGTGCTCAAGTTCCTGGCGCCCCTTGACCTTGTCCTGCTTGATGAGGCCTTCCCCGCCGTGGACGCGGCCGTGGACGCTGCGCTGGAAGAACGGCCGCCGGCACCCTTCCTTGTGGCCAAGGGGCGCGAACCCGTTCACGGCCGCGACAGCCAGTGCCAGTGGCACGTGGAGAACCCTGAGCTGCCGCCGCGCGCGCGCCTGCTGCCCGACGGCAGCGTGGACCACCGGCAGGGCCGCCACTACGTGCTGGTGCAGGCCGGCGACAAGCTCTTTACGGTGACCCCGCCGGAAGCCGGACTGTCGGGGCTCGATGTTCACGGCCGCGAGATCAAGGCCTACCAGGGCCAGTGGAACCGACTGCTGGCAGGCGAGAACGTCCGTGCCGAGGGCTCCAGCGTGTTTGCGTTGCGTGAGGGCTGCCTTCGCGTGCGCGACGGCAAGATCAACGTTGTGCCGCTCATCTCCGTCTCGGACGTCGACTACGCCACGGGCCACATTGACTTCGACGGCGAAGTCCTGGTCAGCGGCGAGGTGCTGCCGCAGTTCCGCGTCAAGGCCCGCACCCTGGACGCCCGCTGCGTCAACCGCGGCATCATTGACATCCGCGAAGATCTGGACGTGCTGGACAGCTTCTTCGGCGACGTCGCGCAGCCCGCCTTCGTGCACGGCAACGCGAGGATGTCCCGGGCCCGCAACGTGACGTTGTACGGCGGGGGCAACATTGAGGTCACGCGAGAGGCCGTCGCCTGCGAGCTTCACGCCCTGGGCAGGCTGGCGGCCCCGCGCGCGGCCCTGGTGGGCGGATTCTTTGCCGCCTTGTGCGGGATCGAGGTGCTGGACGCGGGCAGCCGCGAATTCAGCCGCCAGACGCTCTGCGTCAGAGCTGACAAGTTGCACGCGCCTGCCCTTCACGCCCTGCACGAACGCCAGCGCGTGGCACGGGAGAACGTCGAGAAGATCCACGCGGCTCTGGCGCCCTATGCCCAGGCCCCCGAAACGGCTTCGCTGTCCGGAACCCAGCGCGAGGCCCTGGTCAAACTCGCCCGCCAGCTCGCCCACGAACAGCAGGCCCTGGCCCAGGCCCAGCAGCAGCTCAAGGCTGAGCTGGCCCGCCTGGCTCCCCAAGCGCAGGCCCGGATCGTGGTCTGGCGCAGAGCCTATGCCGGCACGAGGCTGGAGCTGGGTGAAGCCGCGCTGGAGCTGACGCAGAACGTGGACGGGCCGGTGCGCTTTGTGCTGGATGAGACGGGGCGTGAAATCCTGCGCGAGCGCGACTTCCGCTAGCAGGCCGCCGGGGACCGTGCAGCGTCTGCTAGACTGCCCGTTGTGCCCAGAACAGCCGGGCCGAGCGGGCGCGGGGGTTGTCAAAAACTTCGCGGCTTTGCGGAGCCTGGCCTGCGAGCTCGGCCTCGCTGAAGTGCCCGGCTTCCAGCCCGGCCTGCAGGGCCGCGCGCACCCGCCGCTCTTCGCCGCTGTGAAAGGTAATGATGGCCGCCCGCCCACTGGCGTTCAGCACCCAGGGCAAGTCCCGCAGAAACTGTTCGAGATTCTCCAGCTCGCGGTTGACCGCCATGCGCAGGGCCTGAAAGGTCCGCGCGGCGGGGTGGGTGTCAGCGGGGCCCCGCCGCTTGTAGCGCCTGGGGTTGACGCCAAGGGCACGCATGACGACCTCGGCCAGATCGCGGCTGGTTGCCAGCGGGCGCAGGGCGCGGGCCTGCACGATGGCGCGGGCCACAGCCGCTGCCCTGGGCTCGTCACCGAAGTCGGACAGCCAGCGGACCAGGGTCTCTTCGTCCGCTGCCGCCAGCATCTCGGCGACCGTCTGGCCGCGCGAGCGGTCCATGCGCATGTCCAGGGGGCCTTCATGTTTGAAAGAGAAGCCGCGCTCGGGGCGGTCCAGCTGCATGGAAGAGACGCCGAGGTCCGCCAGCAGCAGATCTACGCCCGCGATCTGCTCGGCCTTGAGCACCTTGGCCAGGCCCGCAAAGTTGCCGTGGTGGGCGTGCAGAGTAATGCCCAGCGCGGCCAGGCGCGCGCGGGTGCGGGCCTGTTCTTCCGCATCGAGGTCAAGGCCAATGACGGGCGCCGGCGCCACCAGCGCCCCGATGGCCTGCGCGTGGCCGCCAAAACCCAGCGTGCAATCCAGGTAGACCCGGCCCGGCGAGGGCTTGAGCGCCGCCAGGACCTCGTTGAGCATGACCGGAACATGGGTGCCCGCGGGAGTGCGGCCCTGGGCGCGGACCTTGGCCTGCTCCGAGGCGTACTTCTCGGGGTTGAGTTCCTTGTAGCGCTCTTCAAAGCGCCGCGGGTGGGTGCCCCGGTATCGTTTGCGGCGCGGCGGGCGGGGAGGCTCAGTCATGGGGCGCTCACTCGAATCGGGTGTTGCCGGATGATAGTGCGATTCTGTGGTTGCAGTAGCGGCGGCCCGATGCCGCAGGCCCGGCGCCCTGCTACGCTGGGCTGGTCCCATGCTGACCCGGAAAACAAAATACGCATTGCAGGCCCTGCTGGCGCTGGCGCGGGAGTTCGGGCGGGGGCCCGTGCTCATCTCCCGGATTGCGGCGCGCGAGAACATTCCGCACAAGTTTCTCGAGCTGATCCTGCTGGAGCTCAAGAACCTGGGCTTTTTGGGCAGCAAGAAGGGCCGCGGCGGCGGCTACTTTCTGGCGCGGCCGCCCGCGGAGATTTCCATCGGCTCTGTGGTGCGCTGCCTGGAGGGCCCGGTGGCGCCCCTGCCCTGCGCCAGCGAGAAGGCCTTCCAGCCCTGCGAGGAATGCCAGGACCCCGAGGCCTGCGGCCTGCGCCTGGTCATGATGGACGTACGGGACAGCATTGCGGGCATCTTTGACTGCACGTCTCTGGCCGACGTGCTCAAGCGCGAGGCTTCGGCCAGCGCCCAGAAGGGCCAGAGTTCGACGTGGGAGATTTAGCAGGTCGTTGAAAGGTGGCATGCGGCCACCTTTTCAACGGCCTGCTGGCGCGGTCTGATGCGGCATCAGCGCTCTGCGGGCTTCTTCTCGGCGCTGGGCAGCAGGAAGCTGCGGCGCGCGGGCGATGCCGCCAGCCAGGGCTTCTGGGGCTTGTTGTCAAAGCCGGAGATGCGCTCGATATTGGGGCCAAGATAGCGTGCGAGTTCTTCGAGGCTCACGCCGGCCACGCCGTCCGTGTTGGCAGCGCCGCCCAGGCCGTCGAGCAGGAAGCTGGTGAACAGTCCCTGGCCCAGGTCCTCGAGCTCCAGCGCATGCTCGGGCGTGCCAGGGCCGGGAACAGCTCCCGTGGCGCTCAGAATCACGCACTCGCTGCCCGCCTTGCGGCAGCGCTCCACCAGAGGCTGAAGCAGGCTCTCCGGCGGCGCGTTCTGGATGGCCGCCAGCAGCTCGGCGCTGACCGCGCAGCGTCCGTCCGCCGGTGAAATGAACGAGCAATCCAGCGCCAGCACCAGCGTGCGCGGATTGCCGGCCAGGGCCAGGTCCACCAGGGCTTCCAGGGCCACGGCCTCGTAGCCGCCGCCGCGCCGGCTCAGCAGCACGGCGGGCTTGCCCTCGGGCGTGAGGGTGCCCACGCCGCTGTAGCCAAGAAAGAAGTCGTCATTGGCGCGGGCCAGGGGTGTGAGTTTGTCCAGGGCGGCTTGAACGCCCTGGCGCGTGGCGGCCTCGCCGGTGACCGCGAGACTCGCTTTGCGCACGAGACCCTCCTGCGTCATGGAGGGCAGGCGCTGGGCCAGTGCCCTGGCGTCGGCGCCGGCAAAGCGCGTCAGGGGCACGCCGCTCTGGCCGTTGCCGTCCACGCCGATGAACAGGCCGACCCTGCGGCGGATGCCGTCCTGAAAGGCATCACCCGAGACGGCGGGACCCACCTCGCGCGTGATGAAGCGCAGGGTCTCCTTCTTTGTTTCGTGCTCGGCCAGGGGCATGAGTCTGGAGCCCACCTTTTCCCAGTTCTCGTGGTCGAAGTAACCGGGCACGGCAAAGATGGCAAAGAGGTGAAAGCCATGGTCCCAGTCGTCAAAGGCCTTGATGACGGGCTTTTCGGGCTTGATGCGCTTGAGCTTGAGGGGCGCGCCGCTGGCGGTGGAGTAAAGGCCGAGGTCGCACTCCAGAAAGGCGTCGAAGTCCTCATCGGCCACCCACCAGCTGTTGATGGGGCTGAGCACGAGCCAAAGCGCGAGATTCCAGCCGTAGGCGGCGTTAGTGCCGACATAACCCACATCGCTGCGGCGCACCACGGGGCGCAGCACGACATCCAGGCCCTGTGCCAGGGCCAGCGCCCGCAGTTCCTCCATGCTGCTCTTGGAGGTGGCGCCGCGGATGAGTTCCACGCGCTCGAACATGCGGTAGCGCGAAAGCGTCTGGAGGAACAGCGCCTGCAGCGAGTTCTCGGCGCCGTTGAGGCGGGCTTCGTCCGGCGTCAGGACCCAGCGCCGCGTGTCCTCGACGTTGAACTTCTTTGCGTCCAGCTCGAGGTCAGCCACGACGGGAGCCAGCCCCACCGAGAGCTTCAGGGGTTTCCACTGCTCGGGCACGAGATTCTCACGCCGCACGGCCTCGTCGAGGTCGGGCACGGAAAAGCCGCTGCAGGCCCCCAGCAGAAGCGGCAGCAGCGCGCAGCACAGAAGATATAGTCCGGAGCGTTTCACCGCGTCTCCCGCCCTATTGAAACCTGAAATCACGCACGCACCTGAAGCCCCGCCCCAGCGACCGGTCGGCCAGGGGAGCCGAGGAATTCTTCGCGCGCCTGGCAAAGCGCAGGAACAGTTCCAGCTTCATGCCGGGCTCGGCCCCCTTGAACACCGCGCGGCCCGCGCTGTGGGGCGTCGCCGTCCATTCGGCGCCGTTGCAGCCCAGGTCGCGCACGCCCAGGGCGTTCCTGTCCCACTCGGCCGTGCCCACCTCGCGCAGCGTCTTCACTCCGCCCGTCGCCGCCGCTTCCTCGCGCGTGCCAAAGGCGAACTCCGGCACTTCATCCTTGTCCGAGCGCGGGGCACCCGCCGCGATTTCCCATTCGTCAGAGGTGGGCAGGCGCTTGCCCGCCCAGCGCGCATACGCCCTCGCCTCGTACCAGCTCACTCCCGTCACCGGCAGGTTCGCGAGCGTGGCGTCAAAGCCTCCGTCGGCCCAGCCGGCGGGTCCCGGCTGGCCCGTGCTGTCCTTGAAGCCGGCCAGCAGGGGCGAGGCTTCTTCGTCCCAGAGTTCGAGGTTCTCATAGCCGCCGGCCTGCACGAACTGGCGGTAATCGGCGTTCGTCACCAGATACTTGTCCATGAACACCAAAGCCTTCTGCTCCACCTGCCGCTGCGGGTTGCCGTCGCTTTCGCGCGTGGAGCCCAGCAGGAAGCTGCCGCGCGGCAAAAGCGCCATCTTGGCGTCCAGCTCGCCGATGGCCTCGCGCGCCGCCACGTCCTCGAGCAGCATTTCCAGTTCGCGCTTCTGGAGTTCGTCGGCCGTGTAGGCCATGGCGCGGGTCAGGTACTCCCGGGCCTGGGCGCCGCGGGACTTGGCGGCTTCGGCGCGCAGGGTCGCCACGAGGCGCCGGCGCAGCTCCTCCCGGGCCTGGGCGGCATCAGTGCGGTACTTCTCGACCTTGAGCACCCGCTCCAGCAGTAAGGCGTACTCTGCCTCGACGCTGATCATGTCGTCCACGTTCTGGGCCCGCGCGTCGCGCACCTGCACGGGCTTGAGCTGCGCGCGCTGGACCCATTCCGCCAGCTGGGCGCGCTGGGTGTCGCTGGCGTAGCGGCTGGTGGCGGCCTCGGTTTCGGCTTCGCGCGTGCGCTGAAGGGCAATTTCCCAGAGCTTGATGTCCGACGCGCTTTCGGCCTGGGCGATGGCGGCGGCGGCGGCGGCGTAAAGCTTGGTGAAGCTGCTGGCCAGCGCGCTCTGCTTCGCCAGTTCGAGCTCCAGGGCCTGGACTTCGTCGGCGCGCTCGCGCGTGTCGCGCGCCAGCCCCAGCATGTACTCGCACAGTTCAAACTGCTTGATTTCAAGCGCCCGCCGCCCGAATTCAAGCGTGGCCGCGGCCTTGAGGTTGGCCGCCTTGCGGTGGGATTCGGCGGCTTCATCCAGCCCGCCGCCGATGGTCAGGGCGGAATCGCAGGAACGGATGACGCCGGCCAGCAGCTTCTGGGCATCCTTGAATTCGGTGTCGGCCTTGACCTCTCCGAACTGGCGCCTGGCCTCGCTAAGCCGGCTTTCAATTTCCTCGAGCTGCTCGGTGATGCGGATGCGCTTTTCGTAGGTCTGGATCCAGGCGTCAATGCGCGCAATGGCCGCCAGAGCCTCCTTGCTGGTTTCCTCAATGCGCTGCACGTCGCGGAAGCGGTCCCGCGCCGCCTCATAGGACTGGCGCACGGCGCGCGTGAACTGGTCGCCGCCGAAGGCGTCGTCGGCCTCGCGCAGGGCCTGGCGCGCCACGGAAAGCGCGGCATTGAGCCTGCGCTCGCGCTCGGCTTTGTCGCGCTCTTCCTGTTCCTTGAGGCGACGCTCATCCTCCGTGCGGGCCCAGGCCTCTTCTTCGGAGGCAATCTTGCCGCGCAGTACGCTCATCTCTTCGGCGCCGCTGCGCGCCTCGGGCAGGTCCTGGTCGATTTCAAGCACGCGCGAAAAATTGCTGAAGGCTTCGGCCGCCTTCTCGCGCGCGGGCGAGAAGTCCTTCCTGACAAGCAGGTTGCGCGCTTCCTGGGCGGCCTCGCCGCCGCGCTGCAGGAAGATGGGAATCTGGCTGCGTTCCTGCTCGCGGATGACCCACCACACGCCGCTGCCGCTGCCGATCAGCGCCAGCATGATCAAAGCGACGGTGATGACCCTGGCCTTGTGGCGCGCCAGCCATTTGCTGAAGAGCTGGAAGAACGTGTACTGCACGGCGGCCATGGTGCCGCCCTCAATGTAGCTGCGCAGGTTGTCCATCAGCTCTTTGGCGCTCTGGATGCGGCGTTCCGGGTCCTTGACCAGGCACTTCATGACCAGGGCGTTGAGCTCGGGCGGGACATTCCTGCTTGGGGCCGCCTCCATGGGCGGTTTGGGCTCGCTGTGCAGCACCTGGTCGAGCACCAGCTTGACCTGCCGGCCCGCCCAGGGCAGTTGCAGCGTGAGCATTTCGTACAGGATCACGCCCAGAGAAAAAATGTCCGAGGTGGGCTTGAGCGTGACGGTTTCGCCGCGGGCCTGCTCGGGCGACATGTGCGTCGGCGTGCCGACGATAGTGCCCACCATGGTCTGGCCGCCGTCTTCTTCCTCGCGCCTGTCCGTCATGACCCCGCGCCGGCTTTCAAGACCCGAACGCGAACCCACAATGCGGGCAATGCCCCAGTCCATGATCTGAACTTCGCCAAAACGCCCGACCATGATGTTCGGCGGCTTGAGATCGCGGTGAATCACACCCTTGGAGTGGGCGAAGTGCACGCCCTCGCACACCTTGATGAAGACTTCCAGCAGGCGCGCCAGCGTGTAGGTGCGCGTGGTTTCTTCGTCGCCGTCGCGCAGCTTCTGGAAGATGGTGGCCAGGTCCATGCCTTCCACCAGCTTCATGGTGAAATACAGGTTCTTGCGCGCGTCCACGCCGATTTCATGCACCGGCACAATGTTGGGGTGTTCGAGCTGGCCCGTGATCTGCGCCTCTTCCAGGAAGCGCTCCACGATGTCGCGGTTCTCCAGCATCTCGCTGCGCAGGACTTTCAGCGCGACGGGCCGCCGCAGATCCGTGTCGATGACCTCCAGCACCTTGCCCATGCCGCCGCGCGCAATTTCGCGCAGCACGCGGTAGCGACGGTGCGCCACATCGCCAAAGCGCATGCGCGTGGCGGCCCGCAGCTTTTCAGCGCGGCTGTCCAGCGAAACGCCCTCACTCAGCCCCTTGTTTTCGCGCAACTGGGCGATGGTCATTTCGGCGCCGAAAATGTCGGTGTTTTCATCCGCCGTTTCGGCCCCGGCGTCGGTGGCGTCGATGGCATCGGTGACGTCGGACTCGATGCCGAGCTTGGAGCCCGCCCCGAGCCCGGCGCGAACCTTGGCGCCCGTGCCCTGGCCCGTGGACTCGCCGGGGGCTTGCCTGGGCAGCGCGGGGGCCTCGGTCTTGGACACAGGTTCCAGAAGCGAAGGCGGGCGAGCGTCAGGCTGCGCGGAAGGCGCGACCGGCGGGGGAGCCTTGGGCGCGGCGGGCGCCTCGACCAGCGTGGGCTGGATGCGCTCGACGCGCTCGGTGTCGCTGGGGTGCTGCTTGCGCGCCACCATGCGCGAAGGCTCCAGCATCGTGGGCAAGAAGGGATCTGGCCCGGCCGTCGGCGCTTCGCGCATCGTCTGCGGCACGGGCGCTTCGCGCATCGTCTGCGGCACGGGAGTTTCGCGCGAAGTAATGGAAGCGGGGCGTTTGGGCTCTTCCAGCGGAGACTCAATCAACGTGGGCAGCAGCTCTGGCACCGCAGGCTCGGGCTCCAGCAGGGGAGCCGCCGGCGTGGGCCCGCCGCTGGGATCGACCACGGGATAAACCAGCGACGGCGAGCGTGACTCGGGCGGCGGCTTGAGCGGGCGCTGGGGCGGCACCGTTGCCGGGCGCTCATCGCCGGGGCGCACCACCTCGCGCTGGCCCAGCAGGGTGGCCGGGCGGCGCTCCGAGATGGGAGACCTGGCGGCCGGCTCGGGCGCGGCCTTGACTTCCGAGGAGGCCGGCCTGGGCGGGGGCGCAACGGGCCTGGTCGGCACGGGCAGAGGCGCAACGGGGGCGGGAGCAGGGGCCGAGGCAGGGGCCGAGGCAGGCGCCGGCGGCACGCCAATGAGCGTGCGCACGGGCTCCAGGTCCGGGCCCGCCCCGATCAGCGTCTGCTGCACCGCGTCTGAGCGCAGCAGCGAAAGGGCCTTGTCCCGCGTGAGCAGGCCCAGGTCCACCGCCACGTCGTGGGCAAACACCGAGGGCTTGGTCATGCGCCGGCGCTTGACCTCCTCCATCAGCCGGTGGATCTGCACCGACGAAAGCATGCCGCGCCCCAGGGCCTGGGACATGAACAGCTCGTCAAGTCGGGTGCGTTCGTTCATGTTATTTGAAGGCCATCACTCTCACGCCGCTGCTGCCGGCCTCGACGCCATACTGGAGCTGGTTGCCGAACACCACGAAAAACCGCTTGTTGACAGGGTCAAACAGGCCGCTGGCGCCGCGGGCATGGGCCGAAGGCGCGGCCGTCAGGTTCTGCCAGCGGGCCTTGGGCAGCCCCATGACCAGGGCCTGGGTGGCGCCCGCCAGGCCCGGCGCCGAAACAAAGCGGGCGCAGTCCGGCATGAAGGCCGTCGCGCAGTCAAAGGCCCCGGCCGGGTGGGCAGCATTGCTTATGCCCGGCACGCTCCAGATGCCGCTGCCCAGGTCCAGGGCCAGCAACTGGCCGTTACCCTGCGAAGGCCGGCTGTAGCCGCCATGAACCAGGAGCTTCTGCGTCAGCGTGTCAAAGCCCGCCGTCGCGCCCATGCGGCCGTCAGGCACCGTGGGTGCCACCACCGCGGGCTGCACCCAGACACCCTGGGGGCCGCCGCTGAAATCCAGCAGGTGCACGTCAGCGGCCAGGTTCGAGCCGAAATCAGCGACGTCGGTGTCCTGCTTGCCGCCGTAAACGATGAGCTGGTCCGCCGATTCGCGGAAGCAGGCCGCCGCCGCCCAGCGCGCCGCGGGTGGCGTGCCCAGGGGTGCCAGCAACGCCCACTGCCTCGTCGCGAGGTCAAAGGCGTAGACGTCGGCGAACAGCGTGCTGCCGTCGCTGCCGCCAAAGAGCAGCAGGCGGTTGCGCGCGGCATCAAGCACCAGGCTGGCCCCAAAGAGGCGCGGCGGAGCCTGACCCGCGGGCGTCACGCGCAACCAGCCCACACTGCCGGCCAGTGCGTCATAGCTCATCTCCCACAGCTCGTTGCTGGCGCCGCTTGCCGTCTGGCCGCCAAAGTGGAACGCGCGGTTGACGGACGCCACCCATACGCCGGCCGCCCAGCGCCGGCCCTGGGGTGCGAAGTCCAGGGGCGACAGCCCCGTGCGGGTCACCTGCGCCAGGCCGAGGTTTGAAAGGTCGAAGTCCCACAGGTCGCCAAAGGCGCCCGCTTCGTCCCGCCCGCCAAAGAGCAGGGCGCGGTTGCCCGTGGCCGCCATGGCACCAAAAGCGCGGCTGGGAGCCGACTCCCCGCTGATGGTCACGTTGGACCACACGGCCTGCCCGGGCGTGGTCAGGTTCAGGCTCCAGAATCCGCCGGAGAAGCCCGCCGTTTCCTGGCTGCCGCCATGGACCAAAACTCGGTTGCGCGCGGCGTCAAAGGCGGCCTGCGCGCCATTGAGGAAGCCCGCGGGTATGGCGCCGCTCTGCGCCTGGGGCGTGAAGGTGAAAGCGCCCGGGTTCACCTGCCACACAAACAGCCCGGAAGAGGGAGAAACCGCGCCGGGCTCGCCGATGACGAAGTGGCGGTTGTCAGACGCGCTGTAAGCGTGGACGCAGCGCGAGGGCTCGCGGGGCGCGGCCGTCACGGCAAGGTTCAAGGGCGTGAGCCAGACGTCCGTGGAGGTGTTCAGGCGATACACAGTGTGCGCGCTGACGCCGTCTTTGACCACGAACAAGCGCTCGTCGCCAGGCGCGGCGGCGCCGGGGTCAAAGAACGTGAGGTAGCGGAAGTTGCCGGGCAGCACCGGAGCGTTGGCGATGCCGCCGGGTGAAAGGGCCAGCCAGCCGCCGGCGAGGTTGTTGAGGTCCAGCGCAAAGAGCTGGGCGGGGGCGTTTTCATCGCCCACGACGGCCAGAATGCGCTGGTTCACACTGTCGAGCGCAGCCGAGATGGTGTTGTGCATGGCCCCATCGCCCACCGGGGGCAGGCTCAGCCAGCGGTTGGTGGTGAGGTCATAGGCAAACACGCCCGTGTCGTGGCGCGTGCCGCTGGCCTCGCTCTTGCCGCCGATCACCCAGAAATAGTTGTTGAGCGCGTCATGGAAACCGCTGGGCTGGTCGCGGCCCAGGGCGCGGCCGCTGACAAGCGCCCAGGGGCTGCCGGCGCCCGTGATGCATAGCGTGTACTCGTCGAAGACCGAGCCGTTGGCGTCACTCGTGGCGCGCAGGGTCACGGTGGCGTCGAGGCTGGTGACGGGCGGCGTGTACAGGCCCGTTGCGGCCTGGATGCTGCCGCCGCCGGAAATGACCGACCAGCTCACGGCCTGGGGCGAGCCGTCAGGGCTCACCGTCGCGTAGAACTGCACCGGGCTTCCGCCTGAGGGCACCGCGGGCGTATTGGCCACAATCGTCACGGAAACAGGAATGTCCGCCGTCGCGGGCATCACGGTCAGGGTGGCTGTCGCGTTGACGCCCGGCGCCACGGCGCTGGTGGCCGTGATCACGACCACCGTCTGCTGGGCCACGCCGGCGGGCGGCGTGTAGCGGCCTTCGGTGTCGATGGTTCCCAGGGCGGGGCTGCGCGTCCAGACCACGGCTGCGCCCGCGTTGTCCGGCAGCAGGTTGAAGATGCTGAACTGGCGCCCCTTGCCGCCTGCGATCACGGTGGCCGTGGCGGGCGTTACGTCCAGCGATGTGGGCAGCGGCGCGGCCAGCGTGAGGGTGTAGCGGCCGGAAATCGCCGGCAGGGCGTTGCTGCTGGCCTCGATCTGCACTTTGACCGGACGCGGCAGGAAGTGGGGCGCGGCATAGAGGCCCGAGGCGTCGATGCGCCCCACGGCGGCGTCGCCCGCACCGCGATCTTCGCCGTCAAACAGGATGCGCCAGCGCACGGCCTGGGGCGTGTCGGGAAAGGGGTTGACCTGGGCGCTGAACTGCAAGGTGCCGTCCAGGGCCAGCGTGGTGGCCTGCCCGGCCGCTGAAACCACGACGCGGTTGGGGCGCTGGGCCAGGGTCAGGGTGGTGTTGCCCACCACGCCATTGACGGCCGTGGCGCGGATGGTGACCACGGGCGAGGGCGGCATGGCGGCCGGGGCGCGGTAAAGCCCCTCCGCGTCAATGCTGCCCGAGGCGGGCCCTTCAACGACCTTCCAGCTCACAATCTGCGGCGCCAGGCCCAGGGGGGCCGCCTGCGCCGTCATGCGCAGAATGTCTCCCAGCAGCACGCTCTGGCCACTGGGCCCCACGCTGACAGAGGTCGGCGGGTTGCCCCAGTAGAAGCGATAGTCGCCAAACACCGCGGAGTTGACCGTGCTCGTCGCGCGCACCGTGACGTAGGGGCGATAGGCAGTCGGAGGCACCCCCGGCGCGAAATAAACCTGCGGCGGAAAGAACATGAGCGTGCCGTAGCCTGCGCCCTCGACGATGCTCCAGCTCACGCTTTGGCTGGCCGTAGCCGGCAACACCTGCGCGTTGACGACCACGCCGCCGCCAAACGGCACCGTGGCCGTCGAACTGGTCACCACCACCTGCATCGGCGAAGGGCCCGAGGGATTGTTGATGACCGGGAAGCTCTCACTGACATAGGGCGCGCCGCTCAGGGCCGCCGCGCCGAACGTCGCCGGCAGGTCTGTCGGCGTGACGCGCAGGCGCACGGCAGAATCATTCACCCCCGCCAGGGCCAGCGAGGTATTCCAGAGCAGCAGGTTGTCTTCGCCGCCGGGTGAGGCCCGCAGGTTGGTCAGGTCTGCCCCGCCAAAGTCCGTCGAGGTCAGGGCCGTCGGCACCCCGCCCACAATCATCTCCAGCGCGACGCTGACGCGATCGGACGAGCTGTCGCGCAGGTTCAACGTCAACTGCACATTGCCCCCGTTGCCCTGCACGCTGACCGATCCCACTTCCGGCGCGCGGTTGCCAAACACCGTCAGGGGACCAAACACCTGCGCCTGGCCCGCCGCCGCGTCTCGCGGCGTCAGGCGCAAAAACACGCCGTTGGGCGCGGCCGCGGCGAAGTCCACCAGGGCTTCCCAGACCAGCTCAAATCGGGCGGGGGCAGGCGTCGTCACGAAGGGGCCCGACACGCCGGGCAGCGTCTGGTTGGACACCGTGGCCGTGTTGTAGGCCGTGCCGTTGAGCGACCACTCCACGAACACTTCGCTGGGGTTGGACTGGTCGTCGGCCAGCGTGTACTCAACGCGCACGCGGCTGCTTTCCACGGCGCCCGTCAGAGGCGTGAGCACCGTCAGACGCGGCGGTGTGTTGGCCGTGTTGGAGATCTGGACGGGACCAAAGACCACCGCCGCGCCCTCCGTTGGCAGGGGGTAGCCGGGGGGAGCGTCCTTGGGCACGAGGCGCAAAAACACGTCGCCCTGGAAGCTGGGCAGTGAAACGTTGCTGTTCCAGATGAACTGGGCCGTCTGGCCGCCCGTAGTGGTGAGCAGACCCGCGGGCGGGCTGCCCAGAAAGTCTCCGGCCAGGGCGCTCAAAACATTCCAGGTCTGGGCCTGGTCCGTCGAGAAGGCGACATCGACCGTGCCGACATCCGACGAGCTGTCGGAGATCGTGAAGGACACCAGCACGAGCCCCGACGTCGCATTGGCGTTGACGCCGCTGACCACCGGAGGATCGTTGCCGATCACCAGCCCCAGCCGCTCTCCAAAGGGCCCCTGCCGCCCGTCGTTGGCGGCCACGCGCACATCAACCGGCGAAGTCAGAGCCGTGGTGCCGAGGTCGGAGACGAAGTCCCACTTGAACACGTGGGGCACGCCCGCGGGGCTGGATGCCAGGCCCGAGGTGCCATCACCGCCCAGGCCCGCCGTGCAGTTCTGCCAGGGACCCGCGCCGACGCGGTACTGCGCTGAAATCGAAGCCGCGTTGCTTTCGGGGTCCAGCAGCAGGTAGTTGATAGAGGCCGGCGAGTCTTCGCGCAGCAGGGCATTGACGATGACAAAGGGGGCGGCGTTGTTGTCTTCCTTCTCTTTCTTGCCGCCAAAGCCGAAAATGCCGCCTGTGGTGCCGCCGGCCAGGGCAATGCCGACGGGGCCGCACCCCAGCAGGTAAAGCGCGGGGACCAGCATCAGCAGGCAGAGCAGGGCGCGACGCATCAGGCATTCCTCCGCAACCGCGCCGCGCAAAGCGCCAGCGCCGCCAGCAGGGCCCAAAGCAGCGGCCCCAGGGCCCGCTCGCTCGTCGAGCAGCCGCCGTCGTCGGAGCCTCCGCCGGAGCCCGCCACGGTGTGCGCAATCTGCACGCGATCGGGCGCGCTGAAGTTCAGGCCATCATCCACATACAGGTCAAAGACGTAGAGCCCGCTGACCGGAGCCACGAAGGTCGGCTGCTGGGGCGATGTCGTGTCCAGCACAACAGGAGGCCCGCCCACCTGCACGAAGCGGTAGCGCAGCGCGCTCGCGGCGTGATTGTCGTCGATGGCGCTGCCCAAAAGCGTGATGGGCGACAGGCCCTGGGTGACCTGGTCTTGCCCGGCGCTGGCCAGGGGCAGTGCGTTGCCCAGGGGGCTGGCCGTGATGTCGTAGGTGCTCACGTAAACGGCAACGCGGGCGACCGCGCTCAGGCCCGAGGTGTCGGTCACGGTGAGCTCAAACACGTAGCTGCCCGCGAGCGTCGGAACAAAGGCCGCCTGCGCGGCATTCACGACATCCAGGGCCACCGTGGGCCCCGACACCTGGCGCCACGCGAACTGGAGGCCAGCACCCGTGCTGGCACCGCCATCAAGGTCAATGGCCACGTTGGAGGCCTGGTTGTCCACGCCCACGCCCGGCACGTACAGCAGCCGCCCGTCAGCGTCGGGGTCGTCCAGCGCACTGAGGGCCGCCTGGGCCAGCGGAGCCGTGGCTGCCGCGGCCGCCACCGTGAAGGAGACTTCCGCGCTGATGCCCTGGGCCTGGCCGTCGGAGACATCCAGGACCAGCGTATAGGTCCCGGGCAGGGCGGGCGTAAGGCTGAAGCTTTGAGCCCCGGGGTTCAGGATGTTCAGGGCTGCGGGACCGGCGACCTGGCGCCAGGCCAGCGTCAGCGTGTCGCCGTCGGCGTCACTGCTCTGCGCCGCGCTCAGGGCAATGGACTCCCCCACGTTGGCCGCGCCGTTCTGATTGATGTCGTTGACCGCCAGCGCAATCACGGCGCGCGGCAGGCGATTGAGCGTGGCCGAACGCAGGTCGTGGACGATGACTTGAATCAGGTCTTCACTGGAGAGCAGGTTGTCGTTGTCCCGCACGCGCAGGCCAAAGGTGTAAATGCCCGCGCGGTCAGGGGTGAAGGTGGCCGTGGCGGAAGCCGCGCCCGAAGGCAGCGAGAGCGAGCCCTGGGGTCTTGAAACGGGCCGCCACTGCCAGCCGACGATGGTGCCGTCACCGTCGCTGGAGGCAAAGCTGGTGAGGGAAACGGGCTTGCCGACCATGGCCGTGATGTCCGGCCCGGCCTCTGCAGAAGGCGGCAGCACGCCCGGCCCGGTCACGATGACGTCGACGCGGTCGAGGGCGGGCGTGGGCGGCACGGCGCTGAGCCCGGCCGGGTCAAACACGCGCAGCTCAAACGTGTAGACGCCCGGCACCATGGGACCGCCGCCAATCACACTCAAGGGGGTGGCCAGCACGTTGGGGTCAAAGGCCTCGAGGTTGCCCGAGGCCGGGGCCGCCACGCGCGTCCATTGCACGAACAGCGAGTCACCATTGACATCCAGGGCGCTGCCGAAAAGCCCGAGGTCGGCAAACCCGGCCGTCACCGCATTGCGATCCAGCGTGATGCGGCCGCCGGCGCTGATATCCGGCAGGGAGTTCAGCAGGGTGATGGTGACCGTGTCATCGGCCGAAGACGCGCCCGAGGTCACCGTGACGCGGAACACATAGGCGCCCGCGGCCTGCATGTAAAACGTGGGGGCGGCCGAATTGGCCCCGTTGAGCGTCACGGCCGGGCCCGAATCCTGCGACCAGGCATAGCTGCGGTTGAGGCCCGTGGACGCCGAGGCATCTAGCTGCACCTGGCGCGGCCGCGTGAAAGTCCGGTCCTGTCCGGCATTGGCCACCAGCGGCGTGTTCTGAGTGTCTACCGTAAACGAGTTGTTGGCCACCAAAGCGGGCGGGTTGCCCGCGAGGTCGCTCACGTTGCCGATGGTCACCGTGGCCGTGCCCGTCGTCGGGTTGATGACATTGAGGATAAAGGTGAAGCTGCTCTGTCCGGCGCTGCCCGACATGGGCGTGGCAGAGACGCCCGGCGTGCCGCTGAGGCCCGCAATGGCAATGGTTGGAATGGTGGGTGAAGGCTCGCTCAGCGACAGGGTAATCGTCAGGTTGCCCGCGCCCACGGCGGCGCTGGGCTGGTCGTAAAGCAGGGAGGCTGAAGGCGCCGTGTTGTCCACGTTGACCAGCACGGGGAACGTCGAACTGTTCAGGGCGCCGTCGCGCGCGCGCACGATCACGGCCAGATTTGAACCCTCGATCAGGGTGGCCGCGGCAATCGCGGGCGAAGTCATGGAGTAGGTGCCGTCGAGGTTGTCGACAAACGCCACCTGCGTGCCCAGGGCAAAGTCCACCACGCTCAGGTTGGCCGTCACGTCCAGGCCGATTTCGTTGAGCACCGCCAGAATCGAAATCGTGTCGCCGGCGCGATAGTGGTTGTCCGGGTCCACAATGGACACGCTGGTGAACGCCGGATTCGTGGTATCCGTGCGAAACGTGTTGTTGGCCGCCGGCACCAGCAGGTTGCCGCGCAGGTCCGTGGGGCGTCCCACGATGCTGATCACGTTCAGGCCGTCAATATTGATCGTTCCGTCGGCGAAGCTCACGGTCCAGTCATACTGCCAGATGCGGCTGGAACCGCCGACGGCCACCATGTTCGTGGGAGGCAGGTCGTTGATGCCGGGCTGGTTGATGGCAATCGTGGGCGTGGTGGGCTGGCTGTCTGTAAACGTCACGGTGACGCGCAGGTTGCCCGCCGGCACGGCGTTGGGGTTGGGCGCGGAGTAGGCAATATTGAAGGTGGGCGCGAAGATGTCGCTGCTGCCCGTGCCGATGGCGACGGCAGGCGAGGTGGCATCGGGGTTGCCCGCGGGGTCGGTGACAGAGGCAGCAGGATTAAGCGTCTGGCCGATGATGGAGGCCGAGCCCGCTCCCAGCGTGACAAGCAGTTCGCGGTTGCCGGCGTTGAAGGCCGCCGTGGCGTCGGCGCCAAAGCCGCCGGCGCTGAGGCCCAAAGCCGCGTTGAGCTGGCCTGAAGTGTTCACGGCCGGCACTGTGGAGGTGTTCAGCGCCTCCGTGAAGTAGAGCCAGAGCACGTCGCCCGGCGAGGCATTGCTGCTGTTGTCGCGGTCGTCCAGACGCGTCAGCACCAGGCGCGGGCTGATGTTGTCGACGGTGGGCAAGTTGAGCCCCGTGGCCAGCACCGTGTTGCCCGAGAGGTCCGTAATCTGGGAAGAAAGCGTCACGGCCTCGCCGCCCGCAATCGTCAGGCCAAGAACCAGCGTGACCACCACCAGCCGCGAATCCGTCGCGAGTCCCAGGTCGTCGCCAAACGTGATGCTGTTGGGCGTGCCGTAACTCAGGCCCGCCGGGCTCAGCGCGACATCGGCCGTGCTGCCCCCGCTGAAAACACGGTCATTCACAGCCTCGCTGAACAGGAACAGGTACTGGTCGCCCGGCGAAGGCGTGCCGGAACCGTCGCTGTCGTTATACGTAATCGAGACGAGGGAGGGGGCCGCGGCGTCAGCCGAGGTAATGGCCTGCGCGGCCACGGGCGCCATCGTGTTGAATGAAACGTCCTGAACACCCGAGATGGCCAGGGTGTCCAACGAGGCCACAGCGTAATCCGGAAACACCAGGTCAACCTGCGAGGTCGCAGGCTGCGAGACACTCAGGGGCTGGAGGCTGCCAAAGCTCAGCACATAGTTGCTCAGGCTGGTGACGGAAGACGCCCGCAGGGGCTCATTGAAGGTCAGGCGAATGGTGCGCCCCCGCGGGTCCGCCGCGATGCGCAGCACGGCCGAAGTCACCGTCGGCGGCGAGTTATCGGCCAGGTTGAAACTGCTGCTCTGAACCGTGGCGCTTGTCAGAGGCGCTGCGGCGCTGTCGGTAAATGTCAGGGTAATGCCGGTGGCCGCGGGCAGGCCCAGGCGCACCTGATTGGCGCCGGTGAAGCTGGCCACGCCGGCCACGGCCGCCAGCGGCAGAGTCGGGGCCGTGACCGCCCCGGCGTCGGAGCGGGTGATGCCCACAATGGTGTCCGTTACGTCAGCGTCCACGTTGCCGTTGATGTCCGTGTAGGCCACCACCACGTTGAAGCCGACGTTTTCCACCTGCGAAGGGCCGGGTTGGGTCTTTATGGTCAGGCGCGTGGTCACCACGCTGTAGGCCAGCCCCGCGCCGTTGGTCACGGGGCCCGACGCGGCAAAGCTCGTGCCGCCGCTGGCGCTCAGACCCGTGCTGGACACGGACAGCAGAAAGGCCTCGTTGTCTGTCGTGTTCACGGGGGCCGCCGCCAGTTGCAGGCTCAGTGTGAACACCTGGCTCGTGCCGTTGGGCACCGAGATGGCCAGGCCGGCAAACGTGATCGCTCCCGCCGAGACCGTGCCCGCCGCGTTGACGACGCCGGGCCCGTTGAGCCGCCAGCTGTGCTCAGACGCGTCCGCCGGGCCGCTGACGTTGACCACCACCTGGCTGACGTTCGTGGGCAGGCCGTCGGAGGTGCCCTGGTCGTTGAGAGAGAAATCCAGCACGCTGATAAAGCCGGCCGCAATCGAACTGATGGTCGCGGGCTCCACCAGCGCGCCGCTGGCAGTCACGGTCGAGTTGGCGTCATTGCTGTTGCTCAAGTTGAAGGGATTGATGCTGACCAGGCCCGCGCTGGCCGCGCCGCCGCCGTTATCGGTGAAGGTCAGCGTGCCGCCCAGCAGGCCGGGCGCGCCCAGGTTCAGGTTGGCCGCGCCGAAGTCGCACAAGCCCGCCGTGGCGCCCAGGCTGCCGTTGTTGACGGCTCCCGCGCCGGACCAGGTCACGGTGACGACATCCGAGGCGCCGATGTTCACGTCGCGCTTGCCATTGACGTCCGTGAATTCCACGCGCGCCGTGATCGTCGCGCCCACGGCCGCGCCCGAGGGCACGGGCGCCACCAGCCGCAGCTCGGTGGCCACGACCTGGTAGACCAGGTTGACGCCGGAATCCAGCGTCTGCGCGGGCGCCAGCGTCGTGCCTGCCGAAAGCGTCACGTCCGTGTCGCTGAGGGAAAAGCGCATGAAGCTGTTGTCCGCAGAGCCCGGCGACGCGGCATTGAGCTGGACCTCCAGCGTGTAGGTTTCATTTCCGCCGTTGGCCACGGAGATGGGCAGGCTGGAGAACACGATGCGCTGGTCCACGCCCTGGGTGCCCAGCACGCTGCCGGTGGCCGCCACGCCAAGATCGGGGCCGCTGAGGCGCCAGCTGTGCTGCGCGGCGTTGGCCGTAGCCGAAAGCGCAAGACGCACGGTCAGGCCCGTGATGACGGTGGGCAGGCCGTCGCCGGGGGCGCCCGTATCGGTGAAGCGGAAATCGAAGACCGGCGTGAATGAGCCCGTGGCGACGGACGAGATCGAGGCAGGCTCGGTGAGCGCTCCCGCCGTAATCGTGGTGCTGGAGTCGTCCGCGCCCCACGTAATGTTGGTGGACGCGACGGTGCCGTCGTTGTCGCCGTTGAGGTTGCCGGCACCGCCGCCCTCGGCCTGGGCCGCGGTCATGGTGCCGGTGATGAGATAGTTGTCGACACTGTTGGCGATCTTGAGGCTGGACGTGTTCACAGTCTGGGCGCGCGCGACGTTGCCGCTGGTCTGCGCCGAGGCGATGTCGGCAAAGCGCACGTTGGTCCAGCGCGCCTGGCCGGGGCCAAAGCCGCCCAGGCGCAGCACCAGGTTGGGCCCCACGGTCAGGTGGGTGCCTGTGGTGCCCGGGTTGCCCGCGAGGTCCAGATTATTGACGGTCATGGAAAGGGACTCGGCGAAGTTCGCCGTCAGCTGCAGACCGCTGGTGTTGTAACCCGCGATGCTCAGGCCGTCGGCCAGCACCGTGCCGTCCCAGGTCATGGCAATGGCATTAGCCGCCGCGCTGATGGCGGCCGTGGCGCCCGCGGCCTTGCTGAGCGTCGAACGCCGCCCCATGACCCAGTTGCCCGAGGTGCCAAAGACAATGGCGCTGCCTGCATTGAGCAGCAGCTTTCCGCCGTTGGCATCGCTCGTCGCGCCTGCCGCGCCCACGTTCAAGTTGCCCCGGTTCTGCAGCGCGGCGTTGGCCGCGACTTCAAGTTCGGCACCCTGAACGCCCGCGGTGCTGGCCGAATTCGAGGCCACGTTTGTCGAGCCCGCCGTCACGTCCACACGGCCCGCCCCCGCCTGCGTAATCACGCAGCGTGCTGCGCCGCTGGCAGCGAGGTTCACGTTGAGCGCCGTGCCGATATTGATGTCCGCCGAGCCGCTGCACGCCAGGGTCACGTTGGCGGCGCTGATGTTCACCGTGCCGAAATCCGCCGTGCCGTTGGTGGTCTGGATGGTCAGGCCCGCAGTGGCCACGTTGATGGTGTCGTTGGCCGCGTCCAGCGTGGCCGTGCCATTGAGCGTCAGGTTGCCCAGGAGATTGAAACTCACCGTGCCGCTGAGCGTGAGGTCGGCGCTGTTGACCTCCAGCGCGATCAGGTTCATGGCGCTGGCGCGCAGCGAAATCGTGCAGGTGTTCGTCACGCGGATCAGGCCCGCGCCCGCGGTCTGGGTGCCCGTGGCGCTCCAGTTGTTGGTGCCGCCGCCGTTGAGCACCAGCACACAGCCGACATTCACCGTGATCGTGCTGTTTGAGGCCAGCACGATGGCGTCGGAGAACGTCACCGTGTTGCCGCTGCCCGCCACCGTGATGTTGCCGGCCAGGTCGTCCGTCGCGTCCAGATTCACGCTCTGGGCGGGACCGCCATTGAACGTGACGTCCGAGAAGGTCACGTTGCCTGTCGTCGCAAAGGAAATGCTGGAACCCGCCAGCGTCGCGGCCGCGCTGACCGTGAACGCCCCGCCGGTGTGGCTGACGTCGCCGTTGAGCGCGAGGCTGCCCGTGCTGGTCACCGTCGCCGCGGAGGCCAGGCTGCCGTTGATGACGTTGGCGCCGCCGCCCATCGCCAGGGAGCCCGTGCTGTTCACCGTGACGCCGCCGGACAGGGTGTCATTGGCCGCGCTGAGCGTAACCGTGCCCGAAATCGTGGAGCCGCCGCCAACGCTCACCCCCGCGCCCGCCACGGGCACCAGCGAGGTGCCGCTGCCCACGTTCAGCGCGCCCGTCAGGGTCAGGTTGTCCTGGGGGCTGAGGGAGGCGCTGCCCGTCACGCTCAAGTGATGAAAGCTCTTGCCCGCGCACGTGAGCGAGTGGGCTGTTGACCCGGTGAAGACAAGCGTCGAGCCCGACGCCGCAAGCGTCGAGCCCGCCGACAGCGTCACGTTCACGGCCACGTTCAGGGTCTGGCCGCCGAGGTCCAGAGACGTGGTACCCGTGACGCTGACGCTGCCGTTGCAGGTGGTCGCGGCCGCCAGCGTTGCGGTGCCCGAGGCCTTGGAGAATGTCAGGTGGTTGAACGGCGCCAAAAGGCTGGGCGTGATGGTCTGGGCCCCGGTGCCGTTGAAGGTCACGGTGCTGCTGCTGGGCGTAAAGGTCGCGCCCGACTGAAACGTCCAGTGCTGGCCCACGCTCAGGCTTGAAGTTGTGCCCATGGCCAGGGTGCCGTTGTCGGCGCTGACGCTGCCCGCCACCGAGTTCAAGCTGGAGTTGGCCAGCGTCAGCGTGCCGGCGTTGCCTGGCAGCAGCTGGAGCGAGCCCGCCAGCACCAGGTTGCCCGTCACGGTGACCGTGCCCGCGCCCTTGCTGACCTGAAGGCCGGCCAGGCTGCCCAGCGCGGTGAGGTTGAGCGCCTGTGCTCCGCCGCCGTTGAGCCTCAGCACGCCCGCGGCCGAAAACGTCGTGGTGGCCGAAGTCGTCACGTTGCCCGCCACAGACACGGTCGAGCCGTTACCGGCGAAGGCTCCGTTGACCGTGAGCGCGCCCACGTTCAGCGTCAAAGCGTAACTGTTGGCGGCGTCCGTCGAGAAAGTCGAGCCGCTGTCCACCGTCAGGGAGCGCACCGTCACCGCACTGCTCAACGTAACCACCGTGTTCGAGCCGCCAAAGCCCGCCTCCAGCGCGGCATCCACCGTCACGCCGGACGCCAGAAGCGTTGTGCCCGCCCCGCTGCGGTCCAGCCGCAGGGTCGAGGCGCCGCCGCCGGTGATGTTGCGCCCGCTGCTGAAACTCGCGCCCCGCACGGCCAGCCTGAATCCGTTGAGGTTGAGGCTGGTGGCGCTGGCGGCGTCCAGCGTCACGTTGCCAAAGACGGTCAGGTTCTGGGTGATGCGAATGGCCAAAGCCTGGCTGTAACCGGCCTGCACGTCCAGGGCGCCCAGGGCCGCGGGCGAGTTGAGCGTGGGCGGCGGGTTGGCAGCACCCGAGGCATTGAAGGTGACTTTATCCGAGGCGCCCGGCAGCACCGGCGGAAAGTAATTGGCCGCCACGCTCCAGTCTCCGGCGACGGACCCGCCAATCCAGACCATGCCGGCAATGAGCCCGATCCATCCCGGGTTGCTGGGCGGGTTGAGCGTGTTGTTGCCGAGGTCCACCCCGTTGGTGGCCGTCGGGCTGACGCTGCCCAGGACGTTGCCGTCCTGCACGCGCACGTTGCTGAAGGTGGCCCCCGCCGCGCCCGTGAGGTTCAAGTCCCAGGCATTGGAGGCCGTGGTTGAAACCAGGTCCGTCAGACCCGAGGCCGGGCTGATGCTGATGGTGCCTTGCACCTGAGTCAGCGCCGTTTCATCAAAGCGGATCACGCAGGCGGCCGTATTGCTCAGCGTGCCTGCGGCGTTGACCGTCAGCGCGGCATTGAAGTCCGTGGTGCCATTGACGGTCAGCACGCCATCCACCGTCACGCTGCCGCCAAAGCTGTTGGGCGCGCCCGTGAGCGTAAGGTTGCCGCTGAGGGTGGTGGCGCCCAAAACGCTGATGAAGCGCCCGCTGGCATCAAGGCCGCCCGCCGAAATCGTGAGCGCGCCCAGGCTCAGGCCTGCGGCCGTGCCGGCCACCTGGAGTAACCCGGCGCCGCTCTTGGTCAGGCCCGCGGCGGTGAAGGTGGCCCCGCTGTCCAGCGTGAGCACCGCGGCCGAGGCGTTATCGATGACCAGGGTCTGACCGTTGGCATCGAACGTGCCTCCAAGCAGCGAGACGCTGGAGTGCACCGTAAAAGGCTGGCTGCCCAGGGTAAGCGAGCCGGTGAAAGTGGCGTCCAGCGTCAGCGTGAGCAGGGCAAAAGCGCCGGCGGGCACCACGCACGAATTGGCCGGCGAACCGGTGAACAGCGCGTCATCGGCGGCGCCGGGCACGCCCGCAGTCCAGTTGGAGGCCGTGTTGTAGTCGCTGTCCGTCGCGCCGGTCCAGGTCGTGGACAGGGCCATGGCCGGCGAAGCCCAGGCCATGAGCACCAGCACCCACAAACCAAGGCACCTTGGGATAACGCCACTCAACCCCATGACCGGGTTCCCCGCACAAAGGCCAAGGCGCGCGGCCATGCCGCGCGTCTGTTCCGTCACGCTGTGAAGCAGGGGCGTATGTTAGCGAGGCCCGGCATTGATAGGCAGGATTTTCATCGACCGTTCAAATCAGCCCGCGCCAGGGCCGCATCGTGTGGCCGAGGGCCACCGGCGGCACGCTGAGTCCTGTATGATCGCGGGCACGCCCCAGGAAGCCCGGGCCTGGGACCGCGAGTTGAGACACCGTCGCAAGGGCATCGACAAGGGGGCGCCTCCAACCCACAATGCCGCCATGCCTCGCTCACGCACAGCCCCGTTTGAAACCCATGATTCGCCGCCGGAAACGGTCCACATCATCGGCGTGCCCATGGACCACGGGGCGGGTCGGCGCGGCGTGGGCATGGGCCCCAGCGCCCTGCGCATCGGCGGACTGCACGACAAATTGAAGGCGGCGGGACGCGAATTCGTGGACCACGGCGACATCCTGATCCGCACGCCTGAGCGCCTGCGCGCCAAGGTCGAGGGCAAGGCCAACAACCTGCCCATCGTGCTGCGCGCCTGCGACGCTTTGCACGAGCACGTCCAGCGTATCGTGCTCATGGGCGGCTTCCCGCTGGTCATAGGCGGCGATCACAGCATCAACATCGGAACCGTGGCCGGCCTGGCCGTGGGCATTCGGGAGCGCTACAAGGCCGAAAAAGGCAAAAGCAAAGGGCGAGTGCCCCGCGAAATCGGCGTAATCTGGATTGACGCCCACGGCGACCTGAACACGCCTGAAACCTCGCCCAGCGGCAACATTCACGGCATGCCCGTGAGCGTGGCCCTGGGCAAGGGGCCCAGGGTGCTGACGCATCTGGGCGGCTTTGCGCCCAAGGTTCAGGCCAACAACGTCGTGCTGATCGGCCTGCGCGACCTCGACCGCGAGGAAAAGCAGGCCATCCTCGATTCCGGCGTCCACGCCTTCACCATGCAGGACATCGACATGCGCGGCATGGCCGGCGTCATCCAGGAGGCCATCAGCCTGGCCACACGCAACACGGACTACCTTCACGTGAGCTTTGACATTGACTCCGTGGACCCGCGCGTGGCGCCCGGCACGGGCACCACGGTGTTCGGCGGCCTGACCTACCGCGAGGCGCACCTGGCCCTCGAACTCATCTCTGAAAGCGGCAAGCTGACCAGTTTCGAGATGGTCGAGGTCAACCCCATCCTGGACAACTACAACATGACCGGGGAACTGGCAGCGGGCCTCATTGCCAGCGCCCTGGGCAAGCGCATTCTTTAGCGCCCTCGACCCAGGCCCCGCCCGCGGGCACAGCCGCCGCTCTGGCGCAGGTGTGATTCAAGTGGCGAGGGAGCCGTTCCGATTAATCGTTCGCCGCTTTGGGGCGGCGCGGCATAATCGCGGCGTGAGCGAGACACGTTCCACCAACCGCATCGTGCAGGTGTGCTTTCCGCTGGAGCAAGTGGGCGGCTGGCCTCCCGTGACACAGGAGGAAATCGCCTGCAACGAGATTGCGCCGGGGCAATATCGCCTCAAGGCCATTCCGTTCTACGCGCGGGCCGTGGCGCGCGACGATGTGGTCAAGGCCGAGATGCGCCAGGGCAAGCTGGTGTATACCGAGGTGGCCGACCGCTCCGAGGCCGCGACCGTGCGCGCCATCGTGTATGAACCCGCCAGGGTGCCCGAGGTACGCAAGGCCCTGGGTTTTCTGGGGTGCGATACGGCCGTCAATGAACTGGGCAAGCTGGTGGCGATTCACGTGCCGAGCTTCGTGCCCTACGGCCCTGTGCGCGACTATCTCGAGACCCAGGCGCGCAGCGGACTGCTGGGCTATGAAGCCAGTTGCCTCATGCACACGGTGTAACCAATTTCAGCGTGCCCTGAAGCGGCAGGCCGGCGCAGCCACGGCCAGCATCAAGCACCACAGGGCCACGGCCACCTGCCCCGGCGGATAATTGAGGGCATGGGCGAGAAAGAACGCAACCAGGGCGCCCCCGGCGGCAATGAGCGGCGCCCAAAGAGCCATCTGGCGCACTTCGCGGCAAAACGTCCGGGCAATCAGGGCGGGCAGCACCAGGGCGCCGAATGAAAACAGCATGCCCGATGTCTTGATGGCCAAGCCCAGACCAAGGCCGAGCCACACGTTGATCAGCGCGGCCAGCAGGCCCACGCGCAGGCCCGCGGCCTGGGCCGTCGATGGGTCAATCGTGGCAAAAAGCAGGCGGCGACCCAGAGCCAGCGTGGCCATCACCGAACCCGCGGCCAGGGCGGCGAAGGTCAGCACGTCGAGGTCGGTGGCGCCAATGAGGCTGCTTGAAACCAGCCGATGGACCTCCTCAAGGCCGTGCGCGCTGTGGCTGGCGGCCAGCACCGACCCGCTGGCCCCTACCAGAAACACCCAGCCCGTCAGGGCTTCCTGGCCGCGGCGGCGCGCCGTGAGCAGGGCGGCCAGCACGGCCATGGCCGCGCCAAGCAGGGACCGGAAGCCGTCGGTATTGAGGGCCAGGCGCAGGCGCTCGTGCCAGTAGTAGGCCTCCAGGGGTCTTGGATGGGTGTGGACCTTGGGCTCTTCTCGGATGCCTTCTTCGCGCATGAACGCGTCCAGAGCGTCGTCGCCCTCGAGACGCGGCTCGGCCTTTCTTTCGACGATGGGCTGGCTGGCCCAGGTCTGGGGCAGGGAGGCCACAGCGGCTCCGCCGATGAACATGGCCAGGGTCACGCCCAGCATTGACGCCTGGGCCGTGGCCGCGCCGATGAAAATCTGGTCGCGGGCGATCACGATGATGCCGGGCAGTGAAAGGGCGAGCGCGATGAACAGGCCCGCCAGGTAGCTGGTGTAGAAGATCTCCCAGGACGCCACAAACTCGCTCAGCATGGGGCGGCCTCCACGTTTACGCTGCCGCGCTCAAAGCGTGCGAGGTGTGTCGCCACGCGTCTGGCGCCCACGGGGTCATGGGTCACGAGAATGACAGTGAGGGAGGCAAGCTGCCGCGCCTTGAGCAGGTCCAGCAGGGAGCAGGCGGCCTCGGGGTCGAGGTTGGCCGCGGGCTCATCGGCGATCAGGAGCCTGGGCTTGCGTGCCAGGGCGCGGGCCACCAGTACGCGCTGGCGCTGCCCGCCGGAGAGGGACCAGAAATCGCGGCGCTCCAGGCCATCCAGCGCGACTTCGGCCAGCGCCTGGCGCACACGCTCGCCGCGCTGTGCGCGCGCCAGCCCCAGGCCGGCCAGCCCCAGGTCAATGAACTCGCGCACGCTCACCGGCAGCGACTCGCTGAACTCGCAGCGCTGGGGAACAAAGCCCAGGCACGAGGGAGACGCCAGGGCAGGGTCTCGCGTTAGTCTCCCGGAGATGGGCTTGAGCTGGCCGATGATGGCCTTGACCAGCGTGCTCTTGCCGGCGCCGTTTTCACCCAGCCAGCACCAGAACTGCCCGGGCTCCACGGTCAGGTTGACGCCCTGGAGCACCGGCGTACTCCCGTAGCCCAGCGTCAGGTTCTGCGCTTGAATCATGGCGCCCATGGCCCAAGCTTACTTCAGCGCGGCCACGATGCGCTGCACATTGAGATCGACCGTCGAAAGATAATCCGACGCGCCTTCCACAGCACCTGCCTGGTGTGCGAGCGTGACGGCCTTGGCCGAGGTCTTGGAGGCCACAAACTCCGCGTGGCGCTTGTCAAAGTAAGCCACAGAGAGAATCAGCTTGGCGCCATCGGACTTCATGGTCTCAATCAGGGCGTTGAGGTGCCTGGTCGTGGGAGAGATGCCCGGCAGCGGTTCGAGGAAACCCGAGAACTTCAGGCCAAAACGCGCGCCGAAGTAAGCCCAGATATTGTGGTCCGCCACCGCCTTCACGCCGTGGTACGGCATGAGATCCTTGAGCCAGCCGGAGAGCAGGTCGGTTTCGCCCTGCTTTTTGAGGAAGTCGCCCAGCTTGTTGAACTCGTGCAGCCGAGCCAGCTTCTCGATGTCGTACTTCTCGGTCAGCTTCTCGCCCACGAGCCTGGCGCCCAGGCGCTTGCGGAAGTCCTGATAGCGCTTCTCGAACTCCTCTTTGCGCGCGGGGCGCAGTTCAGAGAGCTTATCGCGGATGCCGCGCGCCACGCGCAGCCCGCAGATGGGGTCGGAGAGGTAATGGGGGTTGCCGTGGGCGTGAACGTCGCCCTGGGTGCGGTCCACCTCGCCGGCGGGCACCTCCAGGGGGGTGATGAACTTCGAGGCATCGAAGTAGCCGGCCCCCGTCTTGAGCACTTTGGGATTGCGGCACTGTTCAAGCAGGGCGGGCAGCCAGCCTGTCTCGAGATCCATGCCCACCAGCAGCAGCAGCTCAGCCGAGGCCAGATCGCGCACGAAGTTGGGCTTGGCCTCGATGTGGTGAGGGTCTTCAGGGCCCTGCGCGAAGGTCACAACCTTGACCTCGCTGCCGCCCACCTCCTCGCAGAGGCGCCCCAGGTCGGGCACCGTGGCGCAGGCCTTGAGGGGCTCTTGGGCCGCCAGAGGGGCCGCCAGCAGCAGGAGCAGCAGCAGGGCAGTTTTCATGATCGTTGCCTGGGTCTAGTAGCCGTGGGCGGGGTGCGCGCCAATGAGGAACTCGAAGGACAGCCAGAAACCGTGGGCCGTGCTGTGCTTGAGGTGTTCCATGTGGTCCAGATTGTACTGAATGCGCATGCGGGCGAACTCCGTGATTCGCCATTCCACCAGGGCTGAGGCGCGCCAGCGCCGGTCGCGCAGGGGATCGTCTTTGCGCAACTCCTCGCCTTCGCGGAAGGCATCGGCGAAGTCCAGGCGCAACCCGGCACTCCAGCCATGCGCAAAGCCCAGCATCACCTGCAGATACCCTCCCCAGTCTCCCAGCACGGTGGAGTCCAGGAAGATGTCGTCGAGCGGATCGGCGGGGTCCTCCTCAAGCACGCCGCGGTCGGCCTGGAAGTAACGGTACATGAACTCGCCCTGCACGCGCAGGTAGGGCCAGCCGCGCTGGTGGTTGGAGGGGCGCCACTTGAACAGCATGTCCGCGCCGCCCACCCAGGTCTTGCCCTTGTCGCCGGTGGCGTTGGGGCCAAACAGCCCCGAAAGTCCGACGCTGAAACCGGCGTTGGAGCCGATGCTGAAGTGATTGTGCCAGCGCCAGAGGTAAACGAACTCGTACAGGCTCTCGATGTCGCGCTCGACGCGGGCAAAGCCGCCCAGGGACTCCTCGCTGTGCTCTTCTCCGCCATGGTGGTGGCCCTCGCCCAGAAAGCTGACCATGGACTCATCGTTGCCGTTCTGCACCCCGACATGAACCTCCGAAAACCAGGGCAGGGGCGTGAGCCAGCCCAGGCGCGCGCCCAGGCCGCGCATGCCGTCTGGGCCCATGATGCGCGTGTTGATCACCGGCTGGTCGATGAAGTCCCAGTCGTGGGGATGCCGCGGGTTGACGCGCCCGAACTCGGTGAGGAAGTAGCCGCCTTCCAGTTGCAGCCCGGCCGGCAGTGAAAGCGTCTGGAAGAAGGTTTCCTCCAGCTCAAAGCCCTCCTCCCCCACCACAAAGTGGGCTTCCGCGCGGAAGTAGGGATCGACGGCCCCGGAGAACGAAAGCTCAATCTGCTGCAGCGTGAAGCCGCGCCGCTTGGGGTCGTGTCCGCCGCCGTTGAGCCCCTCGGTGAAGCGGTCCTTGACGCTGGAGTAGCCCACGGCAAAGAGCCCGGTAAGCGAAATGTCGATGAGGCGCACGCGCGCGCTGCCCAGGTCAAAGCCAAACAGTTCGCGACCGCGGGATTCTCTGGCCTGCGCCCGTGAGTCGGGTTTCTTCTCGCCGGCCTCGGCCTCGGCGACGGCCTTGTCCAGCTCATCGGCGCCGGCCTCGTTGCCGCCTTGCTTCTCGAGCTTTTCGAGGCGCTTTTCCAGTTCGGCGTTCTTGCGCTTGAGCTCGTCAAACTCGGCCTGGCTGGGGGCCTGGGCCGTCAGGGGCGCTGCCAGAAGCAGCAATACCAACAAAATGCGCGGCATGGGACTCCTCACATGGGACCTAAATGCAACTCGATTGCGGAAAAGTAGTGATGATGCAAGTAATTTGCAATAGCAAATTCATGGCGTCAGGCCCCGGTTTCCGGACTTGCATGTCCGGAGAATCAAGCTATATTGAGAATGAGTTTCAATACGGGCGCGGCCCAGGATGCACTGCCATGATCGCCAACCACATCGCCCCCCTTGCCGTCTTCAGCGAACATGACGGCCCCCTTGAGATTGTCCAGGTGCTCGGCGACGACGCCTCGTCCCGCCGCCTCTGCGAGCTCGGATGCTGCGTCGGAAAGCAGGTCCGTGTCGTGCGCCGCGGCGACCCCGCCATCGTCAGCATCGGCGGTTCGCGCTTTGCGCTCGCCGGCGAGCTCCAGGACCGCGTCTTTGCCAGACCCGCACAGTCCTGACCATGGCCCCTTCCACACTCTCCAGCCTCGGTGTAGGCCGCAAAGCCCGCATCCTCGAAGTCGGAGGCGATGCCGCGCTTCAACAGCGCCTGCTTGAATTCGGCCTGCTGCCGGGCGTCGAGGTACGCCTGGTGCGCCAAGCACCTTTGGGCGACCCCATCGAGATCGAGGTGCTGGGCTACAGCCTCTCGCTGCGCAAGAGCGAAGCCGCGCACGTGCACGTTGAGGCGCTGCCATGACGGACGCGCGCCCAGCCGGAGAAAGCACGCGCTCGCTGCGCCGCGACCGGCATGTCGTGGCCCTGCTCGGCAACCCCAATACGGGCAAGAGCACCCTGTTCACGGCTTTGACCGGCACGCGCCAGAAAATCGCCAATTACCCCGGCGTCACGGTCGAGGCCAAGGTCGGTTCCATGCAGTTCGAGAACACGGAACTGACCGTCATTGACCTGCCCGGCACCTACAGCCTCTCCGCCCGCTCGCCCGACGAGCGCGTCGCCACCGAGGCTTTGCTCGGCCGCCTGGAAGAAACACCCAAACCCGACGGCGTCATCCTCGTGGTGGACGCATCCAGCCTTGACCGCAACCTCTATCTCGCCACGCAAGTGCTCGAGTTCGGCCTGCCCGCCGTGATTGCCCTGACCATGGTCGATGTCGCCAAAACGCGCGGCATCAGCATCGACCTCGAAAAGCTCTCGCGCGCCATGGGCTGCCCCGTCGTCGCCGTCAACGCGCCCAGGGGCGAAGGTTTGGTTGAGCTCAAGGCCACCCTGCACCGCGAGCTGCACCGGCCGCGCCAGGCGCTGGTGCTCGACTATCCGGAGGATTTCGCCCGCGCCGTCGAGACCCTGCACGGCAAGCTGGTCGAGCTGGGCGTGCCCCTGGGTTACACGCCCACGAAGCCCGAGGCCCTGCGCCTGCTGGTTGATGCTTCGGGCCCGCTGTTTGAAGAAGTGGCCGAGGCCGGGGGCGAGGCTTTCCTGCGCGCGCTGGAAGGCGTCCGCGCCGAGGGTTGCGGCGGCAAGTCCGCCGCGCTGATTGAGGCGCAGGCGCGTTACGGCCGCATCTCGGCGTGGACGCGCGAGGCCCGCACGCAGGCCGCGCGCGAAGGCCGCACTTTCACCGACCGCGTGGACAGCCTGCTGACTCACCGGCTCTGGGGCACACTGGCGTTCACCCTGGTCATGGGGCTGATTTTCCAGAGCATCTATTCCTGGTCTGGTCCGCTGATGGACGGCATCGAGGCCGTCATGGGCTGGCTGGGCGAGCAGACCCTGGCCCTGCTACCGGCGGACATGCCACTGCTGCGCGGCCTGGTGCAGGATGGCTTGTTCGGCGGTGTGGCGGGCGTGCTGGTGTTCCTGCCCCAGATCCTGATTCTGTTCCTGTTCATCGCCATCCTCGAAGACGTAGGCTACATGAGCCGCGCCGCCTTCCTCATGGACAAGCTGATGTCGCGCTTTGGCCTGTCCGGCAAGAGTTTCATTCCGCTGCTGTCGAGCTTTGCCTGCAACGTGCCGGCCATCATGGGC
>JABARW010000003.1 GCA_019186845.1 Planctomycetota bacterium | reverse complement strand
TCCGCCTCAACTCGGCGGCCGCCCTGGTCATGCTGCGGCGCGGCTCCGGAGACGAAAAGCAGGCCGAGGAACTCCGAGGCGGCTTTCCCATTGACGATGAACTGGACGTCCCTCCCACCGTCCTGCAGGTCGATACGCTGCTGCGCCGTATGCGCGAGCTGGTTTACCTGCGCGGTCGCACCTTCAATCAGGGCGACGGTCCCAGCGAGAATGACAAGCTGCGCCGCCTCAATCGAATCGGCGTGGCACTTTCCAATGAGCGTAATCTTTCGGCGCTGCTCTCCGTCATCCTGACCGAGGCGCGCAACATCATGGACGCCGATGCCGGCTCGATCTACATCATCGAGGCGGGAAGCGGGGCCCCGCGCGCGCGTCGGCGGGCGGGAGATGCCGCGCGCCAGACCCAGGCTGCAGCCGTCAAGCGCTCGGACTTCACCACCAAAATGTTCTCCCTGCGGTTTGCCGCGGCGCAGAACGACAGCGTGAACATCCCCTTCGATGAGATCGTCTTCCCCGCCAACATGGAGAGCATCGCGGGCTACGCGGCGCTCACAGGTGAGATCGTCTCGATCGAAGACGTTTACCGCCTGCCCCCTGGCGTGCCCTACCGGTTCAACGCGACGATCGACAAGAAGTTCGGCTATCACACTCAGTCGATGCTTACTATTCCGCTCAAGAATACCTATGACGAGGTGGTCGGCGTCGTCCAACTCATCAACAAGAAGCGTGACCCCAGCCGCCGCATCGACCTGAGCGAAGAGTCCCACAAGACACTGATGCCCTTTTCCGCCGAGGACATCGAGCTCGCGAGCAGCCTTTCCAGCCAGGCCGGCGTGGCCATCGAGAATGTGCGCCTGGCCGATGCAATCCAGAAGCTGTTCGAATCCTTCGTGTTTGCCAGCATGCGCGCCATCGAGCAGCGCGACCCCAGCACAGCGGGCCACAGCGCGCGCGTGGATCGCGTTACGCTGGCGCTGGCGCAGGCCGTCAACGAGGCCAAGGAAGGACCCTTCAAGGACCAGCACTTTTCCGATTCGGAATTGACCGAGCTTCATTATGCCTGCCTGCTTCATGACTTCGGCAAGATTGGTGTGCGCGAGCACGTGTTGACCAAGGCCAAGAAGCTCTACCCCTGGGAGTCGGATGCCATCGCATTCCGGGGCGAAGTCATCCGGCGCGAACTCATGCTGGCTGCGCTGGACGACGAGCTGTCCCTGTTGCGCAAGGGAGCCTCTTTTGAGGGTGATGAGGTCGCGGAGCTGCGCATGCGGTTGCAGCTCCAAGTTGCGGAGTTGGACGGAGATCTGGAGTTCATCAGGAAGCACACCGAGCCCGGCTTCTTGCCCGACGACGCCCTGGCGCGGCTCAAGGCCATTCACGCCAAGCGCTACCGTGGAAGGCACGGCGAGTTCCCGCTGATCCTCGACCGCGAGATGCACAGCCTCTCGACGCGGCGCGGCTCCTTGAACGACGAAGAGCGCCGGGAGATCGAGAATCACGTCAGCGACTCCTGGAAGTTCCTGCGCCAGATTCCCTGGACAGCCGACCTCTCCCGGGTGCCGGAGATCGCGGGCCAGCACCACGAGAAGATGAATGGCAAGGGCTACCCCAATGGCGTGCCGGCCTCCCAGACGCCCCTGGGTTCGCGCCTGATGGCTGTCGCGGATGTCTTTGACAGCCTGACTGCGGGCGACCGGCCCTATAAGCCCGCAATTCCGCTCGAGCGCGCCATGGAGATTCTGGAGAAGATGGCCCTGGCCGGCGATCTCGACCCCGATGTCGTCAAACTGCTCAAAGAGGCCAAGGTCTGGGAGAAACTGAAGTTGAAGGTGGTCCGGCTGTCGGACGCCACGCCCGCCCAGCTGGCGGCGCAGTAGAGCATTGACCGGAGTTGCCTCCGGCGTTAGCAGATGGGGCCGGCTGGCGCAGTGTTAGTGAGTGAGATGCCATGGCCTTGACGACGCCCTATGCTCCAAGAACACCCGCCAAGGTGAAGACCGCGCGGGGAAAGAAAAGCGTGCCCCAGAAAATGAAGGCTTCGGATTTCCTGAAGTTCGATTGGCCGGACGAGCAGCAGTGGGAACTCGTGGCGGGCACGCCGGTTCTGCGCCCAAGCCCGGAGTTCCGCCACCAGGCACTGGTGGGCCGGGTCGGATTTGAGCTGGCCCGCTGGTGCGACGTGCACCGCGACTTCCGCGCCGTCATCAGCATGGGTCTGCTGCTGGAGAAGGCGGAGAGTATCCTGTGCCCGGACGTGATGCTGCTTTCCGCGGCTGACTTGCGCGCCCACAGGTCAGGGCCCCTGACTTGTGTGCCCAAGCTGGTTGTGGAAGTACTCGCGGACGAGTCGGCGGCCCTGGATCATGGCCCAAAACGCGACATCTACGCCTTCATCGGCGTGGCTGAGTACTGGCTGATGGACCCCGTTTCCGGTGCCCTGCACATCTACACCAGCCCCAAGGACGGAGCCTACACCCAACTGCCGGCAGACAGCTCGGGATTCGTGCGCTCACCTCTGCTGGTGCAGCGGCTTCGAGTTCTGATTGAGAGCAACGATCCCCGTATACTTTTCCAGTAGGCGAAAATGGCCAAGAGCAAGTCCACGCTTCCACGCACCATTACCGTCGCGCACAGTCCCGATGCCGACGACGCGTTCATGTTCCACGCGCTTACGAATCACAAGGTCGACACCGGCTGGCTGACCATCAAGCACGAGCTGTGCGACATCGAAACGCTCAACCAGCGCGCGAAGACGGGTGAGCTCGATGTCACGGCCGTCAGTTTCCACGCCTATCCCTATATTGCTGACAAGTACGTGATCACGCGCGCCGGCGCATCCATGGGAGACCGTTACGGCCCCATCGTCGTTTCGCGCGAACCCATGAATCCCCAGGACCTCGATGGGAAAGAGGTTGCCATTCCCGGCCCGCTGACGAGCGCCGCGCTGGCGCTGCGGCTCTACAACCCCAAGGTCAAACCCGTGCCCATGGGTTTTGACAAAGTCCAGCACGCCGTGCTCGAGGGCAAGGTGCCGGCGGGCGTCATCATCCACGAGGGCCAGGTTACCTACAACGATCTCAAGCTCTTCAAGGTCGTGGATCTCGGCGAGTGGTGGTTCAACAAACACGAGTTGCCCCTGCCGCTGGGTTGCAACGTTGCGCGCCGCGACCTGGGCAAAGACGTCATCGCCCAGTTCAGCAAGTGCTTCTCCGCCAGCATCAAGTACGCGCTGAAAAATCGCGAAGAAGCGCTCGACCACGCGCTCAGCTATGGCCGCGGGCTCGACCGCGAGCGCGCCCGCAAGTTCGTCGGCATGTACGTGAACGAATACACCGTCGATATCGGCAGGCGCGGCATGGAAAGCGTGAAACTGTTCCTCAAGCTCGGGCGCCAGGCGGGAATAGTGAAGGCCAAAGCCGAGCCGGAGTGGGTGTGACGCATGGGCGTGAAGGGCCCGTGACCTTCCATGAGTGACAGTGTCAAACCGGAGAACCCCGAAAAGCGCGCGGCCCTGCGGGACATGGCCAGCGGCGCGGCTGATTTCGCCACGCGCTACCTGCCGGGCTCTGGGCTGTTGAGGCGCATGGAGGAGGTGCGCAAGCAGTTTGAGGGTTTCGAGGCCCCGGCCCCCGGCGAGCCCGGGAGCCCTCGCTACCTCGACATGCACGGACGCAACTTTTTCCGGCCACCGGGCGCGCTGCGTGAGCCGGACTTCCTGGACACCTGCTCTCGCTGTAAGAAGTGTGTGGATGCCTGCCCCGAAATGGTGATCACTCCGGCGCAGGCCCACATGGGTGCGCCCGTGGACACGCCGCTGCTCTTTCCCAATCGCGGGCCCTGTACGCTCTGCGGCGAGTGCATGGATGTATGCCCGACCGGGGCACTGAAGAAAACGCCCGTGGGACAGATACGCATCGGCATTGCCGTGGTAGAGTCCGAAACCTGCATCGGCTACAAGGGCGAGACCTGCACCAGTTGCTACCGCGCCTGCCCCCTGGAACCCAACGCGATCTCATTTCACGACACCCAGCCGCGCGTAGACAGCCGCGTCTGCACAGGTTGCGGCCTTTGCGTGCCCGCCTGCCCCACAGACCCTGTCAGTATCGTGGTCCTGCCCCGTCCGGCGAGGAAATAGCGCCGCCGGCTGCGGTCTTGGCGGCGCCTGCGTTTCCGCCTCTTCAACCAGTGCCCACCTGTTGTAGAACATGCCCATGCCCGAGAAGTCCCACATCTATTGCGACTACGCCGCCGGAGGCCCGCCGCGCCCGGAGGTTTTCGAGGCCATGCGCTCGCATGCCTTTGCGCACTTCGCCAACCCCGGCGCGCATCATCCGTTGGCCTATCTCGCCCGACACGAGATGGAGCGCCTGCACAGCCGCGCCGCGGCGGTGCTGGGCGTCGATCCGCGTGAGGTCATCTTCACCAGCGGCGGAACGGAGAGCGACGTGCTCGCGCTGCGCGGAATGCTGCCTCCCCGCCCCCTGAGCCGTGGTGGCCGTGAGGTCGATGATGCCAGGCCTTTTTCACGCCGGGACGAACTGGTGGTATCCGCAATTGAGCACCACGCCGTGCTGCTCTGTGCGGAGAAGCTGGCGCGGGAGGGATTCTGCGTACGCTATGCCGGCGTCAATTCACAGGGCCTGGTAGATGTGGACCAGCTCGACCTGCTGATCAGTGAGCGTACGGCCCTGGTCAGTGTGATGCTCGCCAACAACGAAACCGGTGTCATTCAGCCTGTGCGCGAGGTGGCGCGCCGTGCCCATGCCAAGGGCGCGAAGTTCCACTGCGATGCGGTGCAGGCGTTTGGAAAGGTTGACCTCAAGCCGCGTGACATCGGCTGCGATCTGTTGAGTCTCTCGGGCGGGAAGTTCGGAGGGCCCAAGGGCACCGGGTTGCTGTACAACGAAATGACCAATCGCCTTGACGCCCAGATCGTAGGGGGCCCGCAGGAATGGGGCTATCGCGCGGGTACTGAGAACCTCGGCGGGCAGGCCGGCCTGGCCTTGGCCATGGAATTGGCTGAGGCTGAGCGTGAGAAGGTCTGGCCCCGTGTGGCGAAGATCCGTGACGCACTGGAGGGCACTTTGAAGGCAAAACTTGGTGCCAGGGTGCGCATTAACGGCGAGGGCGCGCCACGGCTGCCCAACATCAGCAATGTCTCGTTCCTCGGTGTCGAGGGCCAGGCCTTAGGCATTGAGCTTGGTGAACAGGGCTATTGCGTAGGGCTTGGCAGCGCGTGCGCGCCGGGCGAAACCGACCCCAGTCATGTGTTGCGCGCCATGGGTCTCTCATGGGAAGACGCCCAGGGCTGCATTCGCTTCAGCTTCGGTCCCGAGATCACCGAGGCTCAGGGAGCGCGGCTGGCCGATCTGTGCGTCGCCAACTATCTGAAGCTGGCAGAACTGGCGTGATCGAGGAACTGGGGCCTCCGGCCCTGGCTCCGCGGCCAACATGAAAGCGCGCACGCTCAATCCCACGGCCCAACCCTTCGACCTGCGGCTTTCGCTGCCGGGTTCGAAGAGTTTTGCCAATCGCGCGCTGGTGTGCGCGGCTTTGGCAGGGCGAAAGTGCTCACTTTCCAATCTCTCGCCTGGCGATGACACGGCGCTGATGCTCAACGTGCTGGCCGACCTCGGCTGGAGCGTGCGCGGGCGCGGCGACCACGTGGATCTCAATCCGCGCGCGAGGCCAGCGATTGCGGCTGGGGAGGGGCGCAGGACGATTTACACCGGTGCAGCAGGCACAGCCACGCGCTTTGCCTGCGCGCTCCTGTGCGTGACGCCGGGGCGCTTCGTGCTCGACGGCAATGTCAGAATGCGCCAACGTCCCATGGCGGACTTGATTCACGCACTGCGGCAACTGGGTGCAATAATCAACGAGAAGGGCAAGCCAGGTTGCGTGCCGCTGGAGATTGAGGGTGCCAGTCTGCGCGGCGGCAAGTGCGTACTCAGCGGCGAGGTCTCCAGCCAGTTTCTTTCCGCGCTATTGCTCGTGGCGCCGATGGTGGGGGGCGGCATCGAGATCGACGTGCAGGGCGAACTCGTCAGCAAGCCTTACGTCGATATCACGCTCAACGTAATGCGCGCCTTTGGCCTGCCGGATGCGTGCGTCAAACGCGATGGCTACCGGAGACTTGTGGTCAAGCCGGGCGCCTATGGCTGCGAGCGTTACGATTGCCCTCCTGACGCCACGGCTGCGAGCTACTTCTGGGGCGCTGCTGCGGTCACGGGCTCAACCTGCGTCGTTGATGGATTGACGCGTCAAGATGTTCAGGGCGACGTCAAGTTTGTCGATTGCCTCAGGCGCATGGGTTGCGAGGCACTGGAGTTTCCCAATGGGCTTGGAGTCCGAGGACTGTTCCAAAGCGGGATTGGACCTGCCTCTCGGGACACCGTGGGGGCTGGCTCCCTGCGAGCCATCGAGGCGGACATGTCATCCATGCCCGACTGCGCACAGACACTGGCGGTGGTGTGCGTGTTTGCCCAGGGCACCTCACGTCTGACGGGGCTCTCCACGCTGCGCGTCAAGGAAACCGACCGCATCGCGGCCTTGCAGGCGGAGTTGAAGAAGCTGGGCGTGACGACGCGCGCAGGGGAGGACTGGCTGGAAATAGACGGGCAGGGCCAGAAGGCAGAGGTGAGAGGGCGGAAGTCCCGGCCGCTGCCCGTAATCAAGACCTACGAAGACCACCGCATGGCCATGAGTTTCGCAATCGCGGGGTTACGCACGCCGTTGCGCATTTCGCATCCCGAAGTCGTCAGCAAGAGCTTTCCGGGCTTCTGGGAGTACTGGGAACGGCTCCAGCCCTCGGCGAAATGACAACCAGGTCAGGTCGCGAAGATCAGTACGAAGCACGCAAGCGCGATCAAGGCCAGGAATGCCGCTGCTGCCAGCGCCATGTTGCGCTGAGCCATCGCGGCTGCCAGTTTGTCCTCGAGGGATTTGACGCGGCTCTGCATCTCCCCCTGGCGGGACTGTTCGATCTTCAGGGCGCGAAGCACGCTGCTCTTGCCGATTTCGATCTTCGCCACCTGCTTGGGGCGGTTGCGCTCCAGCAGGGCTTCGAGGTCGGTGAAGAGATTGTCGAGGTTGGCGTAACGCTGGTCGGGCTCCTTGGCCAGCATGCGCTTGAGCACCGCAATGACGTCCTCACCCAGGGAAGGCCGATAGCCGCGCGGGTCGGGCATGGGTTCGCGGGTGTGGGCGAGCATGACCCTTGAGGGCGTGCCGTCGTACATGGGTCGGCCCGTGAGCATATGGTAGAAAGTCGCGCCCAGGGAATAGATGTCGGCGCGGTAGTCCACGTTGTCGCGGCCCATGGCCTGTTCGGGGGCGATGTAGTCTGGCGTACCCAGCACCATGCCCTCAAAGCCAAGTTCCTTGTCCAGCTTGCTCTTCACAAAGCCGAAATCGCCCAGCTTCACAAGGCCCGTGCGCGTGACCATGACGTTGGACGGCTTGATGTCGCGGTGGACGATGTCGAAGTCCTTGTAGTAGCGGATGGCGCGCACCACCTGAATGAGGATTTCCACGGCGCGACCGACTTCCATCTGGCGCCGGGGGGAATCCTGGATCAGCTCTTCGACCGTGCGGCCTTCGACGTACTCCATGGAAAAGTAGTAGTAGTCGCCTTCCTTGCCGACGTCATAGACCTGAATCAGGTTCTGGTGGGAGAGCTTGCCCACGATGCGCGCCTCCAGCACGAAGCGCTTGCGGAACTCGTCGTCGCTGATCCACTGCTTGTGCAGCACCTTCAGGGCGACGAGGCGGTTCATGGATATCTGCCGGGCTTTGAACACGCTGCCCAGCCCGCCCTCGCCCAGCGTGCTGACGATCTCATAGCCCTTGAACTTGAGGTCCTGTTTGCGTTCGCGGTCGCGCGTGAGCTGTTCGTGGGCCTTCTCGACGCGCCGGATGTCCTCGGGGGACATCAGCTTCTCGTTGAGCACAATCTGTTGCAGCGAGAGATTCTGGCCCAGGTTGGCGCTGGCCTGCTGGCGCGAGCGGCACATCTCGAGCTGTTCGGCAGTGAGCAGCCCGTTGCGCACGGCCAGCACGCCGAAGTCCACAACCCCCAGCGTGGCCTTGTCGCGGGAGTCGAGGCCTTCGCTCATGGGCGGTGCTTCTTCCATCGCAACTCCGTGGGTGGTCAAGCGCGTCCCCAAGGTCAGCAGATTACGAAAGAGTTTTACCGGACGAAGGCCGGACAAAACTGTTTCGGCGGTTTACTGACACACCCTTAGCAAATTCAGCCGTCGGGATTTCCCCCGGAAATGATTTTGGATTTCAGATCGCGGATTTTGGAGTACGCCCGGAGCGCAGGCTCCCGTCCAAAAGCCGAAATCCAAAATCCAAAACGTGCTGCCGGTTTCTTCCAACTTCAGGCCCCGGACAACGACAGCCCAAGCTCCGCCAGCTTCTGCTTGACCTCGTTGAGCGACGTCTGGCCGAAGTTCGGCGTGCCCAGCAGGTCCGGCTCCGTCTTGGCCGAAAGCTGGCCGATGGTCTTGATACCCAGGCGCTCCATGCAGCGCCGCGAGCGCACCGACAGCTCCAGCGTGTCGATGCTGCGGGCCAGCACGTCGTCGCCGCCGGGCGTGACAGGCGCGCCGCCCTTCTGGTCCTCGGGCGGAATGTAGGAGAGGGCATCTTCCTTGCGCATGCCAAGGCGCAAACCCTTGGAGGCCAGGATGCTCTTGATTTCCTGCAGCGACGTCTCGCCGAAGTTCTTGTACGAAAGCAGCTCGCTCTCGGTCTTCAGGATCAGGTCGCCCAGCGTCTCAATCTTCATCTTGGAGAGGCAGTTGCGCGAGCGGACTGACAGCTCGAAGTCCGTCACAGGCGTGCGCAGGATCTGCAGGCGCTTGTCTTCCTTGCGCTCGCGATCCTCATCGTAGAACATGTTCATGGACGCCTGGGCGTCGCGCAGGTACAGCCGCGCGCGGGGATGGCGCGGATACTCCTTGAGGATCGTCTCGTAGCACTTCACGGCCAGGTCGTACTCGCCCTCGTCCTCGTAAATCGTGCCCAGGTTGATCAGCACATCAACGGGGACGGGTGCGTTCTGCGCGATGCGTTCATAGGCCAGGCGCGCCGTGTCATCGTCTCCGGCAGCCTGCGCAATGAGGCCCAGCACGAAGTTCAAGCCGCGGTGCGAGGGGTTCTGGTCGGCGGCGGGCTCCACCTCGGCAATGGCCGCGGCCAGCTCACCGCGGCGCAGCAACAGCTCGCCGCGCGCCGCGACGATGTCGAGGTTCTGCGGGTTCTTGAGTGCCTTGAGCGTCTTCTCGGCGTCGTCCAGACGGCCGAGCTCCAGCTGGCAGCGGAAGAGTGGCAGTCCTGCCTCCAGCGTCTTGTACTGGCTGAACTCCGGCGCGAACACCTTCTCGGCGCGGGCATAGAAGCCCGCGTCGCAAAGCGCACGGGCCAGGAAGTGCTTGGCGAAATCGTGGCTGGCTTCCGTCTCCAGAATGGCCAGCGCGCGATCTGCGCGCCCCAGCAGGTACAGAAGAACGCCCTGCCGCTCGCGGGCGGCGGTCCAGGAGGCCAGAGCCTCCTCGGCCTGACGGCGCAGGCCGGCATCCTGATAGAGAGTGTTTCTCAGCTCCAGGAGAGCCTTGACGTCGGGAGTCTTGCGTTCAACAAGTTCTGCGAGGAAGTCACTCGTGGCGGTCGGCATCCGGCGAAGCTCCGTGCTGGGGCCAATTCTGAATCGCTCGCGTGTCAGGCGAGACGGTGGCCCTGAAGATTGAGCGCAAAAGCATAGGAATCCGGGGGATAAGCGCAAGTGTCCGCCAAGAGGCCATTTCGGACGCCTTGCCTAAACACCCCACTGCCGCCCCCTGGGCTCAGGGCAACTCGTATTTGTTCACCTGCATAAAGGTACGCACTACTCCGCCAGCGCCGGGCTGCCCCATCCAGGCGGCCACGCAGTCATCGGCATCCAGCGCCAGGACCGGGAAGGTGCAGGTATTGGCCTGGCAGAACGTCTTGCTCAGTTCATGGGGCCCGCCCTTGAAGCGCTCACCGTTGTCGCGGCTGGCAAAGGCCAGAATGTTGCCGCCCAGCAACGTGCCATCGTTGGCGGCGATGAACACGCTGTAATTGTTGTCGGGCCGCCGGAATACGGCGATGGACGGCTGGCGGATGCCCCCCGTGCTGCTGGTATAGAGCCCGTTGGGGGTTGCGAACACGCTCCCGCCGTTGCGGGTGTAAGTGGAATAGAGCCCGCGGTCTCCGCCGGCGTCCTGCCCGATGAATGCCAGGAACACTTCGCCGTCCAGGCCGCCCTTCACCCTGGGTTCGGTCATGCTGACGCTGCCGCGCACCGCCAGACCGTCTGTGGAAACCTGCCCGAAGTTCGAGCCGTTGTCGTCGCTTCGCAACAGACGCAGATTGCGGCGCCCTGACACCTGCTCTGACCAAAGCACATAAACGCGATCGCTGACATCAGTGCAAACGTCGGGGCTTTCGGCGTTGGAGCCGCCCGTCACGTGAGGAAGCGGAATGGCCGAGCCGAAGCTGATGATTTTGCGGCGATAGTAGACGTTGCCCCCGCTCTCCCAGACCACATGCACACGGTTGTTGGAATCCACGTGCACGCGGGGGCTGCTTTCGTCGCTGCCCGCGGTATTCGTGAGGTTCGAAGTCGTGATCGTGCCACCCGAAGTGCGCGTGGCGTAGTACACCTCGCGGTTGGGCGCGTTGCCCTCTTCCCAGACCACATGCAAGGTGCCCAGGCTGTCCAACGCGCACTGCGGCTTGCGGCTGTCGTCGGTGGCGCTCACAAGCAGGGTGGCCGGAGCCACGAAAGCGCCGCCCACCAGGGCTGACGTGTACACCACGTCGTGGCTGCCGCTGCCGTTTGACTGGGCATAAACCAGATGGACGCGGCTGCCGTCATAGGCTACGGCCGGTTCAATGGCGGCGTTGGCCGGAGTCAGGGGCTCGGGCGTGGGGGAGTTGATGGTGACCTTGATGGCGGCTCCGCCCGGCTCTTCTTCATCTTCCGGACCACAGGCCGCAATCAGGAAACAGAGTGGCAACAGCGGGAGGATTTTGCGCATGAGGGAACAGTCAGGGGCAAATCAGGGAGGAAAAGTGTAGCAAGCCCGGCGCGCATTGAAACGGCGCGGCCGCGCGAGCGTTGGAGTTTACTCGCGCTCGTAAGTGCCCTTGTCGCGGCGATGCCAGCGGGAGAAGCCAAGCTCTTTCAGTCGCGAGGGCGCCAGCTTGTCAACGCCGCCGCCGAAACGGGAGAGTTGTTTGCGTACGGGGTGCCCGCAGGTGGGGCATTGGGTGAGGGGCTCGGCGCTGACACGTTGGAAAACCTCAAAGACTTCGTCGCAGAGCTCGCCTTTCTTCTTGGTGTGCTTGTACTCGTAGATGGGCATGGTTGAAGAATAGATCGTGAGGCCGGGGGCTGAAAGGGGGCCTGCTGGGTGCGACGTGTAATGTTTTGTGGCACGAACAAAACGTTACGTTGCGAAAGTGCCGGGGCTCGTGCGGCTGGCATAAGAGTCACAAAAGCTTCCGTGGCATTGATTTACAGCCATTGGCCTGGCTTGGCAAGTTTTGGCACAGCCTATGCTTGAGAGGGCTTCGGCTTGCCGACGTTCGGCGGCCCTGAACAAACTTTTCGATTCCAAACCCTGGAGAAGCAGAGATGAAGAAGACGATCCTTTCGATGCTGGTGGTGCTGGTTGCGGTTCTCGCGGTGGCCTGCGGCGGCAACAAGCCGGCCGGCAACGGCAGCAACACGGCGACTGACGGCGCCAAGTGTGGCGGCGGTGAGGCTGCGGCTGACGCTTTCGCCCTGTACAAGAAGAAGGGCCGCAAGTGGGTCCTCAAGAGCACGACCAAGATGGAAGGCATGGACCCCATGGTCAGCTACATGGAGTACGAGATTGTCGACGTGACGGACAAGTCGGCCAAGCAGAAGATGACGATGCTGGACAAGGAAAAGAAGCCCATGGCTGGCATGGCTCCCACCGAGACCGAGATCAAGTTCGAGACCCCGAAGGTTGAGGCTCCCAAGTGCGGCGCCAAGGCTCCGGAGATGAAGAAGGAAAAGATCAAGGTCGAGGCCGGCGAGTTCGAGTGCTACTTCATGGAAGTCAGCGGCACGAAGAGCTGGTCCAGCGTCGAGTACCCCGGTCTCGCGGTCAAGAGCGAGGGTGCGAACAACACGATGGAGCTGATCTCCTTCGACAAGTAACTCTCTCTCAGAGTTCTTCGACCAGCCGCCGAAAGGCGGCTGGTTTCGTTTTTCGCCAAGTTGTTCCCAAGCCAGGCCCACGCTAGTCTGATTCATCCCAAGGAGGTACCCATGCCGCGCCTTTTTGCCTTTCTGGCCCTGGGGATCGCGTTGCTGGCCCAGACCGCCGCCGCCCAAGAGGCCTCTGATGCCTTCAATCTCTTTCGCGTGTCTGGCCGCGCCTGGAGCACGCGCAGCGTTCACTGGGAACGAGGCAAGTCTCCCAGAGTAAGCCTCGAGCGCGTCGAGGTCACCGACGTTCGCGATGATGGCTGTCGCCTCAAGCGCCAGAGGATGAACAGCTACGGCCTGCCCGAGGGTGAGCCCGCAACGGAGGACGTCGTTTTCAACGCGGCTTTGAAGCAGACTTTTGAGCATCCCGCGGACGCAAAACGTCTGAACCTCAGCGCGGCCGGGATGTCATGGAAGGCCTCAAGATTGACAAGGCGCGGCGACACCTCCAACCTGGAAGAGAGCCGAAGCGTGAAGTTTCCCGCACTGCTGCTGCACCGCAGCGAGCTGAGTCAAGACGGCGCCACGGTTGTCGAGCTGGTGGAGTTTTGCCTGGCCGAACCGGACCCCTTTGCGCTTTACCGGATGGCTGGGCGCAAGTGGGTTCATCGCATCATCGGCGCAGACGGAAAGGCCCGCTTTGAGGCCGGCGAAGTCGTGGAAACGGCGGAATCCGGCGCCAAAGTGAAGGTCTTTGTTTGCGACCAGGAGGGACAGGCTCTTGATGGGGCCAAGGTGGTCGAGCAGCTCATCGACTTTGACACCGCCAAACCCTGGCAGGCGCCGGAGGCCGGGCCGGGCGTCGAGGTCAAGCAGGCATCGTTCAACGCCGGCGCGATTCAGTGGTCTGCCCTGCGCGTGAAGGAAGGGGAGAAGGTATCCCACTATGCTCGCAATTGGCCCGGCCTAGAGCTGGATGTCGAGGCCGGCGGCACCCGCAAGACGCTTGAGTGTTTCTTCACGGGGCACGGCACGGGGCAGTTTTACGCCACAAAGGGGAACTACGTGCTCACGCGCTCAGCCACCTTGATGAAGCAGATGCAGCCCTTCGTCAACTACGTGAAGCAGGAGGTGGTCGCGGTCGGGGAGCGTGAGGTCACCCTGCGTATGACCACCTACGACGCGGCCATGAACAAGCTGGTCAGCAGCGACTCCAAGCTCTCGCGCTCGGGCAACAAAGACCAACGCCACAGCGGCGAGGAGCCCGTGGAGGAACTGGTTTTTGTACGAGGCAGTGGCGGCTTTTACTGCCTGCGGCAGAACGTTTCGGCTGACACGACCACCACAACGATCTGGATGCACCGCGGGGCGACCCCGAAGATGCGGGTGGCTTCCCCGGAGTTCACGATGGTGCAGGAAGCGCTTGAGTTTCGGGTGCGCTGAGGCCTGCCTGAATTCAGGCAGGGAGGCGTTGGGTATTGGCGCGGCTTGGTTTGAGGTCGGGGCCGGGGTAGAATCCCGATGCGGGAACTTCATGCGAAAGGCTTCCATGGCACGCAGGATCCTCTCTGGTTCGCTGGTCTTGCTCGTACTGTTGCTGGCCGTCAACAAGGCAGATGCACAGTCCAAGCCCACAGGCAAGGAATTCAAGGACGGCTGGAGCACCTGGGCCAATGCCAAGGTCGGCGATTGGGCCGAGTACCAGGTCGGCAAGGAAATCAAGCGGCGTTACGAAGTCGTCAAGGTCTCGGGGGACGTGATTACCTGGTCCGAAGCCCTGACCATGAACGGCAAGGCCGAGGACCCCAAAGAGAAGAAGCCCGCCGAGTGGTGGAAGATCAAGCCCCTGAGCGGCAAGGTGCCTCCAAACCTAAACCCGGTGTGGTCGGTTGCCGAGATCAAGGTGGACGACCTTGTGCTCAAGTGCGATGTCGTGTCCTGGATGAACGGCAACCTGAGCAATGAGGTTTACTTCTGCAAGGATGTTCCCTGCGGCGGGCTCGTGAAATTCATGATGGACGGTCAGGCCACCATCTGGCTGGCAAACTTCGGCGACAAGGATAGCAAGGCTGGCAAGCTCAAGGGCAGCGATCCCAACGCAGGCCGCGCCGCGAACCTGCCTGCCTTTTACGCAACCTCGGGCAACGTCAGCGTGCACAAGCAGACCAAGGGCGACACTGTCAGTTACTACAAGCGCGCAGTGCTTGAAGGCGGCTCGCGCGAGGCCAAGCTGTCTCAAACGCCGTGCGATGCCGAGGGCAAGCCGCCCGCGGACGCCAAATCAGAGGAAATCGTCATCAAGGCTGAGGAATGGCTGCCGGCCAAGTCCAAGCCATTGGCCCGTGGCGAAAAGGTCAAGGTCACCGCAGGCGAGTACTCCTGTGATGTCTACGAAGTCGTCGAAGGCTCCGCCAAGACCAAGGTCTGGTTGTCAGCCGAGGGTGTGGTCGTGAAGTCCGAAACCTTCGAAAACGGCAAACTGTCCTCGAGCACTGAGGTCGTGCGCATGAGCCAGCGCTGAACGATCTCAGACTGACCATGAGTTTCGCAGCCGCTTCGGCGGCAAGTTCAGGGCCCCCTCGGGGGCCCTGAATTCTGTTGGCGTGACGTTCAAAGAAGAGGGGCCCGGGTCAAACCCGGGCCCCAGGCATTCAGATTTCCGGTGCAGACCCTACTTGCCTTCCTTGGCCTTGGCTTGACGCAGTTCGTTGGGATAGCCCGCGTTGAGCGCCTCTTCCAGTTTCTCCATGCGCTCTTTGAACTTGCTGTCGGAGGCCATGGCGTTCTTCGCCGCGCGCCAGGCTTGGGCAAGGCAGTAACCCTCGCTGTTGCCGCCAATCCACCAGGCGTAATAGGCGCCCATCATGTAAGCGTTGTAGGCCGCTTCGTAGGTCTGGCGGCCGTCAAACAGGCAATCACCGAGTACGCGGTAGGCCACGGCCAATGCCGCGTCGTCCTCTACGCTGTTCTTGTCTTCGAGGGACTCGTCCTTGGTGATGGGCTCGACAATGGCCTGTGCGTCGGCGTACTTCTTCTGCGCAACGAGTACGAGCCCCGACCACGAATCGGCCTTGGCTTTGAGGCTCTTGTCGTTTCCCGCAAACTTGGCGGCATCGCGGAAGGCTGCGAGCGCCGCGTCAAAGCGGCCGGCGCTGATTTCGAGTTCGCCCAGGGCCTGGCTGCCGTTGTTGTCAAATGGGCTGCCCAGGCGCGCCATGTCCTTGTAGGTCTGGCGGGCACCATCCAGGTCCTTGCCCAGGATCTGCATGCGGGCCAGCAGGGGGAGTGCATCGCCGAGAAAGTAGCCGTCTTTGTAGGCCGATACGTAGGCCCGCACGCGATCTGCCGCCTGCCGCGCGCTGCGCTCGTTGGCATCGCTGGCATACAGCTGGGCCAGCAGGAAGAGTGCGTGCTCCTTGTTCAGGGCACTGCCTGTCTTGCTCTCGTTGTCCAGGGTTGCTGCCGCGCCCTCCGGATCAGCGGCCATCTTCTGAATGGCCGAGGAGAGTGTCTCACTCAAGCTTCCCTGCTCCGTGGTGCGGTTGACGCTGACAAGGTCCTTGCGGGCGACGGACTTCGTTTTGCCTTCGGAAGTCTTGTACTCAACCTTGGCCCAGGACCAGGCGGTGACGACCACGCCATTGTCTGTCTGGACTTCCCTGCCGGCCATGTAGCTTACGGTGTCCGCCCAAAGCAGGGGCGCCAGCAGCGTGCAAAGGGAAAACACAGTCATCAGCTTGCGCATCGGTGATCTCCGTGGGGGCACAGAGTGTGCCCCCAAGTCTTGTCGTGTTCAAGGCTCGGCCCTGCAACTATCAACGAAGCAGCCTGCGGGCGGTTCAGGACACCAGCCTTGAAATGTCCCGCGCCAGCGCCTTGGACGCTTCCACTACGGCTTCGCGCCAGCGGCCCATGCCGTAATCCTTCAGCGGGCCCGTGGCATAAGCGTGCATGACCCCGCGCGAGGAGTTCACGATCGCGCCCTTGCCCTCTGTATTGAAACAGGCCCGGATGGTCTCCAGCGCACCGCCCTGCGCGCCGTAGCCCGGCACAAGAAACAGCGCGCGCGGCATGAGTTCGCGCATGCGCCGCGCCGCATCGAGGTGTGTCGCGCCGACGACGGCGCCCACCGAAGAGAATCCACTCGCTCCGACGCTCTGGGCGCCCCAGGCGTTGATCTGCGCGGCAACGCGCTCGACCAGCGTTCCTCCCTGGGCCAGCGCCAGTTCCTGGAATTCCGCGCTGCCGCTGTTGCTCGTGCGGGCGAGTATGAACAGGCCGCAGCCCTCCTGCAGTGCTCGTTCAACGAATGGCGCGATGGAGTCTCCGCCGAGGTAAGGGTTGATGGTGGCGCAATCCGCGTGCAGCGACGGCAGCTCGATACCCTTGACCCTGGCGCCGCCGAAGAGGCTCTGTGCATAGGCTTCGGCGGTGGTGCCGATGTCGCCACGCTTGACGTCGGCAATGATGATCAGGCCCTTCTTCCGGCCATGGTCGCAGATGGCACCCAGGTCGGCTGCGCCCTCGGGACCCAAGGCTTCGAAGAAGGCCGCTTGAGGCTTGAGGGCCGGCACGAAGGGCTCCACCAGGTCGATCACCTCGCAGCAGAATTCCCGCACGGCCGCTCGCACGGCTGCCGGGGTGCGGCCGAGTTGCTCAAAGGCGCGCTCATAAAACTCCTCTGGAATCCAGTCCAGGCGCGGGTCCAGGCCCGCACACACGGGTGCTTGTTTGCGCGCGATGGCGTCGAGGAGACGATCTGCGAAGTGCTTGATCATGGCCGTGGGAGCGGGTTTTCAGCCCAAAACAGGTCTAGGTGGCAGCAGGTGGGTGATTGTGCCTGCTTCCGTGCCGTACTTCGGCGCAAAAATCTGGTCAAGCGCGCGGTTTGACAGAGCGCGAGGGCTGTGGACAGCCTGTCAGTAAGTTCAGAACAACGCCACAGGATGTGTTCAACTGACATATGAAGCCAGCCTAATAGTGGTTGGACATCAAGTGGGTGGTCGGCCCACAAATCTGAAATTTATTGAAGAAAGTGGGTCTGATAATTGGACAGGTGGGTGAAAGTGGGTTACTTTCCTTGCGGGTGGAAAACATGGTCGGCGTGTCGCGCTACATTGGTGAAGCGCAAACCATCATCGACGCGAAGAACCGTATCACGCTGCCGGCAAAGTTCCGCGGCAGGTTGCCGGTATCGCCCGATGGTTCGATCCTGCTTTACGTCATGCCTGGTCCGGAGTTTCCCTGTCTTGAAGTGTTTGACATGGTCAGCGGCGAGCGAAGGATTGCGGAGCTGACCGGTGAGGCAGGCTTGCCGGGAGCCGAGCAGCTCAGGCGGCAGTCGCTCCTGGGCATGATGGAGCTGTGCGAGTGCGACAAGCAGGGGAGAATCCTGCTGCCTGCCAAGCATGTGGGTTGGGCGAAGTTGAAGGGGGAAGTGCGGGTCAGTGGTCGGGGTGACCGTCTGCTTCTCTATTGCGCCGAGGAGGCCAAAACCTTCAACGCGTTGCTGGATCTCGATGATCTTGATCCGGCGCAGATCGCCAAGCTGTACGAAGCAGCAAAGATGCAGGGCAGTAAAGCGGTTTCAGGTTAAGTTCCCTTTGACCTGATCCGATAACAGTCGAGGCGGTGCAGTGTCGCTTCGGCTCGGAGCAGTCAGCCGCGCCCGTCGGCCGCGATATGTCCGACCGCCAGTCGCCCGGTGCAAGGGCGTCACACGCAAACGCAAGCCAACTCCAAGCACGCAGCCCACGCGCCGACGCGCGACGGAAACTTCGTGCCTTCAGATACCCGGATGAATTCAGGGGGGGCGGTACATGGATTTTGTCAACGAGATTCCGCAGCACGATCCCAACGGTCTGGCCGCCGTGGCGGCGCTTCTTGGCAGCGGGGAGAGCTTCAGCGACGAGCAGTTGCTGGCCCGCCGCGAGGAAATCCGCAAGTGCCAGTCGCTGCTCAAGCGCGTCCAGAAGCTGTTCCGCGACGTCGACTTCAGCGAGCACGTCACCGGCCTGATTCGTGCGCTGGACAAGGCCGAGGCGCGCGAAAGCGCCCGCATGATTGCGGTGCACGCGTGAGTCAATGGCCGAACACCTACCCGTCCTTGTCGCGGCCGTGCTTGATGCGTTTGCATGCCTGCGCGCTGGAGCGATTGTCGTGGACGGCACCGTCGGAATGGGCGGACATGCCGGGGCCATCCTTGAGCAGCATTCAGGCGCACGACTGCTCGGCCTTGACCGCGACGAAGCCGCGGTTTCGCGTGCAGCTCAACATCTCCGCAGATTTGGAGATCGTGCCGCTGTCCGTCACGATCGGTTCTCGAACTGGCTGGCTGCCTGCCGCGCTATGGGACATGAGCGCGTAGACGGCCTGCTCCTCGATCTCGGCGTCTCCAGCCTTCAACTCGACACCAGCGAGCGCGGCTTCAGTTTCCGTGCCGATGCGCCCCTGGACATGCGCATGGACCGGCAGGGCGGGCTTACGGCGCGCGAGTTCCTCGAGGGGCTCACTCCCCCGGAAGTGGCCAAGGTGCTGCGCGACTACGGCGAGGAGCGGCTGGCCTGGCCCATCGCCAAGGCCATCTGCCGCGAGCGTGACGCCGGTCGGCTGCGCACCACGGGAGATCTCGCGGCCATCTGCCGCCGCGTCTACCCCAGGGGCCCTCAGCGCATTGACCCGGCGACGCGGACTTTTCAGGCCCTGCGCATCGCCGTCAATGACGAGCTGGGAGAGCTGTCCCGCGCGCTCGATGACGTGCCCCAGGGACTGAACGTTGGCGGCGTTGTCTGCGTAATCAGCTTTCACTCGCTGGAAGATCGCGTAGTCAAGCAGCGCTTTTCCGCCTGGCAGCAGGCGGGGCAGGCAAGTTTGCTCAAGCGCAAGCCCGTAATGGCCGATGAAGCGGAGGTGGCGGCCAACCCGCGGGCTTCGAGCGCGAAACTGCGTGCTCTGCTTTGGGGTGTGCGCCGGCAGAGATCGACAGAGCGGCGCAGCCGGCATCATCGGAACGAGCCATGAACCTTGGTACTTCATTGATCGCGGTGGTCTTCTTCGTGGGACTGGCGGCCATTGTCGTCGCCCAGCGGCTTGAAATCCGCAGCGCGGGCTACCGCGTTGGCAAGGCGGAGAAAGAGCTGCTCAAGCTGGACGAGGAGATTCGCGTCCTGCGCACCAAGAAGGCCCAGGCCGAAGACCCTCGCAATCTGTGGAAGAAGGTTCAGGAACTGGGCCTGCCCCTGCTGCCTCCCGAGTTCAAGGAAGAGCCCGAAAAGCCGGCCGCGAAGGCGGCACCCAAGCGCACGTCGCGCGACGCCAAACCGGTCCAGGTCAGGAAGCAGGGGTAGACATGCGCCATTGGTTCAGCTGGTTTGTCGCGTCTGCCGCCGGGGCCCATTCACCGCGCCGAGTTTCGGTGTGGATTCTCGGCTTGGTGGTCGCCGTGTTTGCCGGGCTGGCCGGGCGGCTTTACTCGCTGCAGGTCATGCATCACGAGAACTATCTCCAGCAGCGCAATCGCAGCAGCACGCGCACCATTACGTTACCGGGAGAGCGCGGCGCGATTGTCACCTCTGACAACGTGGCGCTCGCACGCACGACCTTCTCGGGCAATTCGCTGGTTATCAATCCCCGCGCCGTGCCGGCGGCCGAGCGCGAGAGTCTGGCGCGCCGGATTACAGGCCTGATCGGGCGTGACGAGGCCTTCGCCCAGAAGCTTACGCTGGAACTCTACAGGCGCCGTGACAGCTACTACTACTGCGTAGCCCGGGAGCTCGCTGAAGACGCAGCTGAGGCCGTTCAGAGGGGCATCAAGGAAAGGCGGCTTCCCGGGGTCGAACTGCGCGCCGTCGAGACGCGCGAATATCCGCTGGGCATGTTTGCGCCCCATATTGTGGGGTTTGTCGGCGCGGACAAGGTGGGCCAGGAAGGCGTCGAGCGCCTGCTGGACGGCATGCTGGCGCCCCGGCCCGGCAAGCGCGTGACGACGGTGGACGCCTTGGGACGGCCCGTTCAGGGTGTGGCTGACGTTGTGGAGCCCGCGACGAACGGGGCCACGGTAGAGCTGACGATCAACGCGGCCATCCAGGCCATCGTGGAAGAAGAGTTGAAGGCCTGCGTGGAAAAATGGGATCCCGTCAGTGTCGCGATCGTGGTCATGGAGACACACACGGGCGCCGTTCTTGGCATGGCCAACTTCCCTAACTTCGACCCCAACAACCCCGGCGCCAACCCTGAGGGCCGGCGCAACATTGCCATCACGGACGCCTTTGAGCCCGGCTCGATGTTCAAGCCGCTGATTGTGTGCGGTGCCTATCAACTTGGCCTGCTGCATCCCGATTCCATACTGCCCTACACACCCACAATCAGCGTTCCGGGGCGGCGCAAGGCGGTCAGCGACGGGACCCATCCGATTCCTCAGAACTGTCTGGTTCCCTTCAACGGCGGCTGGGGCGCCCAGGTTGATGTCGGCCTGGTGAAGTCCAGTAACACACAAATGACCCGCATCGGCCTCCTGCTGGGGCAGGACCGCCTGTATGAGCATCTGCGCAACTGCGCCTTCGGCACCCGCACCGGCTTTGATCTTGGCGGCACGCAGTTCGGAGAGAGCCCCGGCCGTTTGAGACCCCTGGAGCAGTGGCGCCAGGGAAGCTCGATTCCCTCCATCTGCATGGGTTACGAAGTGCAGGTCACGGCGCTGCAGATGCTCAACAGCTTCAACGCAATTGCCAACGGCGGCGACCTCTTCAAGCCCTTTGTGGTCAAGCGCGTGACCGCCGCCGATGGCGAAGTGCTCTACGAGCGGCAGCCGGAACTCCTGAAGCACAGCGGCCTGAGCGCCGAGGTGACACGGGAAAAGATGAACTCCACGCTCAAGCGCGTGGTCAGCGCTGAAGGCACGGCCAAGGGCGCCAAACTCAGCGAGTACGTCATTGCGGGCAAAACGGGGACAGCCCACAAGGTCAAGAGCGGACAGTACAGCGAAGACAAGATCTGCAGCTTCGTGGGATACGCTCCCGCGGACCAGCCCCGCATCTCCGTCATTGTGGTGGTGAACGAGGCGCGGGCCAAGGTTCTCAACCGTTGGGGTTATCCCATCTTGCACTACGGCGGCACCGTGGCGGCGCCGACGATGTCCCGCATCACGCTTCGAACCCTCAAGTATCTCGGGGTCTCAGAAACCGAGCCCGACTTGCCCGCTCTGGGCGAAGGACTCGCTGAAGTCAGCCGCAAGCCGGCAAAGGATTGACCATGCGCTTTGATGCCCTGTTCCGCAGACTTCAGGCCCTGGACCCTCAAGTCCGGGCCGTTCATGCCAGTCAGTGCCGCGTGACTTCACTGGTTGAGGACAGCCGCAAGGCCACGCGCGGCTGTCTCTTTGCTGCTGTGCCCGGCACCAAGCAGGACGGAACGGCCTACGTTCCGGCCGCCATCGCCGGGGGTGCCAAGGCGCTGCTGCTGCCCCGGGAAATGCCGGAAGTCGCCCTGCCGCAGATTGTCAGCTCCAATCTCCGCCGCACTCTGGCCTTGACGGCGGCCATCTTGAACGGGGAGCCGGCCAGCAGCCTACAGATGGTGGGGGTCACCGGCACCAAGGGCAAGACCACGGTGGCCTTTCTCATGCGCGCCATCTTTGACGAGTGTGGCATCTCATCGGGGCTGATCGGAACTGTGGCGAACGTAGTAGCCGGGGAAGAGCGCGCGGCTTCCATGACTACGCCCAGCCCCCTGGAGATTCAGTCGCTGCTGGCGGAGATGAAGGCGAGTGGTCAGGGCGCGTGCGCCATGGAAGTGAGCAGCCACGCCCTGGATCAGGAGCGCACGGCAGGCATCTCGTTTGCCGGAGCCATCTTCACGAACCTCGGGCACGATCATCTGGACTATCACAAGTCTTTCGACGAGTACTTCGCGGCCAAGGCACGCCTTTTTGAGGGCCTTGATCCCGAAGTGGGTGTGGCGCTGATCAATATTGACGATCCCTACGGCCAGCGCATGTTTGAGCGCACGCGTGCGGCGGCCCTGCGCTACGGCATGAGCGAGCGAGCAGACATCCGCTTGACGGACCTCATCATGTCGGTGGCGGGCATGAGCTTCACGATCCGCTGGCTGGGCGATGCTGAGCGCTTCGAAAGCCCCCTGACGGGGCGCTACAACGCCATGAATCTTGCGGCCTGCATTGGTATGGCCCTCGCGCTGGACCTGCCGCTGGAAGGCATCAAGCGCGCCGTAGCCCGCTTCGGCGGCGCCCCGGGCAGGCTCGAACGTGTCAGTGGTGAGCGCGGACCCCTGGTGTTCGTGGACTACGCCCATACACCGGACTCGCTGGAGAACGTGCTCTCTACCCTGCGCGAGATCTGCTCCGACCGGCGTCTAACCTGCGTGTTTGGCTGCGGTGGTGATCGCGACCGCACCAAGCGGCCCAAAATGGGTGCCATTGCAGCCACGATCGCCAATCGCGTGATCGTCACCAGCGACAATCCCCGCACGGAGCAGCCCGAGGCCATCATCGAGGAGATCCTGGCGGGCATTCCGCCCCAGAAGCGGCCGGTGGAGGCCCTGACGGATCGCGCCGCGGCCATTGATCTTGCCATTGCTCAGGCCGAGCCGACCGATGTTGTTCTCATCGCGGGCAAAGGCCACGAGACCTATCAGATTTTCCGCGATCGCACCGTTCACTTTGACGATCGTGAAGTGGCGGCGCAGGCGATTGCCCGCCACTGGTCCATGGCCCGCAGCGGGCGGCTGGAGAAGGCGGTTCAATAGCCGGGAGACGCGCCATGCGCGAGATGTCGGTCAAGGAAATCAAGCTGGCGGTCGGGGGCGAGTGGTTCAAGCGGCCCAGCGACGGCAGTGCAAGATCCGAAAGTCAGCGGGCTGCTGTCAGCATTGCGCGCGGCATCTCCACCGATACCCGCACGTTGGTGGAGGGCGATGTCTTCGTGGCACTGACGGGTGCGAATTTTGACGGGGCCCAGTTTCTGGCAAGTGCGCAAGCCAAGGGTGCCATTGCCCTGGTTACGCAGCGCCTGCCGGAGGGCTTTGTGCCGCGCGTTCCGACCATCCTGGTCGAAGATTCGCTGGTGGCATTGGGTCGCCTGGCCACCGCCAACCTGACCGCCCTCAAGGCCTGCGTCGTCGCGGTAGGGGGCAGCAACGGCAAGACCACGACGCGCGAGCTGACCTTTGCCGTGCTCGCCCGGCGCTTTGCAGCGATTCAGAATCACGCCAACGAGAACAATCTGGTCGGCGTACCCCTGACGCTTCTGCGAGCGGGAGACCGCCATGACTTCGTCGTGGCCGAACTGGGCACGAACCAGAAAGGCGAAGTGGCTCGGCTGGCGGCAATCGCGCGGCCGCGATGCGCGATCCTGACCAGCATCTCTGAAGAACACCTGGAGGGTCTGGGCAGCCTGGAGGGTGTGCTGGACGAAGAGGCTGCGCTGCTTGAGGCCCTGCCTCCGGACGGCATTGCCATTGTGAACTTCGACGACGTCCGCTGTGTTCGAGCCGCGGCACGAGCCAACTGCCGCGTGGTCAGCTTCGGCACCGATGAGCGCTGCGAGATTCGGGCCGGGGACATCCGCATGGACCGCGAGGGCACGCACTTTGTAGTGAACGACCGTTACGCCTTCCAACTCCCACTGCTGGGACGCCACAACGTCAACAACGCTTTGGCGGCCATCGCCACGGGCTGGGTATGCGGCGTCTCCATGCAGGAGATGCAAAGCGCCTTGCGCGACGTCGAGCCCGCACCCCATCGCCTGGAGTACCGGCAGTTCGGCGGCATTGGTGTGATTGATGACAGCTACAACGCCAACCCTGCCAGCATGTGTGCAGCGCTGCGCACGCTGGCCGCCTTTCCCTGCCGCGGGCAGCGTGTAGCGGTGCTGGGCGACATGCTGGAACTGGGCGCGCACAGCGAACGGCTGCACCGCGAGGTCGGTGCCTTCGCAACGACTCTTGCGCCCGACCTCGTGATCACGGTGGGAGCTCACGCCAACCTGATTGCCGACGCACTTGAGGAGCACTTTGAGCAGGCGGGGCGCGGCGCGGTCTGGCGCTGCAAGGATGCCCCGGATGCCGCCGCGGAACTCCTGCGTGAACTTCAGGAGGGTGATGTCGTGCTGCTCAAGGGCAGCCATGGCGTGAATCTGAGTCGCGTCACCCAGGCCCTGCGGCTCAGGTTTGCCGTGGCGGTGCAGGCCCGGGCCATGCGCCCCACGGTGCGGGAACTGCCCGTGGGCGACGAACTTCCCCACAACCTCGCCTCCTTTTGATGGACCGTGCCATGACCCATGCTCCGCTCGCTCTTGCTGATCCGGTGTCGGCTCTGATCATGCTGGCCCTGGCCCTTGGGCTGTGGCTGACCGCGGCGGCGGTCACCATCGGCGCCGGCCGGCTGGTCATTCCATGGCTGGTCAAACGCAAGATCAACGACGGCGAACAGCGCAAGGCCAGTGATTACCTGCGCATGCTGCATTCCGACAAGAAGAACACACCCACGATGGGCGGCGCCTTCATTGTGCCTGCCTGGCTCCTGGTGTCAGCCCTGGGCGCCGGCATGCTCGTGCTTCTGGGCTTTGATGCCCTGCGCGTGTTTGGCGCGCTTGGCCTTGCGGCCTTTGTGGTCCTTGGCAACGGTGCCCTTGGTCTGGTGGACGACTACTGCAAGCTGACCAAGCGTGGGAAGGACGGCATCAGCGGCAAGACCAAGTTGGCGGCCCAAACCGCCATTGCGGCACTGGCCTCGAGCGGCGCCTGCTGGCTTCTGGGAGATGCCGGGCGCCTGCTGGTGCTGCCCTTTGTCAGCCTTGAAATCGGCTGGTGGATGATCCCGTTGGGCACCTTCGTGATTGTCGGGGCAGGCAACGCCTACAACCTGACCGACGGTCTCGATGGCCTCGCGGGCGGCACCGGCAGCGTGGCCTTCTACGCCATGGCCGGCGGCGCCGGCCTGCTGGCGGCTTTGGGCAGCGCGCCTGCGCTTGCGCTGGAGGCGGCGCTGCTGGGCAGCGTCGCTTCGGGCGCGCTGCTCGGCTTTCTCTACTGGAATCGTCACCCCGCCAAGGTGTTCATGGGCGACACCGGCAGCCTCTCTCTGGGCGCTTTGCTGGGGCTTCTGGCGGTGCTGGCACGCCTGGAACTCCTGCTGGCCGTCGTTGGCGGAGTTTTCGTCGTGGAGGCGTTGAGCGTGATGCTGCAGGTGGGTTACTTCAAGCTCAGCAAGGGCAAGCGCATCTTCCGCTGCGCGCCTCTGCATCATCATTTTCAGTTCGGGGGTTGGCACGAAACCAAGGTAACGCGGCATTTTCTGGCGGCGGCCTGCGCCTGCGCCTTTGTCGGTCTGGCCCTTGCCGCGACCTTCGTGCGTCTACCGCAGCCCGCTCCGCAGGCATCCAAGCCCAAAGTGGAACGTGAAGTGCCGGCGGACGTACTCGTCCAGCGCTGAATTCGCTAGTCCACGTTGCCGCTCAGCGCGGCATAGCCCATGTAGGCAAACTCGCGAACCTTGGGGTCCGGGTCCTTCTCCGAAAGTTGCTTGAGGCGCTGGGCGTCGGTCTGCAGGCCGATGCGTGAAAGCGCGATGGCGGCGTTCCCGCGCGCCGCGGCGTCGGGGTCATCCAGCATCTCCAGCACGATGTCGCGGCCACTGCGGTCTCCGAAGTTGGCGAGGTTGCACGCGGCAGCGCGGCGGATGACCTTGTTCTCGAGATTCATCAGGCGGTAGAGTTCGCGCCGGGCCGGTTCACGGAAGCGCTGGCTGCGATTCATGACGCCCAAGGCGCCACAGGCTGCTTCTACAAGAGCGGGCGCGCGACTCTGGCTGTTGGCGGAGAAGGCCAGCACGCTCTCAAATGTCAGTTCCAGGTCGGCGTAGAACTTGTTGTGCTGCTCCTCGATGTTGCGGGCGCTCTGGCGCCGCTGTTCGTCAAGTTCGGCGCGCGCGCGATTGAACTCGTCGCCGCTGTGCTCAGCCTTCAACTTGTCGAGCTTGCCCCGATAGCCCTGTTCCAGGCGAAGCTGCGCGCCCTTGGCCTCCTCGGCGGCGTTCTGGGCCTGGATCGCTATCTGCACCAGCGCGTGGTAGACGTCCTTGTCGTTGCTGCTGGTCAGGTACTCGTTGATAGTGGCTACGGACAGCGGCCTGCCAATCCAGTTCAGGTACCAGACGGAGAACACGGCCAGAGGAATCAGCAGGGTGAAGCCGATCAACCACCAGGGCGGCCGAGTTGACTTGACGGGAGCGGGCGCGGCGGGTTCGGGCTCAGGCGAGCCCTGGGCGCGCTCGCCGGTAAGGGGGTCAGGCGGCAGGTCGTCTTCGGGTCCGACATCGATGTACGACGCCGCGGGGTCGTGGCGCTCGGATGAATCCGGCAGGTCATCTGGGTCAAAGCGTGGCTTGGTCATGGCTGTGAACAGAAAAGGGGCGCGCGGATGCTGGCGCCCCCGGAAAGCCCCCCGTTTGTCAGCGGCTACTGCCCCGCCGCCTTGACTTCAATAGTAATGGTCTTCTGGCCTTCGCCCTGTCCTGAGCGGCAGAAGATCGTGAAGCGGTATTCCCCGGCCTTGGTGGGAGTGCCAGCAATGGCGACGCCTGCCTCGGTCTCTACGAATCCCGTGCCGGGGGGCAGGACGTCATCGTCGCCCAATGTCCACACCTGGCCGCCGCGCCCACCCTCGGCGCGCAACACAAGTTCGGCCTCCTGGCCCACCTGCCAGGTAGCTTCAGCCTGCGTGCGGATGACGGGGTCAATCTTTCCCGGGTACTGCTGTTCTTCGGACTTGTGCAGCCAGCCCGCGCCGAACTTGGGGTATCCCGCCTCGTGCTCCACAAACTGGTTCCAGTAGGCCATGCACAGGCCTGCGGTGAAGCCGATGTACAGCAGCAGCAGCCACCACGCTACGGGCTTGGCGGTTTCCGTGATGCCGGCGTCCGGCCAGATTTCGAGGTGCTCTTCGTGCGATTGGACTTCCGTTTCGGAGTGTGCGGCAGCGGCGTGGCTCATGGTCAGCCCTTGCTCCCTTGGTCGGCGGGAAGCGTCGTCGCCGAGGCGTCATCCAGGTCATGGATGCGGTGGGCGACATCTTCCACGTTATCAAATTGGCGGTCTTTGATGGCCCAGACGAAAATGAACCAGGCAGCTACACCGGCCAGCGCCGAAATGAAGAACAGCGCAACCACGGTGCTGATGCCAAGATTGATTGCCGCCATGGGTCACCTGCCTGCTTCTAAAGTGGGTGCCGGGCCCGCGGGCCCAGGTTCCAGCTGGGGCGAAACGTTACGCTCGAAATCGCGCAGACGCCACGAGTTTCCTACGACAAAAAGACTCGAAATCAGCATCGCCAGCGCGGCCCATTGCGGCGCCAGGCGGCCCATCACCGCCAAAGCTACCGCCGCGGCATTATAGCCAAAGGCCCAGAACAAGTTGAGCCACATGACGACCAGGGTCCGCCTCGCCAGTCGTACCGTCAGGGGCAGCCGCGTCAGGTCGCTGCCAAGCAACGTCATGCCGGCGGCCAGGCGCGCCAGTCCCGACGCGTCCGAGAAAGTGATGCCCACGCCGGCGGCCATCAGAGCCGGGCCGTCGTTGAGGCCGTCGCCCGTCATGGCCACCCACGGCGCGCCCAGGTTCTGCACGATTTCGAGCTTCTCCTGCGGCCGCTGCCGCGCCTGAACACTCAAGATGCCCGTTTCGCGCGCTACTCGCTGGCCGGCCGCTTCGCTGTCCCCCGTGACCAGCCTGACCTCAAGCCCCAGGTCCGTCAGCTCGCGCACGGCCTGCCGTGCCCCCGGCTTGAGGGCGTCTTCGAGCCAGAGCCGCCCCAACAGCCGACCTCCATCGCTGACGCAGATTTCGGTGGCACCGTCCAGGGGGTCCTGGGTTCGCTCGGGCACGCCGCAAAAGGCCGCGCTGCCCACCCGCAGGCTGCGCCCGTCAAGCAGGGCCTCGACTCCTTGGCCGGGCAAAGCCTTGAATTCCGCGGGCAAGGCGACGGCCAGACCCCGCACCTTCGCCTCGCGCACGATGGCCTTGCCAAGCCAGTGTTCGCTGGGCGCCTCGGCGCTGGCGGCGGTCCTGAGCAATTGCGCGGGCTGGACACCTTCTGCGGCCTCCAGGGTCCTGACGGAAGGTTGACCCTGGGTCAACGTCCCCGTCTTATCAAAAATGAAGTGCTTCACGCGTCCGAGGCTTTCCAGCACGCTGCCGTCTCGAATCAGTACGCCCAGCTGCGCCGCACGGCCCAGGGCCACGGCGCTGGCCATGGGAACGGCCAGGCCCAGCGCACAGGGACAGGCCACCACCAGCACGGACAGGGCCGACAGGGCGGCTTTGGCGGGGTCGTCGGCCATGAAGTGCCACCAGCCCCAGGTTCCGGCGGCCAGGAGCATGACCACGGGCACGAACACACGCGAAACGTGGTCGACGGCGCTTTCGAAGCGCGTACGGCGCAGGAGGGCCTGACGTGTGAGCTGAACGATACGCGAGCGCACGGTGTCCTGTCCCACGGCCGTGACCCGCACTTCCAGGGGAGAGTCTCCGTTGGTGGTGCCGGCGAGGACGCTGTCACCCACGCCTTTGGGCACGGGCCGCCCTTCGCCGGTGAGCAGCGCCTCAGGAATGCTGGAGCGGCCCCGGATCACCACGCCGTCTGCGGGCAGCATGGCGCCCGGCTCAACGGCGATCACGTCGTTGACCTGGAGCGAGTCAGCCGCAACTTCCCTGATGCCGTGGTCCGTCTTGAGGCGGGCGTGGCCCATCTCGGCGGCTGTCAGGTCGCGGATGCCGCTGGATGTTTTGCGGCGCGCCGCGGCCTCGAGGTAGCGGCCCAGGTTTACCAGCACCAGGATCATCGTGCCGCTGTCAAAATAGAGCGTGGGCTTGTCCTGCGTGAACAGCTGCCAGGTCGAGTAGCCAAAGCTGGCCAGGGCGCCCATGGCGATGAGCACGTCGGCGTTTACGCTTCCGCGCAGCAGGCTCTTGAGCGAGCGCCAGAGGTACGGCAGGCCCAGCATGGCCACGATGGGCACCGCCAACCCGAACTCAGCCCACTCGAAGAAGCGCACCGTGCGCGGATCTACTCCCTCGAACCCTCCGGTATATCGGGCGACGGAGATCATCATGATGTCCATGGAGAAGAACCAGGACAGCCCAAGCTGTGCCAGCAGCCAGCTTGTAAGCCCGCTTTCCCCCCGCTCGCCAATGATGCGCTGGCAGAGATAACAACCATAACAGCAGAAGCGCTGCCACACGCCGGCCACCTGACCCTGATGGCCGGAGGCAGCAATGGGCAGCCCGCAGTGGTCGCAGAGGTGGAGATTGTGGCCGGAGTCGCCCATCAATGGTGCCCCGGTCCGGAGTGTCCAAAGTGCAGGTATGGCTCGAAGTAGGGGATACCGCGGGCCACGGTAATTACCCCCATGATCACCATCAGCACGGCGGCAAACCGCAGCAAGTTGCGGCGAGAACCCGCACTCACGGCCGCGCCAAAGGTGCCGATGCTGACCATGATTGGCATGGTACCCAAAGCAAAGCCCAGGCTCAGCGACAGCGACGCCCAAAGCCCCTCAAAGCGCGCGGCGGACACAAAGGCGGCCGCCAGCATCACATACACGAGCGGGCAGGGTAGCAGGCCGTTGACTAGGCCAAGCACCAGGGGCGCAAAGGGGCTGCGGCTGCGCGTAAGTGAGCGCGTGAAGTGAACCACCAGGTCTGCCAGAAAGCCGGATTGAAAACGGCGCCACAATGGAAGCGGCAAGCCCAGCAGCCAAAGGCCCACCATCACGACCGCCACCCCAAGCGCAATGGAAAGCCCCCGCGCCACCCAGGCCGCCGCGGCCCCGGGATTCAGAGCCTGGCCAAACAGCAGGCCCAGGGCTCCGGCGAGAGAGGCCAAAAACACGTACGTGAAGCCGCGCCCGCCGTTGTAAACGGCTACGCGAGCGGCGCGGGTGCCCAGGCCGCCCGGCAGCGCCGCAAGGGCCAGGGGAAATCCGCCGCACATGCCCGCGCAGTGAGCCGCGCCGCCCACGCCAAACAGGGCGCCCGCGCCGGCTACGGCCAGATAGCTCATTTCGGGTGTCAGGTGCGGCGTCATGGGCGCGGCATTCTAGAGCGATTTGCGCGTTTGTTTGCGGATTATCGGGCCGTGTCTTCAGGTCCTGAGTGCTGCCGCCCCGGGACCTGGCTACGTGCGTCGCTCCCCGGAAGGGCCTTCAATGCAAACGGGGCAAGAAGCCCTTGCCCGGACTTCCTGCCCCGCCCTTGGATTGGAACTACTTCCCTTCGATCTGCGTCACGCCCAGACGCGCCATCTTGCGAACGTAGTAAACGACCGACCATGCATCGAGATCCGTCCAGCCGTCGTTCTGCTTGTTCATGGAGGTGCCGGCAATGCCGTTATACAGCGTGAGGTAGATGTCCTCGGCGCTGCTGCCCAGCTTGAACTGGCCCACCCAGAAGTTGCGCGCCGGAATGCCCATACGGTTGATAATCTCAACGCGCTTGCCGCCCCAGCCGTCGCCCTCACTGCCGTGGCAGTCCATGCACTGGCTGGCCACCTTGCCACCGGTCTTGGTCGCGATGTCACGCTTCTTCTTGTAGATCTCCTCGCCGCGCTTTTCGAGATAGGCGATGGTTACGTCATTGCCCGCCTCGTCCTTCTTGGGAATGGCAGGAATGGCGACGCGATTGGCAAAGCTCTGCTGCACGGCCTTGAGCGAGTAGTAGTCGGTGATGCCGGCGTCAATCTGATCCTGCGGGGCGCCTTTCATCAGCTCGGCCAGCTCCGCGCGCCCGGCCTTGTTGTTGCCCAGGTACATCACAAAGTTCACCAGGTCCCATATCTCCCAGTCCGTCATGAACGGCCACGCAGGCATGGCCGAACCCGGCATGCCGTTGCGCAGTGTGTGGAACAGGTCGCGCGGCAGGGGCAGGTCGCTGCGTTCGTTGCTGCGGTACTTGTAGACCGTTGAGTAACCCAGGTCCTTTCGGATCTTGCCGTCCTTCTCAAGCGTGGCGCTCAGGGTCAGGTTGCGCGGCTCAGGCACGAGCCAGCGGGCCGCCGGACCATAGCCGTTGCCTACCATGGAGAATTTGCCCGGCTTGCTGGGCTCAAGGTATTCGAAATCGGTGCTGAGGGTGAGATAGTCGCTGTAGCGCTCGTTGGCGTAGCTGTTGTCCTCCAGGCCGCCGTGGCAACCCACGCACTTCTTGCCGAAGAGGTCGGCACCGCGCTTGACGCTCTGGCGCCAGGCCTTGAGGCGATAGCGCGCGGCATCGGATTCCAGCCAGTACTCCTGTTCCTCGCGCGTGAGGGAGGCGCCGTCCACGATCTTTTCCAGCACCTTGGCCACGGCTGGAGCAAAGACGTGATCGGGCTCGCCTGTGGGCTTGCTGACGGCGGGCTGGATGCGCCAGTTGCCCGAGGCAAAGCCTTTCTTGCGCATGTACTTCAGGAACTTGTCGCGGGCTTCGTCGCTGCTGTCGTTCTTCCAGGCCTCGAACTTTGAGACGAGTTCCGAAGTCGTGCCGATGTTCGTGCCGCGCGTCTGGATGTAGGCGACGAGGTCAATCATCTCCTGCGTGGGACGATGGGTCACGCGCACGATGGGAAAGCTGCCCGGCGCGATATCCCCGACGGCGACGCCGCTGCGGCCTTTATACAGAACCCAGGCGCGGTCCTTGTATTCGTCGCCCGTTTCCTTGAGGAAATCAAACACCACGGCTTCGGCCGTGGCCGCGTCGCTGGCGTTGAAGTACTTCTTGTCGCCGGCCCATTTGGCGTAGATCTCGTCCTCGAAGGCCTTGCGGTCGCTCTGGGTCAGGGGCACGAAGTAGCGCGAAATGCCGCCAAAGGGGGGCATGATGCTCTGAGGCACCGTGTACTTGGGGTTGAAAAAGTGGGCGTAATGCCAGTCGTCGGTCCGCAGGCCGCCTTCGCGCAGCAGGTCCGGGCCTACACGGCGCGTAGCGAAATAGTGCGGCGACTCCCAGCTGGCTTCGCCGATCTGTGCCGTGGGGCCCCAGCGGCGGTTTTCGTAGTCAAAGGGGCGCACGAACTGGCTGTGGCAGTGCCAGCACACGGACGCCTTGTACAACTCCTCGCCGCCCTTGACGCTGGGCGTGTTCAGCACCTTGCCTTCAGGGCTGAGCGAAACGTTGTGCAGGGCTGCCTGGTAGGCGCCCCACGCGGCAAACTTGTCCTCGAGCGGCTTGCGGTCTTTCTCGGGCGGGAGGTCGGCTGCGGCCATGGGGTAGTAAAGCGCCTGGGCGAATTCGGCTTCCTTGAAGCGGCTGAGCTCGTCGTACTGAAACACCTTGACGCGCTCGCCAGTGATCACGTTGGTGACGAAGTGGAAGTCAGGGTCCGTCTCGACGTCCAGCCACGCCACGCCCACGATGGCCATGAAGGTGAGGAAGTAGAAACCGACGCCGGCGAGAAGAATGTATTTTTTCATGTTTTAGCTGCTCGTGATTCGCGCTTCGATGCGAGCCCCAGGCCTGCGGCGCCTCTTACACCAACCTCGGGTTGGCCGAAGGCTTGCCCCAGAACATCGTGGCAATGATGTTGTAGGCAAAGCACAGCATGCCCACGTCCATCAGGAAGCCGCCGATGGTGCGGATGTGCCAGTAGAAGCCCAGCACATCAAGCGTGTCCGGCCAGTCCGTGTTGTTGATGAGCATGTGGCCCTGAACGATGCCCGCGATCCAGAGGATCAGGGCCATGAACAGGAAGCCGAAGAACGTCAGCCAGAAGTTCAGCCGCGCCAGACCGACGCTGTAAACCTCGCGGCCTGCCAGCTTCGGAATCATGTAGTAGAAGGCCGCCATGGTCCACAGGCTGAACACGCCGAAAAGCGCCAGGTGCGCATGGCCCACGACGTAGTCGGTGAAGTGAATGACGGGCTGCAGCGCGCGCAGGGCTTGCGTGGGCCCCTGGAAGCATGTCGTCAGGTAGTATACGGCGCCCAGCACCAGGAACTTGACCACCACCGTGTTCGCAAAGAGGTCCCAGCGGCCCTTAAGCGTGCCCCAGAAGTTGGCCAGCACCGTCCAGACCGGCACGATCAGCATCAGCGAAGAGACAATCGCGATAGTCTCCACCCAGTCAGGAATAGGGCTGAACAGGTAATGGTGGGCGCCTGTGAACGGATAGAAGAAGGCCAGGGCCCAGAAACCGATCATCGAAAGCTTGTGGGAATACAGCGGGTTGCGCGTGGTAACAGGCAGCAGGTAATAGGCAATGGAAGCGCCCATGGGCGTGACCCACAGACCCACCACGTTGTGCAGGAAGAATCCGTTCATGGCCGCGCTGTTGGCGCCCGTGCTGTTGGGCAGCGCTGCGACAAAATTGCCGACGATATAGTTGATGGCGGTCCAGGTCATGCCGGCCATGAGGTACCAGAGGCTGACGTAAATCTTGGGTTCACGCCGGTTGGCAATGGTCATGAACAGGTTGGTCAGTGTGGCCGAAAGGCCGAGCGTGATAAACACGTCGGCCAGCAGGTTCATCTCGGCGAACTCCAGGCCCTGATTGAAGCCCAGGTGTACGCCGCCGATGCCCAGCACCATGCCCACATTCCAGAGAATCACGCCGGCCCAGGAAAGGCCGGGCTTCCACAGAGGGCGCGAGCAGAGCTTGGGCACCATGTAGTGCGCAAAGGCAATGGAGCCCGTTGAGAACCAGCCGTAGGCCACACCCTGCGTGTGCGAGATGCGCATGGGCCCATACAGCGTGGCGAACCAGTCTCCCAGCAACCAGGGGAAGTTGAACTTCAGGCTGGTGAAGAATCCCGCCCAGGGTCCCCAGGTGACCCAGAACAGCGCGGCAAGGCCCCACGCGTAAATGATGCGGCGGTCCACCAGCGGTTCCAGCACGGAAGCCGACAGCCTTTCGTCGTGGCCCGCAGTCGCGCCGGAATGAACTTCGATAGCCCCTGCCATGTTAGCGTCCTGTGTCAGCGGAACAGAATTGAAGGGCGGGTTTCGCGCCGGGCGCGAAACCCGCTTGCTGCCTTGAGGTTCAGGCCATCTTGTCGAGGTCGACGGAGAACTCGACCTGACCAGCCTTGACCTCGATTTCCTTCTTCACGATGGCGGAGTTCGAGGTTTCGTGCCAGATCTGCAGTTCGTACTTGCCGTCGGCGACGTTGTCGATAGCGACCACGCCTTTGTTGTCTTTGTTCGTCCAGCCGACGTAAGCGTGGTCCGTGACCATGATGCGGCCCAGTTCCCATGAATGGAGCGAGCAGCTCACCGAGTAATAGCCCTTGCGGATGAAGCCCAGGCCTTCAGTGTTGAGCTTGCCATTGGCGGCCATGGTGCCGCCATTGGAGATGTTGGGACCGTTGCCCGTGGGCGCGACGCCCGAGGTGGCAATGGCGTGGTTGACCGGGTCACCGTTGACCCAGGTGACGTGGCCCCTGGCCGCCACGTCATGGACGCGGGGTTCGAAGCGGAAGTAGTGGTTCTGGACCTCGACGGCGGCATGGGTGTTCTTGGCCACCTTGGCTACGCCGCGGGGTTCCAGAACCACGATGCAGTTGGCCAGGCGCACAGCATCGCCGTCCTTGAGCGTGAGCACCTTCTCGTTGACGACGTACCGGGTACCCAGGGGGCTGGGCTGGGGGTAATACTTGTCCACGTCCACATCGCCCATGGCGCGGGCGCCGTCATCGCCGGAAAGTCCTGTGGCCTTGAGGCTGGGGTCCGTCCACTCCACGTGGGGGCCCTTATAGTTCACAGTCACCTTGACGGCCTGCTTGCTGCCGATGTCTGATGCGTTGACTACTTCGTAGACGCCAGGATCGCTGGAACCGCCATCACTGGAGCCACCGTCGCCGCTGCCGGCCGGGGGGCGCTTGCCGGAAGACTTGCCTCCCTTGGGAGCAGTGCGTCCATTGCCGGCGCTGTCGCCGCCGCATCCGGTGAGCGCCAGAGGCGTAATCACGATACCGCTGGCGAGCACCATGGACGCGCCCAGGAACTTGCGGCGCTCTTCGTTGGTGTTGTGCTTGTTGTCCGACTTCATGACTTTCTCCGTGTTGTTCGAAGGTCTCGCTCTCGAGCTTCGTTGTCTTGCCCCCGGCAAGGGACTAACAGTCCGCTTCGTTACTTGATGCCCGGTTTCGCGTTCTGGATGCGGTTGGTCAAGTCCTGCAACTCCTGCTGACCCTCGCGCGTCCTGGGGTAATGGAACAGCAGATAGTCGCGCAGGACCGCCGCGGGGTCGGCCGGCATCTGATTGGCCGGCCAGCGGCCCGAGGCGTCCAGCTTGATGATCTTGGCGTAGTCATCCGTGGAGAAGATGGTCTGCCCCCTGGGCAGGCGGTTGCCCTGGCGGTCTACGTCGTTGAAGAAATCAAACATGCGCGCCTTGGGCTGGATCAGGTCCGGATTGAGGAACCAGCCGTGGACCCATTGGTAGCGTACACGGTCCTGGGCCCAGGCCAGATTGGGCGCCTTGCCACCGGGCACGCGGTAACCGTCGATATCTTCACGGTATTCATGGCACTGGTTGCAGGCGTTACTGGCGATAACAGCTTTGCCGAACTGCTGGTTCTGCTCGCTCAGCGTCACGTTGGGCGGCGCCGAATAGGCCAAAGGCGTCTTGGCGTAATTGGCCAGGAAGGCCACAATGGTTCGCGCCTCGCCCTCCGTCAGACCAAAGTTGGGCATGCGCAGCCCCAGATCAAGGCCGGTGCCGTCGCCCGCGGCCTGCATGTGGCGGACCATGTGCGGGTGTTGCAGCCAGGCCACCGTCCAGGAGGGGTTGAGGCGAAGGCCGGCGTCATGGAGCTTGGGCGGCGTGTTCAGATTCAGGTTGTCACCCGACCCAAAGCGCTCCGTGCGCCTGATCGTCGCTTCGTGACGGCCGAGGTCGTGGCAGCCCACGCAGTTGTACTTGCGCATCAGCCACCAGCCGTCGGCGTTGACCTTGGCGTCGCCCTTGAGCCTGTAGATGAACTTCTCGGTCGGCAGCTTGGTTTCGCGCGAGCCCACGATGAACATGGTAATCAGGCGCGATTCCTCGTCGTCCAGTTCGAACAGCGGCATGCGCAGACGCTCAAACCAGTTGCTCTTGCGCTTGCCCTTGTCGTACTGGCGCGGACTGTAGACCTTGCCGGCGAACCAGGAAATCTTGGTGTCGTAGTCGTGCTTGTCCTGGATGAAGTCGCGACGGTACGCGCCGGGCAGTTCAAAGCCGCCTCCGCCCAGAGTCTCAAAGCGCGCCCGCGTCATCAGCGGGGCGAAGGACGACTGGGCCGCCGCCTTGGGATCGTCAGGCTGCGGGTGCTCGTGCATCAGGCCGAAGTCGAGGCGCTCGATCAGCTTGCTGCCCTCATAGGTCAGCTCCGTGCCGATCTTGCCCTCTTCTTCCAGGCCGGGAATGTTGTGGCAGGAAGCGCAGCCGTAGTAGGCCACGTACTTTCGCCCAAACCCGGCATAGGTCGATTCTTCGAGCTTGTGCCGCGCGTTGCGGATCTTCTGGTTGGCCGCGACGATTTCCGCGGAGAAGCGGCTGACATCCTCGCCGCGGCTCAGGGCCTGGGTCATGTCCGTGCGGGCCCGCGCCAGCGCTTCGCGCCCGTCGTAGAGGGCGTCCATCCACTTCTTGAACTCGGCATAACCCGCCAGGGCGTGTTCCTTAGGCCCGGCTTCGCCCGCCTCGGGGTCGTCGCCCTGGCCCACCGGCAGAATCGGGATGTCCTTGACGATGGATTCCACGATGCTGCCCGAGCCCTCAAGGAACGCGTAGGGACTATTGCCACCGGTGCGCCTGAAGATGTCGTGCTGCGGCGCGTCCAGGGCTTCTTTCTCGGGGTGCTTGAGGCTCTTGAGGTATGCCACGACCAGCTTGGCCTCCTGGATGGCCTTGAAGACCGTCAGGTCCTGGCGCAGGGCCGCCACTTCCGGACCTGTCAGGTTGATGCCCGCCGGAGCAAAGCTGGTTTCCGGCCGCTGATAGAAGTCCGTGCGCGTGTAATCCGCCACGCCGCCCTTCTCGAAGGCCGCCTTGATACGGGCTTCCAGGGCCGCGACGCTGGCTGCGCTGAGGTCAAAGTCTGCCGCCTGAGACCAGATGGCCGGCATGACCGAGTGGGGGTCCTTCTTGCGCGGCTGGAGAATCCACTCCACCAGGTAATCGGCGCTGTTCTTCTCGCCCACGCGGGAGAG
>JABARW010000075.1 GCA_019186845.1 Planctomycetota bacterium | reverse complement strand
GTACCAGGCGGCTGAAGTTGTCCACGTTGTTGCGGCTGACTTCGTTGCGGATGTAGGGAACCCCGTCGCCAGCAGCGCCGAACTCACGTCGGGAACTTCGCTCACCTTCAAGCGCGTGCCATTGAGGAACGCCCCCTGCCCCTTGGCCGCGGTGAAGCGCTCACGCAGACAGGGAACCTCCACCAGGGCCAGCACCGGCTCTCCGCGCCGGCACAGGGCGACGCTGCAGGCAAACACCGGCAAGCCGCGCGCGAAGTTGGTTGTGCCGTCGACGGGGTCGATAATCCAGCAGTATTCGCCGGGGCGCAGGTGGGCGCCTGACTCTTCGCCCAGAATCGAGTGCTCGGGCCAGTGCCGGCTGATGGCCTCGATCACCGCCCTCTCGGTTTCGGTGTCGGCGGCTGTAAGGAGGTCCCGACGCCGCTTGAGGTCCACCTGGTCGGGTCTCAGCTTGCCGAAGTGTTTCATCTGCACTTCGGTGATGACATTGCCTAGATACTGGAGAAATCCGCTATCAGGCTCCTGGGTCATGGCTCGCTTTTCTCGTTTTTTCCCGGCCGGCCTGCAATCCGCGCCCGTTTATACTGTTGCTGCTGAGGTCGGGGAATCTGTCCTCCTCCAAGTTTCGGCAGATGCCTCATCTGGCGAAATAGCCTCCCCCGGCCTCAGCATATGACGGACGCCTTCAAAGGCGTCCGTCTCCCGTTCGCACGGAGAAACCGGCTAACTTGAAGCGCCATGCGCCAGCAGGCGGACTATCTCGGAGCGAAGTCGTTCCACATCGACTTCCTCGAGGTGGTTGGCCTGGGGAGGATTTTCCAGGCGCCTGCGCAGTTCCGCCGCCAGGTCCAGGGCCCTGTCCCGCGCGCCCGTTTCAAAGAGGCAGATGGCCAGGTCCGCCTGCTCCTGCATGCGGGTAAGACTTCCAGAGCCCGGCTCGCTGACATCGCCCGCTTTGCCCTCGACCAGCAAAGGCAGCGCCTGCGCATAGCGGCCCATGAGCGTGAGGTTGTGCCCCCGCTCCCTCATCACGGAAAGCAGGCTGACGTTGTGCCCGATCTCCGCCCAGATGGCCTGGCACTCGGCAAAATGGCGCTCCGCCTCCTCCAGCCGGCCGCAGCGGACATCCAGCTGGGCCAGGTTGCTCAATTGGATTCCCAGCCCTGACTTGCTGCCGATTTCGCGGTCGATGGCAACGGCCTCCTCGTAGCAGCGACGCGCCTCGTCGAACTCTTTCAAGAGCGCGTGGGTGTTGCCGCGGTTGCCCACAGCGCCCGAAAGCTGCAACGGATCACGATACAGGCGCGCCAGTTCCTCTGATTCGCGATAGAGGGCCAGGGCCTCGGCAAAGTGGCCCTTCTGCATCGCATTGTTGCCCAGGTTCGAAAGAACGGCCGCGAGGCTGCGCCCGTCGCCCAGCTCCCGCGCCACGGCCTGCGCCTGGGCCAGCATCGGCTCGGACTCCGCCAGCCGGTTCATCTGCCGCAGCGTCACGGCGCGATCCACCAATGTGGCAAGTTCGCCGTGGCGATGGTCCGCCGCGACATAAACCTGGGCCGCCCGCGTGAAATATTCCATCGCCGGTTCGAACTCGGAGCGCGACCGATAGCTCTCGCCCAGCTGCCTCAGGGCGTGGCCCGAGTACATCGACGGCCCCAGCAACTCGGCGAGGCTTGCGGCTTTGAGCGCCAGCTCCCGCGCCTGGGCCGACTCGCCGCTGTCAAGCAGCGCTCGCGAGAGCGAAGTCATGGCCCGCATGGTCGTCACGTCCCGGCGGTCCGCAGAGGCCGCTGCCACCAAGCGCAGGGGCGGAACCATGACCTCAAAGCGGCCGCGAACGCGCATGGCGCTGCTGCTGGTGAGCAGCGGCGTGGCCGCGTCCAGGTCCCCTTTGGCCAGGCCCCACTCCAGGGCCTCCAGGCAGTTGGAAAACTCCATCTCGACGCGGTCAAGCGACTCCAGTGCGTCGCGGCTGGGCATGCGCCGGGACCAGTGCTCTATGTACGCGCCATAGAACTTCGCGTGGCGGTCGCGCAATGCACTGACACTCGTCGGCGACAACTGTTTCCAGCGTGCGCGGCCGAAGTCGCGCACGGCGCGGTACATCGAGAAGCGGGTTTCATAGCGGCCTTCAGCCGCCGTAAGCAGGCTCTTTTCGCGCAGGCTTTGGATGGCGTCCAGTGCCAGAGGGGCGCCTTCCACGCCGTCCAGGTCGAGGACGGCCTCCGCCGCGTCCAGGAAAAACCCGCCGCTGAAAACGCAGACCTGAAGGAAAGCCTGCCTTTCCCAGTCGTTCAGCAGGTCAAATCCCCATTCAATTGCGCCGAGCAGCGTCTGCTGCCGCGGAGTCAGGTCGCGACGGGACGATTTGAGCAACTCGAACTTCTGACCCAGCTTCTTCACCATCTGGGCCGGCTTGAGCACCTTGACGCGCGCCGCGGCAAGCTCAATGGCCAGGGGCAGCCCGTCAAGCTCGGTGCAAATCTCGGACACGGCCTGCATGTTCTCGTCGTTGAGTTCAAAGCGGCTGTCCGCCTCTCGGGCGCGCTGCGCGAACAGGGTCACGGCATCGAAGGCTGAGAGCGTCAACGCGCTGCGGCGCGCGCGGCCGGCAGGAGGCGATGCCAGGGGCTGCAATTCGTACTCGCGCTCGCCGGCAATGCCCAGCAGCGCGCGGCTGGTGGCCAGAAAGCGCGCCTGAGTCGCTGCCTGTCGCCAGAGCGCAATACTGCCCTGTGCGCAGTCCACCACCTGCTCGAAGTTGTCGAGGATCAGCAGCAGCGGCTTGCGGTACTGCAGCACGCTGGCAATCACGCGTTCAGGCGCTTCCTTGCCGGTCAGCGGCACACCCAGCGCAGACGCCACGGCCTGGCAGAGGTCCTTCATGCTGCGCGCCGCAGAAAGGTCGACGAACCACACGCCCCCTTCAAACTGATCGAGCAATTCGTTGCCCAGGCGCAGGGCCAGGCGCGTTTTGCCCGTTCCGCCGGCCCCGGTAAGCGTCACAAGCCAGGCGGGCTCCAGCGGCGCGGCTGTCTTCTGGAATCGTCCCGAGCCGTAGAGCTTGGTCCGCGCGGAGAAAGCCGGCACCTGGCGCCCGTCGCGCGGCCTCAACAATGTCGTCAGGTCGCGCAATTCCCGCTCGCGCCCCACAAAGCTGGTCGCCTGCGGCGGCAGGTTGGTGGGCAGCGACGAAAGGGCGTGAAGCGGACCAAAACGCCGGTCCTCCAGTCCGCGCGGCAGCGCCTGGAAGATGCGCTCGGGGCGCTCGAGCCCCTTGAGCCGGTGCTCACCGAGGTCCATGACCTGAGCGTCGCTCAGCGCATCGGCGGCCGCGCTTTGCGCCGCGTCCGACAGCAGAATCTGGCCGCCATGTCCGGCCGAAGCGACCCGCGCCGCGCGGTTGACCGCAGGACCCAGGTAGTCCATGCGCTGGCTTGACGCGTCAATGGTGCAGATAGGCTCGCCCGTGTGGAGGCCCATGCGCACCAGCACCTCGCCGACCGCCGGCGGCCACGGCGCTTCGTGCAGCGCCTGTTGTGCGGAAAGCGCAAAACGCGCGGCATCACTGGCCCTGGAGAACGCGACCATGAAGGCGTCGCCCTCGGTCTTGACCTCGTAGCCGCCGCAGGCAGCGATTTTGGCGCGCAGGATCTCGTTGTGAATCTTCAGGCAGTCTTCAAAGCGGGGGCCGTGACGCTCCCACAGCGGAGTGCTGTCCTGGATGTCGGTAAACACCAGCGTGACTGTGCCCGTGGGCGCCTGCATGGCGGCCATTCTAACCAGCTTTTGCGCACGGGCATCTGCATGCTGTGTGACGGAATCAGTCGCCTGCGCCCGGAAGCTCGCTTGCCGTCTGCAAGGCGCGCAACTCGTCCAGCTCGACCAAGATTGCCTCCAGGCGCTCGCGCCGGGGATCGCGGGCATTGATCTTTGCCAGTTCCGCCTGTTCGGCCCGCCACTGCTGGCCGGCGCGCGCCATGAAATCGCTCAGAGCGGTCTGGCTCTCCCGCTCGGATTTGAGCTGCTGGCGCAAGTCCGAGTTCTCGACACGCAGCTTCTCGGCCTCGGGGTCGGGGCGGGGTTCCGGCGGCCCGTCCAGCGTGTAGAACACGATGTAGAGCAGGCAAAGCACCAGAGCCAGGGCCATGGTGCCAAAGCCCACCCCCGTCAGCTTTCCCGCCGCCGGCGGTGCCGCGGGCCGCGGAGCCGCGGCGGCCTGCGGCCCCTCCCAGGGCTTCTGCGCCGGGGGCGCCTGGGTCACGACAAAGCCCAGTTCGCCCGTGGGTTCCAGGGCCAGGCCGCCCGGCTGCCCCGGTACCGGCAAGGTAGGCTCGCCACCCTCGATCAGCTCCCACAGGCTTGACTTGTCAAGACTTGGGATGGCCTTGATCAGTGCTGCAATTTCGCGCGGAAGTTCCCGCGCCGGGGGGCGCCTTCTGGGGTCCTTGTCGAGCATGCGGCGGATCAGGTCCGAAAGCGCGCCGGGCAGTTCGCCCCCTTCCAGCCCGCGCGGCTCTTCCTCAATGTGCATGCGCAGGACTTCAACGGGGTCGGGATGGTCAAAGGGCAGTCTGCCCAGCAGCATGCGGAACAGCGTTACCCCCAGGGAGTAGACGTCGGCCTGGCTGTCAATCTCGGGGCTCATGGCGGCTTCAGGCGCCATATAGGCCGGGGTGCCCTGCGCCACCATGGGCGACGTGAGCTGGGTGGCCCCGCTGGGTCGGGCAAGGCCGAGGTCACACAGCCGCACGCGGCCCTTGCGGTCGATCATGATGTTGTCGGGCTTGATGTCACGGTGCACGATCCCGACCTGGCTCACGTAGGCGATGGCTTCAGCCACGTTCTGAGCGATTTCCATGGCGTGGGCCGGCTCCACCTTGCCTCTCTGGCGCAGGATGTCTCCCACGCTGGCCCCCGCCACATACTCCATCACCAGGTAAACGTTGCCGCCGTGCTTGTTGATATCGAACGCCCGCACGATGTTCTTGTGGCTGACCTTGCTCGCCACCTTGGCCTCGCGCAGGAACCGCTGGAGATACTCGCGGTTCTGGGCCAGCTCCTTGCTCAGGATCTTCACGGCGACCACGCGCTTGAGGCTGGGCTGCCAAGCACGGTAAACGCTGCCGCGCCCGCCTTTGCCGGCCAAAGCCAGCAACACGAGGCCCGGCAAGGAGGGCTCAAGGCCCTCCAGGCGGTTGTCGGCGAGAAGCTGGATGATGTCTGCCGCCACTTCCTCGGGCAGGAGTTTCTGTCTGCCAATCCATTGAAGAAGGGGCCCGTCGCGCTCGACGTTCCAGCGCGTCTTGACCAGCTCAACCTCCGCCGAAGACAAGAATCCCTTGGCGTTGAGATAGCGCAGGACTTCATCAGGTGAAAGTGCGGGCATGGTGGGATTGTAGGCAGACTCCCCCGTTTCCCGCCAGCCATCTGCCGAAGTGACAAGCCCTGGAGTGCGCTCTGTCAGGCTGACAGGGAGCAGGCTTGTTCTGGCCGCGCTCCCCACGGCGAGGACTATTGGCACGGCGGGTGCTTCATGAACTTGCGGTCGGGAATAACGAAAGGACCGGCATGTACTACGGCGTAAAGAGCAGTTGCTGTGGCCCAGGCGAGAGCCTGGCCTGGCGTCAGGCAAGAGACCAGGAAACAACACACCCTGTTCCTGTGGATGTCTTTGAAAACAAGGAAGGCGAGTATGTCATCCGCGCCTCCCTGCCCGGCTTTCGCAGGGAAGACGTTCAGGTTGAGTTCGAAGACGGCGTGCTGACCATTGCTGCCACCCGCCACGAAGATCGCGCCGAGGGCGCGGCCCCGACCACTCGCTACTACCTGCAAGAACGCGCGCAGGGCAGGTTCGAACGCCGCATTCAGTTCGAGAAGGCCTCCGGCGAAGCCATCAGAGCTGAACTCAAAGACGGCGTATTGACCGTAACACTGGCGCGGCTCAAAGAGGCCCAACCGCGCAGCATTACCATTGAATGAGCCGGCGCGGGGCCGGGCGTTGGGCAACCCTGCGCAAGCAGGAGTGAGTTCAGGACAGCGGGTGCAAGCCCGCCAGACAGAGGAGAGGAACCATGAGTGACCTGATTCCGCGTGAAGTGTTGTCGTTTCCCTCGATGCGCAATCTGATGCGGGACTTCTTCAGTGACCCCTTCTTCAGGGATCACGGACTGGCTGCCGATGAGGGAAACCTGGCGCTGGACGTCTCCGAGGGCAAGGAAGGCGAGGTCATCGTTCGCGCCTCCATGCCCGGCTTCAAGCGCGAGGACATTCAGCTCCACCTCCACAACGGGGTGCTCTCCATCAAGGCCGAAAGCAAGGAAGAGAAGGAAGTGAAGGAAGAGAAGTTCTACCGCAAGGAGCGCCGCTGGGGTTCCGTGAGCCGCAGCGTCGCGCTTCCGGGCAATCTCGACGAAGGCAGCGTGAAGGCCGAACTCAAGGACGGCGTGCTGGTCGTGCGCATCAAGCCCTCGCCCAGCGCCCAGCCCAAGCGCATCGAGATCAAGTAGTCCGGATTCTGTGAAGTCGCAAGGCCCGGCCTCCGTGCCGGGCTTTGCCGTTACGATTGGCTGTAAACCTCGACATCATCGATCTGAAGCTCGCGCTCGCTGGGCATGACGGGGCTGCGCTCGTCAAAGCGCATCCGGAACTGCAGAGAATGGCACTCCCGGCCCTGCCAGGTCTGGATGCCTTTGTCCGTGCGAACAAACTCTGCCAGCGCCAGGTCCACTTGCTGCCACTGCCCCGGCGCCTTGACCTGAATCGACGCGCTCCAGTTCTGAGCCTGGGCGCCCAGGCCCGCCACGAAGCTGACGCGAACCACCGGCGCGTTGGTCCGAAACGCAAAGCGCAGCCGTGCGGAGGGCGTCGGCCGAAAGCGCTGCGCGGATTCGCCGCCCAGCCAGGCAAACTCAAGGCTCGAACCGAGCGCGCCGCGGCTGTCCTTGAAACCGGGCGTCACGCGCCTGCCGCTGGGGCAAGGCAGGTCGCCGGACTCGAAGTCCCAGGCCAGATGCGTGCGGCGGGGCCCCAGCAGCTCCGCCTCGAGCATGGCGGCCTTCGAAGTCTCCAGGGCCTGCACGGAAATCCGCGTTCCAATCAGGACAAACGCCGGCGCCGCCAGCTCGTTCAAGCCCGAAACGTGCTCAATCTGAAGCCGACCGCTCACCAGACTCAGTTCGCTGGTGCCAAGCTCGGCCTGAAGCGCAAAGGCCGCTTCGCCAAAGCGCAGGACCCCCTGCCCGAAGTGGAGCGTGACCGAGGGCCCTTCGCTGCGCGCAAAGAGCGCCTGCCCGCCGTGCAGCGTGAATCCCGCGTTGGCCCAATCCTTGGCCAGTTCGATTTCTGCGCCTTCCCTGCAGGTCACGCGCGTTTCAGCGGCCCGCAGCACCAGACTGCCACGACTTACCCGCAGACGATCTCCGGCAAACAGTTTCGTGCCCTCCTGGCCCTCGCTCCAGGTCGACTGGCCGCGAGAGCGACAGCGGAAAGCACCGTCGCGAAGGCTCTCCACAACGCCTACCGGCGTCTGGGCTGTGGGCTTCTCCACGGGTGGCGGGTCTCGGGGAGGGGGTTCTGGCGGCCGGTTGGCCTTTGGCTGTGGCGAAGACTCGGGCAGCGCCGGAATCCGGGGCGCGTTGTTGGCCGCGACCTCGGGCGCATTGACTCCGGGGGTGATGCGGGGCGTGGCGCTGGCCCTGGCACGTTCGGCAATGCGCGGCCCGAGAATGCTGATCATGATGGCCGCCGCCACCGTGGCCCCCACGACGCAGGCTCCCACGACCATGAAAACCCAGTAACGGGGCACGATTACGGTCCTGGGAGACTCAAGCGCGGGCTGCAGGCGCTGCGACACAGCGCGCTCGAGGCGGCGCGTGCGCTGGTCATGTTCCAGGGCATACGCGGTGCAGAACGCCGCCGCCTCGGGGTCCTGATCACGGGCCTGCTCCCATTCCAACTGGAGTTCTTCATCCAGTCGGCCCTGAAGGGCCTGAGGGGTCAAGCGGCGAAACGTGGCCAGGTCCATGGCAGCATTGTAGCACAGGCTTGCGCCTGACGCGCTCTGCCCTAACATCCGCGCCCTGAACGGGAGATGAAGTGGGCCAATCACTGCTTGTGCTGATCGAAGGAACGGACGAGCTGCTGCCCGTGGCCAAGGGCATTGGCGCGCGGCGCATTGACGGCTCCATCTATCACTGGCACGCGCCCGCCTCGGGCGACATGCCCGAGACCTTCATTTCCTGCACAGGCGTCGGCACCAAGCGCAGCTACGAGTGCACGGTCAAGCGCATTGCCGAATGCAAGCCGGGTCTGATCGTGAGCGCCGGCACTTTCGGCGCCATCGTAGATGGCGTCAGCCTGACCCACTGGCTCTGCATTGCCCGTTCCCGCATGCTGGGAGACCAGAGCGAAGGGCGCGCGTTCAAGCAGGACCTCGACGGCGGCGCCCGCGCCCGCCCCTACGTCGAGCGCCTGCGCGAAGGGCTCAAGGCCGTGGGAGGCACCCCCCTCGACGGCCTGCTGGTATGTGTCGGCGATGTGCCCCTGTTCCATGAAGAGGAGAAGGCCCGTCTCGCCAAAGCCAACAGCGCCATCGGCGTGGACATGGAAACCTTTGGCATCGCCAGAGCCAGCGAGGAAGCAGGCATCCCCTGGGTGGTGGCGCGAGTCTGTGTGGACACGCCCACAATCCCGTTGCCTGACTTTGGTGCCCTGAGCCCCGTGACGGGCCGCCCCTACTACGGACGCCTGTTCAAGTGGATTCTTACTCACCCCATTGCCGCCGTGCCCACGCTGTATGGCCTTTGGAAGCTGGTCAACGTCTATGGCAAGCAACTGGCCGAGATCATCCGCCGCGGCTACCTGAAGCCTTGAGCGGGGCCCAATACAACCGGGGGCCTTGCGGCCCCCGGTTGTTCCCCGAAGCGTTTTGCGGGATGACGCCTCGAGCGCACGACGTGTCAGCGCTTAGCGCTGGATGTAAGTACCGCCCGCAATCGCGGCCAACTGCTGCATGAAGGTCTGGGCTGATCCCACCCCGCCGATGCACACACAGACCAGTGTCGCGTGGTCGAACCTCGCCCACCAGCCTGGGAAGTCGGCCAGAATCTGAGTTGAGGTGCCGGTGTGGTTGGGCGAGCCATCCGTGAGCAGAAACATCTTGTCAAGGCTGGCCGGGTAAACCTCACAGGAGCGCTTGAGGCAGGAATAGGTGGGCGTGCCGCCGCCGGGGTTGGTTGCGGGCCCGTTGATCCAGGCAATGGCGGCGGACTTGTTGGCATCGGTGGCCGGCATCAGGCCGCCCCAAAGGAACACGGTGTAATGGGGAGCAGGATGCTGGCTGCCGTAGGCGTTGCAGTCGAACTCGTCCAGTTCATTCATGCTCGTAATGGCCGCAACCGCTTCCTGGCGTACGGACGCAATGCGCGAGCCGTACATCGAACCCGAAGCATCGAGCAGGAAGGCCACCTTTCCCTGCACGGGCTCGTCGAAGAAGGTTGAGCCGTCCTCAATGGGCACCGGAGGAACCTCGGTAGGAGGAAGGTCCTCAACGGGCGGGGGCGGAGGCGGGGGCGGCGGAGGAGGAGGCGGATTGACGATGCTTGTCGCCGGAGGCGGCAGCTTCAGCTTCACGCCGCCGACGGGGCGATCGTGGCAATCGGTCTTGCTGCTGTCATCACTGCTCAGCGCCGGCTGCCCCTGCGCGCATAGCGTCGCGCCGAAAAGGGCAAGTACTGCCACCATCAGGATGTTGCGCATGACTGTTTCCGTTTGGGTGATTCCCGCGATGGTGCGGCATCGCATGGGTTGTGCCAATGTGCAGCCGGACGCCGCGTGGGGATTTCGAAACGCCCTCAAATCGGCCTGCGAAGCGAGATTGCGGGCATCGTGCAGAACCGGTAGCGCCCAGGGGCTGCGCGCAGTAACGCCACCGCCCGCCAGACCGGGGCAGGCGGGAACGCAGGGAAACGCCCGTTCCCAGGTCCATCGGGCGCCCCGGTAACACTTCCTGAGTTTCATGCGGCGAAGCGGCGCCCTTGCTAACATGCTGCCGCGGCCGGGCCCTGAGCCCAAACCACACACGGAGTTGTTGTGCCCACCCTGGATCTGAAAGCCTTCTTCAAGGACGTCAGCGACGAGGCGATTCTTGACGCCAATGACATCCTTCGCCCCTACGACCAGCTCGTACCCGTCCGGTGCCTGGGCGAGACTATTCACCTGCCCAACAACAATAGCGTGTGGCGCGGCCTGCAGTTCTGGGGACTGATGACAGGAGAAGTGCGCATCGACTTCTCCCTCTTCTGCATTGCCGGCACCTGCCAGCGCTGCAAGACCTACATCAAGAAACCGGGCATGGCCAACCGCGAGCCCATGCTCGCCTGCCAGACCACGGTCGAGCCGGGCCTGGAGATCATGAAGCTGGCTCAGGGTTTCACCTACAAAGGACGTCAGAAGTAGCAGCCCGGGCGTCAGGGTGCGGGCTGCTTGGGCTCGCTGGCCTTGAGCCGCCCGCTGGCGTTGGCGAGGAAGCGTTTTTCCTCGGGGGCGAGGCTGTTCATGCCGTCTTGCGAGATCTTGGCCAGCAGGCGATCCATGCGGGACTGGATTTCTTCGCGCGTCATCAGATCAAACTCATCGACAAAATAGAGGGCTCCGACGTGCCCCTGACCCCGCTTCTCCATCTCGCGAATCTGCATGCGGCGGTTGAAGACGAACACGCCAAGCCCCACGGCAGGACCGACCGCCACAGCCAGCAGCAGGCCGTCATAGGCGGGCGCCGGCAGGAAGGCCGCCGTCACGGCCGCGTAGGAGAACACGAGCAGCAGCAGCATCAGCCTGAAGTCGCTGTCGGGCTCGCGGGCCGGGTCGCGGCGTTCGAGATGAATCAAGGTGGATACCACCAGCAGAAATGCGGCAAAGGCCAGGCTCGAAAACGCCAGTCCGGGCTGAACCGTCAGGGAGAGCAGGCCGTGACCCGCGCCGCACAGCACAAAAGACAGGAGTATCTTGCGAGTACCAAGGTAAGCCTCGACCAGAGGCCCGGCCGAGAGCAGGGCCACGCCGCATAGAAGCCACAAGACCAGGCTCGCCGCGAAATCGACGGGCGAGAACCCCGCCCCCATGCCCTGATCGTCCACCAGCGGAACGTAGTGGGTAATCGGGAAAAACAGGCTGGGAATATGAACGCTCTGGGCGTCAAACGCCACCATGTGCGACAGTGGAATGTTCGAGAACTCGGCCACATAAATCGTGGCTTGGGCAATGGCCGTGGTCAGCAGCAGCATCAGCGTGAACGGATGCTGCGTGCCGCGCTCCATCAGCGTTTCGCGCGCGAAAAGTGAAGTGAACAAGCGCTGCATGACCGACACCCGAGCCCCGCCTTGGTGCAGTCTACCGCGCTGGGCGACGCGGCTCAACAGCAGGCAGGCACTGCGCCGCGGCATTGTCAAAGCCCGGCGGTGCGCTACATTCTTGCGCGTCGGGGTGTAGCTCAGCCTGGTAGAGCGCTACGTTTGGGACGTAGATGCCGCGGGTTCAAATCCCGCCACCCCGACCAGTTCCGACCGCAATCCGGCAGGTCTGCAGCCGCCAGGGCATCTGCGCCTGGCCCGCGCACATGGGCAGCATCAGGAATATGCCCGCGCCACAAGCGCGGCCGGTGAGTCCATGCCGGACCAGTCAATGAAAGGGCAAGCATCTCCAGCCAAAAGGAGGGCCGGATTGGCGGACAAAGCCCGTCAGTCTGCTAGCCCGGCGCCAGGGTCACTTCCGCCGACAGCAGCTTTCCGGCCTCAAACTGCACGGGAACTATCACCTCGGCAAAGCCCGTCACGCGGATCTTCACCTGCGTCACCTCCGGCCCCAGGTACTGCGCCGCCACCGTGGGCTTGCTGAACGCCGGCGGGGTAGCCCAAGTGTCAAAGAGGCTGGCCTCCAGCGGCACCTCGCGCCCGGCGGCATCAAGGTAGACCAGCACGGCATCGGCACACTGCTCCTGCGTGATGTCGGTGTTCGTGAAGGTCACGCGCAACTCGGCCGCGGCCACGAGTTCAACCTCCACACGGGCCGTCTTGCCCACCTCCACGGTCACGTTAGGTACGCGCTTGGCCAGATAGCCGGGCGCGCCCAGCACCAGGGTGTACTTGCCGGGCGGCAGGGTGCGCAGGGTCTTCTCGACACCCTCGGAGATCATGAAGAAGGCGTCGTCGGCCGAAGGCAGGGAAATGGCCTTGCCCGAGGCATCCTCAAGCGAGGGAACCACAACGCCAAAGCCGCTGCGCACGGGCTTGCCCACCAGCTTGGAGATCTTGATGGTCAGGTCGCCGCTGGTGCGGGTGATGTTGAAGTCGATGGCCAGATCGCCGTTGGTGACTTCGATTTCGCGCTCCACGCTGCCCACGCCGGCCAGGGTCGCCGTCAGGGTGTAGGTGCCCGTGGCCACATTGTCGAAGCTGAAGACGCCATCTGAGTCGCAACTGGCCTCGCCCCGCAGCCAGTTCACGAGTTCGCCCGTCACCTGCGAATGGGGGCGCAACATCATGCGAACCTGGGCGCGCTCGGGCGCATCGTTAGCCGGCGTAGTCACGCTGCCCGACACCGTGAAGCCGCGGAAGTCATGGCTTACGGGGTACTCGCCCTCCTTGTCGAACTTGAACGTGACAATGGCCGGCACGGAGTCATTGGCCACGCGCGCATGCAGTTCGTAACTGCCGGGCGTCAGGTTGCGGAACTCGAAGCGACCGTTGGCGTCCACGGTGCCCTGCTTGAATATGTTTTTCAGGGGACCCAGGCCCACCAGCACGCACACGCTGAACACGTTCTTGCCGTTCATGGTCAAGGTGCCGTGCAGATAGACACCGGACATCGGCTTGAGTTCCAGCGTGTAACGCGCGGTTTCGCCGGGCTTGACCATGAAGCTGCGCTTCTTCATGGCTTCGCTGTCCCACTCGCTCGTGTCTTTGTCGGTGCGAATCGTGTAAGTGCCGTCGGCGAGGTTCTTGATCAGCACGACGCCCTGGGCGTTCGTAACGCCTGAAAGCGGCCCGGCAACGGCGCCAAAGCCGCGCCAAAGCTCCACCCTCACCCCTTCAAGGGGTTTGCCATCCTCCAACACGGTAATCTCGGCCGCGCCCTTGAGGGCGATGACCAGTTCCAGCCCGTCGAGGTCTTCCGCCTCACGGATAACGAGGTCGTCGCGTTGCGCCAGGGCGCCGTCTGCATCGCTGGCGAGGGCGAGATAGGTTCCCGGCGGCACGTTCTTGAACTCAAAGCGGCCATCCTCGCCCGCGGATGCGCTTTCGCTGCCTTCACCCCCCGCCGCGGCACCCATGCCCGACTGCGCTCCAAACGACTTGTAGAACTGGTGGGCCTGGCTGCCGTGCAGCACCAGCGCCACCCGTGCCTGCGGCACCGGCGCACCCGCGGCATCCTTGACCAGGCCGCGCACGGCAGCGCCGTGGAGCACCACCAGGCTCAGTTCCGGCACGGCACCCTTGATTTCGAGCTTGTGCAGCAACTCGGAGTAGCCATCCGCATTGACTTTGACCTGCCAGCGTCCGTCGATGGCCCCATTGATGGAAAAGCGGCCATCGGCATTGGTCTGGGTTGATCCCACGGGCTCGGCAAAACTGCCCCAGGGCATGCCCTGGTCGCTCAGCTGCGAGAGCGTCACCTGCGCGTTGGCCACGGGCTCACCGGCCCGGTTGGTGACGCGCCCTTTCACCGTCATGCCCGACCCCAGCTTGATGTCGCCCACGTCGGTCGTTTTGCCGGCAGAAACCTGCACTTTGGCGATGCCCTTGGCGTAACCCTGAGCGGTTGCCGAGATGGTCCAGCTGCCCGGCTCGAGGCTGTCGAGCTTGAAGCGGCCTTCGGCATCGCTGGTGCCGCTGGCCTGAACGTTGGCCCAGCGGGCGTCATCGCGCGAGGCTGAAACGGAAGCACTCAGAGGCTTGCCCGTCTCTTCATCGATCACGCGCCCCGTTACCGTGGCCGTCTGGCTAAGGGCGATTTCGCCCAGGTCCTTCTCGCCACCGTCGGACAATTCCACAAAGCGCCGTGTCGCCCAGTAATCCTGCGCGGCATAACCCTCCGCCCAGACCGAGACGCCGTAGCGCGCCGCCGGAAGGTCATTGACGCTGAAGTAGCCCTCGTCGTTGGTCTGCAATGTCCGTGGACCGCGGAAAGCCGACCAGTCGCGGCGGCGCGTGGACTGCTCGTGCAGCTCAACGTGGGCGCCCTTGATGCCCTGGCGCGTCACGGCATCGGTGACCCGGCCGCGCAGGGCCACGGGAATCGCCAGCTCAAGCTCGACTTTCTCGGTCTGGCCCGCGGACAGGCTGATGTAGTTGGAATGCGCGGGCGCGAACCCGGCCTCTGTGGCCACCACAACGAAGCCCGCCGTGAGGGCCTCTTTGTCGCCATCGCTTTCCGAGCGATCTTCGCCGGCGCTGCGCGCGGTGCTCCAGCCGCCGTTGGACGCGGTCAGCTTCAGCACCAGGGTGAATTGCCCGTTGTTGTCCGTGGTGGTGCTGCCCTGCGGGTTAGAACGGGGCCGCGACGCCAGACGCTTGGCGCTCTCGTCGTTGCCGCGCGTCCAGCGACCCCACAGGTTTCCGTCGCTGCTTTCGGCGGCCACCTTGACGCCCACGGCCGGGCGATTGTCAGAGCGATAGCGCACTTCGCCTGTGATGGTGACCTCAATGGTCTCGGTCTTCCAGACGATCGGGTCGGGGCCTTCGGTGCCGGGCTTGGGCGTCACGGGTTTCTCGGGGCCCTCCGGACCGCCGTTGCCGCCGTCTGTGCCGGGTCCTCCGTCCTTGGGACTTGGCTCCGCCTTGGAGCCGTCTTTGGGGTTGTTGCCCGCGAGCCTGCCGGAGTCGTTGGCGGGCTGGCCCGTTCGGGGTTTCACGCCCTTGCTGCCATCTTCCCCCTCGGAGTCTCCCCCCTTGGCCATCTCGTTGGATTGGGGCCGTCGCGCGGCGTCGTTGCCGCTCAGGAGCAGATAACCCCCAATGGAGCCACCCAGAAGCAGAAACAGGACCAACAGGGCAATCGTGACCGTGCTGTTGCGCATGCGGGCCTCTGGCTGAAAATGGCGGTGCAAGCCTCGTAAACGGCGACGGGCACTATCTTATACGTATCCGGGGCCTTTCTGTTCCAAAGGCGATCGAGATTTGGAGGACTGGCGCAGGATTTTCTGCGCCCTGGGCCTACAAGGCCTTGCCGGGAGGGCATCCAGGCCCCCGTTCATTGAAGAACACGTAAGGATTGGTTCAATGGCCCGTTTGGAGCTTCCGGGGCAACATGGCCGGCACTGCACAACTCGATTCACCCGTCAAGCGCGCCTCCGGGAGCCATGAGAGCGTTGCCGCGTCCAACTTATCCAAGCCGCGCCCGGCCCCCTGGCGCTGGCTGTTTCGCGTGTTCCGGTTTGAGGAGGCGGTGATCTTCGCGCTTCTGGCGGTGTTTGCGCTTGTGCTGTTCAGCGTCGATGGGGCCCCGGCCTTCAGCTATCTGTGGGCGGGTTTCACCTACAATTTCCACGGCAACGGCACCATGTGGATGTTCCTGCAATGGTGCACGCTTGGCACTTTTGCCCTGCTGGTAGTGGCCGCCCTGCCCATGGCCGCCGGCGGCAAGGCAGCCCGGCTGATGGAGGGTGTCTGGCGCGGACAAGATGGCGTGCTGGGGCGCGCCAAGGCCACGCTGGCCTGGGGTGCTGGAGGTATTCGTGCCTATGTACCGTTTCTGGCCTGCATGGGCGTTTACGAGATGCTCAAGCGGCTGATTCCCGCCGTGCGGGGCAGCCGGCTTTACGACGTAGAGATGGCACGCTTCGATTACTGGCTGCTGGGCGACCTGAGCGCAGCCATCGTCCGCAAGGCCATGCACGCTGACTGGATCAACGCCCTGCTGGCAGCCCTGCCCTTTGAGCTGACACAACTCGACATTCATGAGGCCTGCTACATCTCCTATGTGTATGCGGCTCCCGCGCTGGCGCTCTCGCTCTGGTTTCTGGGCCGGCGCGAGCACTTTGACCGCTTCATCGGGGCCATCACGCTTTGCGGTGCCCTGGCCTATGTGGGTTACGTGCTCGTGCCCGTGGTCGGACCCAAATACGTGTTTCCGGACCGCTGGCTGGAGGCCTCGCCGGCTGCCCTCAGCTTCATGGACGACATCAAGGGCATGAACCGTGACTGCTTCCCCAGCCTGCACACGGCCTGGACCACCCTGTTCCTGATCAGCGCCTGGCGTGGCTGCCGGCCCCTTTTCTGGGTCTACCTGCCGGTGGGCATCGGGGTTTACATCGCCACGCTGTACGGCGGGTATCACTACATACCGGACATCATCGCGGGACATCTGCTGGCGGTCTTTGCCTTCTGGGCAGCCAGGCCCCTGCGCGAGTGGTGGAACCGGCGCGCGGGTTTTGACGATTCCAAAGGCACGTCCGCCCTGTAATCCCCCGGTGGGCCCGACGATGGCAAGATCGCGCCGTGACCACGCACCGGCAGATTCTGGAGGAGTATCGCGGCTTTCGCCGCGCCTGCATTTACGCCATCGTGGGGGTGCTCGCGCTCACGGGCCTGCAATTCGGGGTGATGCCCTGGCCCGACGCGCTGGCATCACTGTGGTTGCTGGCCTATGTACCGCCTGCCTGTTACGGCCTCTGGCGCTGGCGCGCGCCAGGCCATATGGATCGACAAGCGCGCTCGCGCAACGGACAATCTGAAATCGTCACAGGGCAATTCGAAATCAGGGATGCCGCGTCGGGGGATCGCGCTTGATCAACATCAATACAGACCTGCTGGGTCGACTGAAGAAGGCCGACTCCGGCGCCTGGTACGAAATGTGGGAAGTGTTCGGCCCCTCCATTGAACGGCTGATCGGATCCATTGCGTCGCGCTATTTCGGCCAGGAGACGATCAAGGACGTCAGCCAGGAGACTCTCGCCCGCGTGTATCAGGAGATCGCAAAGTTTGATCCCAAGCGCGGCGTGAAGTTTTCGACCTGGCTCTATGCCATTGCCAAGCACGTGGTCTACAGCGAGCTGACCACGCGCAACGCGCAGAAACGCGGCGGCGGTGTCAAACCCATGAGCCTCGACGACACGCTCCACGAGGTCAGCCAGCAGCCCCTGCCCGACCAGGAATTTGAGGCCAATGTGTTCAGGGCCAAGGTGTACCGCGCGCTCAAGGAAGTTGAGAAGCAGAGCGAGTTTGCTGAGTTCGAGTGTTACCGCCTGCGCCTGACACGCAACATGCAGGGCAAGGACATCTCGTCGGCGCTTGGCATCAGCGAGGCCAGCGTAAGCCGCTATCTCAAGCGCATACGCGACAGCCTGCGCCAGGCCATCGGGCTGGCTGTGGCCGGATACTCCTGGACAGACGACGAACGCGCCCAGCTCAAGTCCAGCGGGCTGAACAGCGCCGACGACGACGCCTTCGACAACGCCTTGAGTGATGTCTACCTGACCGACGAAAAGTCGCGGCGCGACTACGGCAAAATGCAGAAGACGGCGCGCAGCGTTCGTTGAAAGCCCGAAAATGACGGCGCCCCGGGAGGTCCCGGGGCGCCGCGCCTTGCCGCATCGCCTTACTTGGTTTCGGCCGGTTTCAGCGCCGCCACCAGCTCACGAACCTTCTGGGACAGCTTCTCGCCGCGCAGGCCGTCGGCGACGACCTTGCCCTCGGCATCCAGCAGCACCGTGCGGGGGATGCTGTTGATGCCGTAGCGCTTGGCCATGCCGCTGGACCAGAAACCGCCGTCATAAATCTGGCGCCAGGGCATCGCGGCCAGCTTGCTGCGGCCCTTGCCCGCGATGGTGTCACGCAGGGCCTGCTCGCCGTCCTTGTTGTCGAACGAGATGCCGATGATCTCGAAGCCCTGCTCGTGCAGTTCCTCGTACAGCTTGATCACCTCCGGCATGTCCTTGATGCAGGGTCCGCACCAGGTGGCCCAAAAGTCGAGGAGGACAATCTTGCCCTTGTAGTCGGCCGTGGAAATCGCCTTACCGTCGAGGTCCTTGACCGTCATGACCTTGCCCCAGTCTTCGAAGGCCTCGCCTTCCTTGATGGCGGCTTTGTGGGCGCTGAGCACGACCCGCATCAGGTCGCGGTACACGCCGGGCTCCTTGGCTTCGGCCAGCGCCTTGTCGGTCGTCAAAGCCTGGGTTACGGCCTTGACCGTGGCCTCATCCTTGCGGTTGAGGGCGTCCAGCAGCTTGATCTCGCCCACGGCCAGGGTCTTGGCCGCGTCGCCCTTGGCCTCAATCTCCATCTTCTTGAGCGTGTCGGCCGCTTCCTTGGAGTACTTGTCGTGGCCGAGCTTGGCAATCAGGCTCCACTTGCGCCACTCCGCAGCGTCCTTGGCTTCGCCGTTGGACTTGAGGTAGAGGTCCGCCAGACGGATGTAGCCTTCGTGGTTGGAGGCGTACTGGCTCCTCGGACCCGCCCACCTGTAGAGCGAATCGTGGTCCTTGGCGTCAGGGTTCGCCGAGATGTAGTCGGCGGCCCGCTTGAATGCCTCGGCAAAGAAGGTGTGAATCTGCTCTTCGCTGGGGTTACGGCCGAAGTCCTTGGTCAGCTCCTTGAAGCTGTCCATGACTTCCTTGGCCGAAGCATAGCTCTTGGGTTCTTCCTTGGCGGTGTCCTTTCCGCCCTTGGCCTCCTGGGCCAAAACGGTTACCGCGGGAGCGGAAAGTGCCAGCGCCGCGCACACCGCCACCATACGTGTCCAACGCGTCATCCTGTTCTCCATAAAAAGGAAAGTGTTCACACTCATGGTACGGCCGGCCCCAGCGCATCAGACAGACAAAATTGGATTGGCTGGTGGCCGCAAGGGCCTACCGCCCTGCTAAAGTGGCGCCGTGCCTTCCCTGACCGGACACAGCCGTTGGCAGTCCCGCAGCGCCTTTCTGGCCACCACGTTGATGGTCCTGCTCTGTGTGGGCGCGCCCTTCCACGTCACCCGGGGCCTGCTGGCCCATGGCGCCCTGTTCTTGCCCGTGCTGCTGGTGGTCTTCCTGCTGCTGGGAACACCGCTGATGCGCCTGGCCCTGGCCATCGGCCAGATTCACCAGTCGATCCCCGGGCGGGATGCCGTCATCACCGTACAGTGGCTGGTGCGCCTGCTGCTGGTGGGGTTGCTGCTCTTCGTGGCGGCGCGCGCGGCAGGCTGGATCTTCGCCGGGGCCGCCCACGAGTTCCTCCCGGAGACCCTGCTTTACCAGCAGCGCGAATTGACCGTGGCAGCCGCCCAGTGGCACGCCCAGCCCAGCAATGCGTTTCTGGCGGGAGCCACGGCGGTCCTGGGCTTCACACTGCTGATGGCGCTGGTAGCTGGCCGTGCGCGCATCACCGGCCTGTCCTGGATAGGTGTCCCCCTGCTGGGTGCCTGCATCTCCCTGCTGCTTCTGGGCTTTGCCGTAGCCCTGACCATGCCGGGGGCCGGCGCCCTGGCGGCCGTGAGTGCCCCCCTGCGGCTGGACCCCTTTGCCGGCCTCGACTTCTGGGCCGACATCGGGCGCGTCACCCTTCTGGCTACGGGGGCCCAGGCGGGGGTCGTGGTCGCCGCCGGGTCGGGCCTGCCCGGTCGCGCCGAGATCGGGCGCGAGGCCCGCGTGCTGGTCTGCGGCATGGCCTTTATCCTCGTCCTCACGGGCATCTGCGGCCTGCTTTTGCTCAGTGCGCTGTGTCTCGAACAGGGGTTGATTCCGCAGGCCCGCCATGCCGCGCCGTCGCTGCTGGTGCTGGACCTGGTGCCGGCTCTGGGCGAGCGGCTTTTTGCCACCTGGCCCCCCGAGTGGCAACTGCCGGAAATGGGCCGCCGCGTTACGGCCGCCTGGTGTTTCATGGTGGCGCTGGCGGGCAGCTTCGGCGCCTGCGGCCTGCTGATCTCGCGCAGCCCGCTGCCGGATGCCTGGCGCTCGCGCACCGCGCGTTTTGGCTATGCGGCGGCTCTGGTGGTCGCTGCTGCGCTGGTCCTGGCGGCCGTGCAGGGCTCCCTGGAAATCCTGGACCCTCTGCTGGTCGTGCTGCCCGCCCTGCTGGGCCTGATGCGCCTCAATCTGGCCAGGCGCCAGGGCGCGGGCCTGCGCGTGGCCAAGGCCGCCTTTGAGGCCCGCACTCCGGCGCTGGAGAAGCTGCACTTCAGCCTGGCCTTCAGCGTGGCCCGGCCGCTGCTGGTGGCGCTGGTCGTCGCGGTGGCTCTGCAGCAGCGTGAGGGCGGCCTGGTGCTGGCGGCATCGGCGGCCTGCTTTGCCCTGATGTGGCTGGGCAGCCTGCAGGCCGAACCCGTGCGTGCGGTCACCATGCGACTGCCCAAGGCGGCCCTGCTGCTGGCGCTGGCGGCCCCGGCACTTTACGCGGCGTCATTGCCACCCACGCTTCAGGCGCTGCACGCCCGTATTGCCTCAGAAGCAGACGACACCAAACGCGCCGAACTGCGCCGCGAGTTCGAAGCCGCGCTGCGCCGCAGCGCCAGCCGGGACTTTGACACCGCCGCGGCCCGGGCCCTCGTGACCCAGCAATTGGCGGCGCTGGGCAAGGCCACGGAGGCTGAGCGCGCCAGCCTGGCCGCCCGGCTGCAGGACACACTGGCCACGCTCCTGCTGGCCGACGACTCCCCGGAGGCCCAGCAACTGGAGCATCAGGCACTGGTGCCCAGCACCCGCGATGTGCAGCGCATTCTGGGCACGCTGGAAGGCGCACGCGTACGTGACGAAGCCGCGCTGAGGTCAGCGTTCAAGGACATCGGGCTGCGTTTGGGGCGCGGTCGCGTGTCGCGGGCCAATTTCGACGGCGGGCCGGACACCGCAGCCTGGGCCGCCCCGCTGGTATCGGATATGGCGGAGATCTGGGGCACGGCCGGCCCCGAGGCGCGCATCATCCGGCGCGAGCTGGTCCGCGCGGTGGTGCAAGAGCGCACCCTGCTGCTGCCTGACGCGCGGGCCGGGGCAGTGTTTCTGGCCTGCCTGGCCCTGGCCTCGGCCCTGCTTACGGTTTCGCTGTGGCTGGCCCGGGGCTCGGCCAGGCCGTCATGAAGCGCCGTTGAGCGGGGCGCGGCAAGTTCGTATAAGGCGCTTTAAACGATCGTTTAACGCCGGAGCCAGCCGTGGACTTCAACCTCAATGAAGAGCTTCAACTGCTTCAGAAAACCGCCCGCGAATTCGCCGAGTCCGAGCTGAAGAAACCCGCGCGCGAGATGGACGAGCGCGAGGAGTTCAACGTCGAGGTGTTCAAGAAGCTGGCTTCGCTGGGGCTGGCGGGACTGACGGTGCCCGAACGCTTTGGCGGCTCCGGCTTCTATGAAAGCAATCTCGCCAACCAGGCGGCCTGTGTCGTGCTGGAGGAGATCAACCGCATTTGCGCCAGCACCGGCGTAACTTTGTCGGTGCACATGAGCCTGTTCTCGAGCGCGCTCAACAAATGGGGCAGCGAAGAACTCAAGGCGCGCGTCCTGCCCAAGACCGCCACCGGCGAATGGATCGGCGCCTACTGTCTCAGTGAAGCCGGCGCGGGCTCCGACGCCGGTTCCCTGACCTGCGCCGCCAAGAAGGTGGGCGGCGAGTACGTGCTCAACGGCAGCAAGCTATGGATCACCAGCGCACCCTACGCCGACGTTTTCCTGGTCATGGCGCGCACCTCCACCGAGCACAAGACGCGCGGCATCTCGGCCTTCATCGTTGAACGCTCCCGCAAGGGGGTCGTCATCGGCAAGAAGGAGAAGAAGATGGGCATCCGCGGCAGCGCCACCAGCGAGGTGCTGTTCGAGGATTGCCGCATTCCTGCCTCCAACCTCATCGGAGAGGAAGGCAAGGGCTTCACCATTGCCCTGGACACGCTTGACGGCGGACGCATCGGCATTTCGGCCCAGGCCGTCGGTATTGCACGCGCCTGCCTCGATGACAGCATCGAGTACGCCAAACAGCGCGAACAGTTCGGCAAGAAGATTGCAGAGTTCCAGGGCGTTCAGTGGATGCTGGCGGACATGGGCGTGAAGCTGGAAGCCGCGCGCCTGCTGATGTACCGCGCGGCCTTCCTGCGGGACAACGGCCAGCCCTGCGCCAAAGAGGCCGCCATGGCCAAGCTCTTCGCCAGCGAGATGGCCAACAAGGCGGCCAAGGACGCTGTGCAGATCTTCGGCGGCAACGGCTACTCCAAAGAGTACAACGTCGAACGCTACTTCCGTGACGCCAAGATCACGGAGATCTACGAGGGAACCAGCCAGGTGCAGCGTATCGTGGTCAGCCGCGCCCTGATTTCCTGACACTACGGGAAGTTTTCAAACGCCGCCTGCAAGCCACTGTGCAGGCGGTCTTGCTTGTCGCATAATCCAGGCTCCTACCGGGCACGCAGTCATGGCGGAAACCGAGTCCGATCCCATCATTGGCCAGCAGTTCGGCAACGTCGTGGTCAAGGGCATCCTTGGCCGCGGCGGCATGGGTGCTGTCTATCTGGGCTACCACCCGGGCCTGGACATGAAGGTGGCCGTCAAGCTGCTGCCGGACCTGTTCGTGGGCCGCAAGGAGCTGGTCGAACGCTTTCTGCGCGAGGCGCGGCTTTCGGGCAAGCTGCAACACCCCAACATCGTGCGCACGTTGGACGTCGGCTACCAGAACGGCGTGTATTACCTGGTCATGGAGTACGTGGAGGGCGTGGACGCCCAGCGCCTGCTGCAGCACGAGGGCCGTTTCTCGCCCATGCGCGCCATCAACATCGCCGGCTTCGTGGCCCGCGCCCTGGGCGAAGCCCACGCGCAGGGCGTGATTCACCGCGATATCAAACCCGCCAACATCATGATCGGGCGTGACGGCAAGGTCAAAGTCACTGACTTCGGCCTGGCGCGCTCGCTCCAGACCACCACGGCCCTGACGCTCTCCAACCAGGTGCTGGGCACGCCCCACTACATGGCACCCGAGCAGATCAAGAGCATGGACATCGACGAGCGCGTCGACATTTACGCGCTGGGCATCACGCTGTGGCAGTTCCTCACCGGCACACTGCCCTTTGACGGCCCCACGCCCATGGCCGTGCTCATGGCGGCCATCAACGACCCGTTGCCCATGCCCGATGAACACTTCAAGAAGCTGCCGCGCGAACTGCGCGAAGCCATCGTGGCCATGACCGCCAAAGACCCGCGCCGCCGGCTGCCCAACATCGCGGCGGTCCTGGCCGTGCTCAAGAAGGCTCGCGACGCCCTGCGCGCCGCCGGCCTCGACAGCACAGCGCCGCTCAAGGGCGGGTTGAGCACCTCCACGGACCCCGGCCACGGCCCCGACAGCGCGGGCTTTGACTCCGGAGCCGACGAAGCCGTGCGCCGCGCCCTGAACTCGGCGGTGCTGACGCGCCCGGAGGACGTCGGCAGTTTCACCAAACCGCTTGGCCAGGCCGAGCTCGAGGCGCGCCGCCGCGAGCGCGAAGCCGAGGGCGGCATTCCCTCGCCCCAGCGCCCCACGGGCAGGCCCCTGCCGCGGGGGCCCAAGCGCCCCACCGATCGCGGCCACCATTGAGCCGGGGGCACCATGTCTTCCTCCATTCTGCTGGAGTTGACGCGGCGTTACCTCGAGCCGCACCGCCACTACCACACGCTCGAACACATCGCCCACATGCTTGAAGGTACGGCCGTTGCAGCCAGGAGCGAAGGCCACGCCCTTGCCGACGAGCAGATTCTCGCTGTCTGGTTCCATGACGCCGTCTACGACCCACGGGCGTCCGACAACGAAGAGAAAAGCGCCGCGCTGGCAGCAGCCATGCTGCGCGCCGAGGGTAAAGACGAATCCTTCATTGCGCGTGTGGAGCGCATCGTACTTGACACCAAACACCACGTGCCAAGCATCGCCCTGAGCCAGGCCGTCATCGATGCCGATCTCCAGACTCTGGCCCTGCCGTGGGAGGGCTATTTGAAGATCGGAGCCTTGATCCGCCGCGAATACGCCTTTGTCGATGACGCCCAGTGGCGCCAGGGCCGCGCCCGTTTCTTTTCACAGTGGCTCCAGCGCGAGCGCATCTACTACACGCCCTGGGGCCGGCAGCTGGAGTCCCAGGCGCGCAGCAACCTGGCAAGGACGGTCGCCGGCGAAGCATGAGCAGCAGTTAAACCAGAACCCGCCGCGGGCGCGGCGGGCCTGGGGTCTTGCGGAGCAGGCTACTCAAAGCGCAGGTCATCCATGTAGATCTGGCGCGTACCCGTGAACGTCGTGGGTTCCATGACGATCTCGATGCGCGTGATGCTCGCCTTGTTCACGCCCGTGAACGCCGAGAGCGGAATCTGGGCCTCCACGAAACGGTTGTAGTAGGGCTGTGCGCCGTTGTAGTCCGGCAGGTAGGTGGTGCTGGGCGCGGCGCGGTCCCAGATCGTCACCAGCGAGGTGGCGTTGGTGGAATCCGTCAGGCGGACTCTCACCGTCACCCAGTCGTATCCTTCCGTCGAGGTCTGGCCCAGGCGGAAGATGACGCGGCGGCACGCGTTGACGTCCTGAGCCGTGAAGTTCGTCTGGTAGGTGCAGTTGGTGCCGCTGGGAATGGTCATGATGTTGTGGCGGATGCCCAGCGACGCCATGTTGCCGAGGCTGGAGAAGATTGAGGCCTCCGAGCGCGAACCGCCAGTGAAGCTGTTGGCACCGCCGCGCAGGTTCGTGGCCGTGTTGGCGTCCTGGAAGTCATCAATCAGGATGCGTTCGGCCATGTTGCGCCAGCTGTTGATGCCGTAGTGGGCGCGGGTGGTGTCCCCGTTGGTCCACATGTCGGCGAACAGCACGCCGTCGAGATAGCGGCCGTCGGCGTCGGAGTAGCGCTTGATGAACGCCGTCACCAGGTGCCACAGCCTCGCCTTCTGTTCCGGGGCCGTGATGTAGGGCGAGCCGTCATTGGCGTGGGCGTCGCCCGTCTGGTTGTGGTTGGCGCCAAAGACGGTGACCTGCGTGGCCGGGCCCACGCTGCGGTCGCCGTACTGGTCAGCAAACGGATACACCAGGTCGCCGTCACGCTCTGCCGCCAGAATCAGGGAAGGCAGGCGCGGCTGCAGCGTGGGGATGGCGCGGATGGCAAAGCTCCACGAAGTGGGGCTGCCGCCCGCGTCACTGCCGCTGAGGCCCGTGACGCCGGCGACGGTGTTGGTGTCATAGCGCAGGTCAAAGGGCATGAAGTAGATCATGCCGCGGGCCTTGTTGTTGAAGTTGCGGACGTGGCTGGCGTGCGTGGCGCCGCCGCCGCGTGAGTGGCCGCCGATGAACACCTTCTGCGGGTCAATCTTGCCCACGAAGGGTGCCGAGGAAGGCGCCGTCAACGTGGCCGTGGAGGTATATCCGGCGAGCATGGTGCCGGAGATGGTGCCCGTCGCGGCCTGGTTGAGCAGCAGCATGAAGTCCTGGGTGGCCTCCTGGAAAGCGCCTCCGGACTGCATGCCCGCCGTGTAGTAGCCCGAATCGTAGGTGCTGTAGGGCGAGCGATAGGTGGAGGTGACAGGCGTCGAACTGGGGGCATAGAAGCTGAAGGCATCCTCGACACTGACGGTGATGATGCCGTAGCTGGCCAGGTGCGCCCCGAGGTTGTTGTACTCGCGGAAATGGAAGCCGCGTCCGCGGTGCATCACGAACAGGGGCGCGGGAGTGGTGATGGTGGAGAGGTCGGGCGCCCAGATGCGCGCGGTGGTCTGGCGCGTGACGCCGTCGTAGGTGGAGGTCGTGCTGTAGAGGATGTCGAGGTAGGCCGTGGTCACCGGCGTGGCACCGGTGGAGGGCAGAATCGTGAAGTTCTGCACCGCAACGGTGCCCGCACTGCGGAAGTTGGGCGCGGTGGCCGGAATCTCGGATTCGTTGGCACTGAACACGTCGAGCAGGCAGCGCAGGGGTTGGGCCGTGGTGCCGCCGGTCTGGCGCGCGTAAACGGTGAACTGGTACGAGCCCGCGGTGCTGGGCACGCCATTGATGGTGCCGTTGGTGCCGTCGAGCGAAAGGCCGGGGGGCAGCGTGCCGGAGAGCACGCCAAAGGTGCCCGCCGTGCCCGTGGTGGTGCCGGCAAGCGCGAAGGACCCCCAGGGCCGGTCCGCCGTGGGGTTGCCCACCAGGCTGTCAGAGTAGTTCGAACCCACCCGTACGGACTTCAGCACGACAAAGGGCCCGGGCTGGTCCACCAGTGTGTAGGAGATGACGTCAATGTCGATGGTCACCGTCGTGGGCGTGTGGGCCGGAGTCGCGAAGGTGCCTTCAAGCCGGTAGCCGCCCGCCGTGCCGATAGGCGAAGGGGTCACCTGGGCGGTTCCGCCTGAGAAAGCCGCGGTGCTGGACTGCACGACGGCCGCCGTGGTGCGGTTGACCACCTGCCAGCTCAGCGACGAAATCGCGCCCGTGAACAGGTTGTTGAGCGCGTCGCGCACCTGGAAGTTGAAGGGGCTCCAGGCGCTGTTGATGACGACGGCCGTGGCGCCCGTGGCCGACACCGAAAAGTTATAAAGGAACGTAATGGGGTTGGTCGTGACGCTGCTGGCCTCCGTCGAGCTGAGCGTGAAGGTGGCCGGCCCCGCGTTGTCGTAGCGCGCGCCGTTGATGGTCACCGTGCTGCCGGAGCTGGCTGCGCTGGTGGTGCCGCTGAGGGTGCCGCCGCCGGAAGCCACCGTGAGAGACACCGTGATGGCCGGCGTAATCGCCACAGGTGTGCCGCTGGTGGCGCTGTTGATGGTGGCGCTTACCGAGAAGCTGCCATTGACCAGGGGCGAGGCCGAAACCGTGGGGTTGACCAGCACCAGCGAGTCAAACGTGATCGTGCCCGAGGTGACCGTGCTGAAACCCGGTGAAGAAGCCTGCAGCGAGATGGTCTCGTTCACGGAGTAGCTGAGGCCCGAGAACACCGCGGAGCTGGAACCCGAAATGGTCTGCATCAGCGTGCCACTGAGGGTGCCGCTGCCCGTGCCGGGATTGCGCGCCACCGTGACATCGACCGGGTAGGACGGAACAACCGGGGCCAGCGTGCCGGGGTCCACCGTGCTGACGGCCACGGTGAACGTGCGCGGGCGGTATACGGTGCCGGACGGAATGGCCGTGAAGCGCAGATCCATCTGCGCGCCCACATTAAAGGAAGCCGATATGCCTGCGGCCGTGGCTTTGGGCCCGTTGACCTGCAGCGTGTACGAGCCAATCGTGTCCAGCACCACGTTGTTGAAGGTCAGCGTAGAGGTTCCGTTGCCGGCCGACACAAAGCTGCCCACAAGGTTGCCGGGGCCCGAGGCCTTGGTCAGCGTCAGTGTTTCGACGCCGGACACGCTCATGGGCGTGCTGGTGCCGGGCACAAGGAAGTTGACAGTCACGGCAAAGGCGCGGTTGACCTGAATGCCGTTGACGGGCAGGGCGACAACCTGGATGTCGTAGGGCTGCTGCACCACCCCGCCTCCGCCGCCGCCAAGGCCGGTGAAGACGCTGCCGCTGCCGCCGCCGCCGTCACAGGAGACGCCATAGACAGACACACCTGCCACCGCCGCCAGCAACATCAACGCGCTCAAAGCGCGGGAAACTGACCTGGAATTCATGGGGCTTCCTCAGGGATACTGGTGAGTTGTGTGAGCCAGACGCTAAGCGCCCAGCAGGTACCACGCGCCTTCAACGCGAACGAGCTGGATGAAGATCTCTCCCGCGTTGCCGCCCACGTTGAACGTGACCCGCGCCCGGTCACCCGCTTCGTCGAAGCGAGCCGGTTCCGCGCGGTGCGCCGCTTCCAGCTTGTCCCAGAGTTCCGGGTGCCAGAGGTACTGGCGCCAGCCCGCCTGGAGATCGTCCTGCGTCAGTTCGGTCCGGCCGGCCAGGCTTTCGAGCGTGCGGGCCAGCCAGGCTTTGTCGCCCCGCGCCCGCGCCGCGAAGATTCCCTCAATGAGGCCTTGCGGCGTGGCATTGGTCATGGGGAAAGTAGTGTCCTCGGCCTTGGGAGAGGGTTCGCCCAGAGGTTTGAGAACCTCGGGGGCCAAAGCCTCGTCCTTGGGCAAAGCCGACTTGTCCGGCAGCACCGGCAATCGGCTGCTGTGAACTACATCTTGATCGCCCGACGCCAAAACGCCCGCAACGCCGCCACAAAGGACGCACATCGCGGCCACTGAAAGGATCAGTGCCTTGCGCATAGTGTTCTCCGCGTTCGGCCAGCCCCCAAGCAAGTCAAACGCTCGCACGCCGAATTGTCTGATTTGGGCATTAAGTGTGGCTTCTTTATGCCCTAAGCGCAAGGTTTCATGCGACAGTTTTGCCAAGTCCAGCGCGGCCATGGGACGGCTTGTCCCGGAGATGGGTGGCGCCTGGGGTTGGGCGCCCCGGAACCTGCAAAGGCCATGGGCCGGGGCCGCGGAAATCAGGCTGCCTGACGCTCTGACTGGCGCGAATGCCTCCGGTTTATACTCTTGCCCGCCTTATGGCCGATCAACCCGCGCGCGTTCGCATTGCACCCTCCCCCACCGGTGACCCTCACGTAGGCACCGCCTACATGGCCCTTTTCAACAAGGCCCTGGCCGACAAGACCGACGGCCAGTTCCTTCTGCGCATCGAGGACACCGACCGCACCCGCTACGTCGCCGACAGCGAAAAGCAGATCTTTGAGGCCCTCCGCTGGCTGGGCCTGAACTACCATGAAGGCCCCGACGTCGGCGGGCCCGTGGGCCCCTACCGCCAGAGCGAGCGCCTGCCCCTGTACAAGGATGCGGCCGAACAACTCGTCGCGTCGGGCAAGGCCTACAAGTGCTTCTGCACCAACGAGCGCCTTGAGGCCCTGCGCAAGATCCAGCAGGCCGAGAAGTCCAAGCATCAGGGCTACGACGGGCTGTGCCGCTCTTTGTCGCCAGAAGAGGTGGCCCGCAACGAGCGCGAGGGCAAACCCTATGTCATCCGCCTCAAGATGCCGCGCGAGGGCGACATCGTGGTCGCGGACAAGTTCCGCGGCAGCGTGAGCTTTCCCGCCAGCGACCAGCAGGATGCCGTGCTGCTCAAGTCTGACGGATTCCCCACCTACCACCTGGCCAACATCGTGGACGATCACGCCATGGGCATCACCCATGTGATCCGCGCCGAGGAATGGATCGCGTCTTTGCCCCTGCACCACGAGCTGTACAAGGCCTTTGGCTGGCAGGAGCCCGTTTTTGCCCACATGCCTCTGCTGCGCAACAAGGACAAGAGCAAGATTTCCAAGCGCAAGAACCCCACGAGCCTGCTCTGGTACCGCGACGCCGGTTTCATGCCTGAGGCCCTGGTGAATTTCCTCTCGCTCATGGGTTTTTCCATGCCCAATGACGTCGAGATCTTCAGCTACGACAGCTTCCTGTCCGAGTTCTCGCTCGACAAGGTCAACCTCGGGGGGCCCGTCTTTAACCTCGAGAAGCTGCTATGGCTCAACGGCGAATATCTCCGGCGCCTGCCGCCCGAAGCCCTGGCTGAACGCATTTACAACCACGTCAAGCTGCTCATGGGACGCGAGCGCGAGTTCGCCGACGTGCCCGAGGAAGAGCAACCCAAGGACACCTTCCTCAAGGACTTCGAACAGAAGCGCCGTCGCTGGAGCCGCCGCCTGGCCGAGCTGGCCCCCGTTCTCATGCGCGCCTACGAACACCAGCGCGGCATGTTCCTCAGTGTCATGCCCCTGGTGACGGAGCGCCTGCACACGCTGTGTGAGGCAGCGGATTACCTGCCCATGTTCTTCGTCAGCGATTTTGCCCTCAAGCCCGAGGACTTCGCCGGCAAGAAGACATCCCCGGCCGACGCCAAGAAGGCCCTGGTGGCCATGCGCGAGATTGTAAGCCGCCTCGACTTCGCCCAAAGCGGCGCCAAGGAAACCCTCGACGCCGAGGGCCGCACCCGCGCCGAAGGCCTGGGGCTGAAGGTGGGAGATTTCTTTGCACCGGCCCGCGTGGCCATCACCGGCGCCAGGGTCAGCCCGCCTTTGATCGAAAGCATGATTGTGCTGGGCCCCAGCGAAACCCTAAGCCGTCTGGACCGCGCGATTGCCCTGCTGCCCTGAACCATGCTCTCGCGCGCCGAAATCGAGGAACTGTTTCCCGCCACGCGCAAACTGGTTTACCTCGACACCGCCTACCGTGGCCCGCTGTGCAAGCCCGCTGGCGACGCCGCCGAGGCATACCTGCGCAGCATCAGCGCGCGCGGCTCACTTGAAATCCCGCGCTACATCGAACTGTTGAACAACTGCCGCAAGCGGCTGGCGACCGTGTTCAACGCCAAGCCCGAGGAGTTCGTCTTCTTAGCAAACGCCACGGACGCGTTTTCGCGCGTCACGCTCGGCATTGACTGGCGCGAGGGCGACGAAGTGGTTGCGCCGGAGAACGACTACCCTGGCGTGCTGCGCCCGCTGCTGGACCTCAGGCGGCGCGGCGTCAAGCTCGTGCTCGTGCCCGCGCGCGACGACGCCGTGTTCGCCGAACAGCTGCTCGCTGCCTGCACGCCGCGCACGCGGCTGATCGCGGCCAGCCACGTGAATTTCCGCACGGGCTTTTGTCTTGACGTGTCAACACTTTGCGCCGGGGCAAAGAAGATGGGCGTGCTGACGGCCATTGATTTCGTGCAATCGGCGGGTTGCCTGCAACTCGACTTCGGCGCGCTTGGCGCCGACTTCGGCACGTTTGCCGCCCGCAAGTGGTTTTGCGCGCTGGACACGCTCGGCATCTTTTACGTGCGCGAGGAGTCGCTCAACAAGCTCACGCCCCACACACTGGGCCTCTTCAGCGTCGCCGAGCCCCACAACTTCGACGCGCTCGATCAGCCGCTTGCCCCCGGAGCCCGCCGCTTCATGCTCGGCGCCCCGCCCTACATCCAGATAGCCGCGTTCGATGCCGCGCTGGAGCTGTATCAGCGCGTGGGAGCGGCCGAGGTCGAGGCAGCCGGCCGCGCGCTTGGCAGGACCATTCGTGAAGGTGCGAAGACTGGCTGCCTGGGCGAAAGCTGGCCGGCAGGCGCGCAGGCGCCCATCGTGTGCTTGCTGCGCGAGGGCAAGCTGGCCGACGAATCGCTGGGGCCGCGCCTGCTTCAAAGGGGCATTGTCGCCAGCGTGCGCAAGGGCATCATTCGCGTCAGCCCCCATTGGTTCAACGCTGAATCCGATGTCGATCGGTTGTTTGACGCGCTCGCCGCGTTTGAACCGCGGAAATAGCCATCTCACGCCTGTGCGCCGGATCAGGGTGCCCGGCCATGGCTGGCCGGGCTGTCCATCTCACCCGGTCCTTCCTGTTCATCCCTGCGCCTTTGCCTTTGCCTTTACCCGCCCGCCGCAAACGCTAAATTGCGCGCTCTCCGGGCATAGGACTCAACATGAACATCCTTGAACTCGTCCAGCGTGAAGGCGAGCGGCAGAAGTCTTCACTGAACCTCATTGCCAGCGAGAACTACGTCAGCGACTACGTGCGCGGCGTCCTGGGTACGGTTTTCACCAACAAGTACGCCGAGGGCTACCCCGGCAAGCGCTGGTACGGCGGCTGCGAGTTCACCGACCAGGCCGAGCAGCACGCCATTGATCTCGCCAAGCAACTCTTCAAGGCCGACCACGTCAACGTGCAGCCGCACTCCGGCACGCAGGCCAACCTGAGCGCCTACTTCGCCATGCTCAACCCCGGCGACAAAGTGCTCGCCTTCAAGCTTGAGCACGGCGGCCACCTCTCGCATGGCGCGCCCTTCAACGCCAGCGGCAAGTATTACAAGTTCGTGCACTACGGCGTGCGTAAGGAAGACGGCCTCATTGACGATGCCGAGTATCTGCGGCTGCTCAAGGAGCACCCGGACATCAAGCTCGTGGTCACAGGCGCTTCAAGCTACCCGCGCGTCATTGACTTCGAGAAGCTCTCAAAGATCGCGCGCGAGCACGACAAGCTGTTCATGGCCGACATCGCGCACATCTCCGGCCTTGTGGCTGCGGGCGTTCACCCAAGCCCCGTGCCCGTGAGCGACTTCGTTACGATGAGCACGCACAAGACGATTCGCGGCCCGCGCGGCGGCATGGTGCTTTGCTCCAAGAAATGGGCCAGCAAGCTGGACCGCGCGGTGTTCCCCGGCACGCAGGGCGGGCCGCTGGTTCACGTCATTGCGGCCAAGGCAGCCATGCTCGAAGAAGCCCTGAAGCCCGAGTTCGTGGCCTACCAGAAGCAGGTTGTCGCCAACGCCAAGGCCATGGCCAAGGCCTTCACGGAAATCAACCCCAGGCGCTATCGCGTGATCACCGGCGGCACCGACAACCACATGGTCATGGTCGATATCACCGGCACGGGCAAGAACGGCAAAGAGATCGAAGACCTGGTCGGCGCACAGGGCGTCTACGTGAACAAGAATTTCATTCCCTATGACCCCCGCCCCAACACCGAGACCAGCGGCATGCGGGTCGGCACGCCCATGGTGACCACGCTCGGCGCCCGCGAGTCAGACATGCCGCGCATCGTGCAGTTCATCGACAAAGCGATTTCCGGCGAGAACGTGAAGCGAGAAGTCAGCGCCTTCATGGCGGAAATCGAAAGCCGGTAAGCCGAACGCAATAGGCCGCAAACGTCGTCGTCCTGCCTGGATCCGGAAGCGGCCTTGCGGCCGGCTCGACCTAGTCATTCCTCGGGTCAAACGGCGACAACGCAATCTCAGGATTGAACACCATCGGTCAATTGTTAACGTGCATCAATCTTGACCATGACCGCAGGAGACTCGCATGCGCTTTGTCTTTTACATGTTTGGTTGGCTTGCGTGTGTGTCAGTGGGTTGGCTCGCCACACCCGCGTTCGCCCAAAGTGAGTCCGTTGCATTTTCAGCCACGCTGGTGCTTACGGTCTTGGATCGCTCAAACAAAGCCGTCGTAGACGTGGAACTCTCTCTTGAACCAGACGACTTCTGGGGCGAGAGGGTTCCGCGTGAACCCGTTGAAGATGAGAAACCGCGGCCGGATTGCAAGTTGGCCGTACAGGGCTCTGCCACGACGCTACAAGATGGCAAAGCGACTATGCACGTGAAGATGACGATTTCCGGCAAGAAAATCCCTCGGAGTTCGGACAGGGCCTGGTGCAGTGTTTGGATCAAGGCCGTAAAGAAAAATTTCACAACACGATGGGAGCGTCTGCAGATATACGACGGGGACAATACCCAAGTCACGATCATGCAATTTGGAGCAGGGGGCACATTGTCGGGACGCTGCATCGACAAAGCCACCGGCAAACCCTTGGGGGGGATCATAGTCGGCTTTGGTGAACGATCATGGTTGAGGACAAGCAACATGGCGTCGCGGCTAGCCACGACCGTCACCGCGGAGGATGGACGCTTTACGCTCAGGCAAGTCCCGCCATGGGGGGAAACCGGAGAATTCTTTTTTTATTCGGAACAATGGACAAATGAATCTTCCGTTCTAAATGTTTCCGAGGACGACCTCCGACAAGGCAAGGACGTGAATGCAGGAGACGTGAATTGCGTCCAAAGCGGGCGTGCCACCTTCAAAGCAGTTTCCGTTGACGGAAAAGACATCATCCCAATCGTTTGTTGCTCCTCGAAAACAACGCCAACAAACGGGTCCCGACCCAATGAGCGCAGCCGCATTTACCCTCCGCAGCCACTCATTAAGTACGACAAAAATACGACAACCTTTAGCGTGTACGGACTTGTCCCAGGGAGTTGGAGCCTGCGGCTCCTGCGTGAATCGGGCGAAGAGACGATTCGGTCATTTGCGGTAAAGCCGGGCGAGGTCGTCGATTTCGGTCAGATGGTACTCGTCAAGCCATACTTTGTCTCAGTCACGGTCGTCGACAAGAGCGGCAACTCATCCAAAGGGTGCCGGGTTGCAATGCACGTACCCGGGCCGATCACCTATGACCCTGAGACGGGCGAAGATCGGGACACAAACGGCGATGAGGTTCGTTGGGAGTGGTTCAATGGCAACGCTGTATCGTTTGGAATTGTCATGGTTGGAAAGATGCAAATCACGGCCCGCTATGACGACATTTGCCCCACCACGAAGACCGTTGATCTTAAAGGTGAGCCGCTGAAATACACGCTTGTGCTGGACGACGGTGCAACACTCGCCGTTAATCTGATTGGTCGTTCGGGTAATCCCGCGAAAGGGATCATCGTCCTGGTGGCCAAGAGTTCGGCGGCATACGCCACGTATCTGCAAACGGGAAGCATCAAGCACGTTATCAGCCCCGAATCCAAGGGCGGCGCAATACGTAAGCCTGAGGGAACTTATCGATCACAGGGATCAAGCAGTTCTGTCAAGTTTGAGCACGTTGTCCCGGATACATACCTTGTTGCCTGCGATGTTGATGGCGAGGCAACGACGTTGACGAGTGAAGCCGCGCTGGAAGAGGGGAAACATTGCGAGGTGACCCTCAAAGTCACGGTCGGATCGCTTAAGGCAACGGTTACGCTTTCAGGCAAGCCATATTCCGACAAACCAGTGATTTTGGTTTATCTCGCAACTCTTGGTTTGTACCAGGACCGAAGCGGTTGGACTATTGTGGGAGGCGAGGAGTTTCGCAACCGAGATCGAGGTATAAGCGTTTTGCGTACCGATAAAAAAGGTCAGTTCTCTGCCAATTCGCTGGCACCTGGCAATTGGTGTGTGATCACGGAAAAAGAATATGGGTACGTAGCCGGTCAGAATATGGGTGTGGCAGACGAGTATTTGTCAGAACAACTCGAGAAACGGTCTTTCACCATCAAAGGTGGCGAGAACACAGCTAATGTAGATATTTTGCACTATCGAGGAACCTGGTTGTCGATCGCCTCGACCGCTGACGGCAAACCAATCGATCCACCTGAATCCATGGCGCTTCACGCGATAGGGTCTCGTGAAGGCCCTAGAATGTGGACCAGAGGCGAAAACGCCCTTGTCAAGGCGACCGTAGTTGAATTCGGGCCGGTTGCACCCGGGGCATATGAGCTGGTATTCAGAACCCGAGAGGGTTACTCGTACAAAAGGTTCGTAGTCAAGAAGAACGCCGAACAATTGGAGCCACTGGAGCGAATCGGCCACTCTGTTTCAGTGAAGGTGAAAAATGCCGATGCCTTCATCAGGGCCGACGGTACTGTCGGAGTTCAGGTGTTTGTCCGGCCTCAGATAGACCTGTTCGAAATGAGCGGGCAGCCAGTATTGACAGAGTACCATCGCGCTGGAATGGAGTGGAGTTGCTGGACTAGCTTCCTACCGGGAAAGTACCTTGCGGTAGCCATCGGCTGGGGCAAGGAAGCGCCGATTGTCGCAACGCAACAGTTCGAAGTGAAGGACAAGGGTCTGGAATTAACACTGACACTGAATACTAACTCGACCAAGGGGGCGATTGCGCTTAACGCCACGCTAAAAGAAGAAAGAATTCACGACAATTCCCCCGGACGTTGGCGCATGCAGCTATTCGATAAGACTGGAAAAGAAATTATTTTGGAGGACCCTCACTCCGCCGTTTCATCGATTTCGCAGCAACTCAGCCTGATGTCTGTGCCCGCAGGCAAATACTCCGCCCTTATCTCGGGAAACTGCGTTGTTTCACAGAGAATTGAGGAGGTAAATGTAGAGTCGGGGAAAACTACTAACCTGAACGTCGTGCTGGAGGTCAACTCCATATTGAATGTAAGATTTGCGCAAAAAACTTTGCGGCGAAGCACTCTTGAAGCTGCCGTCATTACTTGCTTTGACGTAAAGAACAACGAGGTGACGCTGAACAAGAGTCCTTGGAACTCCGGATACTTCTCAATTCATTCGACCCACGATATAGGCTTCCAATGGAATATGAGCCTTTACAACGTGTCGTCCAACGTGAGCCACATAAAGGTCAAGATTCCGGGCTATAAAGAGCTCACCCTGCATGCAAGTAGTGGAACAAGTTCGCAGCCAATCCAACCCAAACTTGAACGGGAGTGATTACGAGATTATCTCCACGACGGCCGTGGTGCCTTCGCCGGGTTTGCTTTCGAGGCTGATTTCCCAGCCCATTTGCTTGGCGTACTCGCGCGTGAGCCACAGCCCAAGGCCCGTGCCCGCGCCTTGTTCCCCGGCCCTGGCCCCGCGCGCGAATCTCTGAAACAGGCGCGGCTTGTCCTCGTCCGCGATTCCGGCGCCTTCGTCGATGATGCGCACGATGAGCTTGCCGTCCCTGGCTTCACTCGTAATGCGCACGGGCTTGGCCGCGTCGCGGCTGTATTTCAGGGCGTTGTCAATGAGGTTGAAGAACACCTGCTGCGCCGCTGCGCGGTCCAGCCTTACGGCGGGCAGGTCTTGCGTCTCGTTGATGATCTCGCGCCCGGCATGGGCGCGCAGCGCGGCTTCCGCGGCAGCGCCCAGGGGTTCGCCCAGCAAAGCCTGTGTGACTTCAACCTTGAAAGAGCCGCGCTCGATCCTGGCGGCGAGCAGGATCATCTCGACCAGGCGCGTGAGGCGTTCTTCTTCGGCGAGGATTCGCGAGGCGTGTTGCTCGACTTTTTCGTTCCCCGCCGTCTTGGCCTGGCCAATGAGGAGTTCCGTGAACAGGCGCATGGCGGTAAGCGGCGTTCGCAACTCGTGGCTGACGGCGGCCACGAATTCGCCCTGCTGCCGCGCCAAGGCCTCGCTGCGCGAAACGGTGCGGTGAAGTGCAAAGGCGAATGCGAGCACGAGCAAAAGGTAACCGACCCCCATGAGTGCGTAGGTCTGGCGCGTGCGCGCGAGCCGCTCTGACATAGACGTACGGTCGGGAAGCTCGACTTTCGGGCCGGGAAGGGCCAGTTGCAGCCAGAGTTCGCCGTCGCCTGAATCGTTCCAAATCGTGCCGACGGGGTAGTTGATGCGTTGCTCCGCGGCGGCGAGAAAACCCTGCACAAAGTCCTCGCCATAGCGTTCACGCGCCCAGGCGCCCTGCGCATGCTCAACATCCACCACAAAGCCCTGAATAACCTGTTCCGACGGCGTGCGCACCGTGCGCCAGAAGACCATCACAGGCTGCTCGCCGCTGCGTGTGTAAACGCAATAAGGGTAAATCTGAACCAGCGAATCACCATAAAGGTCGTCAACCCCGGGCGGGCGCCTGAGGTCGCGCCACGGGTCTTCGGTGCTTTCCTTGCGGCTCTGCTTCTTCTCCACCTGCGCGCTGCGCGCCTTGTTGGCCACCTCCTGCGCGTTGGCGTTGACCACCAGAAGCTCGTTGGACACAAGCTGAACCTTGTCCGGCTTGTCTCCGCTGCGCGCGTGGAGGAACTGCGTTGTGATCTCGCCTTGAGCGGGCTTGACCCGCGCCTTTTCAATGGGCGTTGACAGAATCCACGGAAGCTCCTCTCCAAGGGACTTCAGCCCGGTGCGCACCGTTTGCTCAAAGGACGAAGAGAGCGGCGCCTGGACCTGGTAGGACTCCAGTTCGGCCTGACCCTGTTCCGGGAAGTGAGGCGTCGTGTAGCGGACAGGCCCGCCGTCACCGCTCAACTGGAAGTAGAACTTGATGAGCGGGTCCGCGGGCCTGTCCGCAAGGGGGGAGCGAACCACGCTCGGCGCCTGGGACTGAACATTCAACGGGGCGCGCCAGTGCTGAAACTCCGTGAACTCGCGGCTCAGCTCCACACGCAACAGATTGCGCAGGTCACGCTCGGCCCTGGCTTCGGCGGCGCTCCTCATGGCGCGCGCTGCTTCCTCATCGTCCATGATCTGCCGGCGGTAGTCCTTGTCCAGTTGCGGGCCCGCATAGGTGCTCAACACCGCCAGCGGGATCAAACCCACCGCGACGTAAAGCAGCATGGCTATGCGGATCCTCTTCACCGGTCACGCCTCCCATCGGTAACCCGCGTCGCGCACGGTTACGATCACGCGCGGCTTCTCTTTGTCAGCTTCAATCTTGGCGCGCAGCTTGGCCACTGCCATGTCCACCGTTCGCGTAGCCACGGCCTCCTTGTAGCCCCAGACCTTCGTGAGCAGTTCGTCACGGCTCACGGCCGCCGGCCGCGCCTTGATCAGGTACTTCACCAGCTCGACTTCCAGTTGTGTCAGCGCTGTGGCCTGCCCGTCGCGCAGCACCTCGCCCCGCACCAGATCCAGCCTGCAACCGGGCAGGGCCACCGGCGCGTTGAATGCAGCCTGGGCGCGGCGCAACTGGGCGTCCACACGGGCGTGCAGCTCGGCCAGGCGAAAGGGCTTGGTGATGTAGTCGTCGGCGCCGGCCTTGAGGCCCTCGACTACCTGCTGCTCGTCAGCCAATGCGGTGAGCATGATGATGGGCAAAGTCGCGCCCTGGGCGCGCAGGCGCCTGCACACTTCCATGCCGTGCAGGCCCGGCAGCATCAGGTCAAGGAGTACGAGATCGGGTTTGAAACTCTGGACGGCGTTCAAGGCTGCGTCGCCGCGCGCGCAGGTCTCAACGGCGAAGCCCTCGCCCGCGAAGGTTTCATGGAGGCCAATCCGCAGGGATTCTTCGTCTTCAACGATGAGTATGCGCGATGGGGCCACCGTTTCCTCCCCTTGCATTGTCCCACAAAAACGCGCAGCGCCAAGGCCGGCCCGGCTTTGGGGCGTAAAAGCGGTGTAAATGAATGGACCCTTCAGGCACCGGCTTGCCGGCGCCGGCGGGGATTCAGCGTTTGGGACGGGACTTGTGGTCGTTCACGATCTTCTCGACTACGCCGGGGTCGGCCAGGGTCGTGATGTCGCCCAACTGCGAATACTCGCCCGCGGCAATCTTTCGCAGGATGCGCCGCATGATCTTGCCGCTGCGCGTCTTGGGCAGGCCCGCCACTACCTGAATGTGGTCCGGCGTGGCAATAGGCCCGATCTCCCGCCGCACCGCGTTCTTGAAGGCCCCGATGAGTTCTTCGGGGTCTTCCTTCTCGTATTCGGGCTTGATGACCACAAAGGCGTAAATGCCCGTGCCCTTGAGGTCGTGGGGAAAGCCGGTCACCGCGGCTTCGGCCACGGCTTCGTGGGTGATCAGCGCGCTCTCGATTTCCGCCGTACCCAGGCGGTGGCCGCTGACATTGATGACGTCGTCGACGCGGCCCGTGATCCAGTAATAGCCGTCTTCATCGCGCCGGCAGCCGTCGCCGGTGAAGTAGAGCCCCGGGTAGGTGGAAAAGTACGTCTGCTTGAAGCGGGAGTGGTCGCCGTAGATCGTGCGCGCCTGGCCGGGCCAGGAGCCCCGCAGGCAGAGGTTACCGGTGATGTCGTTGCCGTGGATCTCGTTGCCTTTGTCGTCGACCACCACCGGCTGCACGCCAAAGAAGGGCAGCGTGGCCGAGCCCGGCTTGCAGGGCGTCACGCCGGGCAGGGGGGAAATGAGGATGCCGCCCGTCTCCGTCTGCCACCAGGTGTCAACGACGGCGCAGCGGCCTTCGCCCACGACATCGTGATACCACTGCCAGACCTCCGGGTTGATGGGCTCGCCCACGCTGCCCAGCACGCGCAGGCTGTCGCGCTTGTACTTCGTAACGAAGCTGTCTCCCTCGCGCAGGATGGCGCGCAGGGCCGTGGGCGCCGTGTAGAAGATCGTCGCGCCGATGTCATCCACCACCTGCCAGTAGCGCCCGGCATCGGGCCAGGTGGGAATGCTCTCGAAGATCACCGTTGTGGCGCCGTTGGCCAGGGGGCCGTACACGATATAGCTGTGGCCCGTGACCCAGCCCACGTCGGCGGCGCAGAAGTGAATGTCATCTTCGTGGCAATCGAACACCAGCTTGTGGGTCAGGGAGGCGTAAAGCAGGTAGCCCGCCGTGGTGTGCAGCAACCCCTTGGGCTTGCCCGTGCTGCCGCTGGTGTAAAGGACGAAGAGCGGGTCCTCGCTGTGCATCCACTCGCAGGGGCAGGTGCTGCGCTGGCGCTCCATTTCTTCGTCCAGCCAGAAGTCCCGCCCGGCCTGCATGGGAACCTCCGCGGGGGTGCGCCGCGCCACCAGTACCGTCTTGACCTGCTCAAGCCCTTCAATGGCAGCGTCAGCCGTCTTCTTCAGGGGCAGCTTCTTGCCGCCACGCAGTCCCTCATTGCTGGTGATGAGCACCTTGCAGCCGGCGTCGATGATGCGGCCGCGCAGGGACTCCGCCGAGAAGCCTCCGAAGACGACACTGTGCACGGCGCCGATGCGGGCGCAGGCCAGCATGGCATAGGCAGCCTCGGGGATCATGGGCAGGTAGATGCAAACGCGGTCGCCCTTCTTCACGCCATGGGCCAGAAGCACGTTGGCGACCTTGGCCACGTTGTGCTTGAGTTCGCGGTAGCTGATGTACTCGTACTGACCGGGCTCGTCCTTGGCCCAGATGATGGCGGTCTTGCCGGGTGTGGCCGTCGCATGGCGATCGACGCAATTGAAGCATGCGTTGAGCATGCCGCCCCCGAACCAGGCAAAGTCCACGGCCTTGTGGTCGTAGTCGATGATGCTGTGGGGGTGGTGAAACCAGGTCAGCGCCTGGGCCTGCTTGCGCCAGAAGTGGTCAGGCTCGCGCAACGACCAGTAGTAAAGCTGCTTGTACTCCTCGCTGCTCTTGATGTGGGCGCGCCTGGCGACGTGCTTCTTGACAGGAATCATGGGCATGGCTCTCTCCGGCGCGAGACTTTAGCAGCGCGCCCGGGACCCGCCACAGTTCCGGCGGTCACGCCCTGGCGGGGCCTTTGCCAGCGCCCGAGCCAGCCTGCGCGGCATGGGCGTTCGATGAATGGCGGCACCCATGTAACAAGAATGTCATTAGTGAGCGGCAACATGGGAACTGTGCTGCCCGGCCTGGAAAGCCCAAATTCAGGCTTTCCAGGGCATCACGAACTAACTGGTTGGTGGTTTGTCGCATAAGTATGGCCGGTTTGTGGTCTCCGCATGAGCATATTCGTAACCTTATTTTCATCTCAATCAGCTCATCCGACCACGAAACGCAGGAGACTTCTCCATGTGCCGCGACAGATTTATCGCACTGATGTTGGTCGTTCTCGGCTTCGCGGGCGCTGCAAAGGCCCAGACCTGGGTGCTGGGGCAACCCTCAACGGCCGCGGGCACGGGCATCACCTGGTATGGCGCCACCACCAGCCAGTGGAACATGGGCTATGAGTTCACATGTAACGTCGCCAACGTCACGGTCACCCACTTGGGCTGCGCCTGGCCGGACACCGAGGCCCACCCCTGCGCCCTCTTCAACGCCACCACTCAGGCCCTGATCGCCTAGGTCACGACTTCCACGGCCGCGACTTCCGGCGCCTGGCGTTCCGGCGCCCTGACCACGCCCGTGGTCCTGACCCAGGGCCAGAACTATGTCGTAGCCTCCCTCAAGAGCGCTACGCAGGGCTACATCGGTGTGAACTCCAGCGCCCCCGCAGCCTGGCACCCCACCTCCGGAGCCATCACCCACATCCGCGACCGCTGGGCCAGCAGCACTACGGTCACGACCTTTCCCGCCAGCACCAGCAGCCAGTGGCACTGGGGCCCCGCTGACTTCGCTTACACCACGGGGCCGGGCATTACGGTCGCGGCCACGGCGGGAACGTCACAGAACGTCTACGCCAACAGCACCGGCACCGGAAGCAACGGCATCTCCGCCGGGACTTTCACCCTCAGCGCCAACAGCTCCGGCGCGGCGACGCTGAACAGCATCAACATCACGGCTCAGGGCACGGGCAACGACTCCAACGCCTACTCCGAAGTGCGCCTGTATGAAGACACGGGCGGCACGGCGGGCGTCTATGACCCCGGCGTGGAAACGCCCTACGGCGCGGCCCCCACGGTTTTCCCC
>JABARW010000005.1 GCA_019186845.1 Planctomycetota bacterium | reverse complement strand
GCCCGCGCCCCTTGGTCACGCCGCGTGGCCGGGCCTCTGGTGCCTCGCGGCCTTCAGGTGATAGGCAAACTCCTGCTGCACCTCTTCGCCTGCGCTGCCCAGCGCGTCGTACACGTCATCCATGCGCGGCATCACCTGCAGCGCGGCGCGGGCCACGTCCTCGTAGGGGAAGTTCTCCACGGGCGCCTTGGGCTCGAGGATGCCCATGCGGCCCACGGCCGCGACGTCCTGCACCGCGGCCTCGAGCACGAGCTGGAGGTCTTCTTCGGTGCTGGGGCGCGCGCGGTTGATGGCCTCTTCAATCAGGTTCTTGGCCTCCAACAGGGCGAGCTGCTTCTGCTCCATGAAGCGGGCCAGGTCTCTCGCGTGCAGGCGCCCCTCGCTGACGGTGACGATGGGGCGCTCGCCCTTTTCGCGCCGCGCGTCGGGGTCGGCTATGAGGCGGCGGTGGTCGGCCTCACGGCACTTGAGCGCGGCCAGCACCGTCTCCTCCGCCTGACGGATGTTGAGGTCGAGCAATTTGCCGCCGCGCGCGGCATAGAGTTGCAGCACGGCTTCCTGGATGAGTTTGTGGCGTGCGAGCTGCTGGACGATGTGCGGACTGGCGGCCATGGGGTCTCCCAAAAGGCGGGCGCAAAGCGCGCCCTCATGGCTTGGAACTTTGGGACACAGGAGCCGAAAAGAAATCTGAAGAAACCGCGCGAGTGCCGCAAAGCCTTGGGACCACAAATCTTGTGCGCCGGATTTAAATCATATTTGCGCGGGTGAGGGGCAGTTTCCCCGGGCGGCCTGATGGCCTCTGCAAATGCAACCCGGGCGGCCTGATGGCCTCTACAAACGCAACCCGGGCGGCCTGATGGCCTCTACAAACGCAACCCGGGCGGCCTGATGGCCGCCCGGGAAGTTTTCGACTTGGTCACTCGACCAGCCAGTGGTTTAGAAGATCCACTGGAGCTGAACGCGGAGCTGCCAAACGTTCAGGTAGTCCGAGTTGTCAGCACCGATGCTGCTGGCGCTGCGGCTCGGAATCGTCTGTGACGGGGGGCCGTTGACAGCCTGGCCGTCCGTGAACAGAGCGAGCTGGTAGGTGATGTAGGTGAAGTCGAGCTGGATCTTCAGGTTGTGACCGGCGAGGTAGTAACCGACAACCAGGCCCAGTTCCGTGCTGTCCGGAGCGAGGGCGTGCTGCTTGTTGGTGCTGCCGTTGCGCCAGTACTCATCGCTGTCCACCATGCCGAAACGGACGCCCACGTCGAACTGCTTGGGCAGAATCATGAAGCCCACTTCGATGAGGAAGCCGTTGTCGGTGAGGTCGCCAGGACGGTTACGGTTGTTGGCCGTGCCGTCGTTATCATTGGGACCAAAGTTGTGGAACTCGGTGTGCCTGTGGTGCCACTCGATGTTGACGCTGATGCCGTAGAAGCGGAAGTGGCCGTCGATCGTGAGGCTGATGGTGTCGTGACCGACGTTGCTGCGGCCCGAGCCGGGGCTCGTGCCGGCGGGACGGATGGTGCCACCGTTGAAGCGGCTGATGAACCAGTTCAGGCCGATACCGACGCTGAACAGGATCTTCTTGCTCGCTTCGCGGTCGCGCATGTCCACCATGTCGTCCGCGACGTTGCCCAACGGGTGGGTTTCAACGCGCAGAGAGGGCATGAGGTCAGCGTCAACCGTGGCGCCGAAGGTGTCCGGGCTCAGGGCGCGATCCGCGTTGCGGAAGTCGGTGTTGCTGCGCTGACGGCCGTTGAAGATACCCGCCCAGTACTTGACCCAGGGGGTGTCGCCACCGATCACGCCGCTCAGCCACAGACCCTTACCCCAGTCCTGGTGGAACGTGTTGCTGACGATCGAGCGGTCAACGAACTGCTGACGGCCGCTCGAAACCTTGAACTGGTAGCTGTAGGGAACCTTCGCCTGGCCGACGTTGACGTTGATCTCGTTGTACTTGGCCCAGGTGAAGAAAGCGTTCTCAACCAGCTGGTTGCTGCCGGCTTCGGTCCAGTTCAGGACCACTTCGTACTTCCACTCCTTCTCGAAGATGTTGCCCGTGAAGGTGGTCTTCGCGCGAACAATACGGAAGTTCCAGAAGTCACGGCCGTTTGTCGAGTCGGCGCGCACACCAGCGCCGTCGTCAGAGTCCACATCCTGGCCGCGCTCGTCGTTGTACGTGAGGCGAACCTGGACGCGGGTGCTCATGGTGAGGGCGAACTTGCCGTCCTCAGTGGCCCACGAGAAAACGTTACCCTTCAGCTTCGTGGCCAGCGCGGGATCTTCATCGCCGCCCTGACGCTTCACCGACTTGAGCGTGTCAATCTCGGTGCGGAGCTCGCTGAGCTCCTTCTGCAGCTTCTCCACTTCATTGGACTGCGCCGACGCCGGCGCGGCCCAGGCACTGGCGCCAACCAGCAGCGCAAGAGCCGTCGACCAAAGTTTAACCATGCCTCGCTCTCCCAAAAAGAACTCGGAAATTCCGGATACGCGTCCGTCCATCGCAACCGGAGAGCCCTGGCACAGCCTTTCCGTGATGTGCAAGGGCAACTCGTGCAAAGACGGCCAAGACATTAGCGTGACACTTTCCAGCGTCAAGCCTGTTCTTGACCATTACTTCTACCACAATTGTTCGAACCCAACCCTGACCTTGAAATTACCGGCCGAATCCGCAGGGCAACTGGCCTCACGATACTCGCCCAAGCCCTTAGAATGGGCCTCTTGGGCGCTTATCGGCATTCTGCGTCCGGTAACTTTGCAGTTTATGAAATATAAAGTACGGCAAAGCTTCTGTCAATCTTTCTCACCTTCTTCCCTCTACTTACTCCCTCCGCCATCTACCGCCTTGACCCGCCCCTTCAGTTCCAGCCCGCAAACGCCGAAATCCGAAGCGGCGTTTTGCCGACACTCTGGGAGTCAGATATGGACCGTGGGATCAAGATCGCCATCTTTGTGGCCAGCGTCATCAGCCTGGGTCTGGGCCTGATCTGGGATCAGGTGCTCAGTCGCGCCCGCGACGTCGTCGCCGATGAACGTCCCGACGTCATGGGTCCAGAGCGCATCGAAGCCCGAGTTGGCCCCAAGGACCTGCAACGCCAGGAACTCCCCGGCGACATGGCGGAAGTGAACACGGCCCCCGCCGCGCATAAAGAGGAAGCAGCGACTCCACAGGCCCCGGTGCCACAGCCCAAGCCTGCAGCCGGAGGGGTTGAAGAGTACGTCGTGCAAAAGGGTGACAGCTGGTGGTCCATCGCCCATACACGCTTCAAAGGAAAGGGCGTGACCACTGAAAGCCTCCAGCAGGCCAACCCCGGCGTGAGCCTCAAACCGGGGGTCAAGGTCAAAGTGCCGATCAAGGCTTGAGTTTCAACGGGGATCCAGCATCTGCAGGGCCCCCGGAAGCATGCGACAATCCACAGGCAGGTAGCCGGCGAAGTCTCCATCCACCTGGATGGGAACTTCGCGTCCGCCGGGCTCGCGAGCTTCAAGGGCGACCGTAGTCGCCCTTGTCACTTTGGCGCGGCGGTGGGAGGCAATCTGCCGCACAAATCCCAGTGCCAGAAGGCGCATTACACTCAGGAAGGTGATGGGTTCATGAATCGTCAGCACGTCCAGCAGGCCGTCATTGGCCTTTGCCTGCGGCGTCAGGGCCAGGGGTCCGCCGTAGGCCGGCGTAATGGCGGCCAGTGCAAAGCTGGCGCCCTCCACCCGCTGTGAGCCATCAAGGGTGGCGCTGATGGTCGTGAAGTTCGCGCTGGCAATGGCCCGCCAGATGGCCGGAACGTACTGCCACATTTTCATGCTGCCACCCCGCCTCGCTTCCTTTATCTGGCGCGTACACTCGCCGTCAAAGCCGGCACCCACGAAGCAGGTGAAGAGCCGCCCGCCATTCAGTTGCCCCAGGTCACGGCTCAGAAGTCTCCATTCCCGCAGGGCTTGTGCGTAGCGCATGGGATTGGCTGTGGCCCCGATTTCCTTGGCCAACACGTTGCCCGTGCCCATTGCCACTAACATCAGGGGCAGGGGGTTGTCGCGCATGCCGTTGACGATGTCATTGACCGTGCCGTCACCTCCGCAGGCCACGATGGCGTCGTAACCCTCGGCCCTGGCATCGTGCGCCAACTCCTGGCTGTGGCCGGCGTGGGTCGTCAGGCGCAGGTGAATCTCGACACCGCTTTCACGGGCCAGACGCGCCAGCCGCGGGCCCAGCTTTGCGGCCTTGCCCTTGCCTGAAATCGGATTGGCGATAGCAATCAGCTTGCGCGGCATCAGGCAATCAGGTTGGAGGGATCGAGCAGGACGGTATTGAAGGCCTCCATGAGGCGCTTGGTCACAGGTCCGGGGCTGTGGCGCAGGGGAATGTCGCCGATGGCGGCCACGGGCATGATGTCCCGGGTGCTGCTGGTAATGAACACTTCGTCGGCGGCCAGCAGTTCCTGGGCCGAAATGGCCCGCTCATGACAGCGCAGGGAGAGCTTGCGGGCGAGTTCGAGCACAAAGCTGCGCGTCACGCCGGCCAGCAACCCCTCGCCCAGGTCGGGCGTATGCAGCTCACCGCCCTGCACCAGGAACACGTTGCTGGTGGTGCACTCCGTGACGTGGCCCTGGACGTTGAGCATGACAGCTTCGGCCGCGCCGGCGGCCCGGGCCTCAACGATGGCGAGCACGTTATTGAGGTAGTTGCCGCTCTTGATGGCCGGATCTGTGGCGTTCTTGGGGTTGCGCCGCACGCCCGCCAGAATGACTTTTGCGCCGCGGCTGTAACTCTCGGCCGGCCACTGTGGCAGGGGCTTGGCAATACCGATGACGGTGGGCGAGGTGCAACTGGCCGGGTGAAGGTCAAGTTCTCCCACGCCGCGCGTCACGATAACACGCAAGTAGCTCTCGCTGCCGGGTTTGCGCCGGTGCATTTCGCGCATCAAGTCGATGAACTGCTCGTCCATCAAAGGCAGCTTCAAGCCCAGGGCATCGGCCGAGGCGTGGAGGCGCTTGAGGTGCTGGCGCGCGCCAAACAGCTTGCCCTGCACCGTGCGCACCACTTCGTAGATGGAATCGCCGAACAGGAAGCCGTGGTCCAGCACGCTGACCTGGGCGTCCTTCTCATCCACAAATCGGCCGTTGATGACCGTGACGTATTTCGACATGCACTTCCTCACTCGTGGCGCCGCGAAGAGACTCCGGCGCGCTCATGAACCCAGCCGCGCCGGCGGCACCCCTTGGGGCGTAATCAGGGCAATGTACCAGTCCACGGCCTGCAGGATCTCGGGCGTGAACAGCAGGGCGGCCAGCGTCCCCGCCACCAGAAAGGGCCCAAAGGGCACGGCAAGAAAGCGTGCCGCCACGCGCAGCACAAGGCCCACGCTGGCACCCAGCAGTATGGCGATGAAAAAAGCGGCCACCAGCTTTGGCCAGCCGAGGATGACCCCCAGCAGGAACACCAGCTTCACGTCGCCAAAGCCCATGCTCTCACCGCCCATCTTGGCCGTGCGTCCCGGAAAGAGAACGTTGCCCGCCTTGCCGATAAGCCAGAGCGTCAGGCTGCCGGCCGCGCCCGCCACCAGGGCACTGAGCACGCCGTTGAGCCAAAGCGGCAGAGCATGAAAGAGCAGGGGGTCCAAGTCCGGGGGCAAGCCCGTACGCATGTGGGTGACACTCGCGGCCATGGGCACAAAGAACAGCAGGGGGCCCACGGCCAGCTCATCGGGAATGATGGTCAAGTCCCAGTCAATCAGCGCCACAGGTATGAGGACGCTGATGGCCACCACGGCCGCCAGCGCAAACAGCCAGGCCTCGACGCTGACCAGGGCGCCTGGCCCACCCGAAAGCACGGTGCGCCAGACGGCCAGACCGAACAGCGCGGCCATGGCCGCCTCGACCAGGGGGTAGCGCGGCGAGATCGCCTTGCGGCAGTAGCGGCAGCGGCCCAGCAGGAGAATCCAGCCCAGGACCGGAATGTTGTCGTACCAGGCCAGTTGCGTCTTGCACTTGGGGCAGAAGCTGCGCCGCGGATTGTTAATGCTCAGACACTGGCGCGGCAGGCGCCAGGCCACCACGTTGGTGAAACTTCCCACGAAGGCGCCAAACACCATGGCGCAGGCAAGCACAAAGCCGGGCGGGATGCCCCGGGCGATTTCGATGGTTTCGGCGGAGGCCATCGCGGTTCACTTTGGCAAACGCGCCATGATTTCGGAAGACAGCGCCTCAAGGGTGCTCGCGGCCGACACCGGGATCACGATGTGGGCGGCGCGCTCATACAGCGGGCGGCGCCAAGCCATGACCTCTTGCACCTCTTCGGCTACGGGCCGCCCCGTGAGTGAGGGGCGAGCGGAGGCGTCCTGCTCCAGCCGCGCCACGAGCAGGTCATCGGGCGCGTCAAGGTAGACCACCGTTCCGCTTTCCCTCATGGACTCCACGAGGCGATGGTTGAGCACCGCCCCTCCGCCCGTGGCCACGACACCTTCGCGCTGCCGCGCCGCCAGAAGGCTGAGTTCCATGTCCTCCAGCACGCGAAATGCATGCTCGCCTTGGCCGAACACCTGGGCGATGGGGCGGCCGGCCCGCGCCTCCAGCAGAGCATCCAGGTCAAAGGAGGGGCAGTTCAGGCGCTGGGCCAGGCGCGGCGCCAGCGTGCTCTTGCCGCTGGCCCGATAGCCGATGAGCCATACCAGCTTGCGCCGGGGCCCAGGCGGCGCCTCGAGGCGTGAGCGCAGGGGCAGATAACCCCAGATAGCGGCCTGGGCCTCGGCCTGCCGCAGCAGCATGGAAAGCCCGTTGGCAATGTGAAAGCCCTGGGCCTGAGCGCGGGCCAGAAGCGGTGTCAGGGGCGGCTCGTAAACCAGGTCATAGAACACGGCTCTGGGATGGAGGGCGGGCTCCAGTTCGTGCCAGGGCAGCGGCATTTCATCCACGTGAGCGCCGCCCATACCGCAGGGCGTGCAGTTCACGACGCACTCCCAGAGTACGTCAGACGAGTTCAAGGTCGCGACAGCCCGCGCGGCCGTGCCGCGGCAGAGTTCCTCGGCCTTGGAAAGGCGCCGGGCATGGACCCCCACATAGGCCCCCTGCTTGAGCAGGGCATGCACCACGGCCCGCGCTGACCCCCCGGCGCCAAGCACGAGGAACCGGCAGCCGGGAGCGACAGCTCCGAACTCTTCGGACAGGGCAAGCGCAAAGCCCGGCGCGTCGGTGTTGGCGCCCCGCAGGCTGCCGCGATCATCGAGCGTCACGGTGTTCACGGCGCCCAGGGACTGGGCCGCGGCATCCAGCGCCACACAATGGCGCGCCATTTCCTCCTTGAAGGGCACGGTCACGCTCGCGCCCTTCAGCGGCAGGCTGCGCGCGAACTGCACGAAGTCGGCCACGCTGGTGGCCGCCAGGGGAAGGTAAACAGCGCCGATGCCGCTTTGGGCCAGGGCCGCGTTGTGCAACTTCGGGCTCTGGCTGTGGCTGACGTGCAGGCCCGTGACGCCATAGACAGCCGTCGACGGCCCCAGGTCCGCGGCGCGATATAGCCTGCTCAGATCCTCGACCGAGGGCATGCCCGGAGCCAAAGCGCGCCCGTCCAGCGCGGCATAGGTCGAGACGCTGCCCCACGCAAGCGCCAGAATGCGCGAGGGCAGCCCGTACTCGCCCATGGCAAAGGCGCTGACGCCGCCACCGGCCTGCCGCAGAAGATCGCGCAGGCGCAGGTTGTCGCTGAGGTGGCCCGCCGTGACCGCCAGCTTGAACTCCGCCCCCCCTTCGGACTTCAGGGCGGCCAGCAGGACCTGAAGGTCCTGGGGCATGGGGCCGAAGTCGTGATGGCTGCGTATGACCTTGCGGGGGTCCACGTCAAGGACCACGCCCTGCTCGACATCCACAAAATCGGCCTGCGCGGCTGCGCGCCGGAGTACGGCCATGCGCGCGTCTTCGTGGCCTTCAAAGCGGCCGCCCTCGGCCTTGCGCCGGCAGGTGGCAATCAACGGCAGGCCCAGTCTCGCCGCCAAAACGCCCAGCAGCTCGGGGTTGGCAAGCACTTCGCGCCAGGCATCTTCAAGGTCGAGGCGCACCTCCACCCGGCCCACGCCCGGCATGCCCAGGTTTGGCAGGGCCAGCAACTGCCTCAAACTGGCCACGGCGACAATCATGCAACATTGGCCTGGGGCTTGCGAAGTATCCGGGTCTCGCGGAAAGCCTTCATCGTGGTGGGGTAGATTTCCGTCAGCGCCACGCGGCGGCCCGGCTCAACGATCATGCTCATGTGCTCGCGGTTGATGTCGCCCGGCTGTTCCAGCCCCAGCGCCCAGGCAATGGCCATGATGTCGTGGTGCAGGGCCTTCATGTAATTGGCCACGCGCACGGACTTCTCCGTCGGGTCCAGGCCGCGCATCAGCCACTTGTTCTGGGTGGCCACGCCCGTCGGGCAATGGTTGGTGTTGCACTGCAGGGCCTGGATGCAGCCCAGGGCGAACATGTAGCCGCGCGCCACCATGCACAAGTCGGCGCCAAGCCCAAGCGCAATGGCGCACTCGGCCCCTGTGACGAGGCGGCCCGAGCCGATGACGACGACTTTCTCACGCACCCCGTGCTCGCGCAGGATGTTGTCCGTGATGACCAGGGCCTCCTGCAGGCTGATGCCGATGCGGTCTGCAAAGCTCATGGGGGCGGCGCCCGTGCCGCCTTCGGCCCCGTCAATCTGAATGAAGTCGGGCCCGTCATCGTGGCCCTGCAGGTAGCGCGCGACGTCGCGGATGAACTCTTCGCCTCCAAGGCACAGCTTGATGCCCACAGGGCGCCCCTTTGCCAGATCGCGCACTTCATTGATGAAACGCATCAGGCCGGGCACGTCGTCAAACTCTGGGTGCCGGTTGGGCGAGTGGCAGTCTTCGTCGCGGGCAATGCCGCGGATGGCCGCAATCTCGGCCGAGATTTTCTCTTTGGGCAGCACACCGCCCTTGCCGGGCTTGGCGCCCTGCGAGAGCTTGATCTCGATCATCCTGATCTGCTCGTGGCGCTCGCACAGCTCCTTGAACTTCACTCGGTCAAAGCGCCCCTCCTGGGTGCGGCAACCGAAGTAGGCCGGGCCAAGCTGGTAGGAGATGTCAGCGCCGCCCTCGAGATGATAGGGACTCAGGGAACCCTCGCCGGTGCTCATGTAGCCGCCGGCCAGCTTGGCGCCCCGCGAGAGTGCCAGCACAGCGTTTTTCGAGAGGGCGCCAAAGCTCATGCCGGAAATGTTGGCGGCAAAACGGCAAGCGTAAGGGCGCGCGCGCGTAGGGCCGATGACGACGGGCTTCATGGCGTCGCTGCGCTTGAGGTCCAGCGTGGGAAAGGGGCTGGGGTGGAACTTGATCAGTCCGGGCGCGTCCTGGTCAAGCTGGGTGCCGAATCCGACGGTGGAGTTCTGCCCCTTGGCCACGCGATAGACCCAGGCCCGCTGGAGTCGCGTGAAGGGGCGCTCGCCCAGGTCGCTCTGGAAGAAGTACTGGCGCAAGGGCGGCCCGAACTTCTCCATCACGTAGCGGAAGCGGCCAATGAGCGGAAAATTGCGAATGATGGCGTGCTTGCGCTGCAGCAGGTCCACCACGGCCGTGAACAAGAGCCAGCCGGCAATGCCGATCAGCAGCCACCCCCACCAAGGCATGGGATTCTCCCGCGCGAACGTGGCGGGATTCTAGCAGCATTCAAGCGGAGTAGCGCGGGCCGGGCAGCCTGCTGAACTGGACTCGTTCAGAAGCCTGCTAGGGTTTGCGCAGGCGCGCGGTGTGGTAGTCGGCAATGGCCGCACCGACCAGCCTCTGGAGCTCTTCCACCCTGAACGGCTTGGCGAGGTAGGCGTAAATGCCGTGCATGATCGCGCGCTCGAGCTCGACTTCCGTGATCTCGCCGGTAATCAGCACAATGGGCGTGCGTTTGTGCATCATGCGCCGGCGCAGCAGGCCAATGAGCTCCGCGCCGTGGCCGTCGGGCGTGGCGTAGTTCATCACCACGCAATCCGGGGCATAGTGCGTCAGAATATTCTCGGCCTGGGCCAGATCGTGCACCGCATGGCACATGCAACCCAGAGCCTCAATGGCCTCACCCAGCTCCCTTGACGCGGCGGGACTCTCCGCTATCAACAACACGACTGACTGCCGCACTCGATTCGTATCACTCGCCGTCATGGCCTCTCCGGTGACGTGATTCACTATGCATCCTGTGCAATCCCTGTCCAGCGAGACTGGCCCCTTGACGAAGGTGTGACGGTGCAATGAAGCGCCGGTTTCGCCTGATAATCCACGGGCGCCCCTGTTCGAGTTTCACGCCCAATCTCGCGCCCTGAACAGGTCGCTGAAAGGTGCCTTCTCAGCAGTCTGTTACGTCCTGCCAAAGTACCGCAAGCCCTCTGCGGCTGACGCTGCTATCGTGAGCCCATGAAATATCTCAGTGCCTCGGTGCCGGCCTGTCCCGGCGCGCTCAAGTCCATCTATGAAGACTTTGTGGTTGAGGAGATTCCCCTCTATCCCTTCAGCGGACAGGGCGACCATTCGCTGGTTCACATCGAAAAGAGCGGCCTCTCGACCTTTGAGGCCGTGCGCCGCATCTGCCTCGAACTCAGCTTTCCCGAACGCGACGTGGGCGTGGCCGGGCTCAAGGATGCCCGCGGCCGCACCCGCCAGTGGCTGAGCTTTGAACATTGCCCGCCCGAACGTCTGGCAGCGCTCAAGCTGCCCAAGATCACCGTGCTTGAAACCTCGCGGCACAACAACAAGCTCAAGCGCGGCCATCTCGCGGGCAACCGCTTCACGGTGGTGCTGCGAGACGTGGCGGAGGCCGACGTGGCCCACGCCCAGGCAACCCTTGAAATCCTCAAGCGCCGCGGTGTACCCAACTGGTACGACACGCAGCGCTTTGGCCGCCGCCTGGACACCGCGCGGCTGGGCCTGTGCCTGATCCGCAACGACCTTGAGGGCTATTTTCGCGTCCTGCTGGGCGACCCGGACCGCGAACTGGAGCCGCGCACATTTGACGCGCGCAAGGCCTACGAGGACGGGGAACTGGAAAAGGCGCTGGAGCTCTGGCCGCGCAACGCGAACATCGAGCGCATGGCGCTGAAGGCCGTGCAGGAAACGGGGCCGGGCGAGAAGGCGCTGCGGCGGGTGCAGCAGAAACTGAAGCTGCTGCACGTCAGCGCCGCCCAGAGCCTGCTGTTCAACCGCTGCCTGGAGCGCCGGTTCGAGGCTATTGACCAGGTCTGGGACGGCGACCTCTGCGAAAAGGGCAACGGGGCCAAGTTCACCGTGGAGAGTGCCGCCGCGGAGCAGCCGCGCGCTGACACCTTCGAGATCTCGCCCACGGGCCCGATTTTCGGCACGAGCATGATGCAGCCCAAGGGGCGCGAGGCAGAGCTGGAGGAAGAGGTGCTGCGCGAAGCGAAGCTGACCTTGGCCTCCTTCGACATCGGCAAGGGCCTGAGCCAGAAGGGGGACCGGCGGCCGTTCCGCTATCGCGCGGGCGAAGTGGAGGCCGGCTACAAGGACGGCGCCCTGACCCTCAAGTTCGCCCTGCCCAAGGGCTGCTATGCCACGGTGCTGCTGAAGGAGATCACGAAGGACGAGAAGGTCGACCTGACCTTCGGGCAGGACGCCTGAACTTGGCGCAAAAATCAGAAGCCGGCCGCTGCTGCGGCCGGCTTCAGGTTTGATTCAGGCTGAACTTACTTCAGGTGCTTGTTGACGAGCTTGGTCATCTCGAACATGTTGACCGAGCTCTTGCCGCCGAACACGGCCTTCATCTTGTCGTCGGCGTTGATCATGCGCTTGTTCTTCTTGTCCTGCAGGCCGTTCTTCTTGATGTAGGCCCAAACCTTCTTGGTCACTTCAGTGCGGGGAATCGCCTTCTCCCCCACGATCTCGGCCAGAACGGCATCGGGCTGCATCGGCTTCATGAAGGCTGCATTGGGCTTTCTTGCCATGTTCCAATCTCCTGTCGAAGTTTACCTTCACCTGTTAGGGCCAATCGCGGCCCGATTTCCGGGCGAAACTTTCCGTTTTCGCCGTTGCTGGATGTGCAGAGTAAACTGTTTTCAGAGAGGAAAAGGGCTTGTGGCGAATTGTTGATAACTTACTCACTCCGTGCCATTTGCCCTGGAAGCCTCATTTGGCGCGGCTGGCGGACGTTTTCCGTCGTAGCGCCGCCCCTTCCAGACCACGCCAATTCCAAATTTCAGGGCCGCTACCCCGTGAATTCCGTTCGCGGCGAGGAAAATCGCCATCAGCGGATGGCTCAGCCAGCCCCACCAGGGACCTGTCTGGTCACGCTGTATCAACCACCGCCAGAGCAAGATGGCGCAAAGCGACGTCAGACCCGGCAGGGTCTCCGGCGCACTGAAGCCGCGCCATGCCGCCAGAAACGGCGCAAAGAACGGCGCCACTCCGCTGACCAACATGAGCAGCACCAGACAAAGCGCATTGAGCCAGCTTTTCTGCAGCGTGTAGCCAATGCTCTTCTGCACCCCCCACCAGATTTCGCCAAACGAGCGGTACATCCTCACTGCGCCCCAGCGCTCCAGCGGCAGCAGCCGCGTCGCCAGCCCCGCGCGATTGACCAGCGCGCTGGTTTCCATGTCGTCGAGCACTTTGTCCCAGACTTTGGCATAGCCTCCGAGGCGCTCATAGGTTTGGCGTCGAAACAGGTGCCAGTGGCCCGGCGCCGGTCCGCCCGCCTTGCGCCCAAGCGCAAGGGGCAGCGGCAGCATGTGCTGGGAGGCAAAGAAGGAGGCCATCAGCGCGCCCTCCCACAAGCCCTGCTGCTCAAACCTCAGGTAACCCGAGAACAGGCCAACGGGCGGGTCCGCCGCCTGATGGGCGCAGGCCAGGGCTTCTCGCAGCATGTTGGAGTCAAAGAACGTGTCGGCATCCACAAACAGTAGCCATTGCCCCTGGGCCGCGCGCCCCAGCCGCGTATTGGCCCAGACCTTGCCCACCCAGCCTGAGGGCAGCGGCTCAGCCTTGCCGTCCATCAGCCGCACGCGGGCGTCCTGCGCCGCGAGACGCCGGACGATATCGGCCGTGCCGTCTGAGCTTTCATCGTCCAGCACCGTAATGCGGAACTCGCCCGCGTAGTCCTGGGCCATCAGCGAGCGCACGCAGCGCTCAATGTTGGCCGCCTCATCTCGCGCCGGGATGCAGACATCCACGCTTGGCCAGGCTCCCACTTCCGCTCTTCGCCCGGTGCGTCGGAGCACGCTGCGGTTGATGAAGTAGAACAGCAACTGGGCCAGGTTCAGCAGCGCGGCGGCGCTGAACACCGCCAGCAGAATGATCGAGGTGAGGTCCATCGGCGGGGCGAGCATACCGGAGCTTCATGAATGTCGCATGAAGGTGCCGCGCTTGGCTGCGGCGAGCCGCGATGCGCCGGATTCACCAGAGCTTGTTGCGCCCTTGACCTGTCAATCATGGCGAAGCGGTAGGCTTCTGACACTCCCGGAGAACGCTGACCATGGCCCACCGACCCAAGACGCGATACCGGGCCGTATGGCTGTCGGACATCCATCTGGGCACCCGGGCCTGCCGCGTCGATCGGCTCGTGGCGTTCCTGCAAAGCGCGTCGTGCGACTATCTCTATCTGGTGGGCGACATCATTGATCTCTGGTCGCTCAAGCGGCGCTGGTACTGGCCCAGAAGCCACAGCGAGGTGATTCGCCGCCTGCTCAAGCGTGACGTCAAGGGCACGAAGATCGTGTTTGTGCCCGGCAACCACGACGAGTTGTTCCGCGAATACAACGGCCTGCACTTCGGCGGCGTGGAAGTGGCCAACGTGGCCTACCACACCACCGCCGACGGGCGACGGGTGATGATGGTCCACGGCGACATGTTCGACCACATCGTGCGCAACTACACCCTGATCACCCACCTGGGCGACTGGGCCTACGACGTGCTTCTCGCGATCAACATCTGGCTCAATGCCGCGCGCCGCCGGCTGGGCTTTGGCTACTGGTCGCTTGCGGGCTACGTCAAGCGCAAGGTGAAAAAGGTGATCTCTTTCGTCAGCGGCTATGAGCAATCCCTGGTCCGCTACGCCAAACAGCACAAGGCCGACGTGATCATCTCCGGCCACATCCACCGGCCGGACCTGCGGGAGATTGAGGGTGTGCTATACGCCAACTGCGGCGACTGGGTCGAAAGCTGCTCAGCGCTTGTGGAGCACCTCGACGGGCGCATCGAGCTGCTGAATTTCGGCATGCACGCTCAAGACGGCAGCGAGCGCCTGCCCCACGTGGATGACCTGGCCGGCATCGCCACGGACGAGCTTGAACCTGCCGCCGGGGTCCGGGGCCACGAGGCCATTGCGCGCCTGTCGGCCGAGTTCGCCACGAATCTGACGGCGAGCGGCGAACATCGCGCCGTGTACCCCGACGATGTCGAAGCCTGCGCCACGAAGCCCGGCGCAGGCCCCTCCGCCGCGTCTGCGCAGAACACAGGGGACCTGCTGAGCGTTGGCCCGTGAAAATCGCGCGTCATAGGTAGCACAAAACCGGGCGCCCTGCGGCGCCCGGTTTTGCTTCCGCTTACTTGGGCACAACGGCGGTGGCCTTCTTGGCGCGCTTGCGGGCGGTCTCGTTGAGTTCGCGTTTGCGCACGCGAAAGCTCTTGGGCGTGACTTCGACCAGTTCGTCGGGTTCGATCCACTCCAGGGCATCCTCGAGGCTCATGTCGCGCTTGCCCTTGATACGCACCGTGGCTTCCTTGTTTGAGGAGCGCACGTTGGTCAATTCTTTCATGCGGCACACGTTGACGCCGATGTCGCCTTCCTTGCAGTGCTCGCCCACCACCTGCCCCGCATAGACATTGTCGCCGGGCTCCACGACAAAGTCCCCGCGATCAAACAAGTTCAGCAGCGCGTAGGTTGTCACCTGCCCGTGGTCCGTGGCGACCATGGCGCCGCGCGAACGGCGCGGAATGTCCCCGGCCGCTTCCCGGTAGCCCGTAAAGCGGTGGGTAAACACGGCCTCGCCCTGCGTGGCCGTGAGCACCTTGGTGCGCATGCCGATGAGGCCGCGCGAGGGCACATCGAAGTGGATCACCGTGCGGCCCTGATGCGTCTCCATGTGCGTCATCTGCGCCTGGCGCGAGCCCAGAAGCTCGATCACACGGCCGGAGAGCTGGTCGGGCACGTCGGCGACGGCTTCCTCCCAGGGCTCAAGCTTTACGCCGTTCTCCTCGTGCAGAATGACTTCCGGCGCGCCCACGGCAAACTCGTAGCCTTCGCGCCGCATGTTCTCGATCAGGATGCCGAGGTGCAGGGTGCCGCGCCCCTTGACCGTGAAGTGGTCGGCCGCGCCCGCCTCGATATCAACTTTGAGGGCGACATCGGCCTCGGCGGCCCTGAGCAGCCGCTCGCGCACCTGGCGCCCCGTGGGATACTCGCCTTCCTGGCCGGCAAAGGGGCTGTCGTTGACGCAGAACTCCATCGAGATCGTGGGCTCGTCGATGGGCACCGGCGGCAGGGCCTCGGGGTGCTCGGGGTCGGCTACGGTGTCGCCGATTTCCACGTTCTCGAGGCCCACGATAGCGACGATGTCGCCGGCCGAGACCTCGGCTACGTCCACGCGCTTGAGCCCTTCAAACACCTGCACCTGCTTGGCCTGACCGGTCACCCGGCTTCCGTCGCGCTTGAGCGACACTACAGCCTGCCGCGCGCGCAGCTTGCCGCGCATGATGCGCCCGATTCCCACCCGCCCCACGAACTGGTCATACAGGATATTGGTGATCTGCACCTGGAAGGGCCTGTCAGGCTCGACTTCCGGCCCCGGCAACTGGTCGATCATGGCATCGAGCAGGGGGCGCAGGTCTGTGCCGGGCTTTGAGAGGTCCAGCGTCGAGATGCGCTGCCGCCCGCTGGCATAAATGATCGGGAAATCAAGCTGCTCGTCCGTGGCGTGCAGGTCCATGAACAACTGAAACACCGAGTCCAGCACCTCACGCGGCCGGGCATCAGGCCGGTCAATCTTGTTGATGACGACAAAGGGCTTGAGATGCCGCGCCAGGGCCTTGCGCAGCACGAACTTGGTCTGGGGCAGGGGCCCTTCCGCTGCGTCCACCAGCAGGAAGCAGCCATCGGCCATACTGAGGACGCGCTCCACTTCACCGGCGAAGTCCGCGTGGCCGGGGGTGTCAATCAGGTTGATCTTGACGTCGCGCCAGACGAAGGACACGTTTTTGGCCAGAATGGTGATGCCGCGCTCGCGCTCGAGCGGGTTCATGTCGAGGAAGGCCTCTGCATGGTCGGTCTTGCGCCCGAAGAAATTGGCCGCTTCCAGAAAGCCGTCCACCAGTGTGGTTTTGCCGTGGTCGACGTGGGCAATGACGGCCACGTTGCGGATGTCGTTGCGTCTCATGGTGCCTAAGCTCTGCTCAGGGCGGGGTGCCACCCCCGAAAATGTGGGCGGAAGAGTGTAGCAGCAGTCGATGCCGCTGAGCAGGGCCTATGCGCCATGGACTTCACGGCCGGCTTTCCGCGCTTCACTTTTCTGCTCCGGCTCCCTAACTTGACTTCGCGCCCTGACAAACCGGCCTCCATGACGCACAGCGTGAACCGAGCAGGCGGCAGTTACCGTTTCAGCCACGGCCTCTACCGCATGGCCGCGCTTTCACTTGTATCGGACCCCCAGCGCGCCAAGCTGGCCGCGCTGCTGGCCCGTGAGTCGTCGGACCCTGAGTTCGAGGCCGCGCGCCTGCGCCTGCTGGCAACGCCCGCCCTCGACCCTGTCGCCCTCAGCAGCGGGGACCACGAGCGCCTGGGCCGCGAGTGGCTGCGCGCCATCGACGCCGACATCGCCCGCTTTCAGAACGCACCCGCCCTCCAGCGCTGCCAGGCCCTGCTTGAGCGCGACGACCTGCCGCCCTTCCTGCGGGTTGAACTGCGGCTGCGCCAGGGGGCCCTGCAGGAGCGCGCCAACCAGCCGGGGCTGGCCCGCCAAGCCTATGAGCAGGCTGTTGCCGCAGCCGACGGCCAGAGCCAGCCTCGCCTGCAGGGGCTGGCCCGCGCCCGGCTCGGCGCGGCGCTGCGGCGAGCCCGCGCGCTGGACGAAGCCCTTCTGATACTGGGCCAGGCCGAGTCGCTGGCGCGCACAGCCGGCGACGACGCCCTGCTCGCGGAAAGCATGCTCGAGCGCGGCATGGTTTACGACGCCACGGGAGAACTGACCCGCGCCGAGGAGTGCTACACCCAGACCGAGCGCGTCTTTCGCCGTCTGGGCAGGCTCGACGGCGTGTGCCGCGCGCTGGGCAGCCTCGCGGTGCTGCATCGCAACCGCGGCAACGTTGAAGCGGCCCTGCAGACCCTGGAGGAGGCGCAGGACATGGCCGAAATCCTGGGCAATCCGCGCTTTCAGGCCCAGATTGCGGGCAACCGTGCCAACATCCTGACCGACCTGGGCCGCCCGGAAGGTGCAAAGGCCGCCTTCCACACAAGCGAACGCTTTTTTCGCGCCTGCGGCGACAAGCGCGGCCTGGCCACGACGCAGCTCAACCACGGCGCTTTGCTCCACGAACTTGAAGACATTGACGGCGCCCTGCACCTCTATGAGCAGGCGCTGCAGAAGGCGCTTGAACTGGGCGACCGCTGGCTGGAGAACCGCGCCCTGGGCAATCTCGCGGGCATCAAGCTCGAGCGGGGCCATGCGCAGGAAGCCCTGGAGCTGTATCAGGTCGCGCTGGAGGGGTCGCGGGCCCTCAAGGATATCCGCAACGAGATCCACCTCATGGGCGGCGTGGCCGCCGCCCTGTCGGCCCAGAACCGGGACCTGGAGGGGGCGCAGATGTGCGAGGAAGCCTGCCGGCGCGCGGCCGAGGCGGGCCTGGTTCAGGAGCAGGCCGACCTGGCCGGCTTGCGCGCCCAACTGCTCCAGAGCGCGGGCCGTCATACGGAGGCCTATGCCGCCGCCCTCGACGCCCTGGAACTGGTGGAGCGGACCCAGTCTCAGACGACCTTGGGCTACTTCCATACGCTGATGGTGCTGATCACTCACGAGCGCCGCTCCGGCAATCTCAAGGAAGCCGAGTTTCTCGCGCGCGACGCCGAAGAGGTGGCCATGCGCCTGGGCCTGAGCGAGTCGCGGGCCAGTGATGACCTGCGCCAGGCCCTGAAGGAGCTGCGGGAAATCCGCCGGCTCGCGGCGCGCCAGTCCTGAGCGAGGGGCAGGCTCCAACGTGCGTGCATTCAGGACCCACCTTGCCTAGAATCCCCCGCTCATGGATGAGCAGCGCAAAACCGTGATGGCCACGCTCAAGGCGCTCAAGGCCGGTCAGCTGACCGCTGAGCAGGCCGTGGCCATCATGAAGCTCTCGGGAGTGGAACCCGAGGGGGTGCTGCAGGAACTGGCGCCGCACATCCCCGATTCCATCGCCAGCACCATGGGCAGCGGAGGCGACGACGCCGACGCCGACGAACGCCTGACCCAGCTGCTTTCCGACGGCGAGCGGGTCAACCGCGCGGCGGCCTTCTACGAGGGTGAGGCACCCAAGGCCGCCCCCGAAGAAGTGCTCACGCTGGAATTCCAGGAAGAGGCCCCGCAGTCCGGCATCTCGCTGGACACCCGCACCCTGCTCTCGATTGACGGCAAGGGCGCGCCGTCTGCGGGCGTGGCCGTGCGTTCGCGCCTGGTCGACGGCGCAGGCCGCTACGAGATCAAGCGCGAGTTCGCGCGCGGCGGCATGGGGCGCATCCTGCTGGCCCGCGACACGGACACCGGCCGCGACGTGGCCATCAAGGAGCTGCTGCCGGAACTGGCTTCGGGCGGAACGCGCATCGGCACCAACATTGAAGGCGAGGGCGACAGCACCGAAGACCGCTTCCTGCGCGAGGCCAAGGTCACGGGCCAGCTCGAGCACCCCAACATCGTGCCCGTCTATGAAATCGGCGAGCGCAGCGACGGCACGGTGTACTACACGATGAAGTACGTGCGCGGCAAAACGCTGGCGGCGCGGCTGCGCGAAATCCGCAAGGACGAGAAACTCAGCGACGAGCAGAAGTTCAACGAGCGCCTCAAGCTGCTGGACGCCTTTGTGGCCGTGTGCAACGCCATGGCCTTTGCACACTCGCGCGGCGTCATTCACCGCGACATCAAGCCCGAGAACGTGATGCAGGGAGACTTCGGCGAGACGATGCTGCTGGACTGGGGCCTCGCCCGCGTGAAGAACCAGAAAGACTACGCGGTCAAGAACCGCCCGCGCGAGCGCAATATCAGTGATTCGCTGCGCGAAAGCGCCGATGCCGCCAAGACACAGGACGGCTACATCATCGGCACGCCGGCCTACATGCCGCCGGAACAGGGGCGCGGCGAGCAGGAAGAAATCGACGAAAAGAGCGACATCTACTCGCTGGGTGCCGTTCTTTACGAAGTGCTGGCGGGCGTGGCTCCCTACGAGGGGCCCACGGCGGGCCTGGTGCTGCAAGCCATGCTGACTTCGGCGCCCGCGCCCATCTCCGAGCGCTGCAAGTTCTGCCCGCCTGAACTGGCGGCGGTCGTGAACAAGGCCATGGCGCGCGAAAAGAAGGACCGCTTTGCCTCAGCCATGGCGCTGGCTTCGCAGGTGCAGGCCTTCCGCGAAGGCCGCAACCTGAGCGTCTACCAGTACTCGCTGGCGCAACTCGTGCGCCGCTATGTGCAGCGGCACAAGGCCACGGTGGCCGTCGCGGCAATCTCCGCATTTCTGGCCGTGGCCGGGGGCCTGTATGCGGCGGGCACGCTGATCAATGCGACCTCAAGGGCCCAGGCGGCGAGGCTGGAGGCCGAATCCGCGCGCGACAGCGCGCGCCTGGCGCTGGAAGAGGCGGCGCGCGAGGAAGCCGCCAAAGAAGCCCTGCGCAAGCGCGAGCAGGCCCAGCGCGAAGCGGCACTCAAGGCCCGCGCCGCCGAGATCCGCGCGCTCAAGGCCGCCGTGGAGCGCATTCCCGCCGACTCCCTGCGCGACGACGTGGCCGAGCGCGTGGGACGCCTGCAGCGCGCCCAGGCCGAGGGGGCCTCACTCCTTCTTTCCGCGCAGGAGCGGCGTGAAAACCAGGTCGTGCTTTCCTCCCTCGCCGGGTACCTTTCGGCCAAGGACAACCTGCTGAAGCTGCTGGCGTCGCCGGCCGCCGCCGCGCTGCCCGAGCTTTCCGCGGGTATCGACCTGGACCTGGAAAGGCGCCGCCTCGTGGAGCTGCGGCTCTTGACCGCAAGGCTTGCAGCCTTCAATGGCGATTTCGCCCTCGCCGAGCACACCCTCAGCGCCGTCAAGGTCAGCAGCCCCGAGGTTACCGCCCAGCGCGAGGCCATTCGTAACGCGCGCGAGAGAGTGCTGGCGGCCAATCGCCAGGCCATCGACGCCGCGCTCGACGACGTGCGCCGCGGCCTCAGGCGGCCCAACCGGCCCCAAGGCGCGCCGCAGCTTTCCGAATACGTGGACCAGCTCGCCGCCCTGCGCGACCCGAAGACGGTCGAAATCATCGCCGGCGCTTTGAAAGTTTTCGGCGAGCGAGCGGCCCGGGGCGACCGGGACTGGACGGCCGCCGAGTTCGATGAAGTCCGCCTGCTCGTGCGCACGCTGGGCCAGATTGACCTTCCCGTCGAGGCCGTGCCGGTGCTCACGCGATTTGCGGCGGCAGTGTCCGACGCCGAGCTGCTGATTGTTGCCGGGCGCGCGCTGTGCCAGACGCGCAGCCAGGAGGCCTTTGCCGGCCTGGCCGAGCTGGGACGTGTGCGCTTCAACTATGTGTGGGAGAACATCGAGAAGGATTTCGCGCTGGTGCCCCTGCCCGAATCCGTCCTCACCGGAACCAGCGCCGACGACTGCTTCAAGCGCAGCCTGGCCTGGCGCGCGCGGGGCGACTTTGACCGCGCCCTGGCCGAATGCGACAAGGGCCTGGCGCTGGCGCCCGGCTCGGAGGCGCTGCTGATCAGCCGCGCCCTGGCCTTCAAGGGCAAGCGCGCGTACGAGTCGGCCATTGCCAACCTCAGTGCCGTCATCGCGGCCAAGCCTGAGCATGCGCGCGCGTTGGTGGCGCGAGGGAACTGCTATCGCGCGCAGGGGGATGCTGACAGCGCGGTGCGGGACTTCACGGCCGCCATTGCGCTCGACGGCCGCAACGCCACGCCCTACGTGGCGCGCGGGCTGGCACGCATGGACCTCGGCGACGCCCAGGGCGGGCTGGAGGACATCAACGCGGCCCTGGCGCTGGATGCGCGCCGCGCCTCCGTCTACCTCTACCGCGGCAACTTCAAGAACTACATGGGGGACTGGCAGGCCGCCGTGGCCGAGTACGAAAAGGCCCTGGAGTGCGACGCTGAATACGCCGAAGCCTGGACCCAGCTTGGAATCATCTTCCGCGTCCATGATTTCAATCGCTGCATCCGCGACCTCGGCCGCGCCTCGCAGCTCAACCCGCGGGATGCCCGCAACTTCAGCTGGCGGGCGCAGGCCAAGTACGGCCTGGACGATCTCGTGGGAGCTATCAACGACTGCAGCAAGGCCGTCGAGCTGGACCCCAAAGACTGGACTGCCTGGTATTACCGCGCGATCACGCACCTGCAACTGCACCAGCGCCAGGGCCGCCGCCAGAGCTTTGGCGAAGGGGCGCCGCCGGGCTCGGCGTCCACGGCCAGCCTTGATGCCGCCATTGCCGACCTGCTCAAGACCAAAGAAATCTTCCCCCTCGACTTCCGCACACCCCTGATTCTCAGCGGCGCCTACCTTCAACTGGGTGACCGGCTCCGGGAGCTGGGCAACCTCGAGGGCGCGCGGCAGGCATGGAACAACGCCGCCAGGGTCGGGCTCGACCTCAAGGCCTTCAATCCCCTGGGCGCTCACTTCTACAACGGCGAACTGCTGATCTCGCACGTGCTTGAGGATGTCGCGGCCGCCCGCGCCCGCCTGGATGCCGAGTCGCGCGCGGACACGCCGCGCGAACTGCTGGTGCGCGCCTCGGGCCGCAGTTCCACGGCCGGCCAGCTTGCGGCCGGCAGCGCGGAGTGGCGCGTGACCACGCTGCGCGCTGCCCTGGCCGACCTTGAGGCGGCCCGCCTCGCCCTCAGCGCCGCCCAGCAGAAAGAGCCGGCGTTTGTGGCGTGCGTGGTCAATGTGGCCCGGGGCCTCAGCGCCAACGGCTTTTACGCCGATGCCCTGGAGATCATCAGGCTGATCGACGGCGAACTGGCCGCCGCCACACGCTACGACCTGGCCTGCTCCCAGAGCCGGCTCGCGACCCAGTGGGGCGAAGGCAAGGTACTGCGCCTGGGCAAAGATGAAGCCCACCGCAACGAGCAGGAGTTCGCGGCCAACTCGCAGCCCGAAGCCGAGCGCGCCCGCCAGAAAACGCAGATGATTGAGCGGGCCTTCGAGACACTGGAGCTGGCCTTCCGGGCGGGTTACAGCAACGCTGCCCAGGCCTCACGCGACCCTGACCTCAACGCCCTGCACACCGACGGGCGCTGGCCCGCATTCTTTGCCCGCATGGAAGAACTCGTGAAGTCTGCCCCGGCTTTGCCCGGGCCGGAACGGGCTGTCGTCGTGCTTGGCTTCCAGGCCGACAGCCAGGCCGATCGCGCGGGACTCAAGCCCTTTGACGTCATCTGGCAGGTCAACGGCGAGCGCGTCTCTGATTTCGGCGCCCTGCGCCTGGCCCTGCTCAAGGGTCGCGTGGGCGAAAGCCTGACCTTGAAGGTCCGGCGTTACAAGTTCACGCCCGAGGGCGATTTCCTGCCCCAGGTTGGCCAGGACGGCAAACCCCTGCTTGATGATCAGGGGTTCGTGCGCTGGGCCTGCGAAGAACGCGAAGTGCAGATCAAACGCGGCACCACACGCTCGCTGGGCTTTGTGGTCAATGCTTCTTCGGGCCTGGGCCTTGGTTTCATCCCCGCGCCCTACAGGCCCTGAGCCGCGCCCGATGGACGCAATGTGTTCAACTGGCGGTCGTGCCGGCGGGCCAGGAAAAGCTGCGCCGCCAGCGCGCCCAGCGTCGCCAGAAACATGTCCCACTGTGCATCCCAGACATCTCCCTGGGAGCCGACAAAGGCCATGGCATCTTCGCCCAGTGCCTCGGCCGCCCACCACTCAATCATCTCGTAAAGGGCCGAGAAGGCCATGCACAGCGCCAGCACATAGAGGAACAGCCAGCCCCGCCCGTTGACGGCCCCTTTGCGAATCAGGATTTCCCGCGCCAATACGGCTGGCACGAAGCCCTGGGCGAAGTGGCCCAGACGGTCATAGTGGTTGCGCTCAAGCCCCAGCCAGTCCCGCACCCAGAAACCGGCCGGAACTTCCGCGTAGGTGTAGTGGGCGCCCAGCAGCAGGATAAGGGCGTGGACAAACAACAGGCAGGCCAGCAGCGGCGTGAGCGGAAAACGCCTCCAGGTCAAGGGCAGCACGACCATGCCCGCGATGACCGGCAGCGCCTCCATCCACCACGTCGCAGGGTCCCTGGCACCGAGACGGGATCCCACAGTGGCCAGGGCACAGAGCAACAGCAGGATGAGAGGCCAACGTTCTAGCGGGCGGGGCATGCAGCAAGACTAGCCCGCCGGCGGGCGACCGCCCAGCACAAGCATGCCTCAAGTGGCATCCGGCGCGAGCATGTCGTCACCTTCGGCGGCCACCCTCGGCTGTCGGCCTGATGGCGTCTGCCGCGCGGCTTCGGCCTGGTAGGCCTGGACGATCTTGTCGTGTACGTACTCACGAACCTCGGCGCAGATAGGGTGCACGAGGTCGAAGTGCAGCTTGGCGCGGCCGCGGGCGTCCGTCTCGGCGCGGTTGGGTTTCAGTTTGGTGCCGCAATCGTTGCAGAATTTTGCCCGCAGGTGGTTCTTGCTGCCGCACCTTGGGCACTTGTCCGTGATCTTGCGCGAGGGCATGGCCACGAAGGGCTGGGCCTCACCCTGGATAATCTTGAGGTCTTTAATAACAAGGGCGTTGTTGAGCGTGACGCTGCAATAGGCCAGCAGCTTTTCGTCAGAGTCGCTAGCCAGCTTGATTCGTACCTCGGATACTTCGATCCCCCGCATCTTGGTGCTCCGACACTCCCACCGTCACAGTGGTTACGGCAAAGGCGCGACCCAGCCCGCGATCTTCCAGCGTTCTTGCAAGAGTCTGCGCGGCCGGCCCGTCCTCCATCACGAAGGCGATGGACGAGCCCGAACCGCTGACGAATCGACAGGTGACCCCGGCCTCAGCGCTGGTTTTTTGCCAAACCTCACGCAATTCAGGTGACACTCTGAGCGCCGACTCCTCCAGCCTATTAAAAATGACACGGGGAAGCGTTTTAGCGCTGTTTCGCGCCCCCTCGCCATGAAAAAAGTAACAGTTTCTGGGCTGGTAGGTCAAGTGTCGGCTGAGGTCGCGGTACACATCAACCGTGGGCAGCACGATGTTCGGGTAAAGAATCACCAGATGAACCCTGGGAATGGGCGCCTTGTGCTCAATGATTTCGCCGCGCCCGGTGCAGAGCGCCACGCCGCCCTGAACAAAGAAGGCGCAGTCGGACCCGACCTCGGATACCAGGTTTTCCAGCACCCGGTTTTCGAGCTTCAGGCCCCAGAGCTTGTTGAGGCCTACGACGGCCGCGGCGGCGTCAGAGCTGCCCCCGCCGAGCCCCGCGCCGTGGGGCACCTTCTTTTCAAGGTGGACCGAAGCGCCACGGTCGGGCGCATAGCGGGCGCGTAGCAGTTCGCCGGCGCGGTAAACGAGGTTCTTCTCCGGCGGGCCGAGGTCAATGTTGCAGGTCAGGGCCAGGCCGGGCTCGCTGCGCGTCTTGAAGTCGAGCCGGTCATAGAGGCTGATGGCCTGCATGACCGTGACCAGTTCGTGGTAGCCATCGGGCCGCTTGCCGGTCACTTCCAGAAACCAGTTGATCTTGGCGGGGGCGTAGAGCGTCAGCATGAAGGCAAATCCCGGGCGAAGTTGGGCAGTATTCGACATTCGCCCGGGGAAATCGCAATCGGTCAGGGTTTGGGCGGCGTGAGATCCACCGTGCTGTGCCCGTCGCGATTGTGCACATGCATCCGCAGGCGCTCACAGGTGAAGGTCAGGCCTTCCACCAGGGCGGGGTCGCCGCTCTGGGGGCTGCCGCCGGGGTTGACGGCCGCCACCCGCGCCTTGAGCAGCTCATAGCGCAGCAGGAAAACGTCGCGGTCATCGTCAATCGTGCGCAGCTCCAGCACGACGCTGTCCAGCACGTCGCCGCTGAGGCAGAGCTTGAACAGCACCGGCGTGGCGGCGTCGCTGGCGCGCATCACGTTGATGTCCTGCATCTGCACCTGGCGTGAACCGTCGGGCAGGCTGTGAGCATAGATGCCGTGGCTGAAGGAAAGCAGATCGAACTCGTCCTTGACACTGTCGCCCTTGGGCACGAAGCGGTCGAGGTTCGAAATGCGCAGCACCCATTTTCTGGCGGTGTTCGTCATGGCGGTCTCCTGTGTCGTCACCCCTCAGAGCCGGCAGGCCGCGCCTGGGTTCGCTGAATTGTCTCAGCGCTTCACGCGGCGCTCGATCTGGCGTTTGGCGTCCCGCGCCTTGATGGCTTCGCGCTTGTCGTGGGCCTTCTTGCCCTTGCACAGCCCAAGCTCAACCTTGGCAAAACCCCGCCGGAAGTAGACGGCCAGGGGAATCAGCGTCAGGCCCTGCTCGCGGCCCATGCGGTCGCGCAGCTTCTCGATTTCCTTGCGGTGCATGAGCAGCACCCGCCGGCGCTTGGGCTCATGGGCTTCAAACAGCGTCGAGGCCTGGGCATATTCCGGAATCTGAAGATTGAAGAGGTAGATGGTGTCCTCGTCGCGGGGGACCATGGCATAGGCGTCCGAGATTTCGCAGTGGCGGGCGCGCAGCGACTTCACCTCGCCGCCGGTGAGCTTCATGCCCGCTTCATAGCGGTCCAGCACCAGGTACTCGTGAAAGGCCCGGCGATTGCTGGCCACGAGGTCGCGGCCGGCTTCACCGGAGGTGTCGCGGGCGCCGGGGGACGCTTTCGATTTTTCGGGCTTCCTGGCCATGGCGCCATTCATAGCAGCGCGGCAGGGGCCTGCCAGTAGGCGCTCAGGCCTGGCGGCGGGGATGCAGGTCCAGTTGCTCGCGCACCACGCGAGTCAGTTGGGACAGTGAATAGGGCTTGGGCAGGAAGGCGTCAGCCCCCAGCTTGATGAGGTCGTCCATATCCAGCCCGCCGGCAAAACCGCTCATGGCCACCACGCAGGGCGCCAGGCATTCCTCGCGGATGGCCTTGATGGTGTCGGCACCGTTCATGCGCGGCATGGTCAAGTCCAGCAGCACGAGGTCAACGTCCGGCTGCCGGCGCAGACGCTCAAGGGCCTCAACGCCGTCCTGTGCGGTCTCCACCCGATAGCCGGAGTCCGTGAGAAATTCGCCGGCGATTTCGAGAATCTCGGGCTCGTCGTCCACGATCAGGACGTGCTCGTTACCGCCAACGGTGCCGGGCAGGTCGGGGGAGCCCTCCTCGCGTTCCACGCGCTGCACGCTGCCCTGCCCGCGCCGGAAGTAGAGCGTGAACGTCGTTCCCTGCCTGCCGCTGGTCACCCCCACCCAGCCGCCGACCTGCCGCATATTGGCGTAAACGACGGAGAGCCCCAGCCCCGTTCCCTTGCCCACCGGCTTGGTCGAGAAGAAGGGCTCGAAGATGCGCGCCATGATCTCCGGCGGCATGCCCACGCCGGTGTCGGACACGGAAATGGCCACATAGTCGCCCGGACCGCACTCATGGTGCAGCTCGGCGCAGTCGCGCGTGAACGTGATGTTGCGGGCCTTGATGGTAATGACGCCGTTGCCCTCAATGGCGTCACGCGCGTTGAGCGCCAGGTTCAGCAGGCTCTGCTGCAGGCGCCCCGGTTCCAGCACCGCCGGCCAGCAGTCGCGGGCCACGTCCACTTCCACGCAAATGCGCTTGTCGATGGTGCCCCGGAGCAGCACGGCCGTCTCGTCGATCAGGGGTGCCGCATCGGCCGTCTGGGCTGCCTCCAGCCTCTGCTTGGAAGCGCTGAGAAGCTGGACGGTCAGCGAAGTGACGCGGCTGGCGGCCTTCTGCGCCGCGCAGATGTTGCCGTAGGCGCTGTGGCTGCTGTCGAGCGAACGCTTGGCGAGTTCCAGGCTTCCGGAAATGGCCTGGGCCACGTTATTGAAGTCGTGGGCAATGCCGCCCGCGAGGGTGCCCAGGGCCTGCATGCGCTGGCTTTGCGAAAGCTGGGCCTCCAGGGCGACGCGCCGCGTGATGTCGTTGAACACAGCGACCATGGCCGCAATGCGCCCGGATTCGTCGCGCACGGGGCTGACGGAGATGTCCAGGCGCACGGGGCTGTGGCCCGGCCTGATGAGCTGCAGGCCGTCGTTGCGGTAGGCGCTCTGGCGCTGGAGCAGGTGGTTGAAGGGCAGTTGCTCATCGGGCAACGGGTTGCCGGCCAGGTCCGCCAGCAGGCCGCGGCCGCAGGTCCGGTAGTCCAGGGTTTCGGGCCCCGCGCCCAGCAGGTCCATGGCGCTCTGATTCAGGATGGGCGACTGTGGCGCACCCAGGTCTACATAAAACACGCCCACGGGCAGGTGGGCCAGCAGGGCGGAAAGGCTGCGCTCCTTGCCGGCCAGAGCCTGCTCATAACCGGCCCGCTCGGTTTCGTCGCGCAGGGAAATGGCTACGCCCTCGCCGTGCTTGCAGACGTGCAGGGCGAACACCGCGGCCCGCGCCGGCTGATCGAGCCGGATGCGGTCAAAGTTCACGTCGCGCCCGCTGCGCATCACGGTGGCAAACACGTCGCGCAGGCTCGCGGCCGTCGAGGCCGCGAACACCCCCGAAAGGCTGGCGCGGTCGGTTTCGCCGGCGGGAATCAGCAGGGCTTCGCGCGCGGCGGGGTTAGCGTACGTGAAGCGGAAATCCTCAATTCCGCCCAAGGCGTCGCGCCTGGGCGCGAGCAGGCAGAAACCGTCAATCAGGCGGTCCAGCGCCATCTTGAAGCGCGCCTCGCTGGCCATGCGCTCTGTTTCCGCCCGCCGCTCCACGCTGAGGTCGCGCACGAACAACAGGAAGCACACGCGTCCGCCCAGCTCGACGCGCGAGGCAGTGACCGACACCGGTGTCAGGCGGCCGCTGCGCGCCCTCAGGGAAGTGTCGATGCCGTGGCCCGCGGGCGCCGTCTCAAGGCTCAACGGAGAAAGAAAGGGAAGCAACTCCTGCATGTCGCGCCCCAGAAGGTCCTGCAGCTCGCAGCAGGCAAGATTCAGCGCCAGCGTGTTGGCCTGAAGCACGCGGCCCAGGGCCGGTTCATGCAGAAAGATGGCGTGAGGCGCGTTCTGGAACAGCGCCAATGCAGCTGAATCCTCGGTCACCAGGGCGCGTGACGAAATCTGGCCCGCGGGCCTGGCCATGAGCACCACTTCGCGCCCTTGGCCTTCGGGGCTGAAACTCGCCGTACAGAAGAATGACTGCACCACACCGTTGAGCCCCCTCAACTCGACGCGCGCGTGCGCCGGCAACAAGGGCGGCTGTGCCTTCACCAGCCGCGCCAGCCTCGCCGACTCGACCCCCACGGAAAGCGCGGCAAAGAAGTCGAGGCCGGCCAGGTCTTTGGGCTCGTATCCCAGGCGCTGTTGCACGACGGAATTGGCAGAGGCAATGGAGCCGTCCTGGTCTAGGATGAAAACCAGCACGTCGCTCTGCTCCAGCATGGAACGACCCAGTTGCGACTGGTCGAACTCGCTGAAGACGAGGCGCTGTCCTTCAGCTGACGGAGAGACATCCATGCGGTAAGGACCAAGCGATTGGGGAGAAAGGTGATATCTGTGAGAAGTTTCCCAAAACGCCATTGGGAGCGCAACCATAAAAATCGCAAAAACATGTATACACCGAATACATAAAAAGTATAAATGAACTCATGGGATTGCAGATCGACACGCAGTGCTTCACCCGCCGCCTAAAGGTTCTTGTCGTCGAGGACGACCGCGCCATCCGCGCCGTGCTGACGGGCGGGCTGGCTCCAAGTTTCGACACGCTCAAGGCCGTGGACGGCCAGGCCGCGCTGGAGCTGCTTGAAGAGTCGCCCGAGTTGCCCGACGTCGTGCTGACAGACGTCGCCATGCCCCGCATGGACGGCTTTGAGCTCTGCCAGAAGCTGCGCGCGCACCCGCGACTGCGAGAAATCCCCATCATCATGGTTACGGCCAACGCCGACCGCGACTTCAAGATCAAGGCCCTGGACTTCGGCGTCGACGACTACGTCATGAAGCCCTTTGACCTCGCCGAGGTGAAGCTGCGCGTGCGCAACCTGGCGCGTGTGCGGCAGGCCCAGGCCATCATTTCCGGCTATGCCTCGGAGCTTGAAGCGCGTGTGGCCGAGAGAACCCGGGACCTGCAGCGGGCGCTCCATGAGCTGTCTTCGGCGGAACGGGAACTGCGCGAGGCCCAGGGAGAAACCGTCATCAAACTCGCGGTGGCCTGCGAATACCGCGACGATGACACCGCCGCCCACCTCCATCGCATGGCCGGTTACAGCCGCGTCGTCGCTGAAGAGATGGGCATGGCCCAGGACTTGATCGAGCGCATCGAGGCGGCTGCCCCCATGCATGACATCGGCAAGATTGGTGTGCCGGACAGCATCCTGCTCAAGCCCGCGAAGCTGACGCCCGAGGAATTCAAGGTCATGCAGCGCCATCCGGGCATTGGCGCGCGTATCCTGGCGAACTCGACCTCGCCGCTGCTGAGGTGCGCCGAACAGATCGCCCTGTGTCACCACGAGAAGTTCGACGGCACGGGCTACCCCCGCGGCCTTCAAGGTGAGCAAATCCCCATGGAGGGGCGCATCGTTGCCCTGGCAGACGTCTTTGACGCCCTGACCACGCGGCGCTGCTACAAGCCGGCCTTCACGATTGAAAAGAGCCTTGAAATCATCCGCGAGGGCGATGGCCGGCACTTTGACCCGTCTGTCGTGGCTGCCTTCATGCGCGGCCTCGATCGCGTCGTGGACATCCGCGAGCGGCTGAAGGACCCCGAACCTGCTGTGGAGTCCCGCGCCGTGGCGCAAGGCTGATCTTGCACTATAATTGCGGCATGAGTCGCTTTCTTGCCGCCCTGGCCTTTGCCCTGGTTGCCAGCCTGCTGGCCCTGGACGGCGTTGCCGTAAGGGCTGAAACCATTTACCTCAAGGGCGGCAGCAAACTCACGGGCCGCATCGTCGAGCAGTCTGACGATTGGGTGAAACTCGAGGTGGCCGTCGAGGGCGGGGGCAGCGCCGTCATTTCACTGAAGCGTTCACGCATCGAGCGCATTGAGAAAGCCGACAGCCTCGATGAACGGATCGAGGCGGCACAGCGCCGCCTGGACATGCGCATGGACCTGGAGGCCGAGCGCGACTTCCGCGAACTCGTGCGCGAGAACCCGCGCCACGCCAGGGCGCGGGCCGGTCTGGCCCGAGCCCTTTACAACCAGGGTAAGCTGGCCGAAGCACTCAAGACCCTGGACCACTACCTGCTGCTCGTGCCGCAGGGGCGCGACCCCCAGCTCATGTTGCTGGCCGCCGAGTACCGCATGTATGCCGGCGAATACGCCGAAGCCAAGAACCTGGCCCGCGAAGCCGCCGCGCTGGAACCCCAGAACAGCGCCCTGCGCGAGCAGGCAGCCGCTCTGACCCGGCGCGTCGACCGCTACCGCGACGGCACCGAGGCCGCCGAACAGAAGGCCGCCCAACAGAAGGCCGAAGCCGAAAAACGCGCCTCAGAGCGCGCGGGATTTGACCGCACCGTGGGCAGCAACATGGACGCCTGCGAAGCCGCAGCGGACCTGCTTTACTGGATGCGCGAGGCCAACCAGAACCTGCCCGTCGCGGCCCGCGTGGAATTGCGCGCCGACGCCCGCGCCGAGGCCGCCTACGCGCGCGGCGGTGACGCCGTCGAGTTCCAGCGCGCCGTGGACCTCGTGACGGTGACCATTACGGTCAACGAGGCCCAGTGGCTGAGGGACTACGACCACATCAAGCGGCAGGTCGTGTACGGCCTCTACTACCAGCTCAAGACGCGCTATCCCAAGGCCACCCCCGCCGTCACTGTCGTGAAGCGTGAACCTGATGACAAGGGACGCGCGCGACAGGTGGACCTCGCCCGCGGAACCTGGGACGGCAAACGCGCAAAGCTGGTGGTGGAACTCTGGACGCCGGCCAACGTGGACCGTCAGCGACAGGCGGGGCTCAAGAGCGGCAAACGCTAGCCCATCAGCAGCAGGGCTGCGTTCGCTGCGCCGCCGCTGTGCGCTCGGCCAGAGGGCGCCTACTTGGAGTAGAGCGGCAGCATCTGGTAGGGTACCTGCAGAATCAGCAGCGAGTAGGCCGTGGAGTAGGCCTCACCGTAGCTGCCGTTGGTCCAGCCCTTGTTGGTGGGATCCTGCTCCTCAAGGAGCACTTCGCGGATCTTCGGGAAATACTCGTCAAAGTAGATTTCGTCGGGGGCCATCCACATGGCCTGCGCCGCGTAGAAGTGCGCATAATGGAAGTGCCCCACGTCCAGGGCGCCCTGGCCCTGCCGCTTGCGGGCGTGAAAGTCATCGAGCTTGTAGCGCAGCCAGTCCAGGCCGCCCTTGTAGACCTTGCCCACGTCCTGGGCCTTCCAGGTGGCGCCCTCGGCATAGATGCCGATGGCGTTGAGGCAGCAGATGGCCGCGGCGCACAGCGCGTAGCTGTCGGGGTTCCAGGGACTCGAGAGGGAGTACTTGAACGTGTAGCCCTTTTTCTCCACGCCATCGACCACGAAGGGCCGGGCATCGGCACTGTGGTAGAGATAGGCAATGGCCTTCTGCATCACCTCTTTCTTGACGATGATGCCGGCGTCCGAGGCCGCGCGCAGGGCCTGGAGGCAGCACACGGTGGTGCTGCCTTCGTCCCAGGTGAGGTCGTCCGGCACGTAGCCCCACCCCCCCCACTCCTTGGAAAAGCTGGTCTGACCCTTCTGGATGATTTCAACGGCCTTGGTCAGCGCCTTCTGGAGGTTCTTGTTGCCCGGCTGCATGCCGTAGGCCTGGGCCAGAAACAGCGTGGCATAGCCGTGGCCGTGGATGCGTGAGCCATCCTGGGGTCCGGTGATGTAGCCGGTGTTGGGGTCCTGGCAGCTCAGCAGATAGTTGATGGCGCGCTGGATGTGCGCGGAGTAGGGGCCCTTGTCCGGCGTGCTGCCGCTGGCCATGAGGGCGAGGCCGGAAAGCGAGGTAATGGCAATGGCCACGCCGTGGCCCCCCTGCGTGAAGGCGCCGGTGTTGGCGTCCTGCAGCGCGGCCAGGCGCTTGAGCCCGCCATCGACGGCGGTGCGCAGCTCCGGCGTGATGTGCTTCTTGTTGAGCACCCTCAGGGCAGGGGCCTCGGAGGGATCGGACTTGCCTTCGCCCTTGTCTTCGGGCTTGTCCTGGGCGACGGCGGCGCCAAAGCACAGCGCGGACATCGCCATTGCAGCGAGAATGCGTGGAATCACGGTGCCAGTCCTCCCTGCCCTGCCCTCAAATATAACGCAACCAAAGCCGCAATGGATGAGCGGAATCGCGAAATCAGCGGCGACGCCGGCCCTGCTTTCTGGGCCTGCGCTGGGGCCTGCCCTGCGGAACGTGACGCCGGCGCCGGGGATCAAAGTGTGCGTCCTTCTCTCGCTCGCCCAGGGGAATCAGCCTCATCTCGCGGCTGGCCAGGTCAATGGAGTCGATCATGACCTCGACGCGGTCGCCCATCATCAGCCGCTGGGTACCCTCGCGCGTTTCGTAGATCACCCAGAACTTGTGAGTATCCGTCCAGCCGTCGGACAGCTCGCGGTAGTCTATGACGCCCTCCGCCAATACCTCGTCGAGGCGTACGCTGACGCTGCGTGCCCCCACGTGAATGACCGTGCCCTCGAACTCCCGGCCGATGTCATCCAGCAGCGTCCGCAGGATCTTGATCTGGTTGGCGGCCATCTCGCCCCGATCCGCCTGAATGCTGCGCTCCGTGCAGTGCCAGGCAATCCCCGGCATCATCATCTCCCAGGCGTCGGCGCGCGGCATGTCGCGACCATCTTTGGGGTGCGGCTTGACGGCGGGCGTGCTCGTGCCGTCGGACCAGGGCAGGCCCAGGGCGCGGACTTCCTGGCGCAGCTTCGCCCCGGTCCTGAGGTAGGCGGTGAGCACCTGGTGGGTCACGGTGTCGGGGTAGCGGCGGATGGGCGACGTGAAGTGGACGTACTGGGTCACGTGCAGCGCGTAGTGCAGCGCGGGTTCGGGGGCGTAAACGGCGCGCTTCATGCTGCGCAACAGCGCCAGGTTGATGGCGTCGGCACCGGGGCGGTCGCCGATGGAGTCCAGCATGCGCTGTACCTCGCCCGGCTTGTCAAAATCGGGCTTCATCACGCGCAGCTCGTCGCAGAGCTCCCAGAAGGCCTCCTTGGCCTCTTCTTCTGGGGCCGGATGCACGCGCCCGATGTAGGGCAGGCCGCGTTCGAGCAGGAAGGCCGCGACGGCCTGGTTGGCGGCCAGCATGAACTCTTCGATCAGGTTGTGGGCGATGTCATGGGACTCGGGCTCGATGCTCTCGGCCAGGCCCGTGGGGCCCACGATGACATGGGGCCGCTGGATATTCAGGATCAACGCGCCGTTTTCCAGCCTGCGCTGCAGCAGCTTGTCGGCCAGGTTGCGGCCCTCGACGAGCAGCCAGTCCACCACGGCGTCGCCGGTGCTCGCGCCCTGCGCCAGCACGGGGAGCACTTCCTCGTAGGTCAGAAAGCGCCTCACGCGAATCACGCTCTGCACCACCTCGCGGCGCAGCAGGTTGCCCTGCGCGTCATAGACCATGAAGCAGCTCATGGCCAGGCGCGTGGCGCGCTCGTGCAGCGAGCACAGGCCGGCACTCAGCTTCTTGGGCAGCATGGGAATGGTCTTGCCCGGCAGGTAAACGCTGGTGGCCCGGTGCTGGGCCTCGCGGTCCAGGGCGCTGCCCGGCGTCACGTAGTGGGCGACATCGGCAATATGCACGCCCAGGCGCAACAGGTTGCCGTCGAGCACTTCCAGTGAAATGGCGTCGTCATGGTCCTGGGCGTCCCTGGGATCGATGGTGATCACGGGCAGATCGCGCAGGTCCACGCGATGGGCGAACTCCGATTCGTTGGGGTCGTCGGGCAGCGTCTCGCACTCTTCCAGCGTCTCGGGCCAGAACTCCCCGGCAAAGCCGAACAGCGCGCAGAGGTTGTCCAGGTCTTCGAGCGGGTTGCGCAGGTTGCCCAGCGTGCCGATCAGTTCGGCGCGGGTGTGCCCCATCGGGCCGGGCTTGCGCGAGAGCCTGACCCGCACAATGGCCCCCGGGCGAAGATGGCGCGTCTCGGAATCCGGCAGCCAGGCATAGCTGGGCAGGTTCCAGCTCTCGAGGTGCACGCGGCCGCGGCCGCTGCGCGTGACTTCATAGGCGCCCACGACTTCGCTCTCGCGCGCCTGAATGATATTGAGGACCTTGCCGTGGAGACCTCCCTTGGCGCCATCCTTGCGCCCCGGCTTCTCACGCCGGTAGGCCACCAGCACGCGGTCGCCGTCCTGCGCGCCCTCCTCGGCCCCGGGAGCGACGGAGATGTTGCCCAGACCCGTATCGTCGGGAATCACGTAGGCGCTGTGCTTGCCGCGCCTGAACACACCGGCAGTGACTTTGCCGCCGGGGTGTTTGTAGCGCTTGCGCTTGACGCGCTGGAGGAATCCCTGGCGCGCCAGCTCTTCGAGCCAGCGCTCGAAGGCCGCGAGGTCGGAAATTCCGAGCTGGGCGGCGAGGTCCTCGCTGCTGACGGCTTCCTGCGTCAGGGCCAAGAGCCGCCGGCGCAGCGCCTCGGAGAATCCGTGGGAGTTTTCCGGCGTGTCAGTCACGGCGCGGACTATAGGGCCAAAGGTCCCGCCTGTCGCCCCCGCGGTGCATTTCCCCCAGCCGGGCCTGCGGGGGGCTCTGGCTCAACCTTGTGCCCGCTGGCAGGCTGCTGAGAAACGGCCTGTGACCGCAAGCCCTGCCTGGCTTGCGCATTTCAGGCGGCCGGCACGCCGCCTGAAGGGAAGGCCGGGCCAAACTCACTTCTGTCCGGACCGGGTTGAGAAAGTGGCCGGATGCCACTTTTTCAGCGACCTGCTAGAATCAGCGGGCCATGCCCGAGCCGGCAAGAAAGCAAGACCCCGACCAGGCGCCCCCGGAGCCGGAGGCCCTGCCAGACGCCTCTTTCAACTCGGACCTGGGCTTCGACGAGGGCTTTGGCGACCTGCAGCCCCTCAACGCGCCCGAACCTTTGACGGTGCGTGATGTGCCCATCTCTGTGCGCGACGTTCCCCTCGCGGAAGAGTCCCTTAGCGAAGACGCCGATGCCCCCCTCGATGTCCAGCCGGACCTGGACGTGGAAGCCCCCGCCACGGGATTTGACGACGCCCCGGCCCAGCGCGAACTGCCCAGCGTGGAAGAAGCCGAGGAGGCCCAGGCCCGCGCCCAAGAGCAGGAACAGCTGCGCGCCGCCCTGACCCAGAAGCTGGGCGAACTTCAGGTGGCCCTCAAACAGGCGCAGGATGAGGCGATGCGCGCCCGCGACCACACCCGTGAACTTTCAGAGCAGCTCAAGCGCGCTCCCGCCCCCGGCGAAGTCACACGCCTGCGCGCCGAACTTGAGGCCGCCGCGTCCGCCCGCGCCATGGCCGAGGATGACCTGCGCGTGGCTCGCAACGAGATGGAGCTGGCCCGCGCCGAAATGGCCCGCCTCAACGCGCTGCTGGTCGAGCGCCAGTCCGCCGCCACGCCTCCCCTGGACGACGAGCGCGAGCAGGAGGAAGCGCGCCTGAGGGCGGCGCTGGAGGAGGCCCAGGGCGCCATTGCGCGCGTCGAGCACGCCAACGAAGAACTGGTGCGGCGCCAGCGCGAAGCCGACGCCCGCGCGGAGTCGCTCAAGCAGGCCCTGGCCCAGGCCCGCGCTGAGACCGACGCCAGGGCTGAACTGGCGGCGCGCCATGAACGCGAGCTGGCGCTGGCCCGCAACGAGCTGGCCCAGATGGGCGACCAGGCGGCCGACGTGCTGCGCCGCTCCCGCGAACTTGATGACCGGCAGGCGGAACTCGAGCGCGTCACCCGCGCCCTGGCCCAGGCCCAGATGGACCTGGCCGAAGCCCGGGGCTTGGCCGAGGGGGCACAGGCCCGCATCGACGAGGCGGAGGCGCGCGCCAAGGCGGCCGAGGAAAGCGCCCAGGCCGACAAGAAGCGGGCCGACACGGCCGAGCGCGAAGTCAAGGAAGCCCGCGAGCGACTGGACAGCGAAGCCGCGCGAAGCTTCCGGCTTTCCCAGCGGCGCATTCCGGCCCTGCAGAACGAAATTGCGGCGGAACACGCCCAGAACATGGAGTTGCGCCGCAAGATAGAAAAGCTGGAGGCCGAAAAGCGCGTCACCGCCGAGTCCCAGCGCGAAGCCCAGAGCCGCGCCGAAGAACTGGAAAGAGCCCTGGCCGCGGCCAAGGCCCGCCTCTCCGACACGGAGATCATCCGCGCCAAGGACGCCACGGGCGCTTCCTCTCTGGCTGACGAAGAAATCGCCCGCCTCGCCGCGCGCCTCAAGGCCTCTGAGGACGAACGCACGCGCCTGGCAGCCCGCCTCGGCGATCTGGACAGCACCCGCAGGGCCGAACTCAAGTCCTACGAAGCGCGACTGCAGACGGCCTATGCTGAATCGAGCCAGAGGCTCGACGAAGTCATCTCCCTGCGCAAACAGGCGCGGGCACTGGCGGTGCGCCTGGGACAGGCCATGAAGCTGGCTCAACTGGCGGCCGAGGCCCGCAGCCCCGAAGAGAAGAAGCCTGTCTTGGACAAGATTGCCGAGATTTCCCGCCAGTCCGAAACCATCGAGGACGGAGCTCCCGCTGCCGCGCCCAGCGTGCAACCCGTGGAACCCCAGCCCGCGACGCACCCTGACGATGAGGTGAAACTGGAACGGGAACTGGACAACATGCCGGATGTGCCGGATTTCCGCGACGATACTTGAGTGAACTCCATGCAGCCCGCGCCGATGCGCGCTTGTTGCACCCAAGCCCCGCTCTGCCTATGATTCGCGCCCCGGCTACCGGCGGATGCTTGCCGCTTGGGCCACCATGAGGAACCTGCATGTCACAGGCAGAACAAGCGGGCCACGACACTCACAGCCACGACGCTCACGACCACGGGCACGATGCTCACGACCACGGGCATGGGCACGACGCTCACGGCCACGGCCATGACGACCACGGGCATGGGCACGACGCTCACGGCCACGGCCATGACGACCACGGGCACCATGCGCCGCCTGCGCCCCGCTATCTGGTGGCGCCCCCCGCGCGCGTCGAGGACATCTCGGTGCGAAGCTGGGTCGCCTACGGCATCTTTCTGCTGTTTGTCGTACTGATCGCGGCTGCGATGTTGACAGGTTTTGGCCGGTAGTCCCGCGCAAGGGTCCCCATGAACGTTCAGCTCACGCTCGACAAGAAGGATTACCGGCTTGGCGACAAGATCCTCGCCACGGTGAAGGTCACCAACGACGGCAAGTCCCCCGCGCAGGCGGCCAAACCCAGGTTCGACCTTGCCTCGGTCAGTTTTCTGCTGCAGCGCGACAAATCAGCTCCCACCCCGGAAAGCTGCCTCGTGCGCACGGGGCAGCAGGTGGAGACGGTCACGCTCAAGCCCGGAGAAAGCACCCAGGGCCAGATTGAGCTCCTGGCCGTGGAGCCGGGCAGCTTCACCCTGACGGCCCTTCACGGCCACAGCGGGCCCTATGCGCCGGGGTTTGCGCGTTCCAGCGCTGCGCGCAGCAACCTCGAGAATTTCAAAGTCACGCCGGCCCAGAAGGGCCAGCGCTTCAAAGCGCGCGTCACCACCCAGGCGGGAGCCTTCACGGTCATCTTTTTCCCCGAGCGCGCCCACAATCATGTATTGAGCTGGTTGCAGCTGGCCCAGAAGGGCTACTTCAACGGCATCAAGTTTCACCGCGTGGTGCCCAATTTCGTGATCCAGGGCGGCGACCCCACGGGCACGGGCACGGGGGGCCCCGGCTATGCCATTCCCTCCGAATTTAATGAAATCCGGCACGTGCCGGGCATCTTGAGCATGGCGCGCAAGCCCGATCCGCACAGCGCAGGCAGCCAGTTTTTTGTGTGTACGGCCATCACGCCCCACCTCGACAACAACTACACGGTGTTCGGGCAGGTGGAGGGCGGCATGGACGCCGTGGCCAAGATCGGCGCCAGCGAGGACAACGCCGGCAAATACTCCATGCAGAAGGTCGAAGTGAGTATCGAGTAGGCCCCTGTTTCAGCTCAATTTCAGCCGATAGAAGTGCCGCTTTCCGACTTTGAGGATGCGGCCGTCGAGTTCCGACTTCCCGAACTGGGCCTTTTCATCATTGAGGGTGCGCTCATCGAGGTTGTCGGGCTCGATCAGGTGCACGCCCCCCTGGCTCACCAGGCGCCTGGCCTCGGCCCCTGATCCGCCGTGCACCTGCTTGACCAGCGCCCAGACCGCGACGGACTCGCCCTCCAGCGCTACGGCCGCCGACTTGATGTCCTCGGGCAGTTTCTTGCGGCTGATGGCCTCGAAGGCCGCCCGCGCGGCATGGGCCGCCTCATCTCCGTGCAAGTCGCGGGTGATCAGGTGGGCCAGGGCAAGCTTGGCCTCGCGCGGGTGGGTGCGTGCGGGGTCGCACAGCGTCTCAATGCGCTCCAGGGTCGTGCGCGTCAGGTAGGTGAACCACTTGCGCATGGCGCTGTCGGGGATGGACATGGTCTTGCCGAACATGTCGCGGGCGTTCTCGTTGATGGCAATGGCGTTGTTGAGCGACTTGGACATCTTCTGCTCGCCATCGAGGCCCTCAAGCAGCGGCCCGGTGATGCAGACCTGGGGGTGCATCCCCTCCTGCTCCTGAAGCTTGCGCCCCATCAGCAGGTTGAAGAGCTGGTCCGAGCCGCCCAGCTCGACGTCAGCCTGGACCATCACACTGTCCCAGCCCTGCATCAGCGGATAGAGAAACTCGTGCAGCGAAATGGGCTGCTCGGCCTTGTAGCGCTTGAGGAAGTCGTCGCGCTCCAGCAGGCGGGCCACGGTGGTGCGGGCGCACAGCTTCAGTACATCCATGAAATGCATCTTCGAGAACCACTCGCCGTTGCGGCGGATCTCGAGCCTTGACAGGTCAAGAACCTTGCCGGCCTGATCGAGGTAGGTCTGGGCGTTCTGCTCCACCGCCTGGTGGGTGAGCTGGGGCCGGGTCTTGTTCTTGCCCGAGGGGTCGCCCACCATGGCCGTGTAGTCCCCGATAATCAGCACAGCCTGGTGCCCGTGGTCCTGGAAGGCGCGCAGGCGCCGCATCTGCAGGGTGTGGCCCAGGTGCAGGTCCGGCGAACTGGGGTCCACCCCCAGCTTCACGCGCAAGGGCTTGCCCGTGTTGACGCATTGGCGCAGCCGCGCCTTGAGTTCGTCGAGGCTGGCCACGTCCACGGCGCCGCGCAGCAGGTCGGTAAGTTGCTCGTCGATGGGCTTGAAGTGGGGCATGGTGGCTTTCGCGAAAGTCCGCAAGCAAAAAGGCCCGGCCTCTGGAAGAGACCGGGCCTGACATCAGCAGCGGAGAACTAGCCTTCATCGATCTCTTCGTCAATCTCGTCGAAGAGAGGGTCATAGTTCTCGAGTTCGTCCTCGTCGTCAAAGAGGCGGCCAGCGGTGCTGGGCTTGGGCATGTCGGTTCGGGAGGGTTTCCCCTCTTCCTCCTCCTCTTCGTCATCGCCCTCACGCTGCTCGGCGGCCGGCTTGACTTCCGGCTGCTGGGGCGCGCTGACGGGACCCGCCGCCTGCACCGGCTTGGCGGCAGGCTTCTTGGTCGCGGCCGGCTTCTTCACCGCCGGCTTCTTGGGGGCCGGCTTCTTGGGCGCTGGCTTCTTCGCCGCCGCCTTCTTTACGGCCTTCTTGGGCGCGGACTTCTTCGCCGCAGCCTTCCTGGCCCCCCCTTTTGCGGACTTCTTCGGGGCTGGCTTGGCCTTCTTGGCCGCTTTCTTGGCGGGCTTGCGGGCCGGTTTTCCGGCCGCCTTCTTGCCCTTGCCTTTCTTCGCCGCCATGCGTTGTCTCCTGGTTGAGGCGAGTGGGACCAATGGTTTCAGTCGTGATGCAAGTTCGCGCGCACAGTAGGACGATCTAGACGAAAGTCAAGAAACTAATCGCCCCAATCAAGCCCCGGCTGGGCTTGATTGGCCAGCAGGCCTCTCTCCCGTCAGGCTGTCCACGAACTGCCAACAAGCTTGTGGCGTTGTCGCACGCAGGTCTATGATTCGGCGATGGGGCGCATCCAGCTGCTCTTGCCTGAAGTCTCCAACAAGATCGCCGCCGGCGAAGTGGTCGAACGTCCGGCCAGCGTAGTCAAGGAACTGCTTGAAAACGCCCTGGACGCCGGCGCCTCGCGCGTGGCCATCTCCCTGGTCGATGCCGGCAAGACCCTGATTCGCGTGACGGACAACGGTGCCGGCATCCACCCCCAGGACCTCGAACTGGCCCTGGCCGCCCACGCCACCAGCAAAATCCAGAGCGCAGAAGACCTCTTCGGCGTTGAAACCAACGGCTTTCGCGGCGAGGCCCTGGCCAGCATCGCCTCCGTGTCGCGCGTGCGCCTGGTTTCCAAGCGCGCTGAGGACCCCCACGCCAGCGAAATCACCTGCGATGGCGGCAAGCTGGGGCCCAGCCGCGCCTGCGCCGCCCAGGACGGCACCACCATCGAGGTGCGCGACCTGTTCTTCAACCTGCCCGCGCGGCGCAAGTGGCTCAAAAGCGACAGCACCGAGTTCTCCCACACGCTGGACCTGGTGCAGGCCATCGCCCTGGCCAACCCCGAAGTGGCCCTGCGCCTCAGCCACGGAGAGCGCCTGGCCTTTGACTTGCCGGCCCAGAGCCAGAGTGAGCGGCTGATGGCCCTCTTTGGCGACCTCTTCGCTGAAGGCATGCTCGAGCTGCATGAGCATGAGCCCTATGCCGCGCTGGACGGCTTCCTCGCCCCGCCCGGCACCCACAAACCCAACTCGCGCGGCCTGCAGCTCTACGTTAATCGCCGGCCCATCCGCGACCGCGCCCTGATGCAGGCCGTGATGCTGGCCTACCGCGAGTTTCTGCCGCCGGGTCGCTTTCCGGTGGCCTACCTGTTCCTGCGCGTGGACCCGGCCACCGTGGACGTCAACGTCCACCCGGCCAAGACCGAGGTGCGCTTTCTTGAGCACAACCGCCTGTTTGCCCTGATCAAAAGCGCCATCACGGAGCGGCTCATCGGCAGCGGCGTGCTGCCCAGGCTGTCCTTTGCCCGTCCTGCCCCGGCCCAGGGCTTTGGGCCCCAGGCGCGGCCGGATTCGCCCTATGAGCCCGTGGGCGAGCTGACCTCCGCGCCGCCGGGCCAGATGTTCTCGGCCGACGCCCTGATCGGCGCGCGCGCCGCCGAGCAGCGCTGGGCTGAGGCCCGCGCCGTGCTGGCCCAGGTGATCGAGAGTGCGCCGCGTGCGCCCGCGGCCGTGGCCGCCATGGAGATAAGCGCCCCGCAGCCCGCCATGGCGCCTGTCAGCCTCGCCGGCCGCGAGGGCACCCAGGCCCCGCAGCCCGCCGGCTCGCCCCAGGGCCTGCTGGCCCAGGCGCGCGGCCTGTTCCAGGTCGGCGACACCTACATCGTGGTGGAAACGGCTGACGCCGTCGTCCTCATCGACCAGCACGCCTTCCACGAGCGCATTCTTTACTACATGCTCGAACACCGCCTGCAGAGTGCGCCGCTGGAGCGCCAGCGCCTGCTCATGCCTTTGCCCCTGAATCTCAGCCGCGCCGCGCGCGAGCTGGCCCTGTCGCAGCGCGAGGCGCTGCTCGAGTTCG
>JABARW010000035.1:24946-44715 GCA_019186845.1 Planctomycetota bacterium | reverse complement strand
GGTGCAGATACCCGCCAGCACGGCGTCGTTCCAGCCCGTGCATAACCTGATGCACAGCGTCTTCAGTGACTTCGACTTCGACAAAGCGCGCAGGATTGGTGAAGTGCCCCACGCCACCCCCCATATCTCAAGTCTCTCCAACGTGCCCAAGGCCGCCACCTTCTCCAGCACCGCCTCGTCAAGTGCAGCAACATCGAGGTGAAGCGACCGGACCCTGCGAAGTCGTTCCAACAACATCAGCTGATCAGTGTTCAACCCGGCGACCTTGACGTTCTCTGCCTCCAGGGCCAGGTCGAATTGTTCTATCTTTCGTACGGTGACGACTGTGTCAGCCCCACACGTTGACGGTGTACTCGGCAGAAAGTCCCCCGATGGTCTTTCTGCGACGCACCCGAAAACCGTCGAACCGGGTGGGCCAAGCCCCAGCATCAGAAGCAACGCACCTGCCACACGCGAGGCGACAGATAAAGCACGACATATCATGGACAGCTCCCGTGCTGAAGTAACTACTGGTTTGACGCTTGATGATGCTGGACTACGGTACCGTGTACTCGACCGCGCTCAGTATTGAGTGGTTGTTCAGAGTCCGGCTCAAAGCCAACATAAACTGTCCACGCACCGGTGGCCGACTCCGACACCCCCGTCAATAGGTGCACAACTGTAGCAGTGCCATGCAGAGACTGCTGATGTGTCAGGGCCGTAGTCCTGGGGTCGAATTCTGCTCCCCCGCGTCGCGACACGCCCACAGAATCTGCGAAGACGGAGTAGCATCGATCGCTCCTCGTCGCGCTTTTCATATCCAGCGCCATGTGCTGTAAGTTGGCATCGGGCTTCCCCTGCACGTAGTTGTCATCCACCATTCCGGGCAACTTGCGTTGGTCATACGATATCAGGTTGCACGAACAATTATAGGTAATCACAACCGCGATGGCCAAGGCGTAGCCTACCATTGGGTTATGGTGTCCGGTGCGCACCATTCGCCAGGGACCGAGCCGTCCAGTCTCCTCTTCGGCTCCATCGCCGTCTGTGTCAGCAATTGGAAAGGAATTCAGGTGAACCCTCAGCCAGCTTTTCCTTTTCCCGACAGCCGTGGCGATGCCTTGTGCATATGCATCAGGTGCCTCGCTGTAGACAGAAATCATCGGAGCGCACTTTCCAAAGCGCATCTTCACGCCGCCTACCGGTCGATCGTGTCCTCCTCCCCACACCGGTCCCTCAAGAACCCACCCCTCTTCACTCATGTGTGTGTGATCGGGGGTAGTGTCCCTTCCGGTGTTGATGTCGTAGGTGCGGTTCCAGCAGTAATATTGGCCCAGCCGATTGCTACCCGTGCTCGCGCCGTAGACGCCAAGGCCTGCCGCGCCGGGCGGGTCCACCCAGAAACCCATCTGCGGCGGCTGGTAGCGGTAGCCCGCCCACAGGTAGCGCGTGCCGCCCTTGTGCACGTCCGTCTGCCACGCGCCATGGGTCGGGTTCACAAAAGGCGCGGCATAGACAATGTAGCGCGTCCCGTTGGCCGCCACGCCCCGCGCGTCGCCTGCCACGGTCAAGGTTGTGGCCGTTGCGCCCGTGATGAGCAGGGGCGCGCCGATGTTCACATCAGGCACGAGCAACGCGCCCACCATCCACGAGGCGAAGCCGCCGCCGTTGTCGTCGGCGTCAACGTCCGTGAACGTGGTCTGGCTGCTGGCGAAGCTGGGCGCTGAGGTCCATGTGCCATGGGTTTGGTACGTGGGCGCGTTGGCCTGCTTGGAGTCGTTGAAGGCGAAAATCGACCGCAGGGAGACTGACCGAAGCGAGGCTCCAGTGGAGCCTCGCGAGGGCACAAAGCCGGCTATGGGCACGGCTACAGTCAAACTGCCCGCTCCGCAGGGCTTCGCTCTCTCGCCAGTCCACCGGACTGTCTCGAGATCGCCCGTGAGGTCTTCAACCACGATGCTGTGGCAATCGCCTGCCGACGCTCCACTGGAGCGTCGGCTGAGGCGAGGCTTCCTCCGGTCGCTATCCACCACCCAGCCTCCATGTGACGGTTGCCATTGCAGCCCGGCCGCGCCAGGAACAACAGGGACGCAAGCGCGGCATGACCTCCCGCTCGCAAAGCTCGCTCTCTCGGGCTCCACTGGAGCCCTCGACATTGAGCAGGTCCGTGCTGAGATCGTTGTTGAGCTGGTCCTCGAAGCGCCAGTAACACGTCTACCGCCGCAGAAGCCGCCTTCAGAGCCACTCTAAAAGGAATTTGACCATTCCTTTTTACCACACTTTTCGGCCCGCCAGTATCACTGCTCCCTGGATGACAAACATCAGCCCCAGGGTTGCCGAGCCGACATTCGGAGTCGCGAGGCAAATCCACCCGGCAATGGAATAACCAAGAATCAAGGTACCTAAGCCCAATGCGGCGCCTCCAATTATTGGACGATAGACAATCCAAGGTGACCTAGCGCGAGGGTCATCGGGCTCGGCATTCGGTGTTTGCTGAGGTTGACCTCCACTCAACCCGCCTTTTTGATCGTCGCGCACATTCAAACCCTGTGGGAGTCCAATGATGCAATATAGAACCAAGTCTAAGAACCGAGTATCTGGACACTTCGACCTACCTATCAAGAACCTTCCCTCGGTAGATCGAATTGGCCTCCTTGGGTTCACCTTGAAAATACAACAGAGAATTACTGGTTGAGCCTGTTCTGGGGAGTGCCCACGGCGCCTTGCTGTAGGAACTGACTATTGCAGTTCTTCCAGCGCCAGCCGAAACGATCCCATGTGTACTAACCTCGAAGGTCGTGGCAGCTTGCGACTGCCGAGGGTTCGTTGAACCTTTACAACTGGGGTTGTTCGCCATTGCTCCGCACCTTGCAGGTCGACCTACCGTCGTAGGTGACGTTTGTGGTGCGACACTAAAGAAATCGCGCCAACTATCGACCCATTCATCATTGGCTCCGTCTCCACACTCATCAACGATTGCGTTTATGGCGCTCACACATTCGTAGATCGCATAAGCAGTCGTTCCAACGCACGCAGCCAGTAGCACAACGGTCATGGTTTCAGGCACACATGCAAGAATTGTAGTAACGGTGCCCACCCCACACGCGAGCGCCACCTTTCCAGCGAGCACCATTGCCCTGGCTCTCGAACATGTTTTGAGTCCGTTCGGGTCAGTATGCTCAATCGGATCGCACACATACACTGGTAAACTCCACCAGGGCGTCGCTACGGGGTCGGGGGTGGTCCAGCGGCCGGTGTTGATGTCGTAGAGCCGGTTCCAGCAGTAGTATTGGCCCAGGCGGTTGGTGCCGGTGGCTGCGCCGTAGACGCCAAGACCTGCCGCGCCGGGCGGGTCCACCCAGAAACCCATTTGCGGCGGCTGGTAGCGGTAGCCCGCCCACAGGTAGCGCGTGCCGCCCTTGTGCGGGTCCGTCTGCCAGGTGCCGTGCGCCGGGTCCGTGAACGGCGCGGCATAGACAATGTACTGGCTGCCGCTGGAAGCCACGCCAGAACTGCCCGCTCCGCAAAGCTCCGCTCTCTCGACAGTCCACCGGACTGTCTCGACATCGCCTGCGACTGTGAGCGTGGTGGCCGTTGCGCCCGTGATGATCAGCGGGGCGCCGATGTTCACGTCCGGCACCAGAATGCTGCCTATCATCCAGCTTGCAAAGCCGCCGCCGTTGTCGTCGGCGTCGGCATCCGTGAACGTGGTTTGGCTGCTGGCGAAGCTGGGCGCAGAGGTCCCTCCTGCAAAATGACATGCATTTTGCAGGTACGCTCCCGTGGGTCGCCCTTGCGTCTGGTACGTGGGCGCGGTGGCCTGCTTGGAGTCGTTGAAGGCGAAAATCACAAAGCCGGCAATGGGCCGCCCTTCGGGCCCCAGGGCCTCGAACAGATCGCCCGTGAGGTCTTCAACCACGATGCTGTTGGCTGTCGAATCCACCACCACAGCCTCCATGTGACGGCTGCCATTGTAACCGGGCCGCGCCAGGAACAACATCTAGCGGGCAAATGGCGCCGCTGATCAGGCTGCTATGGAGGCCAGAGACGTAAACGAATTGCTCTTGCATTGCAACCAGCCTCCAGAGCGCTCTGCGATTAGCCTGACCGGGCCCGGCTATTTCAGGTCCAGTTCCCAGCTGGCCTTGTTGCCGTCGATTTCGATCCAGAGCCAGGCCTTGTCCGGCGCGTCCTTGCGCACCTCGAGGTGGCCGTCAAAGCCATTGTGTTCCTTGTCCCAGGCCGGCGTGATCTTAGGTGAGAGCTCCTTACCGTCCTTGTCGCCCAGCCACATGGAGATCTTCATTTTCTGGTTGGCCTCAGGGCTAGCGCCTGTATTGACCTCGAAGACTCCTTCCCCGCCTCGCTTGGCGTCTCCGTACTGCACGACCGCCACGTCGAAGGAAGCGATCTTCTTCTTGCCGAGTTCCTTTTTTTCGCCGCTGTGCTCGTGGTCATGGTCGTGGTCGTGTTCTTTGTTGGCGGCGTTGGAATTCCCGTGGGAATGGTTGCCGCCGCAGGCGACCACGAAAACCGCCATCGTGCACAACGCAAACAGCGCCAGCTTCTTCATGTCATCTCCCTTTCAGTGTTGGAGTGTTGCAGGGTTCGCGGACCAAACAGCACAAAGCCCGCCGGAACGACAATCAGGTTGAGAAACGTGCTGCTGACCAGACCGCCCAGCACCACGACGGCCAGGGGGGCCAGCAATTCGCTGCCCGGCTCGCCCGCTGCCAGGGCCAGCGGAATGAGGCCCAGCACGGCCGAGAGGGCGGTCATCAGAATCGGGATCAGTCGCTCGCTGCTGCCCTGAACCACGGCCTCGCGCAGGTCTTTGCCCTCCTCCAGCATCAACTGCTGATAGTGCGACACCAGCAGGATGCCGTTGCGCACGGCAATGCCGAACAGCGTCACGAAGCCGACCATGCCCGCGATGCTGATCACGGGCGCCACGTAGCGCGGGCCCGCGCCCAGCAGGGCAAGGGTGTTGGACAGGGGGTGGGCGCTGGCCGTCAGGTAGATGGCCGCCACGCCGCCAATCAGCGCCAGCGGCAGGTTCAGCATCACCAGCAGCGCACTGCGGAAGTTGCCCAGGGCCGTGTAAAGCAGGAACAGGATCACGAAGATCACGCCCAGGCCCATGAGCAGGATGGTGCGGCTGGCGCTCTGCTGGGCCTCGAACTGGCCGCCGTAGTGCACGGAGTAGCCGTGCTTCTCGATGACGATGGGATCGACCTTTTTGCGCACTTCGTCTACCAGGTCGCCCAGGTTGTAGCCCTCGGCTACATTGCAGGAGATTGTGGCCTTGCGCTGGGCGTGCTCGCGCGCGATCAGGTTGCTGGCGCGCTCAATGCCGACGTCGGCCACCTCGAACAGCCGCACACGCGCGCCGCCCTCGCCGATGAGCACGAGGTTTTTCACCTGCTCGATGCTCGTGCGCTCGTCCTCATGCAGGCGCACGACCATGGAATAGCGCCGCTGGCCCTGGTTCACCTCCGCCACCGTGATACCCGAGATGAAGGCCTGCACCTGCGAAGCCGCGCTGACGGGTGTGAGGCCAAAGCGCGCCAGGTCGTGAGGACGGTACTCGATGGGGACAGTGTCGATCATGACCTCGCGGTTGGCGGCGACGTCGCGGGTGCCGGGCAGGGCCCGGAGCGCGGCTTCGACCTCCTGGGCGATGGCGCGGAGCTTGGAGAGATCGTCGCCGTACACGTTGATGGCAATGGCGGCGGGAGTACCTGAGAGAATGTGGCTGAGGCGGTGTTCGATGGGCTGGCCGACCATGGTGGTGATGCCGGGAATCCTGGCGAGCACCGTGTCGATCTCCGCGCGGACCTGGGCCTTGGTGTAACCCGGCTTGATGCTGACCTCGATTTCGCTGCTGCTGGCGGGTTCGGCGTGTTCGTCGCGCTCGGCGCGGCCGGTGCGGCCCACGACGGCGCGCACGCCCTCGACTTTGATGAGCTGTTTTTCGACGCTCAAAGCCAGGCGCTCGCTTTCGGCCAAGGACGTTCCGGGCGGCGCCATGAGGAACACCGTGAAGGTGCCCTCGTTGAAGTCGGGCAGGAAGCGCGTGCCGAACGTTGACGCAAAGGCCAGGCTGGCCATTGAGAGCGCAAAAGCGCCCAGCACGACGGCCCAGCGCGCCTTCAGCGCCAGCCGCAAAGTGGGCCCATAGAGGGCCTTGAGCTTGCGCGACACGAAGCTCTCGTGCTCCTTCCCGTGCCCGGCGCGGCCAAGCAGCAGCCTGCACAGGGCGGGCGTCACGGTCAGCGCCACGACCAGGGAGGCGAGAATTGACACGATGTAGGCAATGCCCAGGGGCCGGAAGAAGCGGCCCTCCAGCCCCTGCAAGAAAAGCAACGGCACAAACACGATGCAGATGATGACCGTGGCGAACACGACGCTGGAGCGGATTTCGTTGCTGGCGTCAAACACCACTCGCAGGTGGCTCTTGCGCTCGCCCTCGGGCAGGGCGTTGTTTTCCCGCAACCGGCGAAAGACATTTTCGACGTCGATGATGGCGTCGTCGACCAGTTCGCCAATGGCCACGGCCAGGCCGCCGAGGGTCATGACGTTGATGTTGAGCCCCAGCGCCCAGAGCGCCAGCAGCGCCACGGCCAGCGAAAGCGGCAGCGCCGTAAGCGTGATCACCGTCGTGCGCACGTTCATCAGGAACAGAATCAGCAGGATGGCCACGAAAACGGCGGCCTCTATCAACACGCGGGTGACCTTGTTGACCGCCGTGTCAATGAAGTCGCTCTGGCGCATGATATGGCGGTTGAGCACGATGCCCGACGGCGCGGCTTTCTCGGCGGCATCCAGCGCCTTGTCGATCTCCTCGGTCAGGGCGAGCGTGTTCACGCCGGGGTTCTTCTGGATCGAAACCACCACAGCCTTGTGGCCGGACTCGTGGCCCGAGCCGCGCTTGGGGGCGCCGGCGAAGGACACTTCCGCGACGTCGCCCAGCGTCACGGGCGTGCCCATGTGATACTTGACGATGCTGCGCCTGATGTCGTCGACGCCCTGGACGCGGCCGCTCTGGCGCAGAGGCAGCTCCAGGCCTTCCACGTTGGGCAGGTAGCCTGCGCCCATGCTGGCGTGGACTTCCCTGGCCTTGGCGGCGACCTGCTCGAGGGTCAGGCCGTACAGCGCCAGGCGGTCCTGGCGCACATTGATCTGGTATTCGGGCAGTTCGCCGCCCAGCGCCACAACCTGGGCGATGCCGGGCACGGTCAGCAGGCGGTTGCGCAGGTCGAACTCGGCGTAGGCCCGCAGTTCAAGGTCGCTGACCTGAGGCTTGCCGTCTTCAAGTCTGCTCGAGAGCGAGATGAGCATGATCTCGCCGGTGATGGACGTAACGGGGGCAATCTCGGCGTGGGCGTTCTCGGGCAGGGACTCGCGCACGGAGGCCAGCTTCTCGGAGACGAGTTGGCGCGCCTTGTAAATGTCCTCGCCGAACTCGAATTCCACCCAAACGATGGAAAGCGAAATGGCGCTGGAGCTGCGCACGCGGCGTACGCCGGGCAGGCCGTTGACCGCCGTTTCAATCGGGAAGGTCACGTTGCTTTCGACTTCGTCGGCGGCCAGCCCCCCGGCTTCGGTCATGACCACGACTGTCGGCGCGTTGAGTTCGGGAAACACGTCCACCGGCACGCGCGGCAGTGAAAGCCCGGCGGCCAGCAGGAGCGCGCCGGCCAGAATCACGACCAGGGCAGGCTGCTGCAGCGAGAATGCGATGACACGCTTGAACATCAGTGATCTCCTCCCTCGTGCCAGGTGCCGTCGGCGTGGAAGTGGCCCGCCCCCGTGGGCTTGCCGCTGCCCGTCAGCTTGAGTTCGTACACGCCGCCGAGGACGACTTCGTCGCCTTCCATCACGGCTTCTTTGATTTCGATCCAGCGCCCGTCCGAGAGGCCGAACTTGCCCGCGATGCGGATGACTTTGTCCGGGTTGTTGGGATCACGGCGGAAGATGACACGTTCCAGCTCATCGCGGACCACGCAGGAAATGGGCACGGCCAGCACGGGCGCGAGCGTGCTTTCAAGCTGGATTTCCACCTCGACGGCCACCCCAGGGCGGGCCCAGCGTATGCCGTGGGCGGGTGTCACGAACAGGTTGATGACGCGCTCGTCGGCGTCACCGTCGAGGCCGACGCGGACTTTGCCCTCAAGGGGCGTCGCCAGCGCCAGGGCGCCGCCCGTCGGCGGAAGAATCTTCGCGTCCTGGCCGCCCACGATGTCCAGCAGGTCGGCCTGCATGGCCCGCGCCACCACGCGCACCTGCGCCAGGTCGGCCAGGGTCAGCACGAGCCCGCCCTGCTCGGCCCAGCTTCCGTCGCTCAGCCCAAGTGCCTGCACCACGCCCGGCCCCTGGGCTGAAAACTCAAGCCTGGAGATGATCTGCCAGCGCGGGGCATTGCCCACCATGGCCTCCAGTTCGCTCGCGTTCAAACCCGTCAGGGAGACGGCCTCCCGCAGCTTGAGCCGGAATTGAAGCAGCGCCGCCTGCATCTCCTCCTGCAGGGCCCGCTCTTCCAGCAAGAGGCGGGTCTGGTCGCTGCCATGCCGCGCGACTTCAGCTTCCAGTTCTGTGCGCTGGAGGGCGAGTTCGGCGCGGGTCTTGGCCTCTTCAAGCTGGCGCACCCTGGCTTCGGAAAGGCGGGCGCGCGCCTCCACGAGGTCGGCGGCTTTGCCCGTGCCGGCCGCGACGAGCTTTTCGAGGTCATCGACGCGTTTGGCCCATAGCGCCCGGGCGTTCTCCAGCTCGAGGCTCTGGGCCACACCGGCTTCGATCACGGTGTCCAGGGCAGAAAGGCGCGACTGCGCCAGGTCTCGCTCGCGGCCTGCCTGCTCGATGGCCCCTTTCTGGGAGGCCCCGCGGAACTGCGCCGCAGTGTACGCAGCCTGGGCCTGGGCCAGGGCCTGCTGGAGTTCACGCCAGGCCGGAGCCTCCAGGGAATAGAGCAGGGTTCCGGCCTCCACCGCCTGAAGATGCCGCACATGAAGCTGCACGCGGCCTGCCAGCACCGCGTGGTGCTCGGCCAACGCTTCGGGCGCAAGCTCGAAGCGGCCGGGCACACGCAGGGTCCGCGCGATGTGGCGGCGCTCCACTTTCACAAAGCTGATGCCCAGATTCTCCCGGACCGCCTCCGGCACGTCGATGCGGTTGGTGATCTTCGGCGCGGCTTCCCCGGACGCTGGCGCCGGCGGCTCCTGCCTGGGGGTGCAGCTTGTCAGCACGAGCAGCGCGGCCGCGAGCGAAAGCATGGCGTCACGTTTGAGGTTCACTTGTTGTCCTTTGGCTTGAAGGTGGGGCCCTTGAGGGCGTTGAGCGCGTCCATGGCCTGGGCTTCGTGAAGCCTTGTCTGAAGCACGCGCTCTTTGGCTTCGCGCAGGGACTTCAGCGCTTCCAGCATCAGCAGGGCGTCGAAGTCGCCGGCTTCGGCGCGTTGCCTCGCCTCTCTCACTTGCAGGTCCACCAGGGGGGCCAGACCTTCTTCGACCTGGCGGCGCGCGGCACGCACGCGCTCCAGGCGCAGGCGTGCCAGTTCGGCGCTCACGGCGGCTTCCTCGCGGGCCTGTTCATAGGCGGCGCGGGCCGCTTCCCGGGCGACGCGCGCCTTGGCGATGCCCGCACGGTTGAGATTGATCAGGGGCAGCGGAATGCCGAAGCCCAGAGAGATGGTGCTCTGGCCCTCGTCCATTTCGTAGCCGGGGCCGATGCGCAGATCGGGATACTGCTTGCGGATCTCCAGCCGCAGTTGCTGCTCGGCGACGGAATAGGCCGCGCGGGCCACGGACACCGGGGGCCACTCGCCGTCTGCGCGCCGGTCGAGGCTCGCGCCCAGCGAGAGGTTGAGCCGCAGCGGCGCGGCCGGTGCCAGGCCCAGCAGGCCGAGAATGGCGCATTGCTGTTCGCGGGACTGGGCGCGCAGGTCCTCCAGTTCGATGCGGCTTTGCAGCAGCTCAATCTCGAAGAGTCGGGCGTCCGTGCGGGCCAGCTCTGAGGCTTTGGCAAGGTCGGCGGCGCGCCGGCCCACGTCGCTCAAGCTTGCGCTGTGGGCCTCCAGCAGCAGCACGCGCTCATTCAGCGCCGCCTGCTCCCGCCAGAGTCTGCGCAAGTCAACGATGACCTCCCACTCCAGGGCCAGCACTTCGCGCCACCTCACTTCGTGTTCAGCGAAGGCCAGGTCGCGCTCGACGCCCTTGCGGCCCGAGATGGGAATGGTGAACTCCAGTCCCGCCGACGCCATCCAGGGATGTGAGATGCTGGCCAGAATCACCCCGGCGCTGACATTCAGCTCGGGGTTTTCCCACTCGCCGGCGTGCCTGGCACCGGCCAGGGCCGCTCCCGCTTCCAGGCGGGCCCGCCTGAGTCCGGCATTGAAGAACAGGGCGACGACCTCCGCCTCCTCGAGGTCCAGGCCGTCCGAGGGGTCGTAGCGGCGCGGCCTTGTGTCGCGCTGCGAAAGGGCCGCCGCGAACTCCCGCACGCCGGCGTCATTCACGCTGCGGGCGTGCCATTCGCGGTCGTGTGCCGCGTCGTCGAGGGGGCGGGGGGAATAGCTCTGGCAGGCGGCGAGCAGCAGGCCGCCCAGAAGTGCGGGCACGAGGGCCCGGATCGAACTGAACATGGAATCTCCGTATCGCCAAGTCAGGACCGTGACGCTGGTCGCGAAGGGCTAGATACGGAGGTTGGAGGTGCCCACGAGCAGGACCCCGGCAGGCGGCGGGTGCCTCCATTGCAGGCGCTGCACCCATGGCCTGGGCGCAAGCGGGCAGAAGACTTCCGTCTGGAAGGTCGGCGGCCATACAACCGCTGTGGTGATGCTGACCAGCCCCAAAAGCCCGGGGGCCTCGATCAGATGGCTGCAATGGCGGGGCTGCTCCGGGCAATGGTTCGATTCGTGGTCGGCGTTTTCGGGGTGGGTGTGATCGGCGTGGATATGGTCCAGGTCGATGGACTCATGCGAATGGTTCAAGGCGGCATGGAGCCGGCAGGGCTCAAGCGCGGGAGCCAGGGCGAGCATCAGGGCCGCAATGAGGTTCAGCACCACCATGGCCGCATTAAACGTTTGGACCGGGCCGCAAGCCCGGAAAAACAGAAAAAGATTCCGGGGTGTCCGGTTTTCCCGGTCCGGCAGGTCGTTGAATAAAGCGGCATCCGGCTATTTCTTCAACCCGGTCGGGCCAAAGTGAATCCGGCTTGATTTCCATGTCAGGCGGCTTTTCAGCCGCCTGAAATGCGCAAGCCATCCAGGGCTTGTGTCCGCCGGCCGTATTTCAACGGCCTGCCGGCTGCGTGGACGTGATGGTCAGGCCGTGACGGTCTTGGTGGCGGCGGCAGTCTTCTGCCCCTGGAACCATTTGAGATAGGACTCGATGAAGTCGTCGATTTCGCCCGCCATGACCCGCTGAATGTCGCCTGTCTCATGCTCTGTGCGTGCATCCTTCACGATGGTGTAGGGGTTCATGACATAGTTGCGGATCTGGTAGCCGAAGCTCACTTCGCCCTTGGCGCCATAGAGCTTGGACAGCGCGGCATCTTTCTTGGCGCGCTCAAGCTGATAGATCTTGGACTTGAGCAGCTCCATGCCAATGGCGCGGTTCTGGTGCTGGGAGCGCTCGCTGGAGCAGCGCACCACGATGCCCGTGGGCTTGTGCACGATGCGCACGGCGCTTTCCACCTTGTTGACGTTCTGCCCGCCCTTGCCGCCGGAACGGGCGAAGGACAGCTCAATGTCGGTGTCCTTGATCTCGATGTCGCCGACGTCGGCGTGAAAGCTCTCGGGCACGGCGTCCACGCTGGCAAAGCTGGTCTGGCGGCGGCTCTGGGTGTCAAACGGGCTCACGCGCACCAGCCGGTGGACGCCCACCTCGCCGCGCAGGTAACCCGCGGCGTAGGGCCCCTTGGTCAGCATGGTGGCGCTGCGGATGCCGATGACTTCGGCGTCCTGGTAATCGACGATTTCGACTTCGTAGTCGTGCCGCCGCGCCCAGCGGGCGTAGATTTCAAATAACTGGGCCGCCCAGTCGCAGGCGTCGTTGCCGCCCGCTCCCGCCTGCACCGTGAGAAAGCAGTTGGAGTCGTCGCCGGGTTCATTGAGCAGGGACTGAACTTCGAGCTTCTCGTAGTCGGCCTCGATGGAGCGCAGCTCCTTCTCGGCGTCACCGAACGAAGATTCGTCGCCGGCCTCCTCGGCCAGCTCCAGCAGGGCTCGCGCGTCGTCGATGCGCTTGAGCAGTTTTTCAAAGGGCAGCACCACGGCGCGCAGCTTCTTCACTTCGCCCATGAGCTTCTGGGCGCCTTCGGCGTCGCTCCAGAAATCGGGCGCGGTTGTGCGGGCTTCAAGCTCGGTCAGTTTCTTGCGCTGATTGGCGAGGTCAAAGAGACACCGTGAGCTTCTGGGTGCGGTCGTGGAGCTGGGCGGCTTTCAGAGTCAGGTCTTCGCGCATCGTCGGTATCCCGGATTCGATCAGGGCGAACCAGGTCCGCCCGCGCGGTCAGGTTAGCAAGCCAGGGGCGCCTGCCCAGTGTGCGGCATGGGGCTTGCACGAATGAACCTGTTCACTACACTGTTTCGCTTCTGCGGCGGAGCCTCCTCTCCGCCGCGCGGCATTTTTAGAGGGGGCGGTTATGGCCGACCACGAACACGTCGTCATCCTTGACCTGGGCTCGCAGTACACGCAGCTCATCGCCCGGCGCACGCGCGAACTGGGCGTCTACTCCGAAATCCTGTCGCACAAGACCACCCTGGCCGAAATCCGCAAGCGCCACGGCCTCAAGGGCGTCATCATCTCCGGCGGCCCCGCCAGCGTTTACTGGGCTGACTCCCCCAAGGTCGACGAAGCCCTGTTTTCCTCCGGCATCCCCGTGCTGGGCATCTGCTACGGCATGCAGTTGGGCTGCAGCGTGCTGGGCGGCAAGGTCATCCCCGGAGACAAGCGCGAATTCGGCCACGCCGATCTCGAGGTCCTGCACGAAGATGCCCTGCTCGCCGGCATCACGCGCCGCCTCGCCGACGAGCCCCACGCCCTGCGCGCCTGGATGAGCCACGGCGACAAAGTCACCGCCCTGCCCCCCGAAAAGTTCGAAACCCTCGCCCGCACCCAGAACTGCGAGTACGCCGCCGTCCGGCACCGCACCCTGCCTTTCTTTGGCGTGCAGTTTCACCCCGAAGTCCGGCACAGCGTCTCGGGCCTGCTCCTGCTCAAGAATTTCCTTTTCAACACCTGCCGCTGCGCCGGTGACTGGCAGATGAGCGGCTTCATCGAGGAACAGTGCGAGCGCATCCGCAGGCAGGTGGGCCAGGGCCACGTCATCTGCGGGCTTTCGGGCGGCGTGGATTCGAGCGTGGTTGCCGCGCTGATTGCCAGGGCGATTCCCGGCCAGCTCACCTGCATCATGGTCGACAACGGCCTGTTGCGCCACGGCGAGGTGGAGGGCGTGCGGGCCGCCTTTGAAGGCCACTTCAAGGTCAAGCTCGTGGTCGCCGACGCGCGCCAGCGCTTCCTCAAGAAGCTCGCCGGCGTAACCGACCCCGACGACAAGCGCAAAATCATCGGCGAGGAGTTCATCCGCGTGTTTGAGGCCGAGGCGCGCGGCGTGAAGGACGCCCGCTTCCTCGCCCAGGGCACCCTTTACCCGGACGTCATTGAAAGCGTGGCGGCCCACGGCGGCCCTACGGCCAAGATCAAGCGCCACCACAACGTCGGCGGCCTGCCCGACGATCTCAAGTTCGAGCTGGTTGAGCCCCTGCGCTATCTGTTCAAGGATGAAGTCCGCGAAGTCGGCAAGGAACTGGGCCTGCCCGACGCCCTGGTCTGGCGCCAGCCTTTTCCCGGCCCCGGCCTGGCCGTGCGCTGCCTGGGCGAAATCACCGAGGAGCGGCTTTCCATTCTCCGCAAGGCCGATGTCATCGTTCAAGAAGAGATCGAAAAGGCGGGCCTGACGCGCCGCATCTGGCAGGGCTTTGCCGTGCTCCTGCCCGTGAAGAGCATCGGTGTCATGGGCGACGAACGCACCCATGAGTACACTTGCGCCATCCGCGCCGTGGAGAGCGTGGACGGCATGACGGCGGACTGGGCCAAGCTTGACTACGACCTCCTGCGCCGCATGAGCAACCGCATCATCAACGAGGTCCGGGGCTTCAACCGCGTGGTGTACGACATCTCCAGCAAGCCGCCCGCCACCATCGAGTGGGAGTAGGCCGCCTCGGGAGTCCCTTATGCGACACTCCGCTGCAGGATTCGCCGGCACCTCAAGGCCGGCCGCCGGCCTCGCGCTGCTGGGCCTGAGCCTGGCCCTGACGCTGTACTGCACCGCCTGCGGCGGCAACAGCGCCAACAGCGGCCAGGTCGGCGCCTCCCTGGAGGGCGAGCAAAAACCCTCCGCCGACGACCTCCCCATTCCCGCCGCGCCCACTGAAGCCCACGGGCGCATGGCGCGTCTGCTGCCCAAAGTCGCCCGCATCAACGACTCCCTGGCCTATTGCGGCTGGGACGCCGAGCGCGCCCTGGCCTACACGGACAAAGAACTGGGCGAAGGCGCCGTGAAGAAGGCGCCCATGCCCTGCGTGCGCGCGCGCTTTTCCAGCACCGGCTATGAACTCATGGGCGTTCCCGGCGAAAAGGGCGACGACTCCGTCATGGCCCAGACCTTCCCCCAGGTCTGCGACTTCTACCTGATCGAGGCTCCCGCCCCGGACGCCGCCGAGGCCGTCCGCCGCAAGCTTGAAGAACACCTGCTGGCCCAGAAGTTCGACAGGAAGGACCCCCTGGGCATCGGCATGAAGCGCAACCAGCAGGACGTCCTTATCCAGCAGTTCCTGCGCGTCGATGAAGAGCCCGAGCGCGACATCGCCCGCGTCGCCTACACCCTCGTCATCGGCAGCTACATCCTCTACGCGCTCGAGGCCGAGGTCCGCACGCCTCAAGTCGGCCCCAAAGGCGAGAAGTATCGCCTGCCCACCAACATGCAGCTCGGCAGCCGCGTCGGCGCCCAGGTCATCGTGCTCGTCGATGACGCCATCGGCCGCTGACGCTTTCAACCTCAAGCACCGCAACGCGCCTTGATTCCCGCAGCGCCGCCCGCCACAATCGCGGGCCTAGCGCTGTCGCCCGCTATCACAGGAACCGCTCCATGCCCAAGACCGCCGCCAAGGCCAAGCCCGGCCTGTCCAACGAACAGATTCTCGCCGCCTACCGCATCATGGTGCTCTCGCGCAAGACTGAGGACAAATGCTCCATCATCCTGCGCCAGAGCAAGGGCGGCAGCTTCCAGATCTCCGGCCCCGGCCACGAAGCCGCCCTCGCCGCCGCCGCCATGGTCTTCCGCCCCGGCCAGGACTGGTCCATCTGCCACTACCGCGACCTCACCTACGCCCTGGGGCTTGGCGTCACGGCTGAAGAAATCTTCACGGGCTTCATGGCCCGCGAAGGCGACCCCGCCTCGGGCTCGCGCCAGATGCCCAGCCACTTCGGCCACAAGGCGTTGCGCATCATCAGCAAGTCCAGCTGCGTCGGCACCCAGTTCCTCCAGGCCGCGGGGCGCGGCACGGGCATCAAGCACGACAAGGCCGATGAGGTGGTTTACGTCTCCGCCGGGGATGCCACCTGCGCCGAGGGCGAGTTCCACGAGGGCCTGAACTGGGCCACAATCCACAAGACGCCCGTCGTCTTTCACATTGAGGATAACGGCTACGGCATCAGCACCCACTGGAGCCAGCAGCGCGCCCAGCCCCTCATGGAGTGGGTCAGCGGCTACCGCAACCTTGCCCGCTTCAACCCCGACGGCTGCGACCTGTTTGAGAGCTACGACGCCTTCAAGGCCGCCCACGAATACGCCCGCAGCGGCAAGGGGCCGGCCATTGTCATCTCGAAGGTCGTGCGCCTGTGGGGCCATTCTTCGAGCGACAACCGCAAGAAGTACATGACCGACGCCCAGATCGCCGAGGAATCCAAGCGCGACCCCATCGCGCTCTTGCGCGCCTGGATCATCGACAACGGCCTCGCCGACGAAGCCGAACTCGTCGCGCTTGAAGCCCAGGTCAAGAACGAAATTGACGCCGCCGCCGAGCGCGCCGAGGCCAAGCCCTTCCCCGCGCCCCAGACCGCCGCCACCCACGTGCTCTACGAGGGCGAAGACAACGCCCTGCGCCCCCGGCCCGGCGTTGAATACAAGCCGGCTTCCGTGGGCGAGCCCGTGGTCATGATTGACGCCATCAACCGCGCGCTGCACGAAGAATTCGAGCGCGACGAGCACCTGGTCTGCTGGGGCCAGGACGTGCAGGACGGCAAGGGCGGCGTGTTCGGCGCCACCACGGGCCTGAGCACGAAGTTCGGCACTGAGCGCGTGTTCAACAGCCCCCTGGCCGAGGCCACGGTCATCGGCACGGCGCTTGGCTATTCCTACAAGCCCGGCCGCAAGGCCGTCGTCGAGATCCAGTTCGGCGATTACATCTTCCCGGCCTTTGAGCAGATCGTGAACGAGGTGGCCACCGCCCGCTACCGCAGCAACAACAACTGGCCCGCGCCCATGGTCATCCGCGTGCCCGTCGGCGGCTACATCCAGGGCGCCATGTACCACAGCCAGTGCATCGAGGCCACCTTTGCCACGCGCCCCGGCATGATGATTGCCATGCCGTCAAACGCCGCCGACGCCAAGGGCCTGCTGAAGGCCGCCATCAGAGGCCAGGACCCCGTGCTCTTCATGGAGTGCAAGAACCTCTACAGGCAAGAACGCGCCAAGAGCCCCGAGCCCGACAAAGACTACGTGCTGCCCTTTGGCATCGGCCGCGTCGTCCGTGAGGGCAACGCCGTCACCGTTGTCACCTGGGGCAACACGGTGAACATCTGCCTCGACGCGGCTATGGAGCTTTCAAGCCGCGGCATCGAAATCGAGCTCATTGACCTGCGAACGATTTTGCCCTGGGACAAAGACCTGGTGTTCAAGAGCCTGAAGAAGACCAACCGCTGCATGGTCGTCCACGAAGAGCAAATGACGATGGGATTTGGCGCCGAAATCAGCGCCCGCATCATGGAAGAAGCCTTCGACCTGCTGGACGCCCCCGTAAAACGCGTAGCCGCGCTCGACAGCTTCTGCCCGTACTCGAAGCCACTGGAGAACGCAGTGCTGCCGCAGGCAAGCTGGGTGATCGAGGCAGCCAAGAAGCTGGTGAAGTGGTAGCGCGGGCCTCCCGGCCCGTGGCGGTTCGCCTTGTGCAGTTCGTAGGGGCGACATAAATGTCGCCCGCTTTAGGGCGAGGCATGCCTCGCCCCTACTGTCGAACCGCGTGCTATAATCCACCCATGGCCATCGACCTGAAAACCATACGCAAACTCAGCGTGCAGGAACGCCTCGACCTCGTCGAACGCATCTGGGAATCCATCGACGCCGAAGCCCAGCCCTTCACCGACTCGCAATGGACTGAAATCCAAAGGCGCCTGCAACATTATCGCGCCAACCGGAAATCGGCGCTGAGCTACGACCAGATCAAAGCCAAGTTGCGGAGCGTCGCGTGAATTCAGAATCCTTAGGCAGCGATGAATACGACCTCGCTGCTAAAGCTGCTTGAGCACAGCTGGATTGCACAGACTTTGGCAACATCACAGTTATGAACAGCCTCTCAACGTCTTCATCTTCCAACGATTAGTATGCACAGTGCACACTCCTTCAGTTGCGAGAGCAAACATGAGCGGTATCAACGACTCCACCCGAATCAGCGCCGTGGATCTAGCATTCAAACGCTTTCAGGAACTTAAGACCAAAGGCCAGTTGCTTCCGCGCGGAGATAAGTGGTCAGAGAGCGACACTCGAGCCAAAGTGATTACTCCGATGTTTCGTGACATCCTGGGGTGGGCGGAACCCGAAATTCGGAGGGAAAAGCCAGTCGCAAAGGGATTCGTTGATTACGTTGTGGGCCTAGACTTTTCATATTTCCACATAGAGGCAAAACGCAATGCCCCACGCTTTGAATTACAAGCACCTCTAGGAACACGAATCGTCAACGTTAGTGGCCCACACCTCTTAAAGAACACCAATGTAAAAAAACACCTAATCCAGACAGCCAGCTATGCCTTTAGCCTAGGCACGGAGTACGCAGTACTAACAAATGGACATCAATACATCATTTTTCGTCCGCACATCCGTGGCCGGAATTGGGAAGAGGGAAAGGCGATAGTGTTTCTTTCACTCGACGACATCGAATCGCATTTTGCGGAATTCTGGAGGCTACTATCCCGCGACTCTGTCCGCGGAGGGTCACTAATACAGGCTTTTGAAGCCGTCGAGGCAGTTACAGTAAGGCTCAGTCGGGCTCTCGACGTAATACACAATCCCGATATGGAGCTCGTTCGCAACCCATTCTGGAATGATATTGCAGACGTAGTCAGCCCACTATTGATTGATGATCCACTCAATCGAGGTATTCAAGAAGAAATTATTAAGCACTGCTACGTAAAGACGGCAATCGCCGACGAAACCGATCTAGCGATCGACAAATTGTTGCGAGGCTCCCTTCCAAAACACTTGGAGGACGCAAAGTTTACGAATATCGAAATCGGGATGCAAGATAGGAGCTCATTCGATCGGCACGTCGAGGAGGACATCAAGGATCGCAACTTGGGTACGTACATTTTGACCGGAGGTGTTGGAAGCGGTAAGACCACATTCTTGCGACGCTTTGTAACAGAGGTAGCGCCTAGTTTTGTGAAAAAATACTGTGTATGGTTGCACATAGATTATCTTCCCATCGGCAGTGTTGCTGGTGAAGGTCTCAGCCAACGAATCAAGGATTATACGTTCAAGCAAATTCGGCGGATACTATTATCCAGCTATATGCCCTTGTATCCGACCGATGGCGGCAAGCTGCGGGAGCTATTTGCTCAAGAGCTGACCGAATTGTACAACACTAAATTATATGGCGTGGACCCGAAGTCCGAGCGATGGAAAATAGAGACGAATGCGCTGGTGGCAGCCCTAGCAGGCAACGATGAGGAACTAGTGCAACATGTCTTGCCGAGTCTGGCTAGTCGCGGTTTGCGGGTTGTCATTGTGTTAGACAATACGGATCAGCAGGGAGAGAAATTTCAAGAGACGATGTTCTTGTTTTCACAGGCACTGTCACGTAATTGCGGGGCGATGACTATTATTGCGCTCCGCGAGGAGAAGTTCTTTGCTGCGTATAGGAGAGGCGTCTTTGACGCCTACGGTCAGCGCAGGTTTCATATCGGTTCGCCCGACCTGAAGTCTGTGATTCGTTCCAGACTTGAATATGCGCTCAAGACGTTAGCCGAGTCAAAGCGAAAGAGAATGGACTCTGGCAGCAACGCAGATATAGCGCAGGTACTCCAGTGTTTGATTCAGTCGACCGTACATAGGAAAGGCGACATTGCGCGTTACTTGGCATGCCTTTCGAACGGGGATATGCGATTGGCGCTAGGGTGGTTCAAGGAGTTTATGAGCTCTGGCAATACTGACGTAGAAAAGATCAAACGCATTATTAAAAAGTCCGGCGGGTACACAGTACCTTTACATGAATTTGTGAAGTCCGCCGTACTCGGGACTCGCAGATATTATAGCGCAAATCGGTCTCATGTTGTAAATCTGTTCTCTAGGGCGCCGACTACAACCGCTTCGAATTTAACCACTTTACGAATTCTTGCGCGAATGGCTAACGCAATGGGCGCGCCTTCAGCGCACGGAGAGGGTTTCATAGCGACGCCGCAATTGCTGAAAGAGTATCGCGTTTCTTTCGGGAATGCTGATGACTTCGTCTTGCGCGC
>JABARW010000035.1:0-24936 GCA_019186845.1 Planctomycetota bacterium | reverse complement strand
GCGACTGAACTGCTATCGCGGGGCCTGTTGGAATCGGAGCCACCGCGAGCTCTCGAGGTGGAGAACACCGAAGCCCTGAGGCTTTCTGCTGCAGGTGCGTACTATTTCAACTATCTTGCGCACTCCTTCGCCTATATCGATCTTGTATTCGTAGATACACCTATGGATGATTTGGTCACGGTAAACCGGTTGGCTGAATTGGCTCCGCACACTGATTTCGGTAGCCGTTTTGAAAGGGTACGATTGTTCTTGAAGGCGCTATGTGAAGTGGAGAAAGCCGAGTTGGAGTCTGTGGCCCTGCGAGAGGGAGTTTATAAGGCACCGATTATGGACTCCATCGTGAAGTCGATCGAGAACGAGATTGAATTGATTGCCGCAAAGAACAAATTCATAGATTCGGGCGGAAGATGGCGAGAAAATGAATAATGAGCATGTTGGGTGTAGCCAGGTCGGGGGCTTCTCTATTCCCTGTTCAGCCCCATTGGGCCTGAGCGAACGACCGAGCTAACGGACTGTTTCGCCCGCTCGTTCCATCCTGCATGGACACCAAGCCGCGAGATTTCCTTGTTGGCGCAATGGAGGGGCCTTTGAAGCTTTGGCTCGTCAGAGCAGCTTTGTGGGGCTTGATGGCAGCGCAATGCCTGGGGCTGCTGGCGCTGATTTTCCTCATGCCCGATTCTGAAAGGCCCGCCTCGGCTGAGGCTGAAGCAGCGAGCACCTGGTGGTTCGCGGGTATGCTTGCCTCGATTCCACTCTGGCTGGTTCTTCTCTGGCTCGAAAACCGCCTCGAACTTCGCGCCAAGCGCGCTCAGTGCCGTGCTATCCTGCGCTCGTGAACTCTGATGCGCTCCTCAATCGTGATGCCCTGCTTGCCGAATTGGACGCGGCCAAGCCTCGCCGCGTTCTTTTGAACTGCGCGATCTTCGCGCTGGCGGCTGTGTTGGTGTGCCTGTTCCTTTGGCTGGTCTTGCTTTACAAGCGCGCGGGCGGGTTCTCCGCTGAAATGGTCTGGCCGGCGCTACTGGTCGTTCCTGTGTTCGCCGCGATGATGGTTCCTTCGTTCAAGTTGCACCGGCTGGAGGAGCGCTGCAAACAGATCAAAGCGCAGCTTCTCACGCCCACGGCCGAGCCCTCGCCGGCGACGCTGCAGCCCTTTGGCACCCCGGCAGAGCCCTCGCCGGCGCCGCTGCAGCCCTTTGGCACCACGGGCGAGCTGGAGCGGCTGGAAACGCGCTTGGCGGCCCTGTCGCGCACGGGCAGGATCCTGCGTTTCGTGACGGCGGGGGGCCTTGTGGCGCCTCTGGTTTACATTTACTTCATGCAGGAGTTCCTGCAGTCGCTGCCGCAACAGAAACCGCTGCCCCCGGAACTTCGCACGCAACTCCTGAACTGGGCGATGGGGTTTGGCGCCCTCGTGCTGCCTTTCCTCGGCCTGGGCGCGGCGGTGTTGATCTACAACATCCGAATCAAGCGCCTGCGCGAAGAACTCGAACACCGCCGCATGGTCCCGCGGTGAAGTCGCAAGCCCAACAGCCCCGCCTGTAAAGGCGGGGTGCAGTTGCCTTTGTCCGGGTTGAAATGCTCCCCGTGTTTACACACGGGGCTGTTACGGCACCCCGTGTTTACACGCGGGGCTGTTAGTCGATGTATATTGCGCCTATGCGCGAACTGTGCGGCCTGATGCTGACCTGGACGACCTACGGCACCTGGCTCCACGGCGACGAGCGCGGCGCCTACAACCGCAAGGGCGATACCCTCAAATCGCATTACGTCGCACCCGACCCCCGCCTCGAAGATCTTCATCGCAGGCGCATGAAAAGCGACGCGTTCATCCTCGACGCCGCCATGCGCAAGGTGGTGCGGCTTGCCATAGAGGAATGTTGCGCGTTTAGAGGGTGGCCGGCGCTGGCGTTGAACGTTCGAACCAACCACGTGCACATCGTGGTGGCGCCGCACGCCAAAGGCCAGGACATGCTCCACGATCTCAAGGCCAGGGCCACGCGCAAGCTGCGCGAAGCAGGATTGATAGCGGCGAAGCAAAGCGTATGGACCCGAAGCGGAAGCGTGTCGCGCCTCTACGGCGAAGCATCCGTAGCCAAAGCCATCAAGTACACCAAACACGGCCAAGGCCCCGACCTGCCGGAAGCCCAACAGCCCCGCCTGTAAAGGCGGGGTGGTGTTTGGTTCGGCAACGGCGACGGCACCCCGCCATTACTGGCGGGGCTGTTGCACCCCGCAACGACAAATGCACCCCGTGTTGACACACTGGGCTGTTGCGCCCGGGGTTGTTACACCCCTGTAAAATAAATAACTCCGTTATGTGTGCGCACAAGATTCGCAGCGCCAGCACTTTGCACCCACGCAAAAAAATAATCCGGATTGCCGCGCCTGGCTGTGTCCCCCTGTTCCAAGGGGTGAGGGGGCACTTCGCCCGCCTGCCCTTCTGGAGTCTGCCATGAGCAACAAGCAATTTCGCACCGCCCCAAGCGAAAAACCCGCCCCCGCTCCCGCCCCGGCCCCCGATCCCGGCCCCGTCTCCGCCCGCGACGAACTCGTCAAGCAGGCCGTGGCGCGCCTCTTTGAAGCGCGCGGCGGCACCCAACTGGTCAAAGCCGCGCGCCTGGCTGAAATCTGCGTTGAGGGCGCGCAGAAGTGCCGTGAGGCCGACAACCGCCGTCTGGAGGAAGAGCCCATGGCCATGCGCGCCAAGGGCGAGCGCCCGATTTACACCGTGAGCGAGGGGCGCCTGCACATGCGTGACATGGTGCGCTACTCGCAGGAAGCGGCCCGGCTGCAAGAGCGCTGCGAGAGGGAGGTGCGCGAGGCCATTGAGATGACGCCGCCGCGCAACGAGCGCGAACTGTGCGTGCTGCTTGAGCGCCTGACGTGCGGCGCGAAGGTTGAGTTCATGCTGCCGGAAAACATCGAAGCCATGGAGACGGCGGGCCGGGAACTGGCGGCCACGCTCAAGCCTGAAGCCCTGCGCGAACTGGCGCAGATCTCGGTGTTGCGCGACGCTGACAGGCTCCAGGCCTTCGTCGAGCGCCATCCCCCGGAGATGCGCGTCAAGATATTCACGGCCCTGGGCCTGCACGCGGCCTAGCTACATGAAGTGCATGGAAACGAGGTCTTTGAGCGCGACGTGGCCCACGAGTTCGCCCGCGGCATTGACCACGGGCAGCTCGCCGATGCGGTAATCCTGCATCAACTTGACGGCCTCGCCGGCGAGGCGCTCGACTTCGACGCGCTTGCCGGGGCGGGTCATGATCTCGGCGACCTTGTGTTGCAGCAGTCCGTCATCCTCGATGTGGCGGCGCAGGTCGCCGTCTGTGAACACGCCCAGCAGGCGGCCGTTCTCGACGATGAACACGGCCCCGGTCTTCTGGCGCGTGATGGAGCTGAGCGCGTCCTTGACGGTGGCGCCGCTGCCCACGGTGGCGGTCTGGGCCAGGGGCCGCATGATCTCGCTGACCTTCATGAGCGAGCGCCCCAAGGCGCCGCCGGGGTGAAAGCGCGCGTAATCCTCGCGGCCGAAGTTGCGGGCCTTCATCACGGCCAGAGCCAGGGCGTCTCCCAGGGCGAGCATGACGGTGGTGGAAACGCTGGGCGCCATGCCGATGGGGCAGGCTTCCTCGAACTTTCCCATCTCGAGCAGGATATCGCTGTGCCGCGCCAGGGCGGACTGGGGCCTGGCGGTGATGCCGATGAGCCTGCACCCGACGCGCTTGATGACGGGCAGGAGGCGCACGACCTCCTCGCTTTCGCCGCTGTTGCTCATGGCGATGACGACGTCGCCGGGGTGAAGGCGTCCGACGTCGCCGTGGACGGCCTCGGAGGGGTGGAGGGGGAAGCTGCGGGTGCCGGTGCTGGCCAGCGTGGCGGAGATTTTCTGGCCGATGAGCCAGGGCTTGCCGATGCCGGTGATGACGACGTGGCCCTGGCAGGCGAGCATGGCCTGCACGGCCTGGTCAAAGCGGGGGTCAAGGATGTCGGCCAGCGCGGCCACGGCCCTGGCCTCCTGGCGCAGGACGGACTTACCGAACTCGAGCGTGTCGCTCACTCTTTGGCTCCGAAACAGTGGGTCGTCTGGTCGGCGGCGACGACGATGTAGCCGTCGACCGCGGAGAGCTGCATGTATTCAACGCTGCCGGCCGCGGGCTTGGACCAGTCAAGGCGGCGGCGCCCGGTTTTGTCGAGGACGACGAGCCGAAAGCCCTTGAGCAAGGGCATGCCCATGCTGATGTCGGTGACGGCAAAGCCGAAGGCCGCGCCGTCCTGGAGGGCGACGGCGGCCTTGAGCTTGAGGCGTTCTTCCTTCTCGGCTGTCTCGATAACCTCGCTGAAGACCTGCTTGCCGTCGGCCATGGAGAGGCCGACGACGCGGGCCGTCTCGTAGTCTCGGGAAAGGGCGAGCGCCAGCACGTCGCCCATGAGGGCGCGGTCGTGGATGTCCTCGCGGTCGAAGGTCGCGCGCCACACCGTCTTGCCCGCGGCCACATCAACGAGGGCCGCGCCGGGGTAGCCCACCACCAGCACCTGGCCCTTGAAGGGCAGGCACATGGAGGGGCGGACCAGGTTCGAGGCGACCTGCGCCTTGACCGAGAAATCCTCCAGCGCGAACAGGCGCACCATGCCGCGCTCGTCGGTGATGCAGAGCTGGTCGTTGAGCATGAAGGGGCGTGCGCGGCTGTTGCGAGCCGAGGCGTTGGGCAACTTGGCGCGGCGGATTTCGCGGCCGCTTTCGATGTCGAGGAGGAGCAACTGGTCTTCGCTGCCGGCGAGCAGCGCGACCACGCCCAGGGGCGTCTGGCGCAGCCAGAGCACGTCCTGGGCGTCGAGGGTGGTTTCCCAGGTCTGGGCGCCGCTGACGGCGTCGAGGGCGGCGATGCGCATCTGGCGGGAAGCCGAGCGTGTGCCGACGCTGGAGTAGAGGATCATGCCATCGCGCACATCGACGTCGTCGGGGGAGGCGGCCAGGCGGGCTGTCCAGCGGGTTTCGCCGCGGTCCGTGACGAAGACGAAGCCGCGGGTGAAGACGAGGAGGACGCCGTCTTTGGTGCGGATGCACTGGTTGAGGCCCAGCAGGCCGTTTTGTCCGCCGGTGAAGGCAAGCGAGCCGTCCTTGGGGTTGACGCCCATGAGGGGCAGTTCGCCGGACATGCGGGCCATGTAAAGCAGGGGGCTTGGCCCCGGCGCCGGCTGGGCCGGGATGGTGATGAAAGGGGTGCCGGCCTTCCAGCTCTCGCTCCAGAGTTCGGTCAGGGGCGAGGCCATGCGCGGCGGCAAAGCGACGTCCTCGGGCGAAGGGGCGACCTTGAGCAGGGGTTCGAGCCACTCCTTGAAGCTGGCGCGCCGGCCCTCAAGGGACAGGCTGCCCTCGGGGAACTCGCGCAGGGCGCGCATGGCGGTCAGCCTCGCGCGCAGGGCTTCTCCGCCGCGATACTGGCACAGGGCCAGCAGGGCGAGCAGTTCTCCCCGCCGCGGCCGCTGGGCGAGTTCATCGAACAGGCCGTTGATGAAGGCCGCGGCAGGCAGGTAAGCCCCGGCCGCAAAGTCAGCCAGGGCGAGCTGCAACGCCGCGTCATCGGAGGCCAGGGCCAGGGGATACTGGCGCAGGGCGCGCTGCAGGCTGGCGCGGTCGCCCTGCTTGAGCAGGGCCGCAGCCTCAGCCTCGCGCTCGGCGTAGTGGCCGCGGCCGCGGGCCTCGAGCAGCGCGGCCAGGGCATTGACGGCAAGCTGGCGCAGGGGCAGGCGCTCGAAGGTGAGGTTGTCAGGCGCGGCGAGCAGGGACTCGTAGAGGGAGATGACGTCAAGCTCGCGGCCGGCAGAGGCGCTGAGCAGGCGCGCGAGCATGATGGAGGCGTAGTAGCGGACGGGGATTTCAGGGTCGGAGCCGACGCCGAAGTCGGGGTCGGACTGGATCATGCTTTCGTACAGGGCCCTGAGTGCCGTGAAGTCGTTGCGCTTGACGAGGCAGAGTTCCTGGCGCACGAAACACTCGGTGAACTGGCCGGGCTGCCGCGCGTGGCGGCGGGCGCTTTCAATGAGTGCGAGAGCCTCCAGGAAGCGGCCCTGGCGGATCTGGAGGTCGGCGGCCTCCAGTGAAACGCCGACGAGCAGGCGGCCTGCCATGGTGACGACGCGGGAGTTGACCGGCGGCGCCTCGGCCAGCTCGAGCGCGCGCAGCAGCCAGCGCTGCGCCTCGGCCTTGTCGCCGCCGCGCAGCACCAGCATGCCGTAACGCAGGGCGGCGTCGGCATCCTTGGGGAAGCTGGCAACGCGCAGGCGGGCTTCATTGAGCAGCAAGTTGGCGTCAAAACGCGCCGCCACCTGCACGTTTCCGGCGGTGTAGTCATTGCCGGCGATGGTGAACATGAGGCCCTGCTGCACGAACACGGAAAGGCCGGGGATGCGCTGGGCGGGGTTGGAGACGGTGCGGCCGACGCGCCAGGTGTCGAGGTCGATTTCCGCGATGCCGGTGGCGCCCGGCCAGTAGAGCTTGTTGCCGGCCAGGGAGGGTCGCCCCTGGAGGATGTTGCGGGAGTTGCGGTCAATCACGGCCAGGGAGCGCAGCAGCTTGCCGCTGGCCAGGTCAATGCCGTAGAGCACGCTCTCACCGCCGACGAGCACGATGCCTCCGCGCACGCCAATGAGGGCACGGGCTCCGCGCAGGGGCGAGCGGGCTTCCTCATAGTCGTTGTCCTGGCGCTGGGCGCGTTCGAGCTGCCAGGCCAGCTCGCCGGTGCGGGCGTTGAAGGCCACGAGCTGCTGGCTGTCCGTGGGGGCGCAGATGACGTAGGCCTCGCCGCCGGCTTCAGCGTAGAGCGTGGGCGAGTTGTACCAGGTGGCGGGCCGGTAGTACGTGAAGATGTAGCTGGTCATCGGGCGGCACATGTACTCGTAGCGCGCAATCCAGGCCAGGTTGCGCCGCTCAAGGTTGACGGCGACCACTCCGCCCAGGTTGGTGCACAGGAAGAGTTCGCCGCCCGCGATGGCCGGCAGGCTGGTGAAAGGCCAGCGGGCGGGCCGCCCGAACATGGTCACTTCCTGCTGTCCGTAGCATAACCGCAGCGTCCACAGCACACTGCCGTCGGAGGGCTTGAGCGCGTAAAGGAAAACATCAGCGATGCCGGGCACCGTGGTGCCCACCGCGTACAGGACGCCTTCATGCACGACGGCGGGGCCAAAACTGGTCTGGTCCAGCTCGCTGCCTTCATAGAGACCCCCAAGCCGCCACAGCAGCCGCCCCGTTTCACTGTCCACGGCACACAGCGCGCGCCGGGCCTGGGGGTAGTGCGCGTAAAGCCCGAAACGATTGTCGGCAAAGCGCCGGTGAATGGGCTCGCGCAGGGGATTTTCCAGGGGCGCAAAGGCCATGCCGCGCCAGAGGCTTACAGGCAATGTCAGCGAGGGGTCAGGCTCGATGGTGCGCCAGGAGTTCCCGCGCTCATTGGGGAAGGGTTTGCAGCGCCAGGCGGGCAGGCCCTGCCTTCCGCCTGTGAAGATGTCGTAGGCGACAAGGGAGTCGCCGTTGTTGACGAACAGCAGGCTGCCGTCGGTGACGGGCAGTTGGGCCGGGGCGATGGGCTGGGGGTACTGCATGTAGCGGTTGTTGAAGGGGTCGGCTTCGAGGCGGGGCAGCGTCTGGGACCAGGCCACGTTCTCATAGGGCGTTGGCGCCTCGCTGATGCCGGTGTTGGCGTAGTTGCCGCCGGGCCAGTGAACGGAGATGGACTCCAGGGTGTCGTTGGTGCCGTCGCGCGTGCGGGTGAGGTCGGCCGCCAGGGCCTCGCCCAGCTTCATGCTGGAGGGCCCGACGTCGACGGCGGTGTCCTTGAGCGGCCTGGCGAACTGGATGAGCTGGGCGAGGTTGGCCCGCTCGCCCAGGCCCTGATAGCAGCGGGCCAGCCAGACGCTGAGGCGGGACTCGGCCTGGGGTGTGAGCAGTTCGCGCACTTCCAGGGCCCGCTCCAGGGCGCGGGCCGCGGGGCTGAGGCGGCCTTCCTCCCAGTTGAGCTGGGCCAGCAGCACGGCGGCGCGGATGCCGGCCTGGGTCAAGCCGAAGCGGCGGTTGACGTCGAGCATGCGCTCGAGGTCGCCCGCGGCCACGGCGTTATTGAGGTTGTTCTCGGCGCGGCGGCCATAAAGCTCTTCGTAGATGGCAAGGCCGTCCTTGCCCAGGGAGCGGATGCGCGACTCGATGGCGTTGTAGGCGCCCAACCAGCGGCTGACGTCGCGCGGCTCGCCGCCGTCGAGCATGGCCACGACGCCGACGGCGTTCACCGGGCGGTCGAGTTCTTCCTGGCAGATCTGGAGGAAGGACTCCGTGCGGGCGCGGCGCTCTTTGGGCGGCAGCTCCTGCGCGAGGTCGTTCTGAAGCCGGTTCAGCTTGCGCACCGCTTCATCAAGGTAGGGGGGCGTGATGACCTTGAAGGCGCTGGGATCCGACGGCGGCAGTTCATAGCCGCCAAAGCCGCGCTGGGCCTCGCCGGCGCGGGAGAGGGAGAGCGCGGCCAGCGCAGCCAGGGAGAAAAGCAGGAAACGCTTCATGGGCTGCTCCGTGGGTGTTGCCCGTTCACCCACTGTTACGTTCCAGGGGGCCCCTCGTGATGCTTAATGTAGGCAGCAAAGGCGCTTCTTGCCATACAAAGGAAAGCGGCGCAGGCGGCCAGAGCCCCCAGGGCGTTGGCCGCGAGGTCGCCGGCCTCGGCCCTGCGTCCGTGAGTCTGGCCCAGCGTGGCCTGGGTCCATTCGACGCCGGCGCCGAGCAGCAAGTCGATGACCAGGGTCGCCAGGGCGGCCAGCCAGGCCGCTTTGGGCATGGCAATACTTGCGGGGCGGGCCAGCAGCAGGGCCCAGCAAAGCAGCGAGGCCAGAAGGAAGTGGGCGGCGAAGTGGGCCACTTTGTCAAAGTGGGGGATGCGCGGGGCGCCCGGAACAGCCGCGCCGGGGCGGGTGGCGTCGAAAAGCAGCATGGCGCCCAGCATGAAGGCGCACAAAAGAAGGGCGGCCGAGAACTTCGGCCGCCCGGAAGCGATGATCCGTCCCAGTGCCTGCATCAATCGAGTGCCTCAGCCAGCAAGGCAAGGATATCATCTTGGGCTCCCGTGCCCTCGGCACATCCGTTCATAAGGATGGAGAAGGCCACTCGGTGGCGCGTGCCGTGCAGGTAGCCGCTCAGCGCGCGCACGCCGTTGATGTAGCCCGTCTTGGCATAGACCCGCCCCTTGAGGCGCTTGTCGTACATGCGCTTCTTGAGGGTTCCGCTTTCACCGCCGACGGCCATGCTGGCCACGAATAGCTCTGCGTCGTTGCGTCGCGCCATGAGCGCCAGCGTCTTTGCCAGGCTGCGGGCGGTTACGCGGTTGGCCGAGGCGAGGCCCGATCCGTCGGCGAGGACCATGCCGTTGTCCCAGAGCTGGTTTTTAGCCAGCCAGTCCTGAAGGGCGGCGGCCCCGGTTTTGAACGTGCCCTTGCCGGCATAGGCAAGGCCCAGCTGACGCAGGAGCATTTCGGCGTGGAGATTCTGGCTGTTCGTGTTTACGGGCTTGAGGGCCTCGACCAGCCTGGCGCGGTGCTCAATGAGAGTGCGGAAGCGCGGCAGTTCGTCGGCGCCCAGGGTGTGGGCGCGGGATTGGCCCGTGACGCGCACGCCGCAGGCTTCAAGGGTTTCGCGGAACACGGTGGCGGCAAACGCTGCGGGGTCGGCCACGGTAATCTCTCCCACGAAGCCGCCCTGGCCGTGGGCGGGCACGTTGCCCTTGACGCGGATGACGTTGGCGCCCTTCTCGCGGCGCAGGTCAATGAGGGCCGCGCCCTTGCCCGCGGTCGTGCGCGTTTCATTGACCACGCTGCAATAGGCCGTGGCGGGCACAAGCTCGATGCGGGCGGGCTGGCCCACTTCGCCGGGGGTGACCTTGACGTTGATGCAGTTGTCGTTGAAAGCCAGCGCGCTGACTTCGGCGCAGTACCAGCGATTGAACTGGTCGTCCTGGGGCCAGTGGGGGTTGAAGGACTCGCCGCCGAACAGGGTGCTGTCGTAGAGCAGGTTGCCGCTGACCTGCGTGATGCCCAGGGCCTTCAGACGATTGCCCCAGTCACGGAAGAGCGCGAGGGGGTCGTCGCCGTAGAAGCGCCCCGACAGATTGGGGTCGCCGCCGCCCACGATGCAGAGGTCTCCCTGCAGCACGCCCCCCTGCACGGAGCCCTGGGCCATGACCCGCGTGACGAACTCGAAGTCACTGCCCAGGGTGGCGAGCGCCGCCGCGCTGGTCAGGACCTTCATGTTGCTGGCGGGGGCCAGAAGGCTGGCTCCGCTTTCGTCCAGCAATGACTTGCCGCTGTCGAGGTCAATTATGACGCAAGCCATGTCGCCGCGGCTTCCCTGGGCCTTGGCCAGACGGGCCTTGATGGCGGCCAGGGTATTCTGGGGCAGGCCAGCCAGGGGCTCGGCTGAGGCGGGCGCGCGGAAAGAGAGCGCCAGCGCCAGGGCCAGCGAGAAGAGGACAAAGCGGGGCAGGGTGCGTGCGGGCATGGTCGTTCCGCTTGGGACGAAAGCGCGGCGCGCGCTTTCAGGGCGGTGCTGAGGTTTTATCGGACGATGGGGCCGGCAAAGTTTGGAGAAAACGTCAGGCCCCGGGGGAGGCATCGGCCACATGTTCGGGCTCGACGGCGAGGGCCGCGCCGGAAAGATGGTGGCCGATGCGCCAGATGTGGTAGGTGAGGCGGTCCAGCCAGTGCATGCCTTCGAGCAGTTCCAGGGCGTGTTCCGAGGCGCATTCCCCGGAGGCCGTCTGCTCCATGATGCGGGGCCGCTCGGCCCGGCGCAGATCGGCGAGCACGCGGGAGGCAGCGGCCAGCGGGGCTGCATCCGCTTTGCGCGCCACGTCGCTCATCCAGGCCGCCTGGGTGGCGGCTTCCTGGGCCAGTTTGAGGAAAGGTGCCAGGCGTTCATCGCCGGACAGGGCCTTGAGCGCCGCGGGCTCCCTCAGCACGGCCAGCAGGCGGTCGAGGTGGTCCGTGGCGTGCAGGTTACTGACGTGCTGCCGGTATTGTTCGTGGGAGTTCTCAAGGCGTCCGACGCGGGCGATGAAGGCCCGGGTTCGTGTCAGCGCGTCGGTCCACTCGGTCATGTCTACGCCCAGGGCGTCAAACTTGCAGGCGCCCACGAGCGCCTGCCGAATCCTCGCCACGGCCTGGCCGGAAATCTCGAGAAGCGCGCGCCGCGCCGCTTCGACGGAGACTCCGGGCAGGTCTGCCACCGAGCTGTCCAGGTGGCGCGCCAGTTGGCCCTGCTTCTCGCGGATGAGGCGCTCGATGAGCCGCGCAAAGGGGCCGGTCATGGGCAGGAAGATGGCAATCCCCAGCACATTGAAGGCGCTGTGAAAGGCGGCCAGCGCAATGGCGTCGTCCTTGGTGCCAAACCCGTGAGCGGCGGCCTCCACACCATGGGCCAGCAATGGCAGCACCATGAACGCCACGACACCCGTAAGCACATTGAAGAGGATATGAGCCAGCGCCGTTCTCTTCGCGGGCACCGAAGCGCCGATGGCCGCCACGGCCGCGGTGAGGGAGGTGCCGACGTTCTGGCCTATCACCATGGCAGCGGCCTGGTCGAGATTGATGGCCCCGCTGCTCAAGGCTGTCAGTGTGGCCGCCACGGCGGCGCTGGATGATTGCACAATGACCGTCATGCCCAGCCCGATCAGCACCAGCAGCAGCCGGCCGCTCACGGAGTCGTCCGGCAGGCGGGTGGGGTCAAAGCGCGTCGCTACCTGTCCCATGCCCCCTTGCAGAAGATCAAGGCCCACGAAGATCACGCCAAAGCCGCACAGGGCCAGTCCGGCCTGGGCCACCTTGCCCCGCGCCACCAGCCGCGCCAGCGCGCCGAGGCAGATCAGGGGCATTGCCAGCTTGCCGATGGACAGTTTCAGGCCCAGCAGGCTCACCAGCCAGCCCGTACTGGTTGTGCCCAGATTGGCGCCGAGGATGACCCCAAGCGCCTGCTGGAACGAGAGCAGGCCGGCACTGACGAAGCCAATCGTGGCCAGGGTGGTGGCATGGGAACTCTGAACCAGGGCGGTAGCACCGGCGCCGGACAACATGGCCGAGACGGGGCCGCCGGCAAAGCGGGCCAGCAGGCGGCGCAGCGAGTCTCCGGCCAGGGCCTTCAGGCCGTCCGTCATCAGAATCATGCCGAGCAGGAAAAGCCCGATGCCGCCGGCGACTGAAGAAATCATGGACCCCATGCAGGCAAACCCTACCAGCCGGCTCCCGGCACGCTAGCCCATCGGCAACAGCAGGCTTGCGGCGCTGCGTCTGCGCTCAAACAAGCTGCGCACCCGCTCATGCACGTCCGCAAGCGTCACCTTCTCCAGTACGGCCGGGAAGTCAAACAGGTCGCTCTTCTGGCCCAGGGCGCTCAGAAAGCTGTAAGCCGTGCTCTCGGGATCGTTGAAGTTGCGCAGGTAGCGGCCGAGGAACTTGCGCTTCTTGCGCTCAAGCACCGCGCCATCCAGCCCGCGCGACTTGGCCTGATCCAGAGTCTGCCACAGGCTCTCTTCCAGGGCCGCCGGGTCTCTGGTTTCGCCGCCCAAAATCGCGTAGCCAAAACCGGCTTCAGCCTGAAAAGCGGCCGTGAAGTCGCCGCCAATGAGGCCCTGGCCGTACATCCGCTCATAGGCTTCGCTTTCCCGCGAAAACAGGCAGTCCAGCGCCAGGGCCGTGGCCAGTTCGGCGTGCAGCAGGCCCTTGCCGCGCCGCGGTTCAAGGTCCTTGAAGCCAAGCAGCAGGCGCGGCCGCGCCAGGGTCATGCGACGCTCGGCACGGCCCGAGGTGTCCTCGGGTTCGGCGGGCCGGATGCGTTCGAGCCTGGGTGCGGGGGTGGAGGGCGCAACGCGCGAGGCCAGTTCATCAGCCAGCCGGCGCAGGGAGCGGGGCTCGAAGTCTCCGCTTACGATCAGCGTCAGGTTGCCGGGGTGATAGAAGGTGCGGTGGCAGAGCTCGAGCAGCTCGGGCGTGATGGCCGCCACCGTCTGGGCTGTTCCGGCAATGTCCACGCGCAGGGGATACTTGAGGTAGAGCGTCTCCAGAAGCTGCTGATAGCCGACCCAGTTGGGGTTGTCCCGATACTGGTTGATCTCCTGGATGATGATGTCCCGTTCGGTGTTCACCAGTTTGGCGTCAAACCACGAAGTCAGGGTCATCTCCAGCAGCGTAGCCAGGTTCTCCTCGAAGCGCTCGACGCACTCAAAGTAGAACGCGGTCATGGTGTGGCTGGTGTGGGCGTTGGTGTAGGCCCCGCGCCTAGAAAACTCGTCGGTCATGTCGCCGCGCTGCTTCTTGAACAGCTGGTGTTCGAGGAAGTGGGCGATGCCGTCCGGAACGACGACGCGGCGACCGTGGTTCTTCCACTCGCGGTCCAACGAGCCGTAATCGCTGACCACGAAGGCCAGCTTCTTGTCAAAGCCGCGGCGAGGCAGAAACACCAGCTTCATGCCGCAGGCCAGCAGCGATTCATGGCGCTTTTCATCCAGCCGCCGTGACGTGACGACGCGCGAGCGGGTCGCTTTGGCAGAGGCAATCATGGTTCAGCTCCCTTGGTTCAACCCGCTCGGCCGAGGCAGGTGATGTAAACGCAAAGCTCACGCTGGGGCACATCCAGCAGCTGGTTGACGGCGTCGTCAAAGAAGCCGCCGATGCCGGAGACGCCCAGACCCAGGCGAATGGCCGCCAGGTTCACGCGCTCGCCGATGTGCCCGGCGTCCAGGTGCAGGTAGCGGTAGGCGCGGTTGCCGTAGCGCTCAAGGGCCGAGGTCAGGTCCGCCGTATGGAACATGACGCAGGCGGCGTCCCGCGCCAGGTCCTGCCCCAGGGCGATGTGGTGTGTCTCGCCCCGGAACACGCCGCGTTTGACCAGCCGCAGCTCGAGCTGCCGCGGCGCCAGGTAATAGACGCCCGGCTCCATACCCTGAACGTCGTGGACCACCACAAACGTCTCCAGCATGCCGGAGTCAAAGTAGCGCGGCAGGGCATCCTCCGGCGAGACCAGGTCCGGGCGGTAGGCAAAGGCCATCACGTCGGAGAGCTCGCGCAGGCTCAGATCCTCGCCCGAAAGCTGCCGCGTGCTGCGCCGACGCAGGATCGTGTGCTCGAGGTCCGCCGCCAGGTCCGCTCCGCTGGGAGTGAGCTTGACGCCCGCGGCGAACTCGTGCTTCTGGCTGATTTTGTAGTCCGCGCCGGCATCCACGCCTGCCGCGGCGCGAATGGCCGCCAGGTCCTCGCGCCGGATGCAGGTGGCTTCGTGCAGGCGCCGCAGGGGGTCTTCGCCCCGGGCGTCCTCCAGTTTCAGGGGGCTGGAGGCCAGGGCGGCGGTGCCGCGGCGCACCCGCTCAAAGGCGTCGTGGGAGTGCAGGGGAAACACGCCGACGACGCCCTCCTGCCCGTGCGGGATGGCCAGCAGGTCCGCCACCTCGTCATCCACGCAACCGCCCACGGCAAAGGTGCACAGCCCCTGGCGCGGCACGGCGAGGTCGAGGTTGCCCAGCACATGGCCGGTGTCCAGCATGCAGCGCCTGAAGGCGCGCGGCCCATAGCGCCAGGCGCTGCGCCAGTAGACGGCGGTGGCCACGAGGGCGGCGTCGGCGTCGCGCACGGCGCGATGATTGAGGCAGGCCGCGCTCAGGCGCTGGAAAAGTTCGTCGCCGGAGGGCCCAAGGCCCTTGGGGTAGACCTCGACGAGGGCATGGTTGCGGACGTTGTAGTTGTAGACGCCGTCGGCGAGGTCGAGGTGCCGGCGCACCAGGAGGTAAAGCTCCGTCGGGTAAAGAGCGCCGGCGCTGGGGGCCGCGCGGAAGAAGTGCTCCCCTTCCGCGCTGCGGGCGATGGCCGTGATGCCGTTGGTGAAGTAGAGCAGGCGCGAAAGCCGCGGCAGTGCGAGCGGCGAGTCGGGGTCGTTGAGCCGGTGGGCGGAGTCTTCTTCGCTGCGCAGCTTGTCCAGCGGGTGGTAGGGCAGCAGTGGAATCTGGGGTGCGCCGGGATAGTGCTTGAACTGCGCGGGCGGGTGGTCCCAGTCGATATCCTGTCCCTGGCCCAGCGTCTCGGGGGCGTACTTGGTCTGCGTGTGGTATTGCCAGGCGACACTGGAATGGGTCATTTCAGTCCTGCGAGGTCCGCAATGTGCCCCCCTTATATTCACAAACCGGGCAGGGATATCACGGATTCCGCGTTACGATGAAGGGCCTTGGAACGTTTTAACAGTATCGACAATTCAGGAGCATCAACATGGTCAGGCTGACGGCCGCTCTGGCGGCAACCTTGATGTTGGGATTGGCTGGTGCCTTTGCCGCCGTAGAGAGCGGAGCGCAGGAGCGGCCGGGGCGCGGCCCTGAGCAGGTCCCTCCCCGCGGCCCCCAGGGCCCGCGCGGGCCGGAAATGCCGGGGCGTGAGATGGACGGACCCATGCCCGGGCAGGGCCCTCGCGTCGGAGCCTGGACCATCGTGGACAGCAAGTCGGGGACCATTTTGCTCAACACGGCCACGGGCGACAGTTTCATGCTCCGCGACGGCAAGGAATCGCCTCATTGGCAGCCCATCGAGCGGCCCATGCCCCGCGGTCAGGGCCGCCCTGACCAGCCCATGCCCCGCGGCGAGGGCCGCCCCGACCAGCCCAAGCCCCGCGGCGAGAAAGCTCCGCCCTCTCCTGAGGACATGAAGCGCAAGATTGAAGAGGAGTTCAAGGCTGCGCGCGAGCGCTTCAAGGACAAGCTGGAATCCCTCCGCGAGAAGCTCAAGAACACCAAGGACAAAGACGAGCGTCGCAAGATCGCTGAAGCCATTGAGGAGATCGAAGACGCCCTGGGCCGCCTCGAGGAAAAGCGCGACGAAGCCATCGAACGCTTGAAGAAGGAGCTCGAGAACCGCAAACGCGAGGAAGAGCGCCGTCGTGAGCGCGAACGCGATCGCGACGAGTCCGACGACGAGTAACTCATGCAGTGTCCGAGCGGCACGGGCCCTGGCCCGTGCCGCTTGTGTTGGAGAAACCCGCGTAGGTGCTATGCTGACGGGCCCAAGTCGGCCCCGCGCTTTCGCTTATGCGCTACTTCCTTGTTGCCGCGCTCTTTGTTCTGGCGGGGTGCGTCGCCGCGCCTGAGCCGTCCCCCGCCGCGCCACATGCCACAAGCGCGCTGGAGCTTTATCGGCAGGCGCTGGCCGCCCGTGATGCCAACCGCGACGCTGAAGCCCAGCACCTCATGCGGCGTTCCGCGGAGGCGGGCTGCATGGAGGCCTGCCACGAGTATGGGCTGTGGCTCTATCTTGGAACCTACCAGCCGCGCAACCCGGAGGAGGCCGCAGGCTGGCTGCTCAAGGCCGCCGAGCAGGGGTTCGTGGACTCCCAGCTCCTGGTGGCGCAGATGTATCTGTTTGGCCGGGGGCTGCCGTTGAGTGAGCGCGAGGCCCTGCGCTGGTTGACCCGTGCCGCCGAGGCCGGCAGCGCCGAGGCCCAATACCGCGTGGGCATGGCCTACGACGAAGGGGTGGGGGCCGCGCCGGACCCCATCCATGCCATGAAGTGGCTCAAGTTGGCGTCAGCCCAGGGCCACCTCGACGCTACCTACCACCTCGCGGTACTGACAGTTGAAGGCGACGGCAGCCTGCCCGATGAAGGGCGCTGGAGGGAGGCCGCCGCCTTGTTCCAGCAGGGCGCCGAGGCCGGACACGGCCCCTGCCAGCTTGCCCTGGGCCGGTGCTACGAGCGCGGCGAGGGTCTTCCCCGCGACGATGCAAAGGCGCGCCAGTGGTACGAGGCGGCGGCGCGGTCTTCGGATACCAAGGTGGCGCAGGAGGCTCGCAATCGCCTCAAGCGCTGAGCCTCAGGGCGTGATTGTCACGTTTGTAACGCCCACGGCCTGCGAGGTGCGCGCGCCGCTGGCCGCGTCGCGCAGGCCTGCCGTGCCGCTGAGGCTGAGCGTCCCGCTGGTGCCGGCGCGGGCCCGCAAGGTGAGCACGAGCGTTGTGGAGGGCGCGATCTGGCTGAGCAGGCGCGGAAAGGCCGCCCCTCCCGAAGTCTGCTCGATGCAGCGCAGGGCTGTCACGCTGGTGCCAAGCTGGGTGAGGGCAAAGCTGTCCGAAAGGCGCAGCAGAAGCGTCTGGCCATTGTAGGTGAGGGTCAGGTCCACAAACTCGACGACGCCGTCGCCCATGGTCACGCCCGATCGCGGAGCGGCCGTGAGGGTGATGGCCACCGTGAAGCTGTTGCCCGCCGTGGCAGCGCCAGGCGCCACGGGCGCGGCCACGGGGGCAAGTTCCGCGGTGAAGGCCGGTGACGAGGGAGCCAGGGCCGACAGCCGCGTGAAGCCCGCGACATCGTTGGTGGCAACCGTGGGCATGCCGGCGCCCTGGCTCACGCCGGAAAGCACGGCGTCGATGGTGACCGGCACTCCCTGAGCAAGGTCAGCGGGGACGGCCGTGTCCAGGAACACAAAGGGGTAATCAATCTGCGCCACGCCGCCGGGCAGCAGGTTGACCTGCCTGGAGGTCAGGGCGGCCGCGCTCTCGAAAATGATGGCGCGTTGGGCGGCGGCTCCGCCAAAGGTGTCGGCAAAGCGGGTGGCGGCGCCCTGAGTGAAGGTGGAACGCGTCAAGTCGAGGCCCGTGCCGTTTACGGCGTCGGGGGCGGGGTTGGCCACGCGCAGGCGCAGGACGTAAACGTCATCGACTCCGGGGACCAGGGCGCCGGGATCGGTCGCAGCCGAGCGCAGGTTGTTGCCGGCGCCGCTGAAGTGGAGGTTGCCTGAGGCGTCAAGGCGCCCGACCTGGGAGCTGATCAGCAGCAGGTCCGTACGGTTGGTGACCCTGGCGTTGGCGGCAAAGGGCAGCACCAGTTCGCGCGAGGCGTTGGTGGTTTCGAGGCGCGAGTGAAGCTCGAAGGTTACCTCGCGGAAGTCGGAGCCGGTGGCCACCCGCAGGCCGTTGGCGACGAACTTGGTGGTGAGGGCGAAGTCCGGCAGGCGCAGTCGCAACTCCGTGGCGCTGTGCCGCAGGTAGTCGCCGTCCACGCCCACGCTGTTGCGGTTGACCTCGAAGTAGTCGTTGGTGAACGTGTTGCTGCGAATGAAGAAGGCGTCGCTGTGGCGGAAGCCGTCGCCGCGGATCGTGAGTTCGACGTTACCCGAGAAGGGGAAGTTCTGAACGTCATAGCTGTCCACGCGCACGGGGCGCAGGGTGCCCGTGGACAAGGCCTGGCCCGCCACGAGGTTCGGCACCGTGGGGGCGAATATGCCGCCCTTGGATGCGCCGGCGATGGCCGTATCCGCGGGTGAAAGCGTCTGCGACGAAATCCATTGCAGCAGGGCGCTGCTGCCGTCCACCTCGATGCCCGTCACGGCGGGCGCGCCGGCCCGGGTGAAGAAGGGCAGCGCGACGCCAAAGTGCGAAGCGTCAAGCAGGCCGTCACGGGCGTCATCAAACAGGGCCTCATAGAAATCCAGGGCGCTGTCGGCGGGTGCGGTCGTGGCGGTGACGAAGGCGTTGGCCGCCTGGGCCAGCTGCAGCAGTGCGTAGGTGTAGCCGGTGTTCTGGAAGCCCTTTTCCTGGTCGCGGACGGCACGGCTGCCAAAGGGACCGCCCAGCGGCGGCGCCGGCAGGTTTTCGGCCGGGTCAACGACGAGGGCAAATGAAGAAGCCGCGGCGAGGTTGCACGAACCCACGGCGCGGTCATCAAAGCGCAGGGGCCCGGGCCCGACTTCGCTGGAAGGCTGCCGCATCAGGCTTTCGAAGGCAAGCGTGGAAAGGGGCGTCACGGCCACGGTACTTTCGCCGCCCAGCCACTGGCGGACGACCGCAACCCAGGGCCGGCGGCTGCCGTCAAAGGGCACAAGGGGATTGCCGGCGGCGCCGAAATCAAGGTAGGTCGCACCCGTCGTGGGCCGCGCCACAACCACAAGGGGCCGCCCCAGGTTGGCCTCGCTCAGTTCAATGGAGAAACGGCCAAAGGAGTCCGTGATGCCCTGCCCGATGCGGCCCTGGGCGGATTCCAGCGAGGCAAAGCGGCTGGCCTCGTAGACCTCCACTTCGCAGCCGGCCACGGGCGGCAGGCCCACGGTGCCCAGCACGCCCGCGAACTCCTTGCGTTTGACGTCGTCGCAGCCGCTGAGCGCGGCCAGGGCCACGACGAGGACCAGGAACAGCAGCACGCCCATGCAGCCCTTCCTGGCGGGCTCTGCCGCCTGGGAAGGCCGGCCGGGGATGAGCTTGGCGTTTTCGGGAATCTCCGTCGCGCTCTCGTCGAGGTGCGCAAGCTTGGCCAGCGCGTTGTCAAGAATGCCTGCCTGGGCCGGATAGGCGCGGCGCAGTGCCTTGAGCGTGGCCAGGGCGCGGGGCTGCCCGCTTTCACCCAGAAAGGCAGCGCATTCCGATATCTGGTTCTCCTTGAGCTTGCCCGCATCAATGGCGTCGCAGAGGAAGTCAACGCCCTCGGGAAAGCCGGTCTCCTTGAACGCTGATACCAGGCGTGTCACGCCCAGCGCGCCCTGTCGCAGCCACCCAAACAGGAGCTCCTGGCCCGCGCCGGCGTAGCGGCACAGGCCCACCAGGGCTGCGTTGACGGCCTCGCGCACGCCCGACTGTGCGGCCGCCTGCAGCAGCGGCAGGGCGTGGGGGTTGCGCAGGTCGGCGGCCTGTTCGGCCACGGCGGCCTTGCGCTTGACATTGTCGCCGGCGTCCTGCCAGGCCTGGCGCAGCGAAGCGAGTTGTTTATGCAGTTCGAGATCCGGCACGCTCAGGTTGCGCTTGCAGCCCTGGCAGGCGAACTCGTTCACCGTCGTGGAATCGACGGAGTATTTCTTTCCACACAGGCACTCGACCACGACTTCCATAAGCGGCGCTCCGGGCTGCGGGGCGGGAGTGTAAGGGAAGGCCGCGCGCGAAGGAAGGGAGATAAGCGATGCGAACTTCTGAAATCACGCGCGGGCGGCACGCAATAAGCAGGAGTCGGGGGTTTACTTTCAGGCGCTGAGCGCCGGTTGCGATTTCGGAGATGGGGTCATGTGCAAATTTTTCAAAGCGGTCTTCATTGTGGGCCTGGTGGGCCTGGGCACGCTGGGTGTGGCAGTGGCCGTGCTGGGCAAGCACCGCGCCCGGGACGCCGTCAAGTCTCTGCAGAAGATGGCGCAGAGCGAAGTAGACGAGCTGATCCGGCGCCAGAACGACATGAAGGAACAACTCGCCGCCCTGCGCGAACAGTATCCCCGGCAGGTGGCTGCGCTTCGCGCCCAGCAGGCTGAAGTGGACCAGCAGGTCAAGCAGCTCGAGAAGGAGGCCCAGCGCTGCACGGACATCATTGCCCTGTGCGACGAGGACATTTCTGCCCTGACACGCCAGCGCAAGGCCGCCGCGCGGGCCGAGGCGGGTGCCACCGCGATTTCCTTCCGCGGCAGCCGCTACAGCATGGCCGAGGCTGAAACCCTGGTGGTCCGCATCAACAGCACGCGCGAAATGTACACGCGCCGCCTCTCCGAGATCAGCGCCGAGCGCGAGGTGCTCGCCGCCGAAAAGGCCCAGCTCGCTTCAGAGCTTGAGCTGGTCACCGCCGAACAGCAGGAGTTCGAGGCCGAGTACCAGAGCCTGGTGCGCGAGATTGACCGCCTCAAGCGCAATCAGGAACTCATCGAGATAGCTGAGCGCCGCACCGGCCAGGGCTCCTGCAAGCATGGCGAGAGCATGGAGACGCTGTCCAAGGTGCGCAGTGCGCTGGACAAGGCCCGCATGGAACAGGAAGAGCGCATGAAGTCGGCCCGCATCGCTCCGCGCCAGAGCGACTATGAAACGCGCGCAAAGCTGCTGGAAATCGAGCGCCAGCGCGAGGCCAGGCGCAAGGTTGAAGGCGCGCCCGAGCAGCCCGTGCCTGCCGCGGAGGACCAGCCGGCCGAGGAGGAAGAACCCGAACTTGAAGCCGCCATGTGGGGCAAGTAGTCGCACTTTGGGGTAACGTTGTCACAAGAAGGGCGCGGGAAGCCGCGCCCTTCTTGCGTTGGCGGGCAGCTCTCCGCGACGCAGAAAAATAGCAGCCAGTCATGATTATTGGCACTTCATAATGGCGAGGCCCTGTGATTGCATAGTTCGCACTGGCCGTATTCACCAACGGACAGAACAGTGCGTGAGAGTAAGGCTTGTTACCACGTTGCAGATGTGCGATTGAGCGACATCGCCCAAATTCAACGAGTCAGTCATTTCCGTAACACCGAAAAGTTTCCTGTGTTTCCAATTTGTTTCTGTAGTGATACTTGAACGCGCTTTTATGCATATTACCATTTCTTCAGCATACTCGGGGCATAGCGGTAGCACGGCCAAGTCAGGAGTGGGAATGGACGGTCGACAGGGGCATGAAAATCTGGTCGTGGTCGTGGATTTCCTGCGTTCGGTTCACGCCGCTGGGGACGCCCGCCAGCTTGCGACGGAGATTGAGCATTTCGTGCGCAACGCGCTTCCCGCGCGCTGCCGCGACCGGCGCACGCTCTCCAACTTCAGCCGCAGCCTCGAAGCCGCGCTGGAGCAGGAGATGCTGTCCGGCCTGGCTATCGATGACGCCACGGCGGCCTTGTCGGTCTCTTCGGCCAGTCAGTCGCAGGGGCACCCGGGGAACCTTGAGTCAGTTCTTGAGACTGGCGCGGCGTTGCTTGATGGCTGCGTGGGGGCCCACGTCAGCGGTGCGTCACTGCGTATCTGCGTTGAATCTGTACGTGATGCCGCCCACGCCATGGCCGAGCGCATGCTGTCCCTTGGGGCGCTCAAGCGCTGCCGCGAACTGGAGACGGCGGGTTCGCCGGCCGCCCTGCTCTTTTCTGTCCAGGGCAAGCCCCTGTGGTGCAATGCCGCGCTGGGGCAGCTCATGTTCCGGCGCGAGCTCGATCGCGACACCGTGCAGCGCCACGCCCGGGACCTGGCGTTGGAAGTGCTTCAGAGCTACTGGCGCTCCGGCTTCATGCGTGGCCTGTATCCTGATGTCTCGCGCTACAACGAAGCCACGGGCCTTCATTTGACGGCCAACTTGCTCAACGCGGGGGAGTCGCCGCTGGAAACCGTGGTTCGCGTCACGGCCAGCGAGGCTCGCCGCAAGACCGTGCTGTCGCCCCGCGAGCAGCAGATTGCCCTGCTGCTGGCCCAGTGTGACAGCTACAAGCAAGTGGCCTTGAACGCCAACGTTTCCCTGGACACGATCCGCACCTATGTGCGCCGCATCTACCGCAAGCTGGCTGTGAACTCGCGCTTTGCCCTCAAGCAGAGGCTGGCCCATGACGGGCTGCACCATGCCGCAAACACCGAGTCGCCTACAACTCGCGGTTAACCATCACGTGCAGCCGCGCCTTGATGTCGGTGTTCGGCAGGTAGGCCTCCAGCACGCAGGGGCCTTCGGTGCTGGGGGCGATCAGCTTGTTGTTTCGGTCCACCACGCCCTTGCCGCCTGAAACATGCCGCCAGGCCACGCGGATGGGGTGGCGCCCGTCTTCGTCGTCGATGCCGATGGTCTCGATCACCGTTTCCTCCAGCGGCTTGATGGCCAGCATGGGCGGCTGGATCTTGATGGCCGTGATCTTGGGCGGGGGCGCGTGGTTGGTCAGGGTCAACTTGCGCGCTTCGCTGGTGGCCACGTTGCCGGCCGCATCCATGGCTACGGCCGTAAGCTGGTACTCGCCGTCCGGAAGACTTGACGTGTCAATCTCCCGCATGTAGGGCTGGGCCGTCAAAGCGTCGCCGATGGCGCGACCATTGAGGCAGAACTGCACCCGTGCCACGCCGTTGGCGTCTTCGGCCTCGGCCTCGAATGTCACGGCGCCGCGGGCGCGCTTGCCGTCCTTGGGCGCGATCAGCTTCACGCTGGGCGGGGTGTTGTCCACGATGAACCGCCGCACAGTGCTGCGCCGCGCATGGCCCAGTACATCCACGGCTTCGATCTGGGCCTCATGGATTCCGTCGGCCAGCATTTTGGTGTTCAAAGGCCAGACCCAGGGCGGCTGGCCCAGCGTGGCGCCATGGAACTCGCCGTTGACCAGCAGCCTGGCCTTGTCCACGCCAATGGGGTCGCCGATGGTGGCCTGCAGGCTGAATTGCCCTCCAATGACCTGCTTCTGTGCGGGCAGGGCGATGGTGCTCTGGGGACCGGGGCTCTCGTGCTCGACTTCGATCAGGTGGCGACCGGGCTCCAGGGCGCGGCTGATGACAAAGATGTTCGCCTCGCCCTCGACTTCGGCCTTGGCGCCGTCGACCGTAACCGACTTGAGGCCCGGAAACGCAAGCCTGACGTGGGCGCGCGTTGGAAGTTCAAGCACGGCCTGGGGTCCTGCCGCGCACACCGAGAATTCGACGGGCTTGTCCGGGTCGTCGGGGTGCGAAGCGCCAAAGCCGAGGTAGATGCCTTCGCCCATGTCATAGGCCAGCACCGACGTCGCTTTGATGGCCACGTAGCGCCCGGGATAGTCGTCGGTGCGGTCCACAAAGGCCAGCAGCGCGTCCGTCCACAGCCAGCCGCACTGCTGGGGCATGCCGTTGGGCCAGCCGTTGAAAAGCACGCTGCCCTCGCCGAGGCTGACGCGATAAACGCGGCCCTTTTCCTTGGCGTTGAGCCTGCGCACGGCGGGCATCTGCTGCGGCGCGCCGACATTCATGACCGTTGCCAGGTCGCCGCGGCCGCGCGCGAACTCGATGGACAGCCCCGGCGAGGGCCGCTCGCCATCGTAAAGCTCCACGCCGTTGGAAAAGCCGTTGGAAAAGAACGTCAGGCGCGCGGCACGACCCGAGCCGTCGGGTGCCATGATGCGCAGGGTGCCGCGGTCCAGCGCTTCAGCCTTGTCCGCGCCCTCGACACAAAGACGGAACCTCTGCACGTTGCGTCCGTCGCCCATGTCGAAGCGGTCAAAGAGCACGGCCGTGTGTTCGGGGCGCAGGTAGAGCAGGTGCCTTTGCGCCAGGCTGCCGTCGCTGCCTTTGAAGTCGCCGTTGAGGTAGGCGGCGCCTCCCATATCCACATAGTCGCGCACGCGGCCCAGGATGTCGTCGCCGCCGGCCTGGGCGAAGGCTTTGCTGACGGTCGCGAGGCCGACGCGCATGCCGGAGAGCGAGAGGTCGACGTGGGGCAGGCTGCCGCGCTGGCCCCTGAGTGAAACGATGGGGCTGGTTTCGTCCCAGTTGGAGCGGACGACGGCGCGGGTATCGGACAGCCGCGCCCCGGGGCTCAGGGTCGTGGCGGGGCTGACGGGCGCGAGATCAGGGTCGTAGAACACCAGGGCGAGCACGGCATCGAGCCCCGGCCGCGCCGGCAATTCGAGGCGCAGGGCGCCCTGAACGCGCGAGGTGTCGCTGCGGGCCTGTGCCGTGGCCCCCTCCAGGCTGATCTGCTGGAGCAGCCACTGGGCCACGCCGTCGCGGAAGGTGTCGGCCAGCTTGGCCACCAGGGGCGTGGCGGCCTTGAGTTCATCGAGCGAGATGCCGCCCGATTCGCGCAAGCCGCGGCGCGAGGCGCCGAACTGATGCGCAATCCAGGACGGCAGCCTGGAGAGGTTGCCGCCTTCGCCCATAATCAGGTCTTCTTCGTAGTAACGGCGGTAGGCCTCGGCGAAGGGCAGCAGGTAACGCATGGACTCGATGAGTCCCATGAAGTCGCTGTCCAGGGGATGGCCCGATTCTGTCACGCGCTTGAGCAACAGCGCCTGCACGCGCTGCTCGGCGAAGTCCAGCCAGCGCTTGGCGTCGCCGTAGTATTTTTCCTCGCTCATCAGCAGCAGGGCCGCCAGGCCCAGGGCCGGCGGGGCGAAGTCGTAGAGCTGCAGCTCGGCGGGCGCGGGCGCCTGGGTCAGCTTACGGAACAGGTCCTGCCCGTTGATGAACAGGGCGCGCAGCGCGATCTCGCGGTCCTGCACGTCGAGCACCTTGCGCAGGATGTCA
>JABARW010000072.1 GCA_019186845.1 Planctomycetota bacterium | reverse complement strand
ACCTGTTCTACCAGGTGTTTGACAAGGGCATGCTCTCCGATGGCGAAGGCCGCGAGGTGGATTTCAAGGACACCATCATTTTCATGACCAGCAACCTGGCCTCGGACATGATCCAGCAGGCCGTGCCCGTCGATGGCAGCGAGAAACCGCCGCTCGATGACCTCATCGCCACGATCCGCCCGGTGTTGAGCAAGCACTTCAAGCCCGCGCTGCTGGCACGCATGTCGATTGTGCCCTTCTTCCCCATCGACGTGAACGCGATGAAGGACATCGTCATCCTCAAGCTCAACAAGATCAAGCAGCGCATGGCCGAGAACCACAAAATGCTCATGGTCGTCGACGACAAGGTCATCGACAACATCGCCGCTCGCTGCACGGAAGTTGAAACCGGCGCGCGCAATATTGACCACATCCTGCGCGGCACGCTGCTGCCGAAGATATCGAGCGAGATTCTGTCGCAGATGACGCAGGGTCCGCTGCCGGAGAAGCTGACGGTCGGTATGGACGACAAGGGCGAATTCACTTTCGCGTTTGGAAAGAAGTAGGGGACAACGAAAGGCGGCGCAGTGATTGCAGGCCGGAAAACCGGGTTCTTCATCGCGCGCGCAGGTGCCGCCGCGCCGGCCTGCTTCCAACCTGCTGCATCGTTTGCACAGGCCGGGCCTCTATGCGGGGTCGGGCCGTTGTTTTGCCGCTTGTTCGGGCCGAGTCGGTCATCGTCATCGATGAAGTCAAAGCGTGAGGGCGCGGGTAGCTGACGCGCCAAGGAGATGCCATGGCGGAAGCGAAACGGGTTTTGACCTTTCACTCCGATGCGGTGGAGGACGAGACGCTTCAGGTGCTTGAGCTCGCCGGCACCGAGGAGATCTCGCGGTACTTTGTGTTCAACCTCGAGTTGGTCTCGACCAAGGTCGACGTCAAGTTCGAGGACATGCTCAAGAAAGCGGCCCGCCTCGAAATCAAGCAGGGCGTGAAGCTGGCCGGCGGCGACAAGCGCGGCATCCAGACGCTCAAGATTCACGGGGTGCTGCGCAGCTTTGAGCAGGTGGAGCAGCGGCACGAGTGGGTGCGATACCGCGCCGAACTGGTGCCCACGTTGTGGCGCCTGTCGCTGACCTATCGCAGCAGGATTTTCCTGGAGAAGACGGTCGTCGAGATCGCCAAGGAGGTCCTCAAGGAGTATGGCCTGGCCGACCAGGACGACTTCGAGTTCCGCTGCAGCGAACCTCCCAAGCGGGAGTTTGTGATGCAGTATGAGGAGTCCGACCTGGACTTTCTGGATCGCTGGCTGGAGCGCGAGGGCATCTTCTACTTCTGGGAACACAGCGACAGCGGCAGCAAACTCGTGTTCGCCGACAGCACGGCCGCCTACCAGCCCATTCAGGGCACGCCTACCATCCAGTACAAGCCGCTCGGCGACGCGGACAACCGCGTGGAGGCCGGAGAGTCGGACAAGGCGTCCGAAGACTGGTTTCGCGAGGAAATCATCCCCGTATTCACGTTCTCTCGGCGCGTGGTGCCCAAGAAGGTCGTGCTGTCGGACTACAACTGGCGCAAGCCCACGGAGCCGCTGGTGGCTGAACAAAATGCCAGCGACAACGGCGACGGCTTTGTCTACGAGTACAACAACCATTACAAGAACAAGGACGAGGGCAAGAAGGTCGCGCAGATCCGCAGTGAGGAAATCCTGGCGCGCGAAATATTCTATTCAGGAGAGAGTGACTGCCGCAGCTTCAGGGCCGGAGCCACCTACACGCTCGACAAGCACTACCGCAGCGACCTCAACAACAGCCACCTGCTGGTGGAGGTGCGCCACGAAGCGTCGCAGAGTGTCGAACTGGGCAGCAAGACCATCAACGCCAAGTACCGCAACTCGTTTCGCAGCATTCCGGCCGACCGCACCTATCGCCCGCCGCAACGCACGGCCTGGCCGAAGATTTCCGGGTTTCTTTCCGCGGTCATTGATGCTTCAGGCGACGGCAAGTACGCCGAGATTGACGACATGGGCCGCTACAAGGTCAAGTTCCCGCTCGATCTCTCGGACAAGAAGGACGGCAAGGCCTCCCGCTACCTGCGCATGATGCAGCCCTACGCGGGCGGCGGCATGGGTATGCACTTTCCCCTGCACAAGGGTACGGAGGTGGCCGTCATGTTTCTCGATGGCGACCCGGATCGCCCCATCATCGCGGGTGCCATTCCCAACCCCGATACGTCGAGCCCTGTCGCGGGCGGCAACCAGACCCAGTGCAAGATCCAGACGGGGGGCGGCAACGTGCTTCAGTTCGAGGACAACGACGGCAGCCAGCAGATCACGATTCATTCACCCAAGGAAGGCACGACACTGACTTTTGGGGCCTAGCGCGGCCATGATTGGCTGACAGGAGGTTGACATGTGTGCATTCGGACCTGATGGCGGTGTAGATACACCCGATGCCGGAGTTCCTGGCAACGATCCGCTGGACGGCGGCGTGCAGGACATTCCCGGTGGCGTGCCCGATGCAGGAACGCCGGATACCCAGTCCCCGCCGGATGCGGGTCAGGACCCTGTGGCGGGCGTGCCCGACAACCAGCTCCCGGCGAACAATCAGCCGCCGGCCAATAACCAGCCCCCGGCCAACAACCAGCCTCCGGCCAATAACCAGCCTCCGGCCAATAACCAGCCTCCGGCGAACAACGCGGGTGGGGGGAGCAACGCCGGTGGTGGGAACAATACTGGTCCCAACTCGCCGGGTTCCGGTGCGGGCGTCAGTGGTGGCGGGGGGCCCAATCCCAACACCACCGTGCCCAGCTGTCCCGCCACGCCCAGCCCCGGATCTCCTCCCCCGGCGGGCGCGGGGGCCTGTGCCTCGGGTTCAGGCGTCAAGATCAAGACACTGGGCCAGTGGTGGGCGGAGGTGCAGAACAAGTATTCCCTGATCTGGGGCAACTTCGAGCACAAGGTCGAGGGCAACTCGACAAAGACGGTGTGCGGTGTGTCCATGGAGTTCGTGGGCGGAGCCAAGATGGGCTTCGTTTTCGGCGGCAAGTCCGACGAAATCACGCCCTTCGAACTCAAGACAGTCCAGGGTTTTACCCGCGCCTACATTCTTGGCTTCAAGTACGAGCGCATTCTGGGCTCCAAAACCGATCACCTCACCGGTCTCAAGCGTGAGTACCACATGGGCAAGAAGGACAACTTCTCGCCCAAGGACAGTCACGTCATCGTAGAAGAGGAAGCCAAGAAGAAGGCCCAGAAGGACCAGATCGCAAAGCTTGAACAGCAGATTGCCACGGCGAACGAAACCATTGGCAAGTTGACAACCAAGATCACTACCAACGAAATCAACATCGCGTCGCTCAAGGAGACCATCACCTCGGAGCAGAGCAAGATAACGACGCTCAAGGAGGAAATGACAACCTGGAAGGCCAAGGCCACCGACCTGCAGTTCCAGTGCAACCAGATCAAGGAAAAAGCCGACGCCAATTTCCAGATTCTTGCCGGTGCAAGCATGAAGGCGGCGGCCGCGATCATCGGCATGAAGGCCAAGGGAAAGGCGGAGATCAAGGCCGGAGGTCCGCTGGATTTGAAGGGTGCCATGATCAAGCTCGGGTAACAAAAGGGGAAAGGCATTGCCAGTCAGAGTCGTCAACGACAGCGGCTTCAAGTTCGGCTGCATGCCCGGGCGGGTGCCGCCACGGGCGCTTACGGGTACCTTCATTCTCAAAGGCACCTTCAAACTCGCCCAGGGCAAGCCCGCCGAGCCGCTGCCCGAAGATGACCAGCTTGACCTCAACGGCGACCAGCATTTTGGCGACGATCCCAGGCGCAGCATCCGCAGTCCCTCAGACTTTGCCCTCTTCAAGCCCGCCGCCGACGTTCTTCTCTGCGGTCACGCCTGCGCCCCGCGCGGCAAGCCGCTGAGGCAGATGCTGGTGGCGCTGGAAGTCGGCAAGCTGCGCAAAGAACTGGCGGTCTTTGGCGACCGCATCTGGAAGCCGGGGATTTTTTCCTCCTCCGTCTCCGAGCCCCAGGGCTTCGAGCGCATGCCCCTGGACTGGGAGCACGCCCTGGGTGGCCCTTCTTCGGCTCGAAATCCGCTCGGACGCGGCCTTGAAGCCATGCCCGTGGAGGGCGTCGGCCTGGTCCACTTCGCCGCGAACATTGAGAACCCGCGGGCCATTATCCGCTCCGCCTCTTCGCGCGAAGAACCTGTGGGCTTTCTGCCCCTTCATCCCGGCTGGCCTCAGCGCCATTCGAAGGTCGGAACCTACAAGGGAAAGTGGCTGCGCGAGCGCTGGCCATGGATGCCCGACGACTTTGACTGGTCCTACTTCAATGCCGCGCCCGCCGATCAGCAGGTGCAGGGCTTTCTAAAGGGCGACGAAGCCGTGGTGCTTGAGGGCATGCACCCGGACAAGCCGCGGCAGGAATTCCAGCTTCCCGGCCTGCGGCCACTTTGGTTTGTTCGGGAGAAGGGCAGAGACGGCAAGACAGGCCCGCTGCTGCCCGTGCCGCTGCAGCTCGACACGCTGTGGATCGACGCCGATGAGGGCCTCTTGACCCTGACCTGGCGCGGCCTGCACGAGATCCGTTCGCTCAAGATGCGGGAGATCGTTGAGCACTTCATGCTGGTGGAGTCCCTCGCTGAGCCCACGCGTGAATTGGCCTACTACGAAGCGCTTTACAAGCGGCGCTGCGAAGAGATCGAGAAGGCGGACGCAGAGATGGAGCCGGGGCCGGAGCCCTTTGTTGTCGAGAGCGCGGCCTTGCCCGATGAAAGCTGGATCAAGCCCTTTGAGGAGCGCATGGCGGCCATCGAGAAACAGGCCATGCAGGGCGGGGATCCGGGCGAGCTGGCCCAGATGGAGCGGGCTATACGCCAGAAGGCCGCTACGCCCAACACGCTCAGGAGCCTCGATCCCAAGGCAGCCGTAGTACCCACAGAGGCGCAGGACCTCGCGGCCATCCGCCAGTCTGAGCAGTCCGTGCTCACAGCCCTCTCCAAGCCGGCCCAGGCCAAGTTGCCGCCGGGTGCAATCGACGATGTACTCAAGCAGGCCAAGGCCTGGGAGGCGATGATTGAAAAGGATGTCGCGGCCGCGCTGGCCAAGGTGCCCGGCGCCAATCAGGCGCCCGAACAGGAGGGGCCTGGCGGTTTGGAGGACCAGCCCTGGACGCGCGAGCGCGTTCTGGCTCACCACAAAGCCGGCGGCAAGTTCAAAGACATGGACCTGAGCAAGCTCGACCTCTCGGAGCTGGATCTCGAAGGCGCCGACTTTGGCCAGTGCGAGCTGGCCGGTGCGTCCTTCAGGCAGGCGCGGCTGGCGAAAGCCAGCTTTCGGGGCGCCATGCTGGAGGCCGCGGATTTCTCGGAGGCCCAGTGTGCTGAAGCTGACTTCAGCGGGGCGGACTGCGCCAGCGCCATCTTCAAGCTGGCGGTGCTTCAGGCCGCGAAATTCCAGGACGCCGATGCAGCCCTGGCTAAGTTCGCGGGAGCTGACCTGCGGCGAGCGGTGGCGCGCGATGCCGACTTCACGCAGGGCGACTTCACTCAGGTCAAGGCGGCCGGAGCCGACTTCACCTATGGCAACTTCACCCAGTGTCAGGCCGTCAAGGCCGACTTCAACGGCGCCAACCTGACCGACGCCGACTTTGACCGCGCCCAGTGCATGCAGGCGGATTTCAGCCAGTGCATTCTCACGCGCTTTCGCGGCAGCGGCGGCAATTTCACGGAAGCACGCTTTGCGCAATCCCAGGGCGAAGAACCCGCCATGGACGAAGCCAATCTCGAGCGTGCCGACTTGACCCAGGCGCGCTGGCCGCGGGTGCTGTTCACGGCCTCGAACCTGAAGTTCGCCAGGCTGGAGGGCGGTGACTTCCGCGAGGCCCAGGCTGCAGAGGCGGTGCTTGACGGGGCCCAGTGCGCCCAGACCAATTTCTTTCAGGCCACACTGGAGTCGGCTCACCTGCTCGGAAGCGACTTCCGCGGGGCCAACCTGTATGGCGTTGAGTTCTGGCAGTGCATGGTGGAAGGCGCCAGGTTCGAGGGCGCGGACATGAAGGGAACCAAGCTTGCCTGAGCCATTCGTAAAGCGACTGTTCACGAACGCTCGCGAATTCCTTGATGCGCTGGGCCGCGGCCTGGGCAAGGACGGTCTCGTGCTGCGCGGGTCTTCGCTGGCCGGCCAAAGCCTCGTCGGGCAGGACTTGCGCCTGGCTGCTTTCGAGGGCGTAGACTTTTCCGGTGCGGACCTGAGCGGCTGCAACCTCTCAGATGCCAGCTTCCAGCAGTGCGATCTATCTACGACCAGGCTCGGAGAGGCGTCGCTGTACAGGGCTGTGTTCGATGGCTGCCGCCTGCCCGGCGCAGACCTTCGCGGCGCCAAGGTTGAACTTACGGTGTTCAGCGAGTGCGACTTGCGGCAGGCCAACCTTGGCGTCACGGGCGAGTTTCTCTGCTGCACCGCCAGCGACCTCACTCGCGCCGACTTCAGTGCGGCCTCCGTGTCGCACGCCCGGCTTGATGGCTGCAAGTTGGATCACGCTAGGCTGGCGGGCCGTGTGTGGCACGGCCTCTGGGCCAGCGGTGGCTCTGCACGTGAACTGGATTGCGCCCGGGGCCGCTTTGAGGACGCCCGATTCTCCGACACGAATCTGGACTCGGCAACTTTCGCTTCAGCATCCTTTACGCAGACGGTTTTCAGCGCCTGCAGCGCGACTTGCACGGATTGGTCTGCTTCGCGTTGGGTCAGCGTGATGGTGCAGCAGTGCGCCTTCAAGCAGGCTCTGCTGCGCGGCGCAGCCATGAGCGAAACGCTGTTCATGGAGTGCAACTTTGCCGGGGCCGACCTTCAGGGCGTTACGTTCGAGCATTGCGGTCTGCCGCACTGCGACCTGGCTGCCGCGAAAGAGTTGCCCAGGTCGCTGTCAGACGTCAATCTTTCGCAGGCCAACCTCACGGGGCGCAACCTCGCGTCCCACGACCTCTCAAACGCGGACTGCACGCAGTGCAACCTGGCAGGGTCCGACCTCAGCCAGGCCAACCTGCACGCGGCCAATCTTTCCGAGGCCTGCCTCCAGGGTGCGAACCTGGCCGGAGCCGACCTGACCATGGCGTGGATCATGGAGGCCGACCTAACCAAGGCCGACCTCAGCCGCGCCAACTGTCGCTCAGCGGATTTTGAGGGGGCCAGGGGCGAGGGGGCAAAGCTCGGAGGTGCAATCTTCAAGGCGGCTACAATCAGCGGAGCCTCGTTTGACCGCGCCGCGCTGGTCAGCGCTGACCTGCGGGAGGTCATTGACCAGGGGAGGTCCTGGAGCGGCCATGACTTCCGTGGGGCCGACCTCTCAGGCTGCGACTTCGGTGGCTGCGACATGGAGGGCGCGAAGCTGGCGGGTTGTAACCTGCACCAGGCCTCCTTTGCCAAGGCACGGCTGGTCCAGGCGGACCTCAGCGGCGTGAAGGCCCGCCAGACGGAATTCAGTGAGGCGGTCCTTACCGGCGTGAAGCTGGCTCAGGCACACTTTGAAGATGCCGACTTTGCGGGCGCCGACTTGTCAGGCACGGACCTTTCGCCTGCGCGATTCCATGGAGTAGCCTTTGAAGGAGTGAGGCTGGCCGGTGCCCGCTTTGCCCAGGGGGAGTTCAAGCGCTGTTCGTTTCGCGAGCTGGTGCTCAAGAAAATCGACTTCAGCGGCGCGGACCTGGAACAGGCGGACTTCACCCAGGCTGACCTCGAGGGAGCTGGCCTGAAGAAGGCGAAGCTTCGCTGTGCGGACTTCACCAAGGCCAAGCTCAAGCAGGCGGACTTGTCCGGGGCGCTGGGCCCCGGGACGGAGTTCCGCGAGGCCAACCTGGAAGAGGCCAACCTTGGCGGTGCCCACTTCGACGCTTGCACCTTTACCCAGGCCCGACTGGTGAAGGCCCACCTTGAGCGCATCCAGGCGCGCAACTGCATGTTTGACCGGGCGGACCTGACCGCTGCCGCGTTTGGCGCAGCTCACTTGGATTATTCGGACTTTTCGTATGCCACGCTCGATCTGGCGGATTTCCAGAACGCCGTCTTGCGGGGCGCCCTGTTCCACGCCGTGCTCGAGGCCAATGTCCGCCTCTCCGGCGCGGACACCAAGGGGCTGCGTCGCACGGACATGGACCAGTTCAAGGCCGAGCAGTTTGGCCGCAAGTAAGGAGACAATTATGGAAGCCCAGACATTCATGACCGAGGTTGCCGGGACACCCCGCCTTTGCCAGGGAGTCGTCGTGGAGGCCACGGGTCGCTGCCTGCGCCTGGCCCTGCCCGAAGGCGAGCGCGAGGCTGTGATGGCGCTGGCCTATCCCTATGCCCCGGCGATGGGAGATGTCCTGCTCGTCATGACGCAGGACGGCGACTGTTACGTCGTGGGGGTTCTGCAGGGGCGCGGGCGCACGCTGTTTCAAACGCCGGGCGATCTTGAAATCACAGCCGGCGGGCGTGTGCAGATCCAGGGTGCGGAAGTGGCGCTCCAGGGCCATAAGGTCAGCCTGCGGGCTGACCGCTTTGAGTCCACGGTGCGCGTCGTGGTCGAGCGTTGCCTCAGTGCTTACCGCTGGGTGAAGGACGCCATGCACTTGAATTTGGGCCGCTCCCGCACGGTAGTGCGCGAGGAGTCGGTGCTGCGTGCGGGACGTATCCGGCAGTCGGCGCGGGAAGACGTGTCAATCAACGGCGAGCAGGTCAAGCTGGGTTAGTCGCGCAACTGGCTTCCAGGGCCGCGTGACCACACGAGAGGGAGATCTGACATGTTTCCAGGTTCGACCAAGGGCGGGGGCCAGTGCATGACGCCGGGCCCGACTGACGTCTGCAAGACGCCCACACCCGGCGGGCCCGTTCCCATGCCCTATCCCAACATCGGCATGTGCATGCAGGCCAGCGGCGCCTCCACCAAAGTGAAGTTCTCTGGTTCGGCCGTTTTGACGACCAGTTCCAGCATTCCGATGAGTACAGGCGACGAGCCCGGCGTGGCCGGCGGAGTCATTTCAAACGTGTTCAAGCAGAAGGTGGCGTACAAGAAGGGATCCATGAAGGTGAAGGCCCAAGGCAAACCTGTCACTCACCTCACCTCCATTACAGGGCACAACGGCAGCAACGCGAACATGCCCGCGGGTGTGCAGGTGGCGCCGAGCCAGGTCAAAGTCATCGTGGCGCCGTAAGGCGCCTTGAACGAGAAAAGGCCGGGGAGCCCCCCGGCCTTTTCCTTCCAGTTTGTCGCCTAGGGCTTCAAGGTCTCGGCCAGGAAGTCCTGCAGAATCTCCCAACTGCGCTTGTCGGCCTTGGCGTTGTAGGCCGCGCCGCGGGAATTGTCATTTCCGGCCTTGGGGTTGGTGAAGGAGTGCACGGCGTTGCCATAGTGGACGAGTTGCCAGTCTACGCTGCCCTTGCGGAACTCATCCATGATGCCGCTGACGTCCTCCTGCGGAACCAGGGGGTCGTCGGCCCCGTGCAGCACCAGCACCGGGCACTTGATTTCACTCTTGCCCTGGATGTTCTTCAGCGCACCGTGGAAGCTGATGCAGGCAGCGATGTCCGCGCCGCTGCGCGCCAGCGCCAGCGAGATGCTGCCGCCGAAACAGTAGCCGAAAATGCCGATGCGCTTGCTGTCCACCCCCGGCTGCTTTTTCAGGGTCTCCAGCGCGGCCGTGATGCGCGAGACGGCCATGGCCGCGTCGTTGTAGAACTTCATGGCCTGGGTCTGGGCCTCCTGTGTGTTCTTGGGACGCACCCCCTTGCCGTACATGTCCACGGCAAGCGCGACATAGCCTGCCGCAGCCATGCCGTCGGCTTTCTCCTGCTCGAGCTGTTTGAGCCCCATCCAGTCATGCACAATCAATACTGCGGGCAGGCCCGTGGCCTGGCCTGCCGGCGCCGCCAGGTAGCCTTCGCAGGTGGTGTCGCCGTCCTTGTACTCGAGCACCTTGCCCTCTGTGGCCGGTTTGGCCGGCTCGTTCTTCTGACCCAGCGCGGGGACCATGGCCAACAGCAGCGCGGCAGAGATCAAAGCAATGCGTTTCATGGGTGGCTCCTCTCAATTGTTACCACGTCGAACGAAGGCATGGTGCTGACCTTGGGCAGGTTTGGCAAGTGGCGGCGCTCAAAACCGTGGCGGCGGGGCCTGGGGCGCGCCATAATTTCAACACCGGAGGAGCGATGAAGCGCCTGTTTCTGCCCATGGCGTTGCTTATGACCCTGGCCTGCGTCGGCGGATTCATCACTCGCGGACACTGGCTGCCGATGCTCATGCCCGACCATGTCGCGGGCGGCAACCGGCCTCGAGTGCTGGCCGGAGTTGCGGGGCCTGAGACAGGTGATGTTTCGGCCGACTCGACATCCGTTGAGCCGCCCAAACTGGTGACCTCCCGCGAGGCCGGCCAGGGTGCCAGGCCCGGGGCTTTGCCTTCCACGTCGGAGTCCGCCGGCACATCCGGCGTTGCCGGGGCGCAGGGCAGCCCGGGCGGCGGCAAGAGTGCTCCGGAGAAGGGTTCGGCCTCCTCTGCGCAACCCGGAGGTGCCAAGCCCGCCGAGACGAAGAAGCAGGAGCCCAAACGGCCAGCGCCGCCCCCGGCCGTGGAATCCGAAGAGGGCAAGCAGCTCAATGCCGAGCTTGACGGCTACTTCCAGGAAGCCTCGCCCGCGAGGCTCAAGGGATTTGCCTTTGATACGGTCGAGCGCGAAGCCGCGCTGCAGGTGGCCATCTACATTGATGAGGCGCGGGCCTGCGAGTTGACGTGTGATCGCAGGGAAGAGCACAAGACGCACGGCGTCATCTGGCATTTCGAACAGCTGCTGCCCGAAGGACTGCAGGACGGCGAGCAGCATCGCGTGCGCGCTTACGCCTTTCGCAAGGACAAGCCGGGGCGAAAGGAGCTTCGTTGGTCGCCGCGCGACGTCAAGCCCAACTCGTTTCCCACGGGCAAGCTCGAGGAAGCCACGCCGGAGAAGGGTATTTCCGGCTATGCCTGGGACCCCGACGAAACCAAGACGGCGGTGCTGGTGCGGGTGAAGATTGACGGCGTGCAGATTGCGGAAGTGAAGGCGGGCCGCAAGAACGAGCTGCTGGCCCAGCGCAAGATTGCCCCGCATGATGCCTGCGCCTTCATGATTGAGTGGCCCGAGGTGCTGGACGACGGGCGCGAGCACACAGTGCAGGCCTTGGCTGTAGACCTGGCTACTGGCACGGAAGTCGAACTTCCCGGCAGCCCGCGTGTGATTGCTGACCGCGGCGGCGTGGCCAATCGCGCTCCGCTGGGGGCTTTTGACATCTGCAACAAGGTGGTGCTGGCTGGCTGGGCCTGGGATGAAGACGCGCCTTCGTCGCCCGTACAGGTCGAGATCTGGCTTGATGACGAGCTGTTTACCACGCTCTCGGCGGACTCCAAGCGCGACGGCCTGAAGTGGAGCAACGTGACGCCGGACCCCGACCACGGCTGGGTGATGACCACCCCCGGGGTGCTGCTGGACAACCGTACCCACGTGATAAGGGCCTTTGCCGTGAACATTCCCGCGGGAGTGAAAGTGGAGCTGCAGGGCAGCCCCAAGACCTACCGACGCGAGGAAAACTCCGCCCCCATGGGCAGCTACTGGTACGCGGACGAGAACCGTCTGCGCGGGTGGGCCGCCGATCCTGACCTCGGCAGCGAGCCCTGCGACATCGAGATCTACATCGACGGCAAACTCTGGACGCGTGTGAAGGCCGACGCCCGGGATAACTCGCTGGTCGGTACTGGTTATGCGCCCAACGCAGAGCACGGCTTTGACATCGTGCCGCCTGACTCAGTACGCGACGGCAAGGTGCACGACGTGACGATCTACGCGGTCAACTCGCCGGAGGGGCCTCCGACGAATCTTGGCACGCGCACGATCGGCAAGAACAGCATCATCGCAGGGTTCTGGGTGCAGGACAAACTGCTCGATACCCGCGTCGAGAAGGGCCTCTACGTCACCAGCGTAAGCCCCTGGTTTGACGCCTACCACAAGGACGTGAAGGTGGGTGACGTTCTGGTCGAGTTTGACGGCAAGGCCGCCGGCGAGGGGGAGACGACCGCCGCCAAGTTCTATGAATGGCTGCAGACAAAGAAGAAGGACGATGTCGTCCGCTTCAAGTTCTGGCGCAACGGCTCATTCTACGAAGCCGACATCAAGCTGGGCCAGACCATCGGCAGTTGACGCGTCAAGACATCGGCCGGCCTTTGGCATCACGAACCTCGCGCCAGACGCGCCAGCCCAGCGCTGCCACGCCGCCGTGTAACAGCAGCGGAATTGCCACGTCAAACACCGTTACCCGTTCGCGCCACGGCAGCGTGCCCAGGCTCAGCAGGCACATGGCAAGGCAGTGTGCGACTACGGCCAGCGGGGCCCAGCCGCGCCTCAGGGAAAGCCCGAGGCCGGCGGCTACAAGCCCGGCAAGCTGGGCCAGAATCAGTGCGATCAACACGACATCGCTGACGCGATTACCTTTGCCCATGAAGAACAGGCCCAGCAACAGGAGCAGCAGGCCGCCCTCCAGGATCATGTACCAGGCCTGCAGCAGCGCATAACTGAACTTCAGGTTCATGGCGCGGCATTGTGTCAAACGCCAAAGGTGGGGGCGAATGCTCAGTGGCGGGAGCGGCACTGCGGGCAAAGGGGTACAGCAACTGTCCCCAGAGGCCTGGAGGCATGTCGTTGCTGGTGATGCCGAAGTCGGTGGCCCGTTGACCGTGCGGCAAGTAGAGGGTGCCGAACAGAAAATCCCAGAGCGGAAACAGGCCCGCGAAGTTCTTGTCGAGGGCTTGGGGCTCGCGACTGTGATGCCAGCGGTGAAAGGCGGGGCTGGCAATCACGAAACGCAGGGGGCCAAAGCTCCAGGAAACGTTGGCGTGCAGCAAGATGGCGTAGAGTGACAGCAAAGGCGCCACGGAGGCCAACACCAACGGAGAAAATCCCAGCAGATAGAATGGAACCACCTGGACCATGCGCGAGAGCAGCTCGTTCAGGGGGTGCAGTCTTGTCGCAGCCAGCCAATCCAGTTCGGTAGGGGAGTGGTGCACGGCGTGAACACGCCACCACCAGCCCCGATGAAACAGGCGGTGCAGCCAGTACCCCGTGAAGTCACTCACGATCAGCACGCCCAGGCCCTGGAGCCACCAGGGCCAGGTTGAAAACCACGTGTCGCGGCCTTCAACGACAGCTCGCAGCGTCTCAGGGCTGATTTCGGCGCCCGATGCTGCCAAAAGCGCGGCCAGGGTCAGGCCAATGCCCAGCCTTGTCAGGTTCCTGGAAACCAGGGGAGTGAACAGCCAGTACAGGGCGTCAGTGCGCCAGCCGCGTCGAAGAAGCTTCTGGCCGGGGCGCGCGGGCCACAGGCGTTCCAGCACCACGTAGGTCAGTGCCAGAAGCAGGAACACGCCAAGGGTCAATGGCAGGCTCTGGTCCATGGGGGCCTCGACCATGATTGGCAGTCGTGCCCCGGCAATTGCAGCACAATGCAAGCGGGGCGGCCCAGGGCCGCCCCGCGCTTTGCTCAAACAACGGCTACTTGTCCGTCGTGGTGTAAATGGCCTCAAACAGCCACGAAAGGATGCCACCGCCCTTGTTTACCGCCAGCACCAGGGCAACTGTGGCCACGGCCACCATGCTCATGAGCTTGACGAGAATGTTCAGGGACGGGCCGGAGGTGTCCTTGAAGGGATCGCCCACGGTGTCACCGGTGACGGCCGCCTTGTGTTCCGGGCTTCCCTTCATGTAGCGGGCGTACTTCTTCTTCTTGCCCTCCACCGGAGCGGGAGCCGTCTCGGCCTTGGGCGCTTCAGCAGCGGGTGCAGCCTCAACCTTCGGCGCCTCGGACTTCGGGGGTTCAGCTGCGGCGGGCTCGGATTTCGCCGATTCAGCGGCTTCGTGGCTGCCGCTTTCCGAGGCCTCCTCGCTGCCGGAGTCGCCCGAGGAGTCGCTGCCGTCCTTCTTCTTTTTCTTCTTCTTGGTCTTGCCGTCGTCGCTGCCGCCGCCGGAAACGGTCACGGGCTTGGGATCATCCCTGGCGGGGTCGTACTTGCCTTCAGCAATGAGCAACTCGGCCAGGCCGCCCTTCTCAATGAATTTCTTGGCGTTGTCCCAGCTTCCGCCTGCGTTGGCCATCATGACGGCCATGGCAAATCCGGCGGCCAAACCGCCGGCCAACAGGCCAAACACGGCACCGCCGCCGAACAGCACGCCCGTAATGATGGGGCCGGCCACGGCGATGATGGCCGGAACCATCATGCGCTTGATGGCGGCCTTCGTCGAAATCGAAACGCAGTTGGCATAGTCAGGCTTGCCCGTGCCCTCCATGATGCCGGGGATCTCGCGGAACTGGCGCCTGACTTCTTCCACCATTTCCTTGGCGGCATCACCCACAGCCTTCATGGTCAGCGCGCAGAACACCATCACCAGCAAAGCGCCGATGAACAGGCCGATGATGACCTGGGGCGAGATGATGGAGAGGCTGAAGTCCGGGCGAATGTCCATGAGCTTGGCGAGGCCTTCAGCCGAGTCGGCATAGGCCGCAATCAGCGCCAGCGCCGTCAGGGCTGCCGAGCCAATGGCAAAGCCCTTGCCGATGGCTGCCGTCGTATTGCCCAGGGAGTCCAGAGCGTCAGTCTTCTCGCGCACCTCAGGCGGCAGGCCCGCCATCTCGGCGTTGCCGCCGGCGTTGTCGGCGATTGGGCCGTAGGCGTCCGTCGCCAGCGTGATGCCCAGCGTTGACAACATACCGACCGCCGCGAGGCTCACGGCATAAACGCCCGCCGCGGGCGCAGCAAATCCGCCGCCCAGGCCAAAGGCCAGCAGCGTAGCCACGGCCACGGTTACAATCGGAATCCAGGTACTCATCATGCCTACGGCCAAACCCCCGATGATGACGGTGGCGGGGCCGGTGAGGGACTGCTTGCTCACGTCCTGGGTGGGCTTGTCGTCATAGCTCGTGTACTTCTCCGAGCCCCATGCAATCACCAAGCCGGAGCCCAGGCCGATGCAGGTGGCCAGCCACATGCCAAGGCCCATACCGAAGCCGAAGCAGAGAATGCAGACCACCAGCGAAAGCGGAACCACACAGATGCTGGCCACGTTCACACCGGACTTCAGGGCCTTGAGCAACTGGTTGAGCGTTGCGCCGTCCTGCGTTTTCACAAAGCGCGTGCCGAACACGGAAAGCAGGATGCCGCCCGCCGCAATCAGAAGGGGTGCTGCGACAAATCCCCAGGGGTTCTGGCCCAGGGCCTGGCCGGCCGACCAGGCCAGGGCAATGGTGGCCAGGATCGAGCCCACGTAAGACTCATAGAGGTCTGCGCCCATGCCCGCCACGTCGCCCACGTTGTCGCCCACGTGGTCGGCAATCGTTGCGGGGTTGCGGGGATCGTCTTCGGGAATGCCGGCCTCCACCTGGCCCACCAAGTCCGCGCCGACGTCCGCAGCCTTGGTGTAGATGCCGCCGCCCACGCGGGCAAACAGGGCCACCAGCGAGGCGCCCAGGCCAAACGTAATCATGGCGTTCGCGATGTCATTGAGGGTCACGCTGGCGATGAACGAGTCGAAGATGGCCAGCACCAGCAGCCATACCGTGACGAAGGCCAGTCCGATGCCCACCACCATCAGACCCATCACCGCGCCCGCGCGGAAGGCAACCTGCAGGCCCGCGTTCAGGCCGCCCTTGTTGCAGGCCCAGGCTGTGCGGCTGTTGGCCTCCGTGGCCGTGTTCATGCCGTACCAGCCAGTAGCGAAGCTCGAGATGCCGCCCGTGAAGAGGCCGGCCAGCACGAAGATGCAAAGCCACCAGGGCATGCCGATGATGTTGATCAGCGCGATCACCACGGCCGTGATACCCAGCACCGGCAGGACCACTTTGCGCTGCGAGCGCAGATAGGCCATGGCACCTTCACGCACGGCTTCCTTGATCTCCACCATGCGCGGGTTGCCCGGCTCAGCGGCCTTCATCTCGAAGTGAAACTTGCGTGCCATGAACAGCGCCGCAACTGAGGCCAGCAAAGCCAGCAGAACGGACGGAATCGTGTAGTACCACGAAGACCACATGCTGGACTTCGGGTGTGACTTCTCGACGTTCTTGGTCAGCTTGCCGTCTTTGAAGTCGTAGTCCGCCTTGAAGCCCTCCCAAGCCTCCTTGGCGACGACCCAGTCGCGGGCACGGCGCTTACCTTCCTTCTCGTCGGCCGCCACTTGTTCTTCCTTGGGGCCAAAACCAAGAGCCGCGGCCGTCTTCTCCACGGCAGGCGTCAGGTGGAAGAACTCGCGCGGGCCTCCGTCATGGGTCAGCGCCAGCATTGCCACCATCAGGCCGGCGCACACCAGCCCCGCCGCCAGCATCAGCCGGCCCGGCGAAACCTGTCTCTGTCTACCCTTAATTTTCACCTGCATTGTCTTCTCCGTGTCCGAGAACTGCACTGTCCGAAAACGACCCTGCCCGCCTACTCCAGCCAGCCGGGCAATGAATTGAAATTCTCCTTCATGCGCACGCTGAACTCCTCGGCGCCTTCTTCTCCGTAAGCCGCGCGCGCCAAAGCCCGGCCCGCCGCAAAGGCCGCCTTCACACCGGCGCGATAGCGCGGCGTGAAGGCCTCCTCCATGCCCAAGGGCAGGTTCTTCTGCGCATACAGGTAGCTGTTCAAAAGCGCGGCATCGGCTGACAGACTGCGCGGCTTCATGTTCAGCACGGGCTCGAGGGCGGCGCACATCAGGTGCAGGCGCGCCCAGTTAGCCAGGGCTACGATGACCTGCACCTCTCGATCGAGCGCGAGGAAGGCGCGCAGCTGCTGCCGCGCTACCAGGTCGAAGTCAGTGCCGAGAGAACCCTGCTCGGTCTCGCTGAGCTGGTCGAAGGCGGGATCCAGGAGCTTGGCGCGCGCCGGCGCGTCGAGCTCGTCAAAACTGCCGAGCAGATCCTGGAGGTCGGCGGGGAGCACGGCTTGGTCCGGAAACGCGTCAAGCTGGTCACGGCGTGCCTGAGTCAGGGCGTCTTGTGAAGCGAGGATGCTCTTCACGACGGCGGCCCAGGCGGGCTCTCGTTCGTGCCAGGCCTCAAGCTCGAGGCGCAGGACTTCAAGGGGGAAGTCCCGTGTGCGGTTGAAAACGAAGTGCCACTCTTCGAGGCGCAGGCTGGCATCGAAGGGAAGTTCGCGCTGGCCTTCGTGTATCGTTTGCAGGCCCCGCGCCAGCCAGGGCAATTGCCGGGCCCGGTCAGGGAACTGGCCGGGAATGTTGTAGCCTTCATTCCAGCTCAGGTAGCTGTAGACGGCGGGATTGCGCGGCTGCATCTCCCGGATCAACTGGTACATCGCCTGGGTCTCGAAGTAATCGCCGCGGCGGTAGGCATCTCCCGCCCGCAGCCAGAGCGCCGCCGTGGCGTAGCCTCGTGTGGCACCCAGCACGCGCAGTCCCGTCGCGCGCATGGCGTCTTCAGGTCCCGCGGCCTGAGCCTTTGGCGCGGGCATGATCGCGCCTAACGCGACGGCGCAGAGGATGAAAACCAGACTGGGAATAGCGCGGCTCATGTCCATGCGGGCCGGGGAAAGGGGGCAAGATAGGGGGGCGGGGTGTTGTGTCAAGTCCTTGCAGCATCAAAACTTAGGGCAAAATATTGCACTTTACGTTGCGGTTTATACCCTGTTCACTCCCGCAATATTTGAAGAGCGGGGTTGTGGCTGAGGGAAGTAGCCTGTTGGGCGGCGGCCATTGGCCGCCGGGTGAGAACCACGCGCGAGCGGTTGTCGCGTCGCTGAACCCGGACAGAAGCGCGCCGACTGGCGCAGGCCACAGGCGGGAGTAAAGTCCCGCGACGGCTTCGTGGGCCGATAGCTCAGTTGGTAGAGCGATGCGTTCGCAATGCATAGGTCAGGGGTTCGAATCCCCTTCGGTCCACCAGCGAAAGGCGCGAGGAACTCGCGCCTTTCGCCGTTTTTTCCGTGTCAGTGGAACGCGAGGCAGGCCAGCATCGGCGGAATCACGTAGATCACCGTGTCCAGAATGAAGCGGCGCGACTGAAACACGGCCCTGTTGCAGAACCAGGCGCACACCGCCGAGCGCAGGGCGATGATGGCTGCGAGCATCGAGCCTGCAATCACCAGCGGCTCGCGCGAGGCCGTCAGGGGCAGGAACGCAAGCGGCACCAGCGCCAGAAGACCCCACTGCAGCACCCTCACCGTATTGGCCTCGCCCAGCCAGTCCAGCAGCGTGTGCAGCTTCGCAGCGGCATACTGGTCGCGCAGGCGCAATGCCACAGCCATCAGATGAGGCAGCTGCCATAGCGCCAGCATCACGGCCAGGGCCCAGGCCAAGGGCGTGATCTGGGACAGCGCCGCCGCGCCGATCACGGGAGGCATGGCGCCGGGCAGAATCCCGACGAGGCTTGCCGCGGGCGTCACGCGTTTGAGCGGCGTGTAGGCAAACGCATAAAGCACCAGTGCCGCCAGTGAGAGCGCCAACGCAAGCGGAGCCGCGGTCACCGACAGCACCAGAACGCCTGCTGTGCCAAGCCCGCAGGCAAAGAAGAAGGCCAGCGGCGCCTCCAGCTTGCCTGAGGGCAGGGGGCGGCCGCGCGTGCGTTCCATCAGTCCGTCAGAGTCGCGTTCCAGCCACATGTTGAAGGTGCAGGCCGCCGCCACGCAGGCGGCTATACCCGCCAGGCTCACGCCGCTGCTCAGTGAGAGCCAGCCCTGGCCGTGGGTGGCCATGCCCGCCGCCGCCGCCAACGTCGAGCTGGCCGTGATGCGCGGTTTGATCAGGGCGGCCAGTTCGCGCAGCAGGGTCAGCGGGCTGCGGCGGGCGAGGGGGACTGCGGGAAGTGCGTGTGCCGGCATGGTCATTCCCAGGAGAATCCTCGGCCCGTGTCAAAGCGCGCCACGTGGCGCTCACGCGCCTTGAACTCCAGGCGCCGCGTATCGTGATGGCGCCACTGACCGGGCTTGCCCGTGTCGTTGATCTCGATGCGTATCTCGCGCAGGCCCAATTCCACGGGGATGCGCTCGAGGGCGGTGCTGGGTCCTGCGCCCGCCAGCCCGGAGGGAAGGTAGGCACGGTTCACGACCTCCACGCCGTCCACGAATACGCGCATTTCCACAGGGGCGCGTTCGACCATGCTGGTGCGCGCGCCGCGCATGTGGGGGGCTACCTCATTGCCGGCGCTCTGCCCGGTGTCCGGAAGGACTTCACCACTGTGCAGGAAAGTCACCACAAGCTCGCTGGGCGGCACGCTGGCGGGTGCCACAGTGATCCAGCCCGCCAGAGAGCAGCCTGCAGTCAACGCCAGCCAGAAGAGCGTTCCCATGACCCAGCGGGCTTTCCGGGGCGAGGCTGCCGGCGCGGGTGTGGGGGCCGTGGCGCGTTTGAGATCCATGAGGCCAAATGCGCTCAGCCGCAGGGTGCAGAGTTTCTCCGGCGCGGGCAGGTGGATCTTGTGGCCCGGGTCGCGCTCGCCTCTGAGCCGCTCCTCCATCCATTGCGCGCCCAGGCGGTGCTGCGGGTCGGCGCCGCAGGCGGCAACCACGACGCGGGCGGCGCCGCGACGCTGAGCCCGCTGGACCAGTTCAGGGTGTATGAGGCCCGCGCAGGGGACCTCAATGACGCGAACTCCCGGCAATTCCGGGTGGCGGCCCTCCGCCGTGACGGAGTGGGGCGCCAGCGCCGCCGACTCCCGGCACACGAAGGCGAGCTGGTCGGAACTCGGGCTTGAGAACCAGTGATCGATGCGCCGGCGCAGCACCTCCAGGGGCAGCTCGGGCAGCACGATGGCTGCGGGGCTGCAAGAGCCGATGCAGATGCCGCAGCCCACGCATTTGGCCGGGTCAATGCGCGAGACGCGCCGCCCCTCGAACGCAACCATCGAATTTGCGCCAAAGGGGCAATCCTTGACGCACTGCTCACAGCCCGTGCAACGGGACGAGTCCACCTTGGCCGGCGCGCGCCGGCGACGCGAAAACAGCCAGGGAACGGCCACCAGGCCCAGCGTGCCCGCTGCGAAAGCAAGCCAGAGCAGGCCCTCTCCCACGCGGCCGTACAGCAGCAGTGGTGCCTGATACCAGGGGTCCAGTGCGTATTCGGCGGTGACCCGGGCCAGGTCCGCCTCGCCGCGGGCCGGTGCCGGAAACATCAGCGAAACTGCGCACAGGCTCGCCAGCAGCACCAGCGTCAGCGGTCGATTCGTGAGCAGACGGGGTTTGCTGATGCGCAGCAAGTGAAGCCAGATGCCCGCAGCCAGCAGCAGGGGGATGGCGATGTGGCAGAAGAACACCACAAAGAAAAGCAGCGAGTTGAGCAGGCTGTGGGCGGCAAAGCCGCGCGACAGTGGCGTTGAGAACAAGCCCAGGGCATCAACCATGGCCGCAGACATCATGGCGGTCTGGGCACCGCCTTCATCCCAGAGCATCCAGTAACCCAGCCAGCCATCAAGCCAGAGTGTGATGAGCAGGCCAACGCCTGTGAACCATGCCACCCAGCGCGCGCCGGCAAAACGCGCGGCGGCAAATGTCTTCAGCAGGTGCAGCAGCACGAGCAGCATGCAGGCATCGGAACTGTAGCGGTGCAGGGTGCGCAGGAAGCCCGCCAGCGGGCCCAGGACGGACTCATAGGCCTGGTCCACAGCCGGCACGTAAAAGAACAGCAGCAGAATGCCGCTGGCCGCCGAGATCATGAGAGTTGTGTTGGCGGCGGCGCCCAGATGCAGCAGCGGGTTGAGCTCATCGGGGGTCAGCGCCGCCAGCGCGGATTGGGCGCGGGCAAAGCCGCGCTCGAGGGCCCGGAACAAGCCCGCGGGGCGCGCCACGCTACCAGAAGTGGCGGCCTCCAGAGCTGGCTGTTCCGTGGCCTGGCTCACGGGCGTGCCCCAGGTTCGGCGAGCAGTTTGTGCAGGGCTTCAATCAGCCAGGCCTGCTGGATTTCGCCCAGCGTGAACGTGTACGCCACTCGACCGCCGCGGTCGATCACGATGAAGAGGTTGTTGTGGTCGATTTCGCCCGTTTCAGGGTCGGTCTTGCGCATGAAGCCGTAGTCGTCCAGCACCTTGTTCACGGAGGCGCTGCTGCCGGTGAGCAGGTGATAGGTGGGCAGGGCGAGCTTCTGCGCCTCTGAGATCTGGGCCAGGCGCTTGAAGTCGTCGCGCTCGGGATCCAGCGTGATGGCGGCAATGGTCAGTTCCCGAAGCTGGCCGGGAGAGAGAGTCTCGGTTACTTTGCGCAACTGCGCAAAAATCATCGGTCACGTCTTGTTGCAGTGGGAGTAGTGGCCGGTGATCACGACGATGCGTTCGCGGTAATCCGTCAGCCTGAAGGCTTCCCCAGCCTGGTTGGTCAGTTCGAAATCCTGCGGCTGCCTTGCCGTGCGCAGGATCTCGGCCGGAAAGTCAGGAATCGCGCCGGGCGCGGCCGTAGCCCTTGGAGGGCTCATCCACAGCAGCAGCCCGCCCGCCGCCAAGGCCAGCGCCAACGCCGCAGACGCCGGCGCCAGAAGAGCGCGGGGTTTGCGCACCGCCGCCGTTTTGAGATCGCGCCCCCAAACGCCCAGAATCAGCGCCGAAAGCAGCACCGGCCCCACGAAGTAGTTGATGACGTAATGGATGTTCGCGCTGCCCGCCTCATAGCCAAAGCACCACTGCCGGAAATTGTCCGCGAATTCCTGCAGTTCGGCATCCGGCGTCGGGGCGAACAGCGTCACCAGCACAAACAGGTTGTAGGCCGTGAGGGTGGTCAGGGCAAAAGCGGCAAAGCGCCAGCCGCGAAATCCGCGGCTGACGCCTGACACCCACATCATGAGCCTGGAGCGTTGCATGATGAATCTCCCGTTGCCGCCCCAACACCGGCGCGGCTAGCGAACGTGCCACACGTCAGCCAGTGCCTTCCAGTTCGCGAAGTAGTACACCGCGAACCAGGCCAGGAACATGAGCACCAGCGCCACGGTACCCTTGGCCTTGAGGCCGGACTTGCCCGGCTGCCAGTCGCTGGTGATGAGGGCCAGGTTGGCCTTCATCTTCTCCATGTCCTGCCAGCCTTCGATGGCCTGACCCTTGTTGGACTTGCCGAAGAACACCGCGATCACGGTGGTCAGCACGAACATCATGACGCCCGTGAAGGTGACCAGGCCGCCGATGCCCAGCAGCGCCAGCCAGGGGCCGGCACCCTCTACGCCGGAAAGCGGGGTGCGGCGCGGCGCGCCGTGCATGCCCGAGGCCACCATGCCAATCGCCATCAGGCTGATGCCCAGGCCAAACACGTAGGGTTGCCAGCGGCACAGCTTCTTGAAGGGGTACTCGCGGCGGAAAATCAGCGGCACCACGTAATAGGCCAGGCCCATGAAAGCCAGCGTCGTGCCGCCCGCTACCGTCATGTGGAAGTGGCCGGGAATTCGCAGGGTGTTGTGGGCGATGATGTTGATCTGGTGTGTGCCCAGCGTGACGCCCGTGACGCCGCCGCCGAACCCGAAGATGAACAGCGAGAGAATCAGCGCCGCAAAGCCCGGGTCGCCCCAGGGCGCGGCTTTGAGCCAGCCGAACAGACCCTCGTTGTAGCCCTTCTTGCGCATGGCCAGTTCGATGGAGGCCGGCACGGTAAACCCGTGAATCATGGAGGCCAGCACGGCGAGATAGAGCGCGTAGGAGGTGTTCCACATCTTCCATTCAGCGCTCACGCCCGGATCCACCAGCAGGTGGTGCGCTGAGGCCAGGTTGATGAACAGGATGTAGAGCACGAAGGCCGTGCGGCAGACAGATTCGCTCAGGGGGCGTGCCCCCGTGGTCAGCGTGCCGAGCAGGTACCACACTGCGACGTGAGCCGCGACGTTGATCTGCTGCGAGGGGTGACCCAGACCCCACCACACCAGGCGGTACACGGCGGGATCAATGTCAGATACGCTGCCCCAGCCAATGCCGAGGGAGGCCAGGAAGGTGGGCACCATGATGGCCGCGCCATGCAGCAGGGTCAGCACGGCGATGATGGCTGCTGTGATGGCGCCAAAGACCACCAGGGGCACCGAACCCTTGTAGGTCTTGTCGCGCCGCGCGATGTAGATCGTGAAGAAGAAGTTGATGACTGCGACGAGCGTTCCCACGGCAAACGAAACGATGCCGCCATAGAACATCGGATCTGCCGTCAGCGGCGGATAGGACGTCATCAGCACGTCGCCGCGTCCGCGCAGCACGGTCACGTTCACAGCGATGGCACCAAAGGCCATGAGGCCAAAGCCGAGCCAGGCCATGGCCGGCGACGCTAATCGGCTCTTCAGCAGCGTCGTGCCGGCGAAGTACAGAATTGCGATCTCCATGAAGATGATCCAGAAGATCAGCATGTTGAGGCCGTGCAGCGTGAGCACCCGGTAGTAGGTCAGGTCGCTGACGAAGCGCAGAACCTCCCAGCGCGTCAAAGCGATGGTGATGCCGGCCAGAGCGCCGATCAGCAGCGAAACAACCGCGGCCACGGCATTGAGCTTGATGAAGCGTTCCGCTTCGAGGCAGACGGGCAGGCCCGTGGTGTCACAGACCCGCATCTTGCCCGGCAGGAAATTTTCCATGGTGGTCCCCCGCTATTCGACAATGATCTTGCCGCGCATGTCCGCGTGCTCGCCGCCGCAGAATTCGTTGCAGATAATCTCGAATTCACCGGTGGTGGTGGGCGTGATGCGCAGCACGTGGTCGTAGCCCGGCAGCACGTGAAAGTTCATGTTCAGTCCTTTCTCGCCCTGCACGGACAGGCCGTGCTGGAAGTCGAGGGAGGAGACATGCAGGCGGTACTCAACACCCTTCTTGAGTTTGAGCACGGGATACCAGCGCCAGGCCCGCCCGATGAGGTAGATGTCGCTGCCGGGGTCCGGCTCGACCACGGGCACCTTCTCCGGTGCGCGATTGGGGAAGGTGAGTTCGACGACGCCCGTGCGGTGCGACTGCACGAACTTCTCCACACGCGTGTTGAAGTCGCCGGGGCTGACCTTGTAGGCCTCGCCCGAACTCGTCTGCTTGCCCTTGAGGTGCCAATAGGGCATCGCGATCGAGAGCACAATGCACCAGACCAGCGAGAGCCCGATCCACATTTTCTCGGCTCCGTGGGGCGCTTCACACCAGTCATCGGGGGGTGCGGTGATGCTCATAGCGTTGCTCCATGCAATGCGCGCTTACCGGGCGCGGTCTTCGTTGCCGGGGCCGAACCACTCGGCCAGATGATCACAGAAGTGCTGCACGTCCTTGCCCCGGCAGTCGCCCTGGCCCAGCAGCATGAGTGGCAGCAGAGCCGCCATCAGGCAGAGCAGGAGCGCGGCGCCAAGCGCCAGCCAACCTGCGACGTCGGTGCGAGTGGGAAGTACATACACGGTAATAAGCTCCAGTTATCCGAATATGGGCCGTTCAGGGCAGCGCCGCAGGCTCGAGCAGAAACCACTCGACCAGCCCCCACACCGTGTACGAAAGCGTGGGCACCACGATGCCCAGCACCAGCAGCAGCCAGGGGTTGTCCAGAAAACGCTGCCACAAGCCCGGCTGTTTGCCTTCCGACTTTGCTTGTTCTTCGCTCATGTTCACGCCTCCACAATCGACCGGTTGGTTTCGTCTTGCGCTTGCCGCGGCCGGCGCCGCCACGCCGCAATCACCAGGGCCACGAACAGGCCGCCCCCCGCGACAGCCAGCAGCCCGCCCAGGGCCATGATGGCCAGTCCTGTCGTCTGTTGCGCGGTGCTGACCTGCTGCTCCGCGCCGTACACCTTGCGCGCCATGCCGTGCAGCCCCGCCAGCGCCAACCCCACCACGAACGTCACCTGACCCACCCCAAAAAGCCAGGGCTGCCAGGCTGAGAGGCGCGAAGCGCGCGGACTCAGGCTGCCCAGCTTGAGGTGCTCCATGAGGGGAAAGGCCGCAGCCATGAAGGCCACCGTGACGCCGCCGATGGAGGCGTGGTAGTGGGCGGGGATGAGCACATTGGAGCCCGAGATCAGGGCGCCGCACAGAAAACCCGTGATGGTCAGGCCCGCGCTGGCCGCAAAACCCGCAAAAGCGGGCGAGCGCCACCAGCCCGTCGCCAGTTCGCCGCGGCGCGAGGCTCTGACGAGCTTGGCGATCAGGATGCCCAGCATGAGGAGCACGGCGGGAAAGATGCCCCAGCGCATGAGCTCCGTGAACGCCGAAAAGTAGCTGCCGGTTTGCGCTCCCTGCAGGGCCACCAGGGGGCCCGCCAGATGGGGCAGGATCAGGCCCGCGAACAGCAGAGTGGCCGTCTTGCGCGAGATTGGGTTCCTTCTCAGCAGGGGCGCGAGCAGGAGCAGCCAGGCAGACATCATGGCCGCGACATTGGCCACCTGCAGGATGTGTCCTCCGCCCCAGAACGTGCTCTCGAAGAAATGCAGCGGATACAGGGGATCGCGCGTATAGGTCGAGGGCAGGCTTTGGGCGGAGGCGGCCATGGTGATGACCGCCATGATGAAGGCCAGGGCGCAGGCGCGAAGACCCGGCATGGCGCCGGCCGGCAGCAGCAACGATGAGCGCGGCTCTTCATGGCTTAGGGTCAGAGGTCCCGTCACGAAGCCGCCCAGCATGCCCACGCCAAACATCCCCAGACCCAGCAGGAACACTGGATGGTCCAGCACGGGCACGTAGTTTGAAAGCACGGGTTCCGCGGGCCAGACCAACGAAGCCAGCATCAGAAGCGTGCCCAGCCACGCCGAAATTACGGCGCCCCTGCGCAGCGGGTTGGGTGCGACGCGCGCCGGCAAGAGTTGAAACAGCGCCAACTCCATGGCGCCAAACCACACCAGCAGCGCCAGGTCCACATGGACCACCAGGAAGCGTTTGGCAAACGTCGGGTCCTCGATGAGCTGGCTCAGGCCCGGTGTGCGGCCGATGACGGGGATGAAGGCAAACAACCCGGCCACCAGCAGCGAAAAGAACGCCAGGGAGGCCCAGCCGCGCGCCAGCCCGAGGCTTGGCGCCGGACTTTCGGCGCCGACTCGAGCCGACGGGGCGCGCGCCTTGAACTTCGGCGGTACGGGCAAGTCGAGGGTGGCCTGGCTCATGGTCGATTCCGTTTGTTGCAGGCAGCGTTGCAATGTCTGTGCCAGTGATTTTGGTGGGACGTTTGGGCCCGCCCGAAGTGGCTCCGCATTTGCAATGGACTCTCGGGGTAGGTTCCAATTTCGACCATGCGGAGAGCACCATGACGATTCAGATGAAGTGGTTGGGAGCTGCGGCGCTGATGGCCTGCGCCATGCTGGCGGCGGCCTGCGGAGGCAATGCGTCCAAGCCCGCGAACTCAGGCCCGGCTGCCAAGGCGCGCCCCGAGACGCCGGCCGACTTCAAGGACAAGAAGAATGCACTGGCGGGCAATGCGGACGCCATCAAGGCGGGCGAAGGCCTGTTCAAGGCCCAGTGCGTTTCCTGCCACGGCGCCGAAGCCGACGGAAACTCGGACGCAGGGAAGGCCTTGACGCCTCCGGCTACGAATCTGCGCGCGGCGGACTTCCGCGCCCAGAGCGACGGCTACATCTTCTGGCGGATCAGCAAGGGCGGCGTGGGTGCGAACATCTCCGGTTCGGCCATGCAGGCCTTTGACGCGAGCCTGACGGAGGAGCAGCGCTGGCAGATTGTTGCCTACATTCGCAGCCTCAGCGAAAAGTAGGCGCACGCAAAGCTGCTTGAAGTGCAAAGTAACGCGCGGGATTTCCTGCGCGTTGCACGCAAAGCTGCTTGGGTCGAGGCGGTATGGCGCATACAATTCCGGCATGCTGTGAGAGTGCATCTGGCCGCGGGGCATTGGGGCGCGATTTCCCCGGCCAGGAACCGCACCGCGCAGCATCTCCAGCGTGCCGGAATGAGGCTGCCATGCCTGCCTCTCTCAAGGTCTTGGTCGTCGATGACGACCGGCTCAATCGTCTTTGCCTGACCTCCATGCTCAAGGAAGCCGGCCACCAGGCTGACGCCTGTGACAGCGCCATGGCCGCGCTTGAGGCCATGGATCGCGCACCCTTTGACCTCCTGTTCACGGACGTGCGCATGCCAGGCATGGACGGCCTGCAGCTCCTGGCGGAAACGAAGGCCCGCCATCCTTCCATCGACGTTGTCCTGATTACCGCCTACGGCAGCGTGGACGCTGCCGTGGAGGCCATGCGCGCGGGGGCGGCCGACTACCTGACCAAGCCCTTTGAGCTGCCCGAACTTGCCTTCCGTCTTTCGCGCCTCATCGAACTGCGCGCCGCGAGAAGCGAAGTCAACAGCCTGCGCGCTCTTTTGGGGCATCACTGCCATTGCGGAATCGTGGGCAACTCACCGGCCATCCAGCGCGTGTATCAGCGCATTCACGCCTTTGCCGACAACGACGCTCCCGTGCTGATCACCGGCGAAACCGGCACCGGGAAGGAGCTCGTGGCTCGCGCCCTGCATGTACACAGCCACCGCGGCAAGCAGCCTTTCATTGCCGTGGGTTGCGGCACGATTCCACGTGAACTGGCCGAAAGCGAGTTGTTCGGCCACGAAAAAGGTGCGTTTACCGGCGCCACACAGCGGCGCAAGGGCAGCTTCGAGCGCGCTGACGGGGGAACCCTGCTGCTGGACGACATCGATGATCTGCCCCTGGATCTCCAGGTCAAATTGTTGAGGGTGCTGCAGGACGGCACGCTGCGCCGTGTCGGGGGGGACGACGAAGTCCAAGTCAATGTGCGAGTGGTGGCCACTTCCAAGATTGACCTTGAGCAGGCCGTAGCGGCCGGCCGCTTCCGCGATGACGTGTTTTACCGGCTGCGCGGCCTGGAGATCTGTTTGCCGCCCCTGCGTGAGCGCGGCGATGACATGCTGATCATCGCTCAGCACTTCCTGCGTACCCTGCCTTCCGCGCGCCAGTCCCGCCCCTGCTCTATCTCTGCCGCGGCCGCCCGCGCACTCAAAGCCTATCCATGGCGCGGCAACGTGCGCGAACTCAAGCGCGCTGTGGAGACGTCGCTGGTGCTTTGCCGCGGCGAGGAAATCCTGGTGGAGCACCTGCCGGATTACGTGGTTCGGCAAGGGGTGAGCAGCCTGCCCCAGAGCCTCTTCAGCATCAACCTGGAGGGGCGCGAGGAGGTCAAGCTGAAGGAACTGGTGTCTCAGTTTGAGGATGAAATCATTGATTGGGCGCTGACAAAGGCCGATGGTCAGCAGGCAAAGGCAGCCGAGCTTCTGGGATTGCCGCGTACGACGCTGCAGAGCCGTCTTAGTCCCCGGCGCCAGGCTGCATCATCGTCCATCTAGCCGGCATTTCGGCACGGCGCGACGAAATCTCGGCGGGGCAGCCCTCCGGCAGTCCGCTGAAAAGTGACCTTCAGCGGATTGCTAGTAGTCATCTTCCTCGCCTTCAACCTTCTTGCGGCCCGCCTTGGGGAGAACGTCCTGGGGCTTGGCCGCCTTGGCCGCGCTGCGGCTCAGTGTCAGCTGCACGTCTTCAACCTCTCCGATACGGCGGATGACCCGCAGGAAGTCCGCGTAGGCAAAGGGCGGTACGCGGCCCGGGCCCAGAGCCAGCCTGCGCTTGACGACCAGTGCCGAACCCTCAAGGCTGAACGAAAGCGAGTAACTCAGGGGCGCGCAGGGCAGCAACACGTCCTGGGGGGCGCTTTCAAAGGCGTAGCCCTCGGGTGCTTCAATGCGCAGTTCGTCTCCCTGATTGAGATCAAAGTCGAGCACAAGGTCATGCAGGCGCTGCTCTTTGTTCACCAACGCAGACAGCAGGGGCGCCATCTTCTCGATGGGAAGGGCGAACCTCAGTTTGCCCTCCTGCGATTGCGAGAAGCGCGGCACATTGCCGCTGAAAGCGCGAATCAGCGGCGCCCCGACCGTTTCCAGCTCCGGGAACTCGCAGCTTTCGGCGTCAAAGCCGCGCATCTGCTCTGCCACCTGCTCCTCCAGCTCACGGGAGCGGTCCTCCTGGCTTTGTTTGCGGAGCATCTCTTTGAGGGCGTAGCTGCGTTCGCCGCGCGTCTCAATGGCGCCGCTGGCGGAGGCTGACCCGTCAGCCTTGAGACGGATAACCGTGCGATTGAAGAAGCCATCGCGCGCCTTTTCGCCGCCGGGGATCTCAATGAGCTCTACCTTGCCCTCTCGCCAGAGAATGGCCGGAGCGTGATCGAGCCGGGCTGAATAGATGCCAAAGGGCCTGAAGCGCTCGTCGAGATCGATGAACAGCAGACCTCCGGTATCGGCTTTGACCACGAACAGAAACTTCTTGAAGTCGCTCTCACCGGGGCCGGCCCAATCCGGGGCCGGCAGTTCCTCCACCTGTCCCCCGCGGAAAACCGGCGCGGCATCGGCGCAGGCAAAGCCCAGCGATACGCCTGCGGCGTGGCACAAGGCAGCAAACAGCTTCTTGCGGTCCCCGGCCTTGGCTTTGAGAGCCTGGTGTGGTGTGCGTGCGTCACCCTCGGTGGTAATGGTGGAATTGACCCACTGGTAGATGGCTCGGGCCCTCTGGGCCTCGCTGGGCAGGGAACGGGTCAGGCTGCGTGCAAAGGCCGTGAGCAGACGGGTGGTGCGCAGCAGCGACAGGCCCTCGGCTGCCAGTTCGCGGGAGCGCTCGCGCCAGTCTCGCGCGCGGGTGAATTCAATCCAGGGAATCAGCTCCAGAGCCGAGCACATGAAGGGTTCGCGCTCCAGGTAAGCGGCGCTGCGCACGTCCCAGATACGGACGATGCGGTCTCCCTCAGCTGTTTCACTGCGTTGCAGACGCGGATCGGAAGTCGGCCAGTTGTGGTAACGCACCAGCGGTGACATGCCCCTGGGGGTGACCAGCACGTTGCGGCTGATCAGGAAAGGCTCGACCATGGTCTGGTCGGCGAAGTAGAAACGTGCTGGGTTCACGCCGCCAAAGGGATTGGACTCTTCGCGCACAATGTAGGCAACTTCAAGCCAGGCACCGATTTCGACCCCGGGGAACTCCACCTGCTTGCCCCGAAAAGTCACGGGCTCCAGCACCGTGCCGTTGGGCTTGATGGTGCGGGCAGCGACGATCTCTCCCTTGGGTTGGGCGCGACCGAACTCGTCGACTCCGTCCTGCGTCAGCACCTTGCGGATCTGCCGGACATACATCTGCGAGCTGCCGTCCCCGTATACGACCTGTACCTGCTCGTCCAGCAGCAGCACGCTGGGACACTGGGGATAGTCGGCGGTTTCGGCTTTCAACTTCTGGACCTCCTCCAGAGGCAAAGCCCATGGCAGCCAGAACTCGTCGCTCGCGCCCTCAAGTCGGGCCAACCAGCGCCGCACTTCGTGCTCTTCCGGAGCAACTGCCAGCACGCGCCGCAGCATCTCGCGGCCGGCATCCTCGCGCCCGGAGCTCAGCAGAAGTTCAGCGGCCGATTTGAGATATTCTTCGGGGCGGCTGGTGCGCCGCGCCAGCTCTTCGTAGCAGGCCAGGGCTTCGTCAAGCTGGCCCAGGGCTCCATGCACTTCGGCCAGGCGCTTGCGGGCATAGTCGTCTCCCGGAAAAACGGAAACCTGGTGCTTCGCCAGCGCCAGCGCCTTCTCGGGCTGGGCCACGCGCAGGTATTGGGTAATCAGCGTCATGCGCAGTCCCATGTCGCCGGGCCACATTCGCGCAAGGCTTTCGTTTTCCTTCAGTGCCGCTCCGGGAAGCTCGTGGCCTTCGTAATACCGCGCAAAGGCGCGGCACAGGCCCGGTGCGTCGGGCGCGAGCTTGCGGGCCTGCTGCAGCGCTGCCAGCCACTCGCTGCGCCACTGCACCTGCATGTAGATCTGCGCAAGATCAAGTCCCAGAGTCCAGGCCGTGGGGCTGAGTGTGGCAGCACGTTCGCAGCACTCTACGGCCTCACGAATGCGTTCGTCGCGCGCCAGCAGGGAGGCTAACTCGACGCAGGCCCAGGCGCTTGCCTGGTCACCCTGGGTCAGCAACGCCAGTTCACGGCGCCGGATCGCGTTGACTTCGCTGGCCGAGTACAGAGGGCTGGAGCCGATGAACTTGAGGAAGGCCAGGCGGGCCAGGGGCTCCGAACCCAGGGCCGCCAGAGCATCTTCCATGTATTCGCCGGCCTCCGTTTCGAGGCGGTGTGCGCGGTAGGCCTGCGACAGCGCCAGGGAGCAAAGTCCGATCTGCCAAGCCAGGCGCGCCATGTCGCGCGCGACGTCCTCGCCACGGGAAGCCCGGAGCCTGATGCCCTCGGCCACATCCAGCTTCAGGTGCAGCAGTTCCTGGGCAAAGCGCCCCGCTTCGCGCACGCCCGGCGCCTTCAGCGCAGGCGCGGCGCCGGCCATCTGATAGACGCCGGACTGGGGCGCACTGGCGCTCAGGCCGGGCACCGGCTGGCCCTGGCGGGTGCGCAGCCGCGCGCGCAGGCTGGAAAGCCCGCTGATTTTCACCAGCAGCAGGTTGTCGCCCTTTTCAAGGCGCAGGTTCAGGGCCAGCTCGGGATAGTCCTGGCGCCGCGTGTCATAGTCCAGCAGCAGCGCGCCGCGAAGCCAGACCTTGCCGGGGCAATTGAGCTCAAGCTCCAGCACCGCGTCTCCCGGCTTCTCGCAGCGCAGCAGGGTGGCGGCGTAGTAGGCGCAGCCGCGGTGGCGGCCGTGGAGGTCGAGGTCAAGGCGATCCACCAGGGGGTCAAAATGGGGCAGTTTTCTCCAGGCAACACGGCCAAAGGCGCCCTGCGCCTGACCGGCGAAGTCGCACTCGACTTCCGGCGCGTACACCTCGTCGTGGGCGGGCTCCCCGTAATCGGCAAAGGGGCCCATCACCGAAAACTCGGTGATGCCGGACCATCCGCGAAGCACATCCAGGGGGCGGCTTGACGCGTCAATACGGCGGACGAAGCGCGCGTAGGCATCCACGTAGGTCTGGGCGTAGGGCCCGCAGGCCCGGAAGTTGTCGTCGGCCAGCTTGCGCAGCGAGTCCACCAGCGCGGCATGGGACGCCAGCTTTTCATCGTTCTCGCGAAGCACACGCAGGGCGGCCAGGGCCTCTTCACTGCCGGGCGCGCGGTTGATCACCGCGATCAGCCTGGCGGCGTGGGCGTCAAAATCGAGGCGCCCCAGGGACTTGTCCAGGAACACGGCCTCCAGGGCCTCATAATCAATGGACTGAGCCTGGGCCTGCAACGGAGCACACAGAAGCAGGGCCAGCGCCGGCAAAAGCCAAAACATCCGTCTCATGGCAGCCTCGATTCTTCAGCGGACAATGCGCAGGATGGCGGCTTCGGCGCGGTCGTGTTCGGATAGCAGCTTGCGCACTTCGGCGTAGCGCTCGCGCGGAATCACGCCGCCGAACTGGTCAAAGCCGCGCGAGATGGTCACTTGACCGTCCTTGGACTCCACCTTGACGTGGAAGCGGCCCCAGGCGTTTTCTCCCGAGAACTCGTCGGGGATGGATTCGAGCCTGACACCCGCGGGCAGCGTGAAGCTGACTTCATAGCGCCACGAACGCGCAGCCCCCAGCACCAGGTCCGTACGCCTGCTGGTCTGCGGTGCCAGATTCTTCACCCAGTCCAGGGGGTCGAGGGCCACGCGCATTTCGATGTTCCCGCGCGCGTCCAGCGTGTATGCGTCCGGCAGCTCCACCACGTAGCTCATGCGAGGCTGGCTGTTGATGTCCGAAAGGTCGTTGGCCTTGACGTCGCTGACCTTGGCGCCGGGTTTGTGCCTCGCCCAGTAGGCCTCCAGCCGCTTCACGCGCTCGCCTTCTCGCAGGTAGGTGCCGCGCAGGTAGCTGGCTCGGTCGCCCGAGGCTGTTTCGGTCACGGTCAGTCGCGCGCGACCTTGCGGCAAGAATTCCAGTGTGGCCCGTGTTTCATTGCGGTTGTTTTCGGCGGGCACAGCGGGAATCTGCGCGCGCACGCCACCCTCGGGCTTGATGATGATGACATGGGCTCCGGCATCGGCGCCCGGGAGTTCGTCAAAGCCGTTGAAAGTTGCTGTGCCGTCCACGTAGTGCAGCCGGCCGTCACTGAACTCAATGCAGGCAATGGCGTGGTTGAAGTGGTGCGGCAGCGGCAGTGTGATGTCCTCGTGGCCGCGGTACTCCTCGAGGTTGATGATGACAGGGTAGGCCTTGATGCCGGCAATGCCGAGCATGGTGACCATCAGAATGGCCTTGTCTTTGCAGTCACCGATGCAGCGCTCGAAGATGGCGCCGGCGGTGAATGGCTTGTAGCCATGGACGCCGAAGTGCCAGTCGGCGTTGTAGCGCACGGAAGTGACGACCCAGTGGTAGATGGCCCGCGCTTTCTCGCGCTCATCGGTCTTGCCCCGGGTGAGTTCGTCCACTTTGGCGCGCATTTCGGTTGTGGGCTCAAGCTGGCGGCGGATCAGGTTGTAGTACCAGCGTCCCCAGTCCGACCAGTTCTGGTAGGTGCTGATCTGTACGGTGGGGGCCACCTGACGCAGCGGGGGCATGCTGGGCTCGTAGACGATCTTGGGCAGCGAGAGAGCGTGGTAGGTCCAGATCATGTGGCTGCCGGTGTCCTTCTCCTGGCGGGCCGGGGCCCCGTTGACGAGGTGTTCATGAAAGCGGCGGGTCTTGGGCAGCACATAGGCCAGGCGGACTTCATCGACCGGCACGTAGTCCGCCAGGGGCTCGATAGCGCCGAAGAAATCCCCAAAGAAGCTCTGGGCTGTGTCGTTGACGCGGAAGCGGACCTGCACCACATCGCCCAGGCGCAGCGGCGGAAACTCAGCCATTGCGCCGACGCGGCGGCCCTCTTCGGTGCTGCCGTCCGCGCGGTAGACGCGGGCGCCGACGCAGCGGCCCTGCTGGTCTTCGTAGGCGGGCGCCCCCAGGCTTGAAAGCAATTCGCGGCCGTCGTCGTTGCAAACGCGATAGGCGAACTGGCTGAAGATACTGCGCGTGCCGTCTTCGTTCACCACGGTGATCTCGTCGCGGTAGACAATCCGGTAGGGGTCATTGCCATCCAGGGGGCGCTTGAGGGCGTCGAGGATGCGGGCCTCGATGTTCTCCTGCAGCCTGATTTCCCATTCGGGCTTGTCGTCTGCGATGAACTCAAGGTAGCGCGCGAGGTCTGCCCGGTTGGGGTTGGCTTTGAGGGCTTCCCGGTACGCCTCAACGGCACGCGCCCGCAGGGCCGCCGCCTCCGAGGGGCGCGCGGCGCTCATGGCCAGCAGCACTTCGCCCCGGGAGGCCAGGAAGTTGTCGTCCCGTGGGCAGAGGCTGAGCGCTCGTTCGCACTCGGCCAGGGCCTGGTCCAGGTCGCCCTTGGCCAGGAAGATCCGGATCAGCCCGGTGCTCGTGTCGAGGTCGAAGGGATTGAGCCTTCGTGTTTCCGCGGCGTGCCTCAGGGCAGCCTCGACATCCAGGCGCTCAATGGCGCGCGAGAACAGGCGCTCGCGGCAGTAATCGTCGGTCGCATCCCCTTTTGCCAGGCAACGCGCAAACAGTTCATCGGAGCCACGGTAGTCGCCGCGCAGCCCGCGGTAGTAGCCCGCAAAGCGCAGCACCGCGGGATGATGGGGAAACTCCGCGACAAGCGCATGCAGCTCGCGCTCAATCTCGCCGTCGATGCCTTTCATCGTGGCCACGCGCGCGGCAAACACGCGCGCTTCCACCCATTGGGGCGCAAGCTTCACGGCCATCTTGGCGTAGCGATCGGCCTCTGTCGGATTGCGGAATGTGCCTGAATAATACTTGGCCAGCTCCAGGGCCGCGCGCGCGGCCTTGGGCTCCAGCTTCAGCACCTGCTCCAGAAGCTCGCGGCGCCTGTTTTCCTCGCGGCCCGAGGCTTCGCGCACGGAGCTCTTGGAGGCCTCGGCCAGGAGAAAGCGCAATGCAGCCCTTGCGTCCGGCGCGCTGTCCTGCAGTTCAGCGAGGATGCGGCGGGCTTTTCCGTCGTTTCGGTCCAGGGCGGGTGCAAAGAGTTCTACCAGCGCTTCGCCCAATTGGCCGTCCCGCACCGGAGATTGATGGAACCCCAGCGGGTCTCGAGTGCCCGAGGCCTTGATGGCCTCCTGGACTTCATTGAGTGTCTGGACGAACCGGCCCTTGGGCAGGCTTGCGGCCCGCACGCGAATCCTCCAGGGACCGTCAGAGACGGCCGATTTGACCAGAATGAGGTTCCAGCCCTTGGAGAATACGTGGGTGCCTCCGATGCGCTGTTGATCGGCATTGCGCCAGCCCACCCAGCTATCGTCCTGGTCGAAGCCCAACTTGCGCTCGGCTTCGCTTTCCAGTGCGACTCCGGATACCGGCCCGCCCGCGACCAGATTGCCGCTGTCGTCTCTGTGGGCAGCACCGAAGAATACGCGAAAGGGTCCATCTGACCCTACACTGACAGCGGCGTTGGCGGTTTTCTCTTTGTCGGCAGGTTCGCTTTCCAGGTAAAGCGCAGTGATGAGGAAGGCCACGGCCTCTGTCTTGGGCCGCAGCAAGGCGCCCAAATCCACTACTCCATCCACGGGTTTGACGGGCAGGCGGCGAAAGCTGCACAACTGTCCGTCTTTGCCGGTGTATGCGGCGTGGGCGTCAAGTTTGCTCTCGGGCTCCAGAACGTCGCTGAAGCCTTGGCCGCGCTCGTTGGCGAAGGGCCCGCAGACCCACCAGTCTGTCACATAATCCAGCGACCCGGACAGTTGGTCGGCCTCCCCGTGAAGGCCCAACTTGCGCAGGGTTTGCGTGTGCTCGAACGTCAAAGCGGCCATGGACCGCTCCGGGGCGGTCTCCATGGCGGCCAGATCACCCTTCAGGCGCGCCAAATCGCCTGATTCCAGGGCAAGGTTGCGCAGGAGAGCCAAAGCTGCACGGTGTTCGTCAAAGCTCAGCGAGTGCTTGGACTTCAGCAGGGCGGCCAGTTCCTCGTAGGCTGCGGCCGGATTACCCTGCAAATAGTGGGTCCAGAATCCCCGGCCAAAGGCCGCTGCCGGGGTCTGTGCTGCGGCCGGCGGCTTGGGGCTGTCCTGGGCCAGTGCCGGTGCATGAGATGAGCCCAATGACAGAAGCGGCGTAAGCGCCAGGGCGGCCAGCAGGGCCAGTTTTGCGATGGGTCTTTGCATCAGGTTAACTTACGCAAAGTGCTCTCCCAACGCGAAGAAAACGTCGTGATACCGGGATCATCGCGGCCCCGCCTGACAGGATTGCGTCGCGGCCGGGCGTGCCGGGCTTCCCTCGGGGCGGCAGCTTGATATAAACCCACGCCGAACAATTCTGCGGAGAGACCATGAATTTCAGCTATGCCAAGGAAGCCAGCGAGAACGTGAAGGCCGATGCGCTGGTGATTCCAGCCTTTGAATCCGACAACCCCCTCAAGGACTACGCCTGCGGTCCGGCCGTCAGCAAGCTCTTCCTCAAGGGCGACTTCTCGGGCAAGTCCGGTCAGATCATGGTGCTGCCTGCCCAGGGCGCGGTGAAGGCCGATCGCGTGATTCTGCTGGGCCTGGGCAAGGTCGAGAAGGCTTGCGGCAAAGTCATTGCCGATGCACTGGCCGACGTTTACCGGCATGGCTCCATCGACGCCCAGAAGATCAAGACGCTTGCCATGGCCACTGAAGTAGCCGGCGAGCCTGAGGGCGTGAAGGCCCGCGATCTGGGCCGTGCCATCGCGGACGCTGCCATCTTTGGCAGCTATCGTTTCCTGAATCACCACACCAAGGACAAGCACGTCAAGCGCGTGTGGGTTGAGAAGACCCTCATTGCCGGAGTGCCTGCCAAGCACCTCGCCGAAGTCAAGACCGGCCAGGAGCGAGGCGCCATCGTGGCCACCTACACCTGCCACGCTCGCGACCTGGTCAATGAACCCAGCAATTTCATGAAGCCGCGCCACCTGGCCAAGTTCGCCAAGGACATGGCGGCCAAGATTCCCGGCCTGAAGTGCCGCGTGCTTGAGAAGCCGGAGCTCGAGAAGCTGAAGATGGGCAGCTTCCTGGGTGTCAACGCGGGCAGCGCCGATCCCGCGCGCCTGATCATCCTGGAGTGGAACGGCGGCAAGAAGGGCGACAAGCCCCTGGCCTACGTGGGCAAGGGCCTGTGCTTTGACACCGGCGGCTACAACATCAAGCCCAACAGCCTGGGCATGAAGGGAGACATGGGCGGCGGCGCAGCGACGATCTGCGCGCTGGGCGCCATCGCCGCGCTCAAGCTGCCGATCAATGCCGTGGGCGTGGTTCCGGCGACTGAAAACGAAATCAGCGGCACGGCTTACCACCCGGGCGACATACTGCATTCGATGAGCGGCCAGACCATCGAAGTCGATAACACCGACGCCGAGGGCCGTCTGATCCTCTGCGACGCCCTGACCTACACCCAGCGCAACTACAAGCCCCGCGTGGTGGTCGATATGGCCACCCTCACGGGCGCGGCTGTTGTGGCTGTAGGCAGCAAGTTTGTAGCCATGATGGGTAACGACGCCGAGACCATCGAACACTTTGAGCACGCCTTCAACCGCGTGGGCGAGAACGTGTGGGAATTGCCTCTGCCTGACTGCTACGACAAGCTGCTGGACAGTCCCGTGGCGGACATGAAGAACATCGGTGGCAACCCGGGCACCATCACGGCCGGGCTGTTCCTGCGTCGGTTCGTTGACGAGGGCCAGAAGTGGGTCCACCTTGACATTGCCGGCAGCGCCCTCTACGACGGCGACAACTGGGGGCTTTGGAATGCCAAGAGCCCGACGGGAAGCCCGGTGCGCGCCCTGGTGGAGTACGCGGAACACTGCTTTGCCAACCCGGGCCACAAGCTGGACTCCGAGCACGGCCACAAGCACGGCGACGGCCACCTGCACAAGCACTGATCGCGCTGAGCGTTCCAGTGACAAGGGGCGGCCGAAGGGCCGCCCCTTTTGATCGTGCGGCCAAAGGGCCGCCCCTTTTGATCGTGCGGCCAAAGGGCCGCCCCTTTTACTTGGCCCTGAGGCCCGCTCTGGCCAGCCAGCGCTGCACATGCACGGGCGCGAGTTCAAGGCGAGATGGGTCCAGGGGCGGCAGCGGCGCGCTGCTCTTGGTTGACCAGAACACAGCCGCGCCGTCCAAGCGCGGCAGGAGGTCAAGCAGGCCCGCCGTGGCCTTGGCGGAGTAGGTGGACTCCAGGGGAAAGGGCAGGGTGCCACCGAGTTCGTTGATGACGGCCTGGCCGCGCTCTGAAGGTTTTCCGTAACCCCGGCCAAGGTAGCGGCCGTGAACCTCCAGACGCGAGCAGATATCGGCGAGGTTACCTGCCGCGGCGCCCAAGCGAGCGATCAAGGAAGCGGTCCGGCGTGCCAATGCGGTCATGCGGGCTTTGGCCGTGACGGGCCAGGGAGTGACACGAATGGCATGGACACAAGGCGCGGGCCCGGCCCAGAGGTCCATCGCGCGTGCCGCGGCAATCCCCGCAAGGAGGCCCGCGACGGTGCAGATGCTGCCCGCGGGCACAATCAGGTGTCGGGGCCAGGGTGCCGTGGCCGCCCGAACCTGCTGAGCCAGCTCCAGGGCCGCACCGACGTGGCCCAGGGCCCCGACCGCCACGGCCCCACCCGGCAACATCACGAAGTGAAGTTTTGACGTGTAAAGAACCGCCAGTCGCAAGGGAAACAGGGCAATGGAACGCAGGGCTCTGAGTCTGACGCCCAGTGAAACAAGGCGGGCCAGGTTGTCCGCGGCCGTGAGGGTGGGCGGCTGCGGAAAGAGCAGCGCTGCCGGCGCCAGACCCAGCCGCGGGGCGTGAAGAGCCGCGGCCAGGGCGTGGTTGCTGCCGTAGGCGCCCGTGGACCAAACGGTCTTTGCCCCGCGTTCCAGAGCCTGGGCCAGCAGGGTTTCCAGGGTGCGGATCTTGTTGCCGCCGTAGATGGGCGAGCTCAAGTCCTCACGCTTGACGAACAAGTCGCGCCCTTCAAAGCCCTTCAGTTTCAGGGGTTCCAGGGCTGTGGGCCACTGGCCCAGCAGCGTGAAGGGAACACGCCCCTTGAGCTGGGGCAGGCACTCGAACAGGGCCGGTTCTGGCATGGGCAAAAATCGAGTATAAACGGGGCATGGACGCCGAAGTACGCCAATTGATGGAGCAGGCCAGCCGCGGCCACCCGGCCTCGCAACGTGAGCTGGCGGCGCGCTTTTTCTATGGGCGGGGCGTGGAACGCAGCGTAGCCGAAGCGACAGGTTGGCTGGTGCTGGCTGCGCTGGGCGGCGATGAAGGTGCCAAGCACCTGCTGCGCCAGCTCTGCACGCGCAACATGCTCAACATCCCGCTACCCCGACGCGCCCTGGATTGACGGCTGAGAGGCGCAGCTTGCCGAAAACGAGAACGCTCCGTCAGCGCGCGGGCTGCAACTGCGCGCGGCAATGACTCATGATCAGCACACCAAAGCCCGTGCCGTATGCCTTGGTGTAGCCAAACAGGGGATAGTCCCAGAACGAGCCATCGTCGAATTGGGTTCTGGCCACGGTGTCGGCCAGGCGGGTGGCCATCTCGGCGCGGGCGGCGGGCGGCAGCATCGCGAGGTTGCGAGCCGCGTAATAGTGGCCGAAGTAGTAGTAGTAAGGCGCCGTGGCATACCAGGCTTCGTGGGGATACTGGCGGCAGCGCCCGATTTCAATGAACACGTGCTCGCGGAAGAAGGTCTCCATGCCCCGATGCAGGTCCTTGGGTGTGAGAGTGCGGTCCCACTCCGCCAGGGCGCAGTTGCCCGCCTGGGAGCGTCCCAGCGACCCGCGGATCATGCTGGCATCGCCCAAGGGGCGATACTTGTGGCCCGTGGAGTAAAGAAAGGCTCCGTTGGGCACGCGCATGCGCTCCATGTAGTCCAGGGCGCACGTCACTTCATGGCGTGGCACGTCAAAGCCGGCGTCACTGGCGGCTCGCAATGCAACCAGTGCGGCCGATGTTGTCATTGGAGTTGAGATGTTGCCCGTAGGCCTCACCAGGTTCCAGCCGAAGTCGTAGTAACCAAAGCCACCGTCCAGCGATTGCAACTTGAACAGTCGCTCCATCTCGAGTCTGGCGCGCTCGCGCATGGCTCCGTGCAGGGATTCCAGGCGCGTGTCGGCCAGTCCCCGCGCCAAGGCCTCGAGCATGTAGGCTTGCGCCCAAGTGTTGTAAAACGTGTCGCCCCGCACGCGTGCGGCGTTGGGGGCGCTCACGAGAAAGCGATAGCCACGCTTGAGGGCCTCATCGATCCCGGGACCGGAAGTCTGCGCGAGCAACGCCATGCAGCACAGCGCCGAAGAGGCGTTTCCGAAGGCGTGAAAAGAATTCACGCCTCCCGTGTAAATGTCGGCCGGTCGCTCGGGCAGGGCGGCGCCAAAGCTGCCGTCGTTGTTCTGGTGCTGGAGCAGGAAGGCAACGCCGCGCTCGATGGAGGCTTCGTGCCGCCATGGACCCTGTGCATCAGCAGCGGCTGTGGCGTGAAGCGGCTCCGCGTCAGTCGCGGACTTGCCCTCGCGCTTGCCGCTCGTGCCGGCCTGGCTGTTCGGTCCGCTGCGGGCGGGTGCTGCGCAGGCAGCCAGCGCCAGGGCCATCGAGCCGAGAACGGTGAGGGCAAGCCGCATAGTCATCTCCGCAGGTTCAGCGACGGGCGCCAAGGTTCACGACGCAGGGCTGGCCGTGCAGCAGCAGCGCGTCTTTGTTGTCCACCTCGATCGTGACCGCCAGCTTGCCGTCGCGGTAGATGGCGCCTTGGGTAACCACGCGGGCCTCGCGCGTCAGTGACAGCTCGGGCAGGGTCACCGAGAACAGATTCTTCTGTGCCTGGGCCGCGCCGCTCTGGGCTGCGGTCAGCCACACTGTGCAGCGCAGGCTTGACGTGTCAAGAACCCATGCCAGCGTCGCGTTTCCTGCAAGCTTCTGGCCCGCGCTGAAGACGGCAGTCATGCCGTCGCTGCCCTGCTCGCCGGCGTGGCTCACCACGCCCCCGTGCGGCGCAGTCAATACCCACTCAGGCTGCAGCTTCGAGGCGCGCTGCTCGCGCCGTTTGGCCGCGGCGGCCTCCTGACGGGCGCGTTGCAGGCCCCCCGTGGACTCACACAGCCGGGCTTCGGCGCGCACCTTTGCGGCCTCGAACTCCATGCGGGCCTGGTCGAGTCCGAGCTTGAGGAACGCTTCCTCGCGCGGGAGGTCAAACTTGAGATAGCGTTCGTTGTCGTTGAGCGCCATCTTCAGGCGGATGCGCGACTGCTCCAGGCGACGGCGCGAACGGTTGAGAACGATGTCCTGGCTTTCCTTGGCCAGGTCATTGCCTTTGTAAAGCGCCTCCAGTTGGCGCAGTTCCTCTTCCTGATCCTGGATCGAGTCGCGGTGGCCCTGAATACTCAGTTCTGCGTTCTTGATGCGGTCCTGCTTGCCGACGCTCGTGAAGTGTTCGTAGGCGACCTTTGCCGCGTCAAATTCGAGTTTTTCGCGTTCCAGGTTCTGGCTCAGCCGCGCCAGCTCGCTGGCGTTGACGTGGCTCCACCAGTCAAGGCTGGCCTGAGCGGCCCGGGCCGAGGCCTCGGCATCGGCCTTTTCCTGGGCGGCGTCCGGCGCGACGACGGTGGCAACGGCCTCGCCGGTCTTGACCACCGTGCCCGGGGCGACGATGGACTTGAGCTTTAGCTCGCCCCCAAATCCCTCGACCTCCAGCGCGATGGCGCTCCTCTGAGTGGCATGAAGGCTTGCCTGAAAGGTGGCCGCCGGCGCGCTGCCGGGACTATCCTTGGATTCTTCGGCGCGCGAGAGAGTCCCGGTCGAGACCACCAGCAGCGCGGCAACGGCAAGGGCGGCACTCCCCAACTTGAGCGTCATGGCGTTTCCTTTGGATGACGGATGTCAGATATAGAGTACGACGTGGACTGGCTTTGCAGGAAACAAATCGAAACCGGCCCCCAAGGGGGCCGGTTACCGCCACGGGAAGGTCATTCCTCTGGCTTTTCGGGAGTGTCGGGCTGCTTGGGGGTGTCGCCGCTTGATGGTCCAGGCTCGCCGGTCTTCGGCTGGGTGGCAGCCGGATAACCGTCGCGGAAGGGCCCGTCTATCTCGCCAAGAATCATCAACGCCTCGGAGACTCCGACGAGAGGACCGAAAGCCTCATGGTCGCTCCAGGTGCCGTCTGGCTTGCGCTTGAGGAACAAGGCCTTGAGCGTGATTTCCTGGATCTTCTTCTTGTGCGAACCGCCCACATAGTTGGCGGCAATGCAGGTGTGGTAGTGGCCGAAGAGCCAGTAGTAGGCGGCGTTGAAGTAGAGCTTGCGGAAGTGCGTGTGCCAGAAATCGCGGACGCGATCGAGCTCGTGGCGGTTCTTGATCCAGGTGTCGAGGATGCGCTTGAGGTCGGCCGATTTGCGGCGGCCAGCAACAACCAGAGCCATCTCACAGACGGCGATGCGGCCCATGGTGCCACGCATGTCGCGCGCGGGTGCGGCACGGGGATCGTCGGTCTTGGCGTCGCCGCTGTAGAGGTAGCACTCCGTCTTGCCGTTGGCGACGTCCACATGACGCAGGCTCTCCAGCATGTTGGCGCCAGACGCCAGGACTTCCTTGGGGATCTTCAGGCCCATCACGCTCTGAACGTTGTAGAGGTTGATCAGGGTGGCTGCGCTGCAGAAGGAAGCCGCAACGCCCATGGGGTAGTAGTTCCAGCCGCCGACATCGACGATCTCTTCTTTGTAGACGGGCTTCTGGAACTCAATCTTGACGTCGATTTCCTTGCCGTTCTGCATCATGAAGGTGAAGGTCACCTCATCGCCGGCGGCAAATCCCGCCGACCACCAGAGAGGCAGAAACTCGCGCAGCGTAGGCGTGGGCGTGCCGTTGACCTTGGTGACGATCCAACCCTGTTTGACGCCCGCCTTCTCGGCCACACCGCCCTTGAGCACTTCACCGGCCACGACGCGAAGCTGGCCATCGATGATCAGGTCAAACTGTGGGTCGCCGGGCAGCGCGATGGGGGCCAACAGGCATTCCACTTCCTGGACTGCCCCGTCACGCAACAGCTTGCACTTGACGGTTTTGCCGCCGGCCAGGGTGCCGATGTAATCAATGAAGTGGTCCAGGCCCAGGATGGGCTGGTGGTCAATCTGGATCAGGCGGTCGCCCTTCTGCATGCCGGCAGATTCTGCGGGAGACCCCTCAGGCACCTCGCTCAAGACCACGCCGCCATCATCGCCCTTATCTTCCTCTTCAACGCCAAAGCCGAACGTGCCTTCAGGTGCGGGCGTGGCTTCCACGGTTTCGGTCTTCTTCTTGCCATCGCGCATGAAGGTGATGCGCACCTTGTTGCCCGGCATGATCGTGGCTTCAGCCTTGCGATAGTCTTCCAGCGTCGCGATTTTCATCTTGTTGATTTCGATGATCGCGTCGCCGATCTTCAGCTCCTTCTTCGAGGGGCTGAACTTGAGGAACTCCTCGACGGTCGGGCCCTGGCCAGTGCCGTTGCCGACCTTGATGCCCATGTAGCCGGGCCACACCGGAGGCAGAGTCACTTCCTTGACCAGCAGCTTCTCGCCCGGCCTTGTGAAGTTGAACTGGACCTTCTGACCGCCGAGCCATTCCGTGGCCAGCATGTAGTAATCAAACGCGTTCTCGATCTTCACGCCTTCAGCCATGATGATGCGGTCGCCGACCTTGAAGCCGGCCTTCTCCGCCGCGCTGCCGGGCAGCAGGCCCGTGACTTCGGCACCGCCGCGGTAGTCGTCGTCCGTGGGCAGCTTGACGATCAAGCCCATTTCAGAGGGCATGGCCGTGGCCTTGAGACGCGAGGACATCTTGGCCTTGCGCTTGCGGTCCATGCGCGGCATCTCGCTGTTGGAGAGCTGCATGTTGATAAGCGACTGGACCATGCGGCGCGCACAGCTTTTCAGTTCTTCGCGGCGCACGGGGTCCTTGGTGGCCTGGAACTCGCCTGTGAGGTACTTCAGGCCCCATGAGTAGCGCCAGACCGCGTAGTAAATCTTCGTGCTCAGCTTGCCGCGGATCACGCGGCCGACGATGAAGTCCGTGGCCTTGTCAAGGGCGGCCTGGACTCGGGCCGGGTCAACCTTGACGTGCTGGCGCAGCGCAATGCCGCACAGGGCTGTGATGGCCACGGCGTCCACGGCCTCGTCGGCCGTTTCAGACAGGATCGAGCCAGTCAGTTCAACGTCCCAGCTGCCGTTGGGGTTCTGGCGTTCGAGAACGTAGTTCACCGAAGAAATGATTGCGTTGCGGACGACTTCGTCGCTGGGTGCCGGGCCTGAGAGGTCAAAGGGCTCTTGCGGCTTCCAGTTGTCCGGATTCTCGCGGCGTTGCTGGAAGACGGCGCCGTCGTCGAGGAACGGATTGAGCAGAGGGCCCAAGCGCCCGTCCAGAGACGGCGCCTGAACGCGCGGCTGCGGTGCCTTACGCGGCGCCGCAGCGAAGTGCGCGGCCTCGGCCTGAGGCACGTTAGTGACGATGCCGAGCAGCAAAAGCGCTCCGGCGGCAAAGGCGAGTGCGAACTTGACCGTCATTGGTTTCCCCTGATTACCAGGCTTGCTTTGCGGGGCGACTGCACAGGGCTAAAGGGTGCCCACTGTCACAGCGGTATCATTGCATTCGCGCAGGTCATTGCCAGTGCAATCCAGCGCAAGAGCATTCCAAAATTGCGAACAGCCAGACCACAGCAGACGGATCTCGGTTGTCGATGCCAGTATTACGAAAACGCCGCCCCAAGGGTTCCTGTAAATCGCGAATTCCCGTCAGAAGAGCGGCGTCAAAAGAACAGTGGCGCCCGAGGGCGCCACCTTACGCCGGCCGGCAGGTTTTCGCCTACCAACGCCAGATGCGCCAGATGGCGGTGAAGGTCGAGACGTACAGCGCGCCATCAGGTCCCATAACGATGTCCAGTGGTTTGTTGTCGACACCGGTGTTGTTCAGCGACGCAAATACCTCCTCGGAATCAACATCCGCAAAGGCACTTCCCGACATGCGCAGGCGACGAATCTCGGCGTAGTCGTAACTGCATAGAAAGAGGTTGTTGTTGAACTCGCTGCCAAACTGCTGGCCCGTGTGCCAGCAGATGCCAGTGGGGGCGATCACGCTCACGTACACCCGCACGCGATAACCAATGGCCGACTGGGGCACACCCATGGGCAGCGTCTGCCACTCGAAGTTCTTTCCCGCGGCCAGGTAGTTGATCTCGTCGTTGTCCGTGGGGCCGTTCTCGCTTCCGAAAAGACCGCCCGAGACCGGGTGGAAGCAGAAATCAAACGTGTTTCGCAAACCGCGGCAGTATTCGGGATTGCCCGGCGTCGGGTTGCCGGTGGCGGCGGTTCCGTTGGCCTCATAGCGCAGAATACGCCCGGCCAGAGAGCCATCGGTCTGAGGTAAGTTGACGTCGCCGGCGTCTCCGACGGAGCAATAGAGTTTGCTGTCAGGGCCAAAGCCGATATTGCCTGCGTTGTGCACGGTGTGCTGCGGCAAATTGTCCACGATCACCGTGGGGCTCGATCCCGTGTTGCCGCTGGCTGTGAAGCGGATGATCTGCTGTTTGTGCGGGGGCGTGCCGTTGGAAATCGTGGCCATTACGTACACATAGCCGTCGCTGCTGAAAGTGGGCGAGAAACAGATGCCAAGCAGGCCGCACTCGTTGCCCGTGACGAGATTGCCGACTGTGGCAAAAGGCGCGGCCAAAAGCGTGCCGTTTTCGATGATGCGGATCTGACCGGTGTCGAGCTCAGTGAAGAACAGGCGGCCGTCAGGGGCAAAGGCCAGTTTCACTGGCTTGGCGGCGTTGGTCACCTTCTCTGCTGCAAAGCCAGACGCCAGAGTCAGGAACTCCGAGGGCATGGCTGGCGGCGGGCCTTTTCCGGGCCCGCCTTCGTCTTCTTTGGCGCAGCCTGCCAGGGCCAACCCAAAGGCCAGCAGGGGCAGGGCGGCAATGCGGCTCCAAGTCATGGGTACTCCCTGCCTCTAGATGACCGTAAAGGGCGTGCCGGGCGCCGAGAAAGACTCGGGGAAGACGGGCGCGGTGGCGCGTCCCATGTGATTGGCGACCAGCTGGCTGTAGATGTAGCGGAAGTCCACACCCATGCTCAGGTACTCGGCCTGAAGGTCCGTCGATGTGATGTCCGGGCCATAAACGCCGCCGTTGACCGCCCCGCCGATGACCATCACCGCCGTAGCGTGCCCGTGGTCGGTGCCCGCCGAGCCGTTGACATAGTTGCGACGTCCGAACTCGGTGATCACCACCAGGGCCACGTTGTTCCATTGGCCCATGGCCTGCATGTCCGCGGCAAAGGCACCGATGGCATCGTCGAGTTGTTCCATGAGCGTGGCATGGGCTCCGGTGCCCTGGCCCTGAGCTGCGTGGGTGTCAAAGCCGCCAAAACCTGTGTAGAACACCTGCGTGTTGAAGCCGCCGTTGATGAGAATCGAGATGTCGCGCAAGCGATTACTGATGCTGGTGGCCGCCTTGCCCGGGGGCGTGGCAGTGGTGCCGGGGTAGCCCGGCCAGCGGTAAGCCACCTGGAAATTCGCTACGTAATCCGCCACCGCTGCCTGAACCTGTACTGAAAGCGTGTGCGAGGCATCCAGCGCCGCGCGGGCGTTGCCCACCAGACCCGTGGAGGTATTCGCGGCCAGAATGCTCTTGATGATGTTGATGCGGTAGGTGTGGTTGTTGGTGAAGTAGGGATCGCTGAAGAACTGAAAGCGTGACAGGCTGTCCACCAGGAAATTGGTCTGCACGCCGCCCGAAAAATCCAAAGGCTTGCCAAACCCGATGGAAGCCACCCCCATGGGGTTGCCCACCGCGTAGGCATCGGCGTAGCGCGCAAGCCAGCCGGAAATCGGAATGCTCAGCGGAATGAAACTTCCGCGCACGCCATAACTGTAGATGTCCTGGGCCACCTGGTGGCTCAGGTTGGGCGTGGGGAAGCCGACCTTGTTGACAATGGCGACGTCGCCCGCGTTGTAAAGACTCTGGATGTTCACGAGCTTGGGGTGCAGGCCGTAGCTGGTGTTTCCACTGAGGGCCAGCTCCTGCCCGGCGGGAATGGCCAGCCCCGTGCGGCGGCTCTGGTATTCCGCCACCGTCCGCGGAATCACCATGTTCAGGCTGTCGTTGCCGCCGCTCAGGTTGATGACCACCAGGCGCTTCTGGTTCAAGGGGGCGGCATTGATGCGCTGCGTGGGATCAACCTTGTCGCTGAGCGCGCCCCAGGCCGCCACTCCGGCCGCCGCGCCCGTCAGGCGCATAAAGCCGCGCCTGGTCATTTGGGTGAGAGTGTTCTTGTCCATGGCGTGTCTCCGATGGGCGAGGCTTAGCGAACGAAGTAGGAAGGATGTTGGGCCATGATGTAAAGCAGGCCACGGATTTTCTTGTCGATCATGGTCTGGCTCGTGGCGTTCCAGGGATCAGCGATGACAGACGTGCCGTTGTAGTCTGTATTCAGGTAATCGATGTAGGTCTGGCGCTCCGTGGACGACGGCGAAATGCGCAGCAACGTGATCAGCCTGTCAACGATGTTGGCGTCCGTCTGCTGCCCGGCGGGCGGCAGGATGGGGTTGACCGGATAGACGTAAGCCGAGGGTGTGCCTGACTTGTAGCGGATGCACTCGCGGATGTAGTTGGCGCGCTCCACAACGCCCTGACTCGACAGCCAGGCATCTCCAGGCGGCCAGCCGAACACAGTGGGGGGCATGGTGGGCCGGTGCGCGGCGTTGTTGAGCGAGCTGTCCAGAGTAGTCAGCGAAGGCCAAAGCCCCGTCGTGCGCGAAAAGCCGATGAACATCTGCACGGGGTCCTTGATGAAGCCCGTGGTCTTGGACTGCGTGCTGTAGAACTCCTGCGACCGGAACATGGCCTTGAGCACCGGGCGAAGCTCCCAGTTCCCGTTTTTGAGCAAGTTGGCCAAGGGCGTGACGATCGTCGTGGTGTCAGGGTTGGGATAGACGTAGGCCTCCCAAAGGCGCTTGACGATGTACTCCGCAACGGGGCGATTGGCCAGGGTAACGTCCACGACGTCCTGGTATTCCAGGTAACCCTGGCTGCCGGTGCGGCCCGTGATCGTCTGGCCGAAGAACGTCTTGTTCACCGTGCTGTGCCGGTTGGCGTCGAACTCCATGAAGGTCAGGTCCTGCACCGCGTCATAGCGCGTACGCCAGCCGGTGAAGCACTTGGAAGCCTCCACGATGTCTGCCTGGGTGTAGCCGTTGTCTGCGCCCAGGGAAAAGATCTCCCAGAACTCGCGGGCGAAATTTTCGTTAGGCGAGGTCTTGGTCGACAGCACGCCGTCGAGCCACACCAGCATCACCGGGTCCACCGACATCTTGTAAAGCAGCGTGCGCAGGTTGCCGTTGCCGTGATAGCGCAGAGTGTTCACGTGATCCTTCATCCAGCGGCGACTCTGGGCGTCAAGCACCACCTGCGAGGTGGCGAAATGGTCATGCCAGAACATCGCCAGATGCTCCTGAAAGGGGCGATAGCTGTTCTGCATGATCTGCAGCCACCAGCGCGAAAGCTCGGACTGCGAAGGCCGCAGCGGGTCCACGATGACGGCGTCAGCCGCCGTTTCGTACGAGGGCTTCCAGGGGAAGAGCGTCATCTCGTCGATGTACGCCTGTACCCCTTTGCCCTGCACATAGTTGAAGTCCGACTCGCGCACCCCGAAATGGGTGCGGCTGAGCAGGTGGCGGATGTCGTCGTCGCTGAAGGTGGACTGTTCCGGCAGAGGGTTAGTGAAGGGCGGCTCCACGAAGCCGCCGTCGGAGCCATCGTCGCCGCCGCTGCTGCAACCTGTCGGAGCCAGAGACATCAGCGCCAACAGGCTTGCGGTCATGAATGTCGCACCGAGTTTAGTGAGCATGGGTGAGTCCCCCTCTTGCCGGTGGGCAAAGCAGCCGCGCCGGGTTGCGCGGTCAATACGAAGAATGCTTTAGATGTAAATTTATTGTCCCACATGCTCTGGCGGGTGGCAAGCAAACGGGCCACAAAAAGTTATTCGCTGGTGCTGAATGTCGAAAACTGAAAGGTTAGAAGCCGCCACGAACCGGTCGTGCGGCCAGAGCTAGCAGGCCGTTGAAATAGTCGTCGTGTTCTCCCTGGGAAAAGCGTAGCACGTGCATCCGAGGGAGGGAACAGCGATGCGCGGGCACAAGAATCGGCAGCAGGCCATCTGGTACGAATTCAACCTCGAACAGCGCATTCGCGCCGATCATCCTTTGCGCGCCATCAAGAA
>JABARW010000037.1 GCA_019186845.1 Planctomycetota bacterium | reverse complement strand
CGTTGAAGTAGTCATTAGGCATTCCGAAAACGGCTTCCTTGGGCCGCTTGGGCTCATAGGGCGGCCACTTGTTCTCGGGAAGCTTGGCCGGTTCCTCGGGCTTGCCAACCGGGGGCTCCGGCAACTTGGGTTCCTCGGGCTTGGGCTGCTCAGGCTTGGGTTGTTCGGGCTTGGGCTCTTCGGGCTTGGGTTGTTCGGGCTTGGGCTCTTCGGGCTTGGGCTCTTCGGGCTTGGGTTCTTCGGGCTTGGGTTGCTCGACGTGGGGAGCGCCCGGGATTTCAGGCGTTTCCATCGCGGAGCCCCACTTGTGGACGCCGCAGTCGTTGCGAAGCTCGCCATCGCGCACTTCTACGCGTACCAGGCCGCGGCCGATGAGGCCTTTGCGGCCGGCCAGCCCCAGCGCGCGAGGCTCATTGAGGTTCTTCAGGCGCCAGACCCGCGTGAGCGGCTCGCCTTCGCGCGTCCACCTCAGGCACTCGTACTCGGTGCCGTCCAGAAGCAGCTTTTCCTCGGTGATTTCGGGCGCCTTGGGGGCTTCCGGAGCCTCACCTTTGGGGTACTTTTTGACGTCGTCGGCGGTGTTCAGCCTGAGGTCTTCCTTGCTGGTTTCAGCCGGCCGGCCCGTCGCGTAGAGCGTGGTTTCCACACTCACGAGAGCGTGCTCGCCATCCATGCCGTTGAACTTGATCAGCGTGTAGGCCCTGTCGTTGAGCAGGTGGCCCTTGATGTCTTCCACCATGATCACCCAGGTTCCCGGTTCGAGGAACTTCAGGTGCCGGTAGGGCGAGGGAATCACGACCGTGACGGTGTCCTCTTCCGGCGGCTTCTCGGCCTCCGGGGGCTTGGGCGCCTTGGCCTTGTAGTCCTCCGCGGCTTCACCCCAGGCAATGACCTTGGATGTGGAACTGCCGGCGCTTCCTTCGCTGGTGCTCTGCACCAGTCCTGCGCCAAAGGCCAGACCGATCTGCCGCGGGTCCGTCTTGTCCTTCACCGTCCACGAGCGCGTTGTGGTGCCGCGCACCTCCATGCTCGACTTCTCGCACAGGAATTCGCGACCGTTCAACGTGATCGTTTCCTCCTCCGTGGCCGGCGCGGCTTCGCTTTCACCCTTGCGCACCCGCTCCTTCTTGTCCACGGTGCTGATCTTCATGGGGTTGGGCAGCGCAAACCAATCCTGGCCGGGGCTCAGCGTCAGGGTGTCCATGCGCAGCACGGCATCGTCACCTTCGAGGCCATCAAAGATGTAAACGGCAAACGTGCGGCTGGACTGGCCGCCGAAGTTGCTCTCCGTTTCGATAAGCACCCAGTCGCCCTTGACGCAGTTGCGAAGCCATGCCGCGCCGGGAATGGTCTTCTCGACCCATTCATCTTCGGGCTTCGGCTCCTCGGGCTTCGGTTCTTCGGGCTTTGGCTGTTCGACGCCTGCGCCGGGCAGTGTGAAGGAGTCGGCGTCTGTGCCCAGGGCGATCAACTCGGAGTTGGACCAGTCGTCGCCCATCTTCATTTCCATGCGCACGGTGGCGCGGCCGCCGCCGGCCATTCCTACTGCAGGAAAGGAGAGCTTGTCCTTGGCAATCCACACCGTGGTGACGACTTCCTTGCCGCCGCTGACAGTGGTGACTTTCAAACGCCGGCAGTTCCACTCGCGTCCGGCCAGGGTGATGGTCTCTTCGCCCTTTTCGATCTTGGGCTCGGCCTCCGGACTGGGCTGATCTCCTTCGGGCTTCTTGTACTTCAGGGGCAGGTTGCCCATGTCGCTTTCAGACTTGAAGGGCTCGGCCATGTTCGCCATGAAGGTCCAGCTTTCGACCTTGAGGAAGGCCAGGTCGCCCTCGACGCGGTCAAAGATGAAGCGCTGGATCATGCGCGACTCGTTGCCGCCAAAGCTCGACTTCGTTTCCATGGCCGCCCAGTGGCCCTTCTTGGCGCCGCGCAGGTGTTCGTAGCCCGTTTCGGCGTAGTCGTCGCTCTTGGGTTTGTCGGGTTTGGGCTGGTCGGGCTTGGGCTCTTCGGGCTTGGGCTGGTCCGGTTTGGGCTCTTCGGGCTTGGGCTGGTCGGGCTTGGGCTCTTCGGGCTTGGGCTGGTCGGGCTTGGGCTCTTCGGGCTGGGGCTGTTCGGGCTGGGTCTTCTTACGCGTGTCCGGCCCGCCGACCTTGACGGCGATGTCATTGACGAAGTCATTCTGATCCAGCTTCAGCGCGGTTCGAAGCTGCGGCACAAACAGGATGGCTGCGGCGTCGGCCACCAGAAAGAGCAGGAACAACACCAGCAGCAAGGGAGCCTTGCTCTTCTTCTTGGCAGCGCCCGCCGCGGCGGTCGATACAGCGGCCTTGCGGCCGACCGGCACCTTGCCCTTGCCGGGCAGGGGAGCTTCCTTCTTGTCGAGGGACTTCGTCTCTTTCTTGCCGGGCAGCTTGCCCTTGCCGGGGAGCTTGCCTTTGCCGGGCAGCTTGCCTTTGCCGGGTTTGCCTTCTTCAGGTTCGTCCTGTGGGACCTCTGCCTCGGCCAGGGCTTCCTCGGCGCCTGGTACGGGCTCTCCGGTCTCCGTTGGCTGGTCTGGAGCCAGTGAGCCGCTCACGGTATCGCCCGATGCGGTCACTTCCCCGAGCAACTGGGCGCCGGGAATGGCGTCGCTGACGGTATCGCCGGAGCTGATGGTGTCGGTATGGGTGTCGCCGGAAGTCAGGTTCGTCGGGGCATCGGCCGCGGTGTCCTGGCCAAAGTAGGCGGGATCGGGTGGCAGGGCGGTATCGCCCAGACCTTCGATCTCCGTGGGGTTCATCGACTCCATCCGGCCGGCGCCGGGCATCTTGCGGCCGGGTCCGCCGGAATCCGGGGCTGCCTGGAGGCCGGGCTGCGTGGCCGCGCTGGCCGCCAGTTCATCGAAACTGTCCGATGCGGGAGCAACCTCACCACCGCCGACGCGGAAAACGCCCCCGCAGGCCTTGCACTTGATGCGTTTGCCGAAAAGGTTGTCCGGCAACGTGAACGACTTCTGGCAGTGGGGGCACTGGGTCTGGAGCGACATGGGTCCTCCCGGCGCTGGGCCGTTGTGCTGAATGGGGCGATTCTAGCAGGCCTCGGTGCAAACCGCACAGGCCGGTTTCCCCGCAGGGGCTTGCTTCAGGGCTCAAGCGTTCCCCGGGCAGGGTGCTAGCGAGACGGAATCAGCTCGCCCGGCAGTTCCAACTTGCGGGTGTCAAGGCCGCGCAACTTCTCGGCCGGCCGCTCATGGAGCGAAACCTCGTTGCCTGGACCAAACGCGCGGGAAATGCGGTTGTAGCGCGCGGCCACAACGCCCAACTGGTCCTTGGCGCTTTCGCGCCGGCGCTGCTGAATGAGGTAGAGCAGACGGTCGGAAGAGCGGCGCAGGTCTTCGCACTGGGCCAGGAACTCGTGGTAATCGTTGGCCTCTTCCCCCGTGCGCAGGGGGTCGAACTTGGCCAGGTCGTTGGCGTAGCCTACGAGGCGCTCGGCCTCCTGTTCGGCGAGGTTGAACTGGTCACCGATCAGGTGCTTGTCCACCAGCCCGATGTCGCGGGTCAGCCAGTCGGCCGTTTCCACGTAGCTGCGGGGCCGTTCACTGGAAACGGTCTGCCTGGAAGAGGTGCAACCCGTCACCAACACGAAAAACGCTGCCACCAGAAGCAGTCGGTTCATAACAGGCTCATTGTGCTGCGGGGGATGAACGACTCTAGCTTGGGCGCGTCCGGGCGCAAGCGGCGTTGACGACCGCGCCGTGCCACCCTAGCTTCTGCCCGTAGAGGGAGACTCAGCCATGCGAACGATGGTCTGGATGCTGTGCGTGCTGGTTTGCGGCGTGGCGCAGGCGGGCGTGGTCATTCCCGTGGAACTGAAATCGGGGGCGTGGGAGTTCGTCGCCCGTGCCCAGGCGCCTGAATATACCGGGCCGGACTGCTTCAATCCGGCCTGGAAGCCCCTGCTGAAGCCTGCGGGGCCCGCGCTCATTCAATGGCATGCGCCCCTGGCGCATCCCCGGCACGGCCGCCCCATCTCCCTGCGCGTGCTGCTGGGTGAGGACAACGGCTGGTATGCCACGGCCGCCGCCTCGCGCCTTTGGCTTTCGGGCAAGGGCGAGGGTCAGCGGGCGTTTCAGGCCGTCTGTGCGCCCGACATCACCCAGATGCTCGATGAAAACAGCGAAACCTACGGTCTGTGGCTGGCCGTCGAGTATCAAGACGGCACCCGCCTGCCTTTCTATGGCGCGGCCTTCCCGACTCTGGCCGCCGACGGAAAACTCGCGGCAGACTGGTGTCTGCGGATGCCGGCGGGCTACGACCTGGCGGCGGCCCCCTCGCGCCCCGGCAATCAACCCCAGAGCTTGGGACAGGGGCAAAGCCGCGTTGTGACCAGAGAGCGCGCTGCGGCCTTTGGCGGCAAGGTCTGGACCTGGGACAAGTGGATCGGCGTGGAAAAGGCGTCGGGCCCTGCCCTGATTTCGTGGCCTCGCGCCACGGCCGACGCAGAGAACGGCAGAGTCGTGAAGTACATCGTCTACTTCGGAAAGGCCGACGCCCTGCCTTTCAACGGAGACGCGGCCAAGATCAAGCAGTGGCTGGAACTCAAAGGCGAAGGCCAGTGGGACTGGTGCCTGGAGTGTGCGCCAGACGTTTCCCAGATACTGGATACGAACGCTGAGGGGGCCTGGCGGCTCTGGCTGGCCGTCGAGTTCGAGAGCGGAAAACGCGTCGGCTATCAGGGTGCCAATTGCCCCAAGGTGGTTCCCTTCACGGAGAGCATGCGCAACCTGGTGGACAAGACGGCGGCGAAGATGCCGCAGGGGTACAAGGCCGAGTCGGACAAGATGGATATCCGCGGGCGCCTGGGCGCCTACCTCAAGGTGGGGCGGCAGTGGACCACGCGCATCACCAGCAAGGTGGTCAACGCTGGAGAAAACGTCAGCCTGGCCCGCACGGAGATCCTTTCGGTCAGCGACGAATTTGTGGAGTACCGCACCACCGAACTTGACGCCGCGGGGCAGGCCATCGCGGGGGTGGAACCCCAGACCCTGAAGCTGCAGCTTCAGGTGCCAAGGCCGCGCGACCCCAAGCCGGAACCGGCGGCCACGGAGGAGACCATAACGGTGCAGGCCGGGACCTTTGACTGCCTTCGCACTGTGGTAGAGGGCCTGGGAGCCAGGACCATCACCTGGATGAGCAAGCGCTTCCCCGGTCTGATCGTCAAGCAGGTGGTGACAGGCGAGACGACCGAACAGGTTCAGGAACTCGTGGAGTTCAAGGAGTAGGCGGGCCTGTGCCAGGGCAAGAAAGCCGCGCCGGCAGTCGCTAACGGGTCTGCTTGAAGCGGGCGATGATCTCTTCGGCGCTGAGGTGATAGCGGATGTCTTCGGGCTGGTAGACGCTCGCCACCGTATGGTCGGCGTTCAGGAAGAAGACGGCGGGCCGTGCCCCCGTGGCCTCGGGTTCGCGCACGTTGAGCCCCTTGTGCTCGAGATGATAGATGCGAATCACGACTGCCTTGGGGTCGCTCAGCAGCGTGAACTTGACGCCGGACTTGTCGGCACCCTCCTTCAGGCTTTCGACTGAGTCGTTGGAAATCGCGACGATTTCTCCACCGGCCTTGCGGATCTCGTCGTAGGCGGACTGCGCCACGCGCAGTTCCTTCACGCAAAACGGTCACCAGAAGCCGCGCGTGAAAATCAGCACGACGGGTTTGCCCTTGAGGTCAGAGAGCTTGAAGGTCTTGCCGGACTGGTCCGGAAGCGAAAAATCCGCCACGGCCTGACCCGCCTTCACGTCGGCGGGGGGCGGAATCATCTTGGTGGCCACCAGCATGAAGGCAAACAGGCCCGCGCAGCCCAGCAGGCCCAGCACCATCAGGAATCCGGCGAGAAGCCGGCCGGCCTTGCCCTCCGCCAGCCGCAACGCCTGAATGCCGCCCCAGAGGGCCCAGGCGCCGCCCAGAGAGCCGACAATCAGCTTGGGGACATCTCCCTCGTCGAGGAAAGGGTAGTCAAGCAGGGGGTACGCCGCGCCGGCCCAAGCCACGACAAGCAGGCCAAGTCCCAGCAGGCAGATGAACAGGGCGGTTTTCACGGGGCCAGTCTGGAGTGGGGGCTGCGCAAACTCAAGGGTAAACGAAAGGGGCGGCGTCGCGCGCCGCCCCTCATTACTCCGGTGTTGCTCAGGCCTTGCCCTTGACGCGATCGACCGCAGCTTCCAGCGCCTCCTGGGAAACCGAGTCGGACTTCATGTTGCCCAGGAAGGTCGGCAGCTTGATCCCTGCCTGTTCGGCGAGTTCGTGAACCTGCGGCAGGCTTCCAATCAGGCTGGAGAGGAAGTTTGCCGTGCTGCCCTTGCCGTTGAGGCCCGAGCCCGAGTCCCAGACCGTGACTTTGTCGATCTTGAGGTTCTGGATGGCCTTGACCTGCTCGGCGACGATTTCGGGCATCTTCTCGATCATCAGCAGAGTCGGCGCGATATCCGGCCGCGAGGCGCAGGCCTCCACCAGCCGGCGGTAACCTTCGGCCTTGGCTTCGAGCACGGCCTTGACGCCCTCGGCTTCGGCGTTGTAGCGGGCCAAAATGGCGTCCGCTTCGCCCCTGGCCTCGATGCGGCGCTTTTCGGCTTCGGCGGCTGCGTTGATCTCGACGGTGCGGCGCTCGATTTCCTGCTGGACGATGATTTCCTTCTCCAGCTTGGCCTGCTCGAGCATGCGCTCGGCCTCAAAGATGGTGCGCTGCGCTTCCGCCTTGGCCACTTCGCCCTTCTGGCGGGCCTCGGCTTCCGCCTGTGCCAGGGTGGCGTTGCGCGCGGCAATGTTGGCCTTGGCCGTGTTTTCGCCGTCAATGGCCTGGGCTTCGAAGGTGGCCTGGGCCACGCGCCGGTTGCGCTCGGCTTCCTTCTTGCCCTTTTCCGTTTCGGCCACCTGCAGTGCGATGGTGATTTCCTGTTTGCGCTTGGCCTGGGCTTCGGCCTCGACGGTCTCGGCTTCGAGGTTGGCCAGGGCGATACGCTGGTCGCGCTCGGCCTTCTTCTTGCCTTCCGTGGCCATGGCGGTTTCGTTCGACACGGCAATGACGCGTTCGCGGTTTTGCAGTGCTTCGCCCGCGGCACCGGTCTTTTCCTGCTCGGCCACCTCGACCTTGGCCTTGTTGATGGCTTCGGCCGCCGCGCGCTTGCCGATGGCGTCGATGTAGCCCGACTCGTCGGTGATGTCGCGGATGTTCACGTTGATGGTTTCAAGACCGATCTTGTGCAGCTCCGCGGCGACCTTGTCGTTGACCTCGGCGAGGAAGCGGTCGCGGTCCTGGTTGATTTCCTCGATGCTCAGCATCGCGATGACCTGGCGCAGCTGGCCGATGATGATCTCACTGGCCTGCACCTGGATGGCGCGGTCGTCCAGCCCCAGCAGGCGCTCGGCAGCGGCCTGCATCAGCTGCGGCGCGGTGCCGATGGCAATGGTGAAGGCGGCCGGAATGTTCACGCGGATGTTCTTCTTGGTAAGGGCGCCGCGCAGGTCCACGTCAATGTAGCGGGGCTCCAGGCCCAGATAGGCATAGTCCTGGATCAGCGGCCAGACCAGCGCCGCGCCGCCGTGGATACAGCGGGCCGTGCCGCCGCCGACGCCTTTGCCGAACACCACCAGAATCTTGTTGGACGGGCAGCGCTTGTAGCGGTTGACCAGCAGCAGAACGAAGACCGCAAAGGCAGCCACCAGCAGGAAACCCAGAATGCCCAGGTATCCCTCCAGCTCCATGCCCAAGGGCAATTGACTCAACCCATTCATGTTAAACCCCCTTGTTTGTTGGTGCGCAGCATCACTCGGTTTCGCAAACGCGCAACGTCCTGTCGTCCAGTTTCTGCATGACCGCAATCTTCCTGAAGCTCTCAATGGCAGGCCCGTCGGAGATTGCATCAAAGGTCAGCGTGCGGTTGTTGACCACGATCTGCACCTGCCCCTTGCCCTTGCCGCTCTCGGGCACGCGCAGATAGCAGGTGCCCTTGAGCCCCTCAGGATTCACATTGCGGATCGTGCCGTCGGCCTCCAGCTTGCGCAGGGAAAACATGCCCCAGGAGATCGCCAGGGCCATGGCCAGGCCCACGGCCGCTCCCGCCCCCAGCGCCAGGGCAGCGGGCCATTTCAGGGCGTCCAGAAACATCAGGCTGCTCCAGCCGCCGAACATGAACAGGCTGATGAACATCTGGGTGCTGAGAAACTTGAACTGCGCCGCGCCGGCCGCGTCGTGGGCGAGGTCGCCGACGTCATGGAACTCTCCGCCGTCTGCGCCGCCGCCAAACAGCATGAGCAAGAGTTTGAGGATGAAGAGGGCCGAAGACGTGATCGCAAGGAAATAAAGAATGGTGATCAGCGTTTCCATGTTCACTCTCCATGGTTCTGGCAGGCATCAGGCGCCGCCGGTCAACGCCAAGAACCTACCAAAGACCCCCGTCCAAGCCGACTCCAATTGGGGCAAGGATTTGTAGAGCGCCGGCCTACATGCGCTTGAGGGCCTCGCCGGGGTCGTCCTTGAGTGCGTCTGGGCCGGGACGCAAAGATTGCGCTTGTGCGTCGAGGGCGGCCTGCATGCGGGCCTGCCACAGGGCTTCCTCGGCCTGGCGGCGCTGGAGCTCGGCCCTTTCAATCTGGGCCTGCGCCTCCACGCGCGCGGCCACTTCACGTTCCCGGGCCTCGGCCATGCCTGCGCTGTCCTTGATGCGCCCCAGCCGCACGCTCAGGGGCTGCATGCCAAAGGACTCCAGCCGCGCCTCCAGCAGGACCTTGAACTCCTCGCTGATGCGGGCCCGGTCCGCCAGAATGGCCTCGGTGCGCAGCTCACTGATCAGTTCACGCAGGCCTGCCCTAGCCTCGTCGGCGGCCAGCGCGGACCACTGAGCCGGTGCCAGCCCCAGCAGGCGCGCGGCGGCGGCCTTCATGAGTTCGGGAGTGGTCCCGACGGCAACGGTGACCTCTCCCTCGATGTTCATGTGCACGCCCTCGCGGTTCATGATGTCGTCGGCCGCAAGGACGATGTTCACGGGCTCCAGCGAGATCCACGCGGCCTGTTGCAGCAGGGGCCAGACCAGCCTCGCGCCGCCGTGCTGGACATGGAGCCCGCCGGGAATGCCCTGCCCGAAGACCACCAGCAGCCGGTTGCTGGGGCAGCGCATGAAGCGCGTGGCCAGCAACCCCAGGCCCAGCAGCAGGGTCACGACGGCCGTTGCAGCCACCACCAAAGCGATGAAGGTTGCCTGCGCGAGCAGCATGGCACTCCCGGTTCACGGGGCCGGCGGGCGGCCCGGCGCCATCAAAGGTCGCGGGTGACGCGAAGGGCGCCGGCCACTCGCGCCACGGCCAGCAGGTAGGCCGCCTCCCGCCAGTGGCACTTGTGTTCGGCGGCCATGCGTTCGACCTGGTCCAGCGAACGGCGCATGATCTCGCGCAGCCTCGAATTGACGTCCTCTTCAGTCCAGTAGTAGCGCTGGCGGTTCTGAACCCACTCAAAATAGCTGACCGTCACGCCGCCCGCGTTGGCCAGAATGTCGGGGATGACCGTCACTCCCTTTGCAAAGAGTATCTGGTCTGCCTCGGGGGTGGTGGGCCCGTTGGCGGCCTCGGCAATCAACCTGGCCTTCACTTTGTCCGCGTTGCTGCCGGTGATCTGGTTTTCCAGGGCCGCGGGAATGAGGATGTCAACGTCCAGCTCCAGCAGTTCGGCGTTGCTGATGGCCCGGCCGGGCAGCCCGGCGACTTGTCCCGTCCGGGTCTTGTGGTCAATGGCCGCCCCGACCGAGATGCCCTTGTCGTTGAATATCCCTCCCCGGGAGTCCGAGATGGCCACGACGCTCGCGCCCAGTCCCGCAATCAGGCGCGCAGCATATTGTCCGGCGTTGCCAAAGCCCTGCACGGCTACCGTCTTGCCCTTGAGGCTGATGCCGTGGTTTTCAAAGTAGCGCTCCACGCAGAAGACCAGCCCGCGGCCTGTGGCCGAGCCTCGCCCAAGGGACCCGCCGCAATCGACGGGCTTGCCGGTGATGACCGCGGGTTCGGGATGGCCGACGAAGTGGCCGTACTCGTCGGCGATCCACATCATTTCCTGGGGGCCGGTGTTGACGTCTGGTGCGGGGATATCGAAGTCCGGGCCGATGACCTTGGTCAGGCGCCGGGCAAAAGCGCGCGTCAGCCGCTCCTTCTCGCCCTGGCTCAGGGCCTTGTAGTCCACCGTCAGGCCACCCTTGCCGCCGCCATAGGGGATGTCCACCACGGCGCATTTCCAGGTCATCCACATGGACAGCGCCTTGACTTCGTCGATGCCGACATCGGGATGAAAGCGAATGCCGCCCTTGGCGGGCCCGCGCGCGAAACTGTGCTGTGCGCGGATGCCGGTCACGACTTCAATGCGGCCGTCATCACGGGCGAAGGGCACCGTGAACACATGAAGCGCCTCGGGCTCGGCCAGAAAGCTCTTCATGGCCGCGCTCAGTTTGAGTTTGTCGGCCACGGCATGAAGTTGTTGCCGGGCAATTTCGAAGGGGTTGGTCTGTTCTGGCATGGGGGCCTCACTCGGCATCGCCGCTGACGCGGGCAAGCCATTCGCCGGCAAAGGAAGTGAATCGACGCTCCATGATGGCCGCGCGCATCAACCGCATCAATCGGGCATAGAAGGCAAGGTTGTGCAGGGTCAGCAGGGTCATGCCCAAGAACTCGCCCGCGACCAGCAGATGGCGCAGGTAGCCGCGGGAGAACTTCACGCAGGCGTAACAGTCGCACTCGGGGTCGATGGGCCGGTTGTCCCGCCCGTGGCGGCTGTTCTTCAGGCGCAGGCGCCCGCGGCTGGTGAAGACCATGGCGTGGCGCGCGCTGCGCGTGGGCAGCACGCAGTCGAACATGTCCACGCCCAGGCCCACGGCCTCGATCAGGTCTTCGGGGTAGCCCACGCCCATGAGATAGCGCGGCTTGTCCGCGGGCAGCAGGGGGGTGACGAGGCCCAGGATTTCCTGCATCTGCCGCTTGGTCTCGCCCACGGAGAGGCCGCCGATGGCGTAGCCGGGCAGGTCCAGGGCTGAGAGCTTCAGGGCGCTTTCGCGACGCAGATCGGTGGACAGGCCGCCCTGCACGATGCCAAACAGGCGCTGGCGCCTGCCCTGGGCTGATTGCGCGGGCAAGGCCGCCTTGCAGCGCGCGGCCCAGCGAAGAGAGCGCCGCATGGTCTCCTCCTCGCGGGCTTTGGGCGCGGGAAGGGCCGGCACGTCGTCCAGTTGCATAACGATGTCCGAACCCAGCCGGTGCTGGATCAGCATGCTGCGCTCGGGGGTCAGCATCTGGCTGGAGCCGTCAAGGTGGCTCTTGAACTCGCAGCCTTCTTCGGACACCCGGTTCATCTCGCCCAGAGAGAAGACCTGAAAGCCACCGCTGTCGGTCAGGATCGGGCCGGACCAGCCCATGAAGGCGTGAAGTCCGCCCAGCGCGGCCACGGTGTCGCTGCCGGGACGCAGTTCGAGGTGATAGGTATTGCCGAGCACGACGGTGATGCCAGCCTGCGCCAACTGGTCCGGCGTGCAGGCCTTCACGGTGCCCTGGGTGCCCACGGCCATGAAGACGGGCGTTTGAACGCTGCCGTGGTCCGTCTGGAGGAGGCCCGCGCGTGCCGCGCCGTCTGCAGCCTGCAGTTGGTAAAGTTCACTCACGACCGGGATTGTAACGGCGAAACGGAGGAACAAGAGCCCCAAGCGCTGACGGGTGCGTGCCGCGGTTCGCCCAAGCCCGGCCCTCGCTGGGGCCGGAGGCTCCTGTTATCGTGCCGCCATGAAATTCGTGCTTATGAATGTCCTGCGGCGCAAGGCGCGGACCCTGTTCTCGGTGCTGGGGGTGGGGCTGGGCATCTCGATCATGGTCGCGCTCTTCACGATCAGCGACGACATCATCAACCAGTTCCGCCAGATGCTCCAGACCCAGCGTGGAGACATCATCGTTTCGCAGGGCAACGTTGACGAAATCGAAAGCCGCGTCGAAACGCGCTACGTGGAGCGGCTCAAGGAACTCAAGGGCGTGAAGAACGTGACGCCCATGATCATGGCGTTTCTGCGCACCGAGGGCAACTTCGGCCAGTCCCCGGCCATCCTCTATTACGGCATCACCGAGGATAACCCCATCGTGCGCCACATGGAGATGGTGCAGGGCAAGCCGATTTCCGACGCAGACCCCAACGGCGTGGTCTTCGGCGAAACCGCCTACCGCATCGTCCAGGAGAAGCTGGAGAAGGACAAGCAGTTGGGCATCGACAAGCCTCTCTCGCTGACTGATCTGATCCAGTCTCCGGGGTTTGCCCAGATTTTCGGCAAGCCGGATAACTGGGACAAGCTCAACGACTTCCAGAAATTCCAATGGGTCACGGGGCGCCTCAAGAAACTCGGTATTCACCCCGATGCCACCGCCACGGAAACCGATGAGGAATACCTCAAGCGCACCGGCAAAGACCCCAAGGTCTGGCTTCGCCGCGCCGACGAAACCGACCAGGAATACCGCGACCGCACCCGCGCCCTGGACCCGGTGGCCTTCCCCCGGGGGGTGGACCCCGCCGGCGATATCGGCATGAAGCAGAACCGGCTTCAGCTCACGGTGCGCGGGGTGTGCCGTACGGGCGTTGCCATTCAGGATGCCGCCGTCTACTTCCATATGCGCGCGGCCCAGCTGGTCAAGGGCATGCACGAGCGCGTGGATGAAGAGCGCGTTCTGGACGACAAAGGAAAGCCCGTGCGCGGCGAGGACGGCAAGTTTCTCGTCAATCGCTTTCCCCGACCCGCCATGGCCAGTTTTCTCGTGGTTGAAGTCGATGACCCCAAGGACAAGGAAGCCATAGCCGCGCTGTGCACGCAGATCAGCGGTGACGTGGACGAGTTCAAGAACCTGCGGGCGACGCCTTCGAGCGAGGTGCTGGACCGGTACAGCGAAATCAACCTGATTGAGAAGTTCGGCTGGGTGGTGAGCATCATTGCGGCCCTGGCCGGGGCGCTGGGCGTCCTCAACATCATGATGATGGCCGTGCTGGAGCGAACCCGCGAGATCGGCCTGATGCTGGCCATTGGCTGGCCCAAGTCTCGCGTGCTTCTGCTGGTCATCGCCGAGGGCATGGTGATTTCCGTGCTGGGCGGCGTGGTGGGGGTGGGCTTTGGCTATGCGGAAACCCTGGTGGCGCGGGACTACCTGAACCTTGACGGCCTCAGCGGCGAGCTGAACCTTGAGCGTTCGCTCCAGGCGCTGGGGCTGGCTTTTGTGATCGGCTTTCTGGCCAGCCTCTACCCGGCCTGGCGGGCCTCGCGGCTGACGCCCATTGACGCCTTGCGCCAGGAGTAGGCCGTCAGACCCGTGTGATGAGCACCGCCTGCCAGTAGGGCTGGGCGAGTGCGTGGGCGTTCTGCGGCGCCGGGGTTTTCACCCCGAGGTCCTGGGGTTCCAGGGTCATGCGCCTGGCGCAGCGTTCTGTCAGCACCTGGGACAGTTCGGCACCCTTGACGGTAGGGCGACCCGAAACCAGTGCCAGGGCGGTCAGGGCGCAGCAGACAGCGTCAAAGTCGGCGCTGTCGAGTTTGCCTTCGAGCGTGTTCTCCATGTTGAGGCCCAGTTCCAGCGTGACCTTGGCAAAGGCGCGGTCGGCGCTGACGGTCGAGTCGTCGGCCTTCCAGCCGCCCTTTTTGGACTGGTGGGCCTTGCCTCCCTTGTAGCTGCCCCGGAAATCGAAGAACTCGACGCAGGCGGCAGGGCTGACCTCGATGAAATCCGACCCTGCCTTGAAACTGCTGCGCTGGAGCAGCTCCGCAAAGCGCAAGTTGAACGCGCCGATGCGGTCGGTCAGGGGAGCGTCGTGATAGAACGCGAAATCCAGGGGCCGGTGCGTGAGCTGCCATACGTAGCGTGCGGCATTGCCGACCTCCCGCGCCCCGAGTCCCTGCCAGTCCAGCGGGACATCAACGGCAATGGGCCGGGGCAGTTCGAGCAGGTCCTTGCGCCAGCGCGCAAACAGGTCGTCCAGGGTGTCCATCTGCTTGACCTTGCCGCCAAAGGCCTGCATGGATGAGAGGTTGACGGTGATGACGCCGTCGCCGACGTCCGTGGCGACGGCCAGCATGGGCCTGCGGTCCACGCCGAATGCAGAAAGGTTGATGCCCGCCGCGCTGTGTTTGGCCACGATGCTCTCCACAAAGGGAGCGCACTTGTACCAAGGGGGCGCGGAGTCTTCACCGGGGCATTCGCAATTGCCGCTACCGCGACTAAGATGGGGTGTTCAACGAGGGCGCCCCCGGCAGACTGCTGAATGGTCCTATCAGCGGTCGGACCGGCCCGAGTGGCGCGTGCGCAGCAGCGAGCCCGGCAGTGCGGCCTTTACGTTCTGCTGGAATGGTCGGCAGGTCGACTGTTTCAGCGCTTTGTCTGGAGACAGCGATGAAAACTCTGATGATTGCAGCGGCCGTCTTCCTGTTGTCGATGGTTCCGGCCCTGGCCCAGGAAGTCCCCAAGCCCCAGGCCGAGACGCCCGAAAAGAAAGAGAGCCCAAAGTCCGAGGAGAAGCCCGCCGAGAAGCCCGCCGAGACGCCCAAGACCGCTGAAATCGACAAAGCCGCACCGGACTTCACACTCAAGAATGCCAGGGGCGAGGAGGTCAAACTGGCCTCGTTCAAGGGAAAGTTCGTCGTGCTCGAGTGGGTCAACTTTGACTGTCCCTATGTTCGCAAGCACTACGACGCCAAGGACATGGTCACGCTGCAGAAGAAGTACCGGGAGAAGGAGGTGGTCTGGCTTCAGATCTGCTCGTCGGCCAAGGGCAAGCAGGGCCACTTCGAAGGCGATGCCCTGAAGGAACGCATTGCCAAAGAAGGCTGCGACGAAGCCTTCTATCTGCTGGATGAGGATGGCGCCGTGGGCGGCGCCTACAAGGCGCGCACCACGCCGGCCATGTATGTCATCGACAAGGAAGGCGTGCTGCGCTACATGGGCGCCATTGACAGCATCAGGAGCGCCAAGCAGGAAGATGTAGCCAAGGCCACCAACTACGTGTCGGCCGCTCTGGAAGAGCTTCTGGCCGGCAAGGCGGTGACAACCCGGGAAACCAAGTCCTACGGCTGAGCCGTGAAGTACGCCAAGGCCAACAAGTAGCCCGTGGGGCTGGCCCATGAACGACACCCGCCAAGGCGGGTGTCGTTTTCTTTACTGGGCGTGGTCGCGGCCATGCCGGGCGTCAGTGATACTTCCGCCCGTAGAGGAATTCATCGTCCATGTGGGCGGGGTGCCGCTGATCGGCATAGACACCCTGCATTACCGTGGCGGGGTCCGGCTTGGGCTGCTTCATGACCCACTCTTCGGCCGCCTCAATCTCGGCGCGCAGAGTTTCGTAAACCCTGGCGATGGAGGCGTCGTCCGCGTAGCCCATCTCCTTCAGGTAGGCTTCATAGCGTGTCAGGGGGTCGCGGCCCTCCCAGTACTGCTGGATTTCCTTCGGAACATACTTGGCCGGATCATGCTCGGCGTGACCCTTGCGCCGATAGGTGAGGACCTCGAACATCTGCGTGCCTTCGCCGGCCCGGGCGCGATCCACGGCCTCTTTGGTGGTTTCATAGACGGCGATGGGGTCGTTGCCGTCAATCGTCACGGCATGCTTGATGCCGTAGCCCTGGGCCTTGTCCGCAAAGCGTTCAGCCAGGCACTGCTGTTTGACCGGCGTGGAATAGGCGTACTGGTTGTTCTCGATGATGACCACCAGGGGGGCCTTCATCACTGCGGCGAAGTTGACGTCCTCATGGAACTCGCCCGTGCTCGTGCTTCCCTCGCCGATCCAGGTCAGGGCCACGCGCTTTTCGCCGCGCTGCCGCGCCGCCAGGACAAATCCGCTGCAAAGAGCGATACTCGCTCCCAGCATGGAGATGGGGGCGATGATGCCGTAGCGCAGATCTCCCATGTGCGTGTTGCCGTCGCGGCCGCCCGTGGGCGAATTTACGCGGTACATGTAATTGGCCAGAAAGTCGCGCGGCGGCAGCCCTCGCACCAGCGTGGCGCCGGCATTGCGGATCATGGGCGCGATGATGTCGCCTTTCTCCAGGGCGTAGGCGGAGGCGCAGCTGGTGGCCTCCTGGCCGAGGCTGGAGAAAGCGGCCCCGATGACCAGGCCGCGGCGGTAGAGCAGGCTGATTTTGTTGTCAAACTCGCGGTTGAGCACCATGAGGCGGTGCAGCTCCAGCTGCTGCTCCCTTGTGAGTCGGGTCTTGAGCGTGATCTCGCCCGCGCCGCTGACGGCCGGCGGGTTCTTGGCGGCGGTTGCCTTGGCTTTGGCCATGGAGCTTTCCAGTGTGCTTCCAGTTACAATATGCGGTCTGAGAGGTTGGGAATATCCGCCAATTGGCGTTCACTCGCAAGGAGAAATGATGCGTGGACTCATGTTCATGGTGCTGTTGGCTTCATGCTTCCTGGTGCTGGCCGCGTGCGGAGGATCATCCGTTGACAAGGGCTCGGGTCAAGGCGGATGCTCCGACCCGGACTTCACCTATCGGGGCGGCAAGGAAGACACCAGCGGAGGCCAGAAGGGCAAGGGGGGGTCGGGTGACGGTTCAGCAGGAGGAGGCAAGGACTCCGGCTCCGGCAAGGACGGCAGTTCCGGTAAGGGGCAGGGCGACATTTCGGCCAAGGACAAGCCCAAAGCCGAGCCCGAACCGGGCTCCATTGACTGGAACAACTTCACGCCCGTCGCCCGCACCAACATAACAGGCAAGGAAACCCTCTTTCCTCACGTGATGGCTCTGTGGGATGAAGGCTATCGCAGCGTGCGCATCGTGCTTTCGGTTGATCCGGTCCCGGCGGACATGCTTGCCAGGCTGCGCAGCGGCGAGCCGCTGCCGGACCCGGCCGTCCACTACATCATCAACTTGAACATGGACGAGGGGGTGACGAAGTTCAGCCCCAAGGACGTTGCGACCTGGTCCTACGACTTCTACAACCTGACGGACCTCAGCCCCATGAAGCTGATCAACATCGGCAAGCCCACCATCAAGGAGCTGCAGGGCGAAGCCAAGGTCGGTACGAAGGTCCGGGTTCGTATCCAGTTCGAGAGCGAAAAGGTCAAAGGGGCCCCTGAAGAGAAGGTCCACTTTGATGTGGTGCAGGAACTGGAACTCAAGTAGCGCCTCGAGGATTGCACGGGCGGGCTTGGCCCGCCCGCGTTTTTTCTGAAAGCCCGATTCAGGCTCGTCCACTCCACTGTATCCCCTTCAGGCCGGCTGTTCCGGGCTTCGCGTTGGCCCTGGCCTGTATTACGCTTGGGGACCTTCAAATCCGGGAGAGTTGCATGCGTATCCTTCACATGCTGTTTGGCGCCGCGCTGGTCTGTGCCGGCGCCCTGTGCACGGCTCTGGTCAGCGCTTCGACGCCGCAGGACAAACCCTTTGAGCCGGTGCAGATGGGGGAGCAGACGGCCCCCGCGGCGGACCTTGACGCCCTGGCGCTCAAGGTGCTCAACAGCCTGCGCGGCCAGACTTTCATCGAGATTTACGACCTGCTTATGCCCTACCGGCAGACATCCGAGGCCCTGGCCCGCGAAGAGGAGAACTTCCGCCTCGATTCGGGCGACTTGAGCTGGGAAGACATTCGCAGCGGCATTGACGGCAAGCGCGGCACCGACCCCATGGGCAAGCTCAAGCTCAGCAACGTGAAAGACTACCGCGCCATGGACCTGAGGCAGTGGTTCGCCCTTCAGTGCGGTTGCTGGAGAGTCTACCGGAGCGATGATGTTGAGGACCGCATGAAGGCCTCCTGGTATGCCGTGGACCGCCACACGGGCCTGCGTGCCTCCAAGAAGGACGCCTACGGGCACCTGCAGCCCAGCGGCACGCTGATGTTCCGCAACCGCTACGGGGACAATCTGCGCGTGGTCTGTATCAGCATGGGAAATCGCTGGTACGTCGAGGATTTCACCTTCCAGGTGGGGCGCATGCGCGGAGGCAGCGTGCCCGTGGACAGCGCGGAAGTGGCTGATCCGCGCGTCACCAACGCACGCAACACACTCAAGATCATCTTCGACAAGCTGCGCGCGGCCTATCAGGCGGGCAAGGACTCCCTGCCGCCGACCCTGACGTTCGAGACCATCGGCATCAAGCCCGGTGAACTCGATACGAAGTACTATGACTATGGCATCAAGCTCGACGGCAACAAGAGCGACGGCTTCAAGGGCGCCAAGGTCACGGCCACGCCCAAGAAGGGCCTGAAGCTCCCCGGCGTGACGCTGACTGTGGATTCACTCAAGAACCAGAACGGCTACGCCATTCGCGAAGACGAGTAGCCCGGAGCATCAGAGTACGGCCCGGCAGGACGTTGCCGGGCCGCGTTGTCCGGAGAGGCCCGTGCCACTGATCCGACCGCGGTTTTCAGTCCTGCTTGCCCTCCTGCTGGCGGCCCTGTGCCTGTCGGCCTGCGGATCGGACGACCCCGTCAACAAGACGGATCGCAGCCGCGCCGAGGCCGACGCCAGGGCGAGCTTCGGCATCATCCGTACGGCGGTGCTGGCGCATTTCAAGAAGACCGGCAAGCTGCCGGACGAGCCGACTCTGGCGCACTTCGGCATCGATGAAGGCCAGTTACGCAAGACTTTCTATGAGGCCTATGAATTCGAACTCGATGGCGACCCCGAAGATGGCTATGGGGGCACCACCGTCACGGCCCGGCCCAAAGAAGGCAGCGCCGCCCCCCTGATGGTCATGACCTTCGAAGACATGCGCAGCGGCGCGCACAAGATTCGTGTGAAGTAGCGGCACGCCCGCGGCTCAGGGTCGGCGCGGGTTCAGCCGGGCCGGTCCCTTGATTTCGACAGGTCTGCCGCCGTTTGCGATGCTCTCCAGGTTCTGGCACAGGTGGCGGGTATCGGCGTCCGGATCTTCTGTCATGGCGCGGTAGCCCGCTTTGCGGGCAAGCCCCTGTTGGGCGGCGGCGCGGGCTTCCTTGTGGCGGCCCAGGCGGGCCAGGGCGATAGCGCGGTGGCCCTGGGCCGAGCAAAACTCGGGGGTGTCGCCCATGCCGATGCTCTCGAGGGCCCTGGCCGCGTTCTGGGCACTTTCGGCGGCGCGGGCGAAGTCCCCCGTGAGGTTGTAAATGCTGGCCAGCGTGTTCAGTGCGCTTGCTTCGTAGTAGGGGACCCTGGCCTTCTTGGCCAGTTCCCGGCCGTCGAGAACAAGGCGTTTGGCCTGCTCGTACTCTCCCAGTTCAATATGATAGGTCGCAAGGTTGATGCTGAATAAGCCGAGGGAGGACAGGTCTCCCAGTTCTTCGGCGATGGCCATGGCCTCACGCACGAGCCGTGCCCCCTGCTCAAAGTTGCCCTCAGAGAAATCCAGATTGGCGAGGTTTCCGAGGTTGGCCGATATGCGATCCAGCGCGCCGACCTCGCGTGAGATGTCCAGGGCCTCCTGGTAGCAGCGTCTTGCCTGGGCCAGGCGCCCCAGCTTGCGGAAGGTGATGCCCAGGTTGCCAAGTGCCGTGCCAAGATCACGCCCGTTGCCTCGCCTGCGGGCCACCCGGACGCAGCCCTCAAGGATGGATTGCGCCCGCGCGAGTTCCCCAAGATCGTTGAGCACCACGGCGCGGTTGATGCTCGTGAGCATGGTAGGGCGGCTGTTGCGCCTGCCGCGCAGCACCAGCTCGGCCTGCTCCATGATGCGCAGGCCCCGCCGAAGCTGACCGAGTTGAAACGTGACCACGCCGATCATGTTGACGGCGGTGCCCTCCAGTTCCGTGCTGCGTGTTGCGCGTGCCAGCCGTTGGGCGGCTTGCGCATGACGCCGGGCCTGTGCCAGGCGCGAACCGGTGTATTCCATCTCCCCGAGGAGCAACTCCGCCCGGGCCCAGTCAGATGTGCGTTTGAGACGCTGCGCCAAGCGGCGCGCGCGGCAGGCGGCCTTGCGCGCCGCGTCGAGCCGGCCGGCGTGGCGCAGGGCCTTGGCCAGGCCCATCAGGAACTCGATGGACTGTCGGGAGTTCGCGTCGGAGATCTCGCACAGCCGCGCGTAGCAGGCGGCGGCCTCCAGGGGCTGATTCAGCTGCTCGGCCTCCCGGGCCGCCCGCCGCTGGTAGCGCCGCTCCAGCCTGCGCAGCCTGAAGGACCCGGCCTGGCCGGACTGCGCCAGCCGGGCGTGCAAAGCCAGGTCGCGGGCGGGCACCTGGCCCTTTGACTGCTCCAGGACCGCCAGCGCGAGGGCGTGCAGCCGGGCGCGGGCCGAGGGCATGAACAGCTGATAGGCCACCTGCTGCGTGAGGGCGTGCGCAAACTGGTAGGCGGACTCCGCCGAGTCCGGCCTGAGGGCGTAAAAGCGCGCAGCTTTGGGCCCTAGCCGCGCAGGGTCGTGGCGCCGGGCTGACCGCTGCCGGCCTGGTCGCTGGCCATGTGGCATTTTTTGTACTTCTTGCCCGAGCCGCAATGGCAGGGGTCGTTGGGGCCGGGGAGCTTTTTCTTGTGCGCCATGAAGCCTGTGTCCCGTGAGGGCTGCACGGCCTGCTGCATCTGCCGGCGGGTTTGCTCCTGGGCCTCGCTGGGCTTGGGCATTTCAGGCTCGGCGGGCATGGCGGGCGGGGCCATCTCCGCGCCGCCGCCGGAGGTTGTGGTAGTGACCGCCGGGTGCAAGGCCTGGGCCTGGCGCGCCTCGCGAACCTGGGGCGCCTCCTCGAACTGGACCTCGATGCGGAAGATGGTGCTGACTACCTCGTGGTCCACGCTGTCCAGCATGGCCTCGAAGGCTTCGTGGCCCTTTTTCTTGTAGGCGTCCTTGGGGTCCTTCTGGGCGTAGCTTTCCCAGTGGATGCTGCCCTTGATGATCTCCAGGTTCTTGAGGTGATCCTTCCAGTGCTGGTCCAGGCTCTGCAGCACCAGATAGCGCTCCAGTTGGCGCATGCGCCCCGTGGCCGGCCGGCCTGCGGGTGTTTTCAGCGCTGCGCCCGTGGGATCGGAGCAGATGCGCCGCTCGCGCTCCTCGTAAAGCTTCACGGCCCGGTCGTACAGCCAGGTCTGGAGTTTGGTCACGGCCTCCGGTCCGCCCATGCCGCGCGGCATGTCCTTGGGGTCCACCTCTGCGTTGAAGACGCGGCGGTAATCGGCGGCGATCTCAACGAAGTTCCAGGTGTCGTGGCGTTCGGGGTCCTTGATGTTGCGCTGCATGGAGGCGGCGACCACGTTGTAAACGCGGTCGAGCATGTCCTCGCGCAGGCGGTCCGCATGGACTTTGCCGCGGATGGTGTGGGCCAGGCGCAGGACGGACTCCTCGACGGTCTGCTCGCGCAGGGCGTCGTCGGGAATCTCGGCCTCGTGCTCTTCGTCGGCCCAGTGGGCCAGCTTGTTGGCCACGATGGCGCTGATTTTGGTCTGGTCGGAGACGTCGGAGAGCTTGTCCAGTTCTTTGACGACCTCGACGACCTTCTTGCGGGCGGCGGTCTGAAGCGCGAGGAAGTCGGCGCGGTGCATGCCGGCGAGCACGATCTGGCGCTTCTTGTAGACGGCTTTGCGCTGGCCGTTGTTGACGTCGTCGTACTCGATGAGGTTCTTGCGGATGTCGAAGTTGCGCTGCTCGACCTTCTTCTGGGCTCGCTCGACGCTCTTGGAGACCATGCGCGCCTGGATGGGCTGGCCGTCCTTGAGGCCCAGCTTCTGCATGATGCCCTTCATGCGCGGACCGGCGAACATGCGCATCAGGTCGTCATCAAGGGAGATGAAGAACTGGCTGGAGCCCGGGTCGCCCTGGCGGCCGCAGCGGCCGCGAAGCTGATTGTCAATGCGGCGAGATTCGTGGCGTTCGGTGCCGATGACCTGCAGGCCGCCCAGCTTGACGATTTCCTCGTGTTCGGCGTCGATGGCCGGACGGAACTCGCGGGCCTTTTCGTCCACGGCGTGGTCCCAGGCCAGCTCGGCGGCGAACAGGGTGTCACGCTCAATACGCCAGCCCTCGACGCCCCGGAACTCCTCGGGCAGGAAGTCTTCGAGTTTCTTGCCCTCGGCGCGCAGGGCCTGCAACGCCATGAACTTGGGGTTGCCGCCCAGAAGAATGTCCGTGCCGCGGCCCGCCATGTTGGTGGAGACCGTAATCTGTCCCTTGCGGCCGGCCTGCGCCACGATTTCCGCCTCGCGCGCATGGAACTTGGCGTTGAGGGTGTTGTGCTTGAGCCCCCGGGCATGGAGCAGTTTGGACAGATGCTCGGACTTCTCGACGCTCGTGGTGCCTACCAGTATGGGCCGGCCGGTCTTGTGGACCTTCTCGATTTCCTCGCAGATGGCGGCCCACTTTTCGTCGGCCGTGCCGTAGATCAGGTCTTCGTTGTCAGCGCGGATCAGCGGGCGGTTGGTGGGAATGGCCACGACGTCGAGCTTGTAGATCTTCTCGAATTCGGCGGCCTCGGTCATGGCGCTGCCGGTCATGCCGCTGATCTTGTTGTACAGCTTGAAATAGTTCTGCAGGGTGATGGTGGCCAGGGTCTGGCTTTCCGCGCGCACGCGGATGCCGTGCTTGGCCTCCACGGCCTGGTGCAGGCCGTCGGACCAGCGGCGGCCATGCTGCAGGCGGCCGGTGAATTCATCGACGATGACGATCTCCGGGCCGTCTTCGCCCTCGTGCACGACGTATTCCTTGTCCAGCTTGAACAGGTTGTTGGCGCGCAGGGCCTGCTCCATCAAATGCGGCCATTCCATGTGCACGCCGTCGTAGAGGTGCTTGACGCCCAATGCCTTTTCAACCTTGGAGACGCCGCGTTCCGTCAGCAGGGCCTGGCTTTCCTTTTCCTTGATCTCGAAGTCGTAGTGGTTGAGTTCATCGAGATAGAGCTGCTTGTCCTGCAGGGCCGCCTTGCCGTGTTTGGTGACGATAATGTCCTTCAGCTTCTCGGAGTCGATGCCCTTGAGCGTCTTGGCGATCTCGTCGGCCTTGGCGTACTTGGCCGCGTTGTCTTCGGCGGCGCCGGAGATGATCAGGGGCGTGCGCGCTTCGTCGATGAGAATGGAGTCCACTTCGTCGATGACAGCGTAGTGCAGCTCACGCTGGACCTGCGTGCGCGGGTCGACCTTCATGTTGTCGCGCAGGTAGTCAAACCCGAATTCGTTGTTGGTGCCGTAGGTGATGTCGCGCGCGTACATCTCGCGGCGTTCCTCGTTGTCCATGTCGGTGAGGATGTAGCCGCAGGACATGCCCAGCAGGGCCAGCACGCGGCCCTGCTCTTCCGCGTCGCGTCGGGCCAGGTAGTCATTGACCGTCACCACATGGACGCCGCGGCCGTCGAGGGCATTGAGGAAGGCCGCCGGGGTGGCCACGAAGGTCTTGCCTTCACCGGTCACCATTTCGGCGATCTTGCCCTGGTGCAGCACGATGCCGCCCATGAGCTGGACGGGAAAGTGCGCCTTGTACGGAATGGTCTCGCCGCTGACGGGGTCCTTGACCATCTGGCGGTTGCCCAGCACGCGCCAGCTGGCCTCGCGCACGAGGGCGAAGGCCTCCACCAGCAGGTCTTCCAGGGACTCGCCGTCGCGACGCCGCTCCTTGAGCCTGCCCGTGTACTCCTTGAGTTCGGCGTCAGAAAGGGCGTTGGTTTTTGGGAACAGGTCAAGAATCTTGTTCACGGAGGGCCAGAGCGCTTTGACCAGGCGTTCGTTGCGCGAGCCGATGAAAAAGCGGAGAACCGTATCGAGAAGCGGCATGGAGCGAGATCCCAGAGTCAGGGGCGTGGACGGCACGCCCTACGAAAACTTGGCGCGGCGGGCTATACTCACGGCCAGAGGTGCTGCGGTCAAGGAGTTAACGAACGTTGACTCTTTCAGAGGGTCTTGCGCCTTGGCATGGCTCGATGCCTTTTCTTTCAGGCTTGCGTTGCAAGCGAGGTGAGCATGATTAGGAAAGTACTGCTGGCGGCTTTCTCGCTGGGGCTGCTTTTCTGGGCCGGCTCGCCCGGGCAGGCGCAGGCCGCTGAACGCGCCATTGAACTGAGGCTTGTAGGCCTGAGCCAGGGCTACACCCGGCCCCTGCGTGCCACCAGCGAGCGCCTGGGCAAGGTGCGAGGCCTCAAGGATGTCCGGGCGGTTTCCCATCGCGCCGGTATTACGCGCTTTACGGCCCGGACCGTTCTGCCCGATGAGGAGATTGCCCGGGCCCTGGGGCTCAAGCTTCTGGACGCGCGTGAGGGCGCTTTGCTGCTCGCGCCCGCGGCGGCCTCAGAGGCCTGGCGCGCGGAGGCGAGGCTGGCCATTTTGGCCATCGTGGAGGCCATTCGCGAACGCCAGCAGCGTCATCGGCGCAACATGTGGGATGAACTGCCCAATCTCTTTCCGTCCGAAGCCACGACGGAGCAGGCTTTGAAGGTTCTGGGGCTTGACCCCAGAATGCTTGACGGCCGGTTTTTCAAGATCAGGGACTACCACATCGAGGAAGAGGCGGGCTGGAACGGCACTTACAAGGTCTGGGCCGGCGAGCGCTATGCGCCGGTACCCGTCGGCAATCTCTACGATTTTGATTTCAGCAGTAACCAGGGCGAAGAGCCCGACCCCAAGGCACGCTTCGTCGGGGCCAAGATGAATCTCAACTCCTGGGGCGGCGGCTTCTGGTGGGTTGATATCCACGGCTCGGTGCTCAACGGCATGGAATTTGAGCGCGATGCGACCGACCCCGGCAGCGGCAAACTGGCCGTCCAGGTCGGCGCCGAGCGCCTTGCCACGCTGCTTGAGGCTGCCGCGCGCTATCGCTTCAAGGAGAACGTGGAAAAGAAGTCGAAGGACGAACTGCACAAGGGCAGTTTTGGCAACTGGCAGCTGAAGTCCGAGCTGGGCCTGGGCGACGACTACTGGGACTGCATGCCCTTCTACAACGACAACGCATTTTCACTGAGCTGGTTCAAGCACGAGCAAACCGGCCATCTGCACGCCCGCGTCAAGGCGCTCTATCCCAGCCACGCCCTGCACCTCGACGGTGACCTGGACGTTGACGCCGCCAAGGCGGCCGATTTCAACTTCGCGAAGGTCCCTGTGCGCTGGACCGTCGGCGCGGAATCCGACGTCAACGTATTTGAGCAGCGCCGCACGGAACTTTCCGCGGGCCTGAAAGTCCTGCGCGATGCCCTGTTCGCGCTGCAAGACCCGCCACCGGCCTCCAACGCGCTCAGCGGCAAAGCGCTCTGTGCCGCGCTTTCGCTGGCCGAGGATAAGCTCAAGGGCACCCATTTCAGTGCCGCCGATTACCTGCTCTTGCCCCAGATGCTCGGAGACTGGGAGATCCGTGCCGGGTCTTCGGCCACGGGCGGCGCGAGCTGGACTCTGGTCAGTTTCTCGTCCAAAACCGATATCCGGAGCTACCGCTGATGCGTATCGCCGCCCTGCTGGTACTGTCCTTTGGCCTCTCGCTCTACGGTGTGGCCTGCACTGATGATCCTGCTCCGGCGCCCCAGCCGCGCCCCGCGCCCTCCAGCGGGATTATTCCCATGTCGAGCATCAGCGAGGCGCAGAAGGCCGAGGCCATCCAGAACATCGGGCAGCTCAAGGCTGCGCTTCAGAGCCGTTCGGTGACGCCCTACAATCGCGACCTCAACAAGCTGTCGCGGGACGTCAGCGGTACTCTGAGCGAGGCCACGGCCCAGAAGCTTGGCTTTGCCAGCGTTCAGGGCTTCAACGGCCAGTGGTACAAGGCCTCGGACTACGCCATTGCCTACATGGGCGGCGGCAAGTTCCTGATTACCGCGGGCCAGCTCAACCAGCCCAACTACATCAGCGAGGAAGTGCTCATTCGCTGAGCTTGATTGCACACCCAGGCTGTATCTCCCGGAGTTTCCTTGAGTCAACTTCTAGCGATGTCTTTTGACGGCCTGGCTTCGCCGTCCATTACCCTCAAGCCCGAGCGGCGCCAGACCGCGGACCAGCCCTTTGGCTGGGGTTTTGCCTGGTATCCGCGCGGCGACAACGCGGCGGTTGTGATCAAGGACCCCACCAGCATCGGCGAAAACGCCATGACCAAGGTGCTGCGGGACTGGGAGCGCTTCCAGAGCTGCGTGTTTGTCTGCCATATCCGCGGCGCAGCCCAACGCATCACCCAGCAGGACACCCATCCCTTTGAGCGCAGTTACGCCGGCCGCGACTGGATCATGGCCCACAACGGGGATCTGGTCGGCGACCTCGACGCGACGTTTCCGCTCGAGGTCCAGTCGCCTTTTGAGCCCATCGGGCTGACCGACACCGAGCACGTGTTCTGCTGGCTGCTGTCCCAGGTGCGGGGCATGGGCGCGCGCTGCCTGGCGGACATCGGCTGGCACAAGCTCTATGCCTGGTTCGGCGAACTGAACCGGCACGGCACGGCCAACTTTCTGCTCTCCGACGGGCAGGACCTCGTGGTGTACCACGACAAAGACCGCTTCAACGGCCTTCACTGGACAAGGCGCCTGCCGCCCCACGCAAGTTTCAAGCTGGAGAACGACGAGGTGCTGCTCGATTTCTCCGACGAAATGGACACTAACCGCACGGTCGTCGTGGTCAGCACCAGGCCCCTGGCCGGAGACGAAGGCTGGAAGGCCATGGAGGGCGGCCAGATGCTGGTGCTGCGCCGCGGGTCCATGGTCTGGAACAGCCAGGGTGCCGCGCTGCAGGGTGTGGTGGGAGCGGGCGACACATCCATCCGCGTCTCCAAGGCCACGGGCAAGGTGCAGGTGCCCGTAGGGGCGCAGGGCGCGGCACGCAAGCCGCACACGCGGGGCCGGCCCCACTCAGGACGTCTGCGCGCCGTGGCCACCGAGCAGCGGGTGTTTGACGTGTTGCACGAAACGGTCTACCGCTATGACACGCCCGTCGAGCGCTCGACGCACGTGTTTCGCCTCAAACCCGTGGTGGACCCCGTGCAGCAGCTCATCAGTCACAAGCTCGGCATCAACGTGGACGGCTTGCGCCGCGAGTTTGAAGACGTGTTCGGCAACGCCGCCACCAACCTGGAAGTTGAAAGCCCCTTCAAGGAGATGCGCATTGTCTCGCGCTCCCTGGTGCGGGTGAACGGCGCGGGGCTGTCGCTGCAGCGCTCGCCGTCGCGTCGCCTGACTATTCCGCTGGTCTGGATGCCCTGGCAGCGCCAGATGATGATGCCCTATCTGCTGCCTCCGGAATTGCCCGAGACCCAGCTCGCCGAGCTGTCCGACTTTGCGATGAGTTTCGTTGAGCGCCAGAACTTCGACCTGCTGGAGACGCTGGTCGACATGAACATGACGATCTACCGCGACTTCCGCTATGTCTCGGGCAGCACCCGCAACGAAACCACGCCCTTTGAGGTTTACACGCAGCGCAAGGGCGTCTGTCAGGATTTCGCCAACCTGCTCATCTGCCTCGCTCGGCTGTTGAGTATTCCCGCGCGCTATCGCGTCGGCTACATCTACACCGGCGCCAACTACGCCAACAAGGTCCAGAGCGAAGCCAGCCACGCCTGGGCGGAACTCTACCTGCCCTGGGTCGGCTGGCGCGGCTTTGACCCCACCAACGGCTGCGTGGTCGGAAGCGACCACGTTCGCGTGGCCTGCGGCCGCAACTACCTCGATGCCACGCCCACCAGCGGCACCATCTATGCCGGGGGTGGGCCGGAGACCCTGAGCGTGAACGTGAAGGTCGAGGTGGCCCAAGAGTCAGACCTGGCAGAGCTTGCGGCCAATGACGAAAGCTGACGCCGCCATGCTTCGCGCGCAGAAATCGAAAATGCAGGCGGCCCTGGCCTCCGCCCTGGGCGCTGCCCGGCAGCTGCGCGGCGGGCGCGTCGCCGACTACATTCCTGAGCTGGCCAAGGCAGACCCCGCCAGCCTGGCCTTGGCAGCCTGCACGCAAGACGGCGTCCTGTGCGAGCTCGGCGACGCTGCTCTCGAGTTCACGATCCAGTCCATCAGCAAGCCCTTTGTCTACGGGCTGGCACTGGCCGATCACGGCGTGGAGGCCGTGCACCGCCGCGTCGGGGTGGAGCCGACGGGAGACAGCTTCAACTCCATCATCCGGCTCGAGCAGAGCACCAACCGGCCCCACAACCCCATGATCAACGCGGGGGCCATTGCCGTCACGAGCCTGATTGAAGCCCGCGAGGGCAAGCCGCCGCTTCAGCGGCTGCTGGACCTGTTTGCCGCGGCCGCGGGCCGCAAGTCCATGCAGGTGGACCTGCCGGTTTACCTGTCCGAGGCTGCCAGCGGACACCGTAACCGGGCCATTGCCCACCTGATGAAGCACTTCGGGATGCTGCGCGGCGACATCGACCGCACGCTCGAACTCTACTTTCAGCAGTGTTCCGTGCTGGTCAGTTGCCGCGATCTCGCCGTGATGGCCGCCACCCTGGCCAACCAGGGTGTCAACCCGCTCACGGGCGAGCGCGTGCTGCCGGCGGAGGCCGTGACTCACGTGTTGAACGTGATGCTGACCTGCGGCCTCTATGACTTCGCGGGGCAGTTTGCATTTGAGGCCGGCATTCCGGCCAAGAGCGGCGTCTGCGGCGGCATCCTGGCCGTGGCCCAGGGCAAAGCCGGGCTGGCCTGCTTCTCGCCCCCGCTGGACGAGCGCGGCAACAGCCTGCGCGGGCTGGCGGCCCTGCGCGAGCTTTCACAAACCCTGGGACTGCACGCCTTTGATGCGCCGCATGCCTTGCGTCCCTCGGCGCGGCAGGCCGCCGTCTCGGCGCGGTCTTCCAGGCGCGCGGCCCCCGCGCGCCTGGACACGCTGCTGGCCGAGGTGCATCGCCGCCGGCGCGGTGAGTCCGGCGGGGCCAATGCTTCGTACATTCCGCAGCTGGCCCAGAGTGACGCGCGGCTGTTCGGCCTGGCGCTGTGCACGGTAAGGGGCGAGGAGGCGGCGCAGGGCGACGTGGACGTGCCGTTTACGTTGCAGGCCGCCGCCAACGTGTTCACGTACAGCCTGGCCCTGCAGGCTAGGGGCAAGGATGCCGTGCACGCGAAGGTGGGCTTTGAGCCCAGCGGCAACCCGTTCAACGCGATCATTTTTGACCCGCGCACGCAGCGCCCCTTCAACCCGCTCAGTAATGCGGGGGCCATTGCCATCTGTTCGACGATTCCCGGCCAGGGCGCCACAGCGCGCCTCAATCACGTGCTCGAAGGTATGGGCCGCTTTGCGGGCGAGGAGAAGCTGCGCGTGGACCTGCAGGTCCTGCTGGCCGAGCGCCAGGCCGGAGAACGCAACAAGGCCATCGCCTGCCTGCTGCGCAACTTCAACGTGATTGACGACGAAGAGGCGGCGCTGGAGCTCTACTTCCAGCAATGCAGTGTAAGCGTGAATTGCCGGCAGCTCGCGCGCATGGGCGCGACGCTGGCCGCCGGCGGCGTGAACCCGCGAGGCGGGCAGGTGGCGCTGGACGCCGACCACGTCAAGCGCGTGCTCGCGCTCATGTACATGTGCGGCCTGCACGACGGCTCGGGGCAGTTCGCGTTTGATGTGGGTATGCCGGCGAAAAGCGGCATCTCGGGCGGGCTGGTGGCCGTCGTTCCCGGCCGGTTCGCAGTGGCCGCGCTCTCGCCCCCCGTCGATGCCAAGGGCACCAGCGTGCGCGGCGCGCTTGCCCTGCGCGACATTTCGGCGGCCCTGAAGGTGGGTTTATTTGCCTGACGCGGCTATATTTCGCCCATGCTTTCCACCTTCATTTCGGTCAAGACGCGGCTGCCCGACCTCTGCACCGAGGTGTGGAACTATGCGCTGGAGCTGCGCCGCGGCGGCGACCCCGGCCGCGCTGAAGCCGTCAAGAGCAAGGTCAGCAGCCTGTTTCGACTGCTGGACAAGCAGGCCAAGCTGGCGCAGGTGGACCAGGCGGATCTCCAGCAGGCCAAGTACGCGCTCTGCGCGCAGATCGACGAAATCGTGATGTCGTCGGCCTGGCCCTGCCGCGGGGGCTGGGCGCCGCTTTGCGTCGATTATTACGGCGACGGGGCCGCCGGCGAGAACTTCTACCAGCGCCTTGAGACCTACCGTCACTCTTCGGAGACGCGTCGTCGCGACCTGCTCGAGGTGTTCTACATCTGCCTGGCCCTGGGCTTTCTGGGCCGGTTCTCCGACACCCGGGGCCTCGAGCAGCGCAAGGCCCTCATGGACGGCATCAGCCGCGAACTCTGCGGCGAAGCGGCGCGCCCCCTGAGCGTGCAGGTGACCTCGCCTGACCCCCTGCCCAAGCCGCGCTCCCCGCGCCCCTTCTGGCTCGTGCCGGCGCTTTGCCTGCTGGCCGTGGGCGCGCTCTATGCCGCGCTGTCGTGGGCCCTGGGGACGGCGGCATGAACCTGCGCGCCCTGACTTCAGCGTTCATCAAGGAAGGCGGTATCGGACTGGCGGTGATTGTGCTGCTGATGCTGATGGTCTTCATCGGCGGCGATTACTTTGAGCTGGAGCCACGCCTGAGCCAGGCGTTGATGGCGGGCATCGTGTTCGCGGGCCTCGCGATTTACGCGGCGCGCCGCATCATGGCGCGCCGGCAGGCCCGCAAATTGACCTCGAAGTTCATGGAACTGGCGGCCGAAGACGCCGATGCCACCCTGGGCGAGCGCAAGGCCAAACAGCAGGAAATCGCTTCCCTGCTTCGCGAAGGTGTGGCGGCCCTGCGCCTGTCGGAGCAGGGAGAGCAGGCGATTACCCAGCTTCCTTGGTATCTCGTCATCGGCCCGGCCAACGCCGGCAAGAGCATGCTGCTGGAGACTTCAGGCCAGAACTTCGCGACCCTGGGCCGCGTGCGCAAACCGGTCTCCGAGGCGGGCACCACGCGCGACCTTGACTGGTGGGTCTCGAGCCAGGGCGTGTTTCTGGATGTGCCCGGACGCTACATCTCCGATGCCGGTTCTCCCTTTGAGTGGCCGGCCTTTGTCAGCGCTTTGAGGCAAACGCGAGCCCAGGCGCCTGTCTCCGGGGTACTGGTTGTCATTCCCCTGCCCGAGATTCTCGCGCTCAAGAACGACGAACTGGAACCCTGGGCCAAGAACATCCGCGACCGCCTCGATGAACTCAGCAGCCAGTGCCGCTGGGTGTTTCCCGTCTATGTGGTTTTCAGCAAGTGCGACTGCGTCAAGGGCTTTGACGCCGCGTTCTCGAATCTGGCCGAGGAGGGGCGTCGCCAGGCCTTTGGCGCCACGCTTCCCTTTGCCGTTGATGAAAACCGCAACTACCGCACCATCTTCCATGACGAGTGCAACCGCCTGAGCGAGCCTTTGCGCCTTCAGGTTCTGGCCTCCCTGGCCCAGGACCTGCCCGGGGCGGCCAAGGAAGGCATGGCGCTCTTTCCCCGCCAGTTCTTTCTGGCCCAGCGCCGCATGGGCGAGGTGCTGGGCCCCGTTTTCAGGCCCAACCCCTTTATCGAAACCGGACTTCTGCGCGGCTTCTACTTCACCAGCGCCACCCAGGGCGGACCCCTGCACGACCTGGTGTCTGAGCGCGTGGAGCAACTTCCCGCTCCCGCCGAGAAGGCCGCGTTCTTCGTTTCTCAGATTTTTGCCGACGTGCTGCCGCCCGATCGTTATCTGGCGCGGCTTTCCTTCAAGGAATCGCGGCGCCGGCGCGCCCTGACCACGTTGCTGGCCGCGGCCTCCCTGCTGCTGGCCCTGATGGTCTCAGCGGGCATGGCCCTTGCCTTCAGCGAGCGCCGCCAGAACATCGTTGCGCTGGCGCAGGCGCGGGCCCTGCAGGACCCCTTTGCGCGCATGGATGCCTTGCGCGAAGCCCTGCAGCAGGCTGAGGCCAACCGCTCGCCCGTGACCCGCCTCTTCGTATTCAACGGGGACCCCGAGGGCCGCGCCGTGGGCGAGACGCGACAGGAGTACCATCAGGCCTTGCGCGCCCGGGTGATACAGCCCGCGGCCGATTTCCTGGCGGAGGAAATCCACCGGCTGCGGGATCAACGTGTCCGATCCATCGCCGATTACGACCGCATGCTGGCCGCGTTTGTGGCCCTGCGCGCCTTGGCCGGTCGCGGTGACCTCAAGGCGGAGGCCCTGCGCCCCGAATTGGAGCGCGCCCTGGCGGCGCTGGCCCCCGAGGCGGCAATGCGCGAGGTGCTTTTCCGGCAGTCGGATTATCTCCTGGCCCGGCCGGCGGAGCTGGCGTCTTGCCTGGCGCGCGTGGACAGCGGCCTGCTGGAGGTCGTGGACCGGGAACTGCGCGGCGCCCTCTGGATCGAGGCTGCCTTTGCCGATGTCATGCGCGAAGCACCCGCAGATCTTCCCGCACTGAACCTGCAAGACCTCGTCGCTTCTCCGGGCCGCAGTTGCCTGGCATTGGGTCAGGCGGTGCCCGGCATCTACACCCAGCGCGGCTACGACACCTACGTGGCGCCCGCCATGGCATCGCGGGCGCAGGAGATTGCCAGGCGCTATGCCGCGCTGGGAGAAAACAAGCCGGCCTGGAGTATTGAGGCTTCTCTGACGGACTATTACGCCGACGCCTACGCCCGGGCCTGGGATGACGCCCAGGCGTCTTTCACCGTGGCCGATTTCGCCTCGTTGAGCGATTGCGCTCAGGGGCTCAAGAGCCTGACGGGACCGGACTCGGCCATGCGCGAACTCATGGTGTCTTTGCGCGCGGGGCGCACGCTGCTGCTGAAAAACGGAACGCGGCGCAACGTCAGCGGCGACGATCTGAAGTGGCTGGAGACTACCCTCAACCACCTCAGGGCCATCCATGCGGCGCTGGAGCCCATGCTCCAGAGCACCAATGCGGGCTCCCATCTGATGGAGTATCTGGCCCAGGGCAAACTTGACGCCCTGCTTGGAACGTTCAACGACGTGGCTCGCGGCCTTGATGACGTGGCGGCGGTGGCTCCGCGCGAATCCAAAGACCGCATGGGTGCTGTGCTGTCCGCCCTGCTGGAGGGTGTGATCCGCGAGCTGCGCGAAGCGGCTCTGGCCGAGGCCGGCGACGTGTGGCGCACGAGCGTGGCCGCTTCGTGGCGCCTGGACCTCGCTCCCTACTATCCGTTCAACGCTGAGAGCGTGAGCGAGGCTGCCGTCGGGGCGGTCTCGCGCCTGCTCAATCCCGTGAACGGCACTCTCTGGGCGGCCGTGGCCGTGTTCGAGAAGCTCCGCGCCAAGTCGGTCAATGGGCGGTCCCTGCTGGAGTACGGCCCCGAGTTCAGCGCGGCCCTTGAGCGTGCCGCGAGGCTGCGGGACTCGCTTTTCGACGGGGGGGAAACCGCGCGAGTGCCCTTTTCGGTCGTGTTTGACCGGGGGGAAGGCGTGGCGGACGTGGGATTCACGCTGGGCGACAAGTCCGTCACCTACACCGACCTGGGCACGAAGGCCGCCGAGTTTGCCTGGACGGAGTCCATGGCCCCGGGGGTGCGCGTTCAGGCCCGCGTGGGCCAGTCCCTCTGGCTGAACCGGTCCTATCCGGCGCAGAAGTGGGGAATCGTCAGGCTGTTCAGCGAGGCCAAACGAACCCCGGTGGGCGAGCGGCGCGTCAAGTGCGCCTGGGTTTTCACGCAGATGCTGGGGACGCGGACCTTGAGCTTCATGGCCTATGCCGAGTTCGAGTTTGGCTCCGGCGTGGCTTTTGAACCCGCGCTCTTCTCTGAACTCAAGTTGCCCGAGACCCTGCGCTAGCAGACTGCTCAAAACCCCCGGGGCCTTTGGAGCAGCGCGGCCTGCCTCGCGAGCCTAGCCTTGCCCGCGAGAGGAGAAACCATGACAACGAAACCAAGACCCATGGTGGAGCGCAGCCCTCGCCACACGCTCAAGCACCCCGAAAAGCTGGTGGTGCTGGTGGGCAATCATGTGGTGGCCCTGGAGCCCCGCACCGGCGACGAACTCTGGCGCTCGCGGTTGCCCGGCGTGTTTGGCCAGGGCATCGGCACGCTGCTGGTCCAGGGAGACGTGGTTTACGCCGGGCTGTATGGTCGCCTGCACTGCCTGAGCCTGGAGGACGGCCGGATTCTCTGGAGCGCCGAACTCAAGGGTCTGGGCCTGGGGCTGGTGGTAATCGGCACGGAGGACGGCCCCTCCAGCGCCCCCATGGCCCTGCAGTCCGTGGTCGCTCAGGCGGAGTTGCTGGACTGACGGGGGTCCAAAGCCGGAATTGCCGCAACCAGGGGGCGGCCGGGGGGTTCTGTCCGTCATTCGAGGGAGATGGAAATGAAGACTGTACTTGCGGCCCTTGTGGCGGGCTTGTTGGGAGGCGGGGCGGTTGTCGGGGCTGTGGCCGCCGGGGTGGTGCCCCTGGAAAACCTTGGCGCGCGCGAGACCAGGGTCAAGACTGCGCCGGACGCCGACCACGATGCAGCGGCGGTGGAAGAAGAGAACGCCCGCCTGCGTGACAAGGTGAACTCGCAGGCGAAGGAACTGTCAGAACTAAGCGGTGCGCTGAAGCAGACCCGCAACGACCTGGATGCCATCACCAGAAGGTTGGAGGAAGCCGCCACCAAGGAGGAAGTGGCGAAGATTGCCTCCACGGTGCCGGCCGCGCCGGCGAATGCTGCCGGGAACGCAGATGGCGCGCAGCCCGCGCCCGCGCCCGCAGTGGCAATGCCCAGCTCCCCTGAGTATCGCGCCGCCTGGCGCGCGGAACAGGAAGCCTACGAGAAAGAACGGCAGGAGCAGCGCCGCCTCAACATGCAGGCCGAGCGCGTCAAGCAACTGGAAGAGCAGAAGACGCTGGTGGCCAAAACCATCCCCGAGACGCTGACCTCTCAGGCGGCCCGCCTCAACCTGAACGAAACCCAGGTAAAGGCCTGCTCGGACGCGCTGGTGGTGCATGCGCACAAGCGCCTCGAAATCATGAGCGCCATGGCCGAAAGGCGCATCAACGACGAGGAGATCGACGCAGAGGCCCTCCAGGCGCAGCTGGCCGACCTCGACGCGGCCACCAGGGCGACGCTGCTGGGCAGTGTCGATGAGAAGACCGCCGACTCCCTGCTGCAGATGACCAATCGCGCCGGGCGCGGCGGCTCCGACGGCGGTCGGGGCGGCCGCAATACCCGCCCCGGCGGGCGCGGCAACTGACGCCATGGACAGCACGAGTAGACTGCCCGGGGGCCCTTTGGGGCCCCCGGCGCTTTGATTCGGACGAATGGCGCGGCGGCGTCTGAGGGTGTGGTTTGCCGTGATGGGCCGGCCCGCGCTTTCGCGCGGGCCGGGCAGACTGCGGAAAGGTTTTTCAGCGGACAGCTAGCGCAACTTGGGCAGGGGATGGCTGGCCAGCCACTGCCAGAGGCGCTTGGCGCAGAGGTTGCCCGAACTGACCACGCCCATGAGGGTACGGGTGCTCAGGTCCGTGCAGTCGCCGGCCACGTAGAGGCCCCCGAACATGGTCTTGCCGCCTTCGCCGTGGGCGAAGTAACCGTTCTCCTGGGGCAGGCGTTCGAGCCCGGCAATGGGCTTGCGCGGCGCCGGGCCCAGGGCGATGACCATGGCGTCAGACGGCAGACACTGCTCTTCAGGAATGCCCTTTTCCTTGAAGAAGACGTATTCAAGGTATTCGCCGCCCTTGACGGCCTCGACGGTGATGCCCAGCAGGATGCGCACCTTGTTGCCAATGGCGCGCTCCACCAGCAGAGGCTCAGCCGTGGGCTGGTCGGTGGGGCAGAGCAGCATGACGTTCTTGGCGTGGTGGCTCAGGAAGATGGCCGCGTGCATGGCCTCATCTCCCGATCCGACCACGATGACGCGGCGGTCCTTGTAAATGGAGGCGTCCACCTGGGCGCCGTAACGGATGCCGCGGTTGAGGTATTTCGTGACGCCGTCCGCCGAAAGTTCACGCTGGGTGGCGCCCGTGGCCACGATGACGGCGCGGGCCCAGAAGTTGCCCTGCGTGGTCTGCACGAGCTTGAGCGCGCCTTCGATGCGGATGTTGTTGACCTTGCCCTTCATCAGCACGGCGCCCACATGGCGTGCGTGGTTGGCAAAGTTCTCGGCCACGTCGGCGCCGCTGATGGGCTCGTCGTAGCCGACGCCGAAGTATTCGTCGACGTCGGTCAGGTTCAGCAGGTGGCCGCCGGGGGCGTTCTCGTCAATGCCCAGCACGCTCATGCCGCCCAGGCGTGCACCGTGGCAGGCCGCCAGGCCGGCGGGCCCCAGCCCGACGACGATGACGTCAAAGCAGGTGCGGCCGCGCGAAGCCAGGGACTCCACGTCAAAGCGCACGCGGGCCGCCTCGAGCAGCTCTTCCTCGGTGGGTTCCGGGAGCCACCTGTCTTCGATGTAAAAGACCGGGGCAACCGGCGCTCCGCAAAGCTTGCGGATGAAGGCATTGGTCTCGACGTCGCGAGAGATGTCCTTCTCGGTCCACGAAAGGTGGTGCTTCTCAAGGACGCGCTTGGCGGCTTTGCTTGCCTCCGAGCCGTCCGAAAACATGACAATCTTTGCCACTGGCATAGGCCGAACGCCGCTGGGTTGTGTGTAAAGGGCAGGTTATCGCTATTTTCGGCTTTGGGTTCAACGGGCAATTGTGGAACCTGCAACGCGCGAAGAATTTATGACGCCCCGGTTAGATTTGGCGTGATTTAGAAACCATGACGGCGCGAGGTGCTCCTCGCGCCGTCAAGACGGACTTGAACTGCCGGTTTAGCGCACGCCCTGCAGCAGGCTGAGCACCGCCTGGGGAATGCTGTTGGCCGCCGAGAGCACGCTGGTGCTTGCCTGGAACAGGATCTGGGCCTTGGTGAAGGCGCTGGTTTCGGCCGCGAAGTCGAGGTCGCGGATGAAGCTCTGCGCCCCGGACAGGTTTTCCACGGCCACGCCCACGCTGTTGAGGTTGCGCTGCAGCGTGTCGCTGGAGACCGAGCCCAGGTAGCTGCGCAGGCTGGTCACCTGGTCGATGGCGCGATCCACGATTTCGAGCGCGTTGGCGGCGTTGGTGCTCAGGTCATTGCCCGCGCCGGTGCGCAGCGTGTTCAGCGAGCCGCCAGGATAGCCGCCGGCCTCCAGATTCTCGGGCGTGATCTTCGCCCCGAGCGTGCCCGTGCTGATCTGGCGGATGCCCACCATCAGGCTGTCCACGGCGCTGTTGGTCTCGCGCAGCTGGAAGCGCATGCCGCTGATGTCCTGCGGGCCGCCGCTGTAGCTCTGGCGCACGGCAAAGCTCACGCTGTCCAGGTAGCCGTTGGGCAGGCGCGTCTGCGCGTACTGCGGCGTCAACACCGAGGCCCCGCTGATGCTGGCGTTCTGGGCAAAGCCAAAGCGCGCCGCGTCGTTGCGCATGCCGGCGCTGCCGGCCGCCCCCAGACTCTGGGCGAGGGAGAACCTGACGTCGAGGGGGCCGGTGACGAAGTTGACGTCCCAGCCGCGGCCCTGGAAAGCCATGCCGCTGATGTTGCCCTTGACGTCGCTGCCCACGGCCTGGATGCGCGAGCCCGCCACGCCCGTGACCGTGTTGGTCGTGCCGGCCAAGGCGCCCAGCCCGCTGCGCCCGTCGCCGGTGGCGGCCAGCCCGCCCTGCAGGGCCGACTTCAGGCCCACGCCGGAGGTCCTGGCCGTGACATCTTCAAGGCTGATGATCTGGTCGGCGCCGAACTCGGTGCTGAACAGGGCCAGGCGCTCGAAGTTGCTGGTGCTGGCGCTGTCGGCGCGGCCGAACACGGCGTGCATGTCCGTGTCAGAGCCGACGCTGTCCTCGTTGATGGTGAAGGTGCCGCCGAAGCGGTCCACGATGCTGAGGCCGCCCTTGGGGTCAAAGTAGGCCTGGTAGCGCGTGCGCAGGTCGTCCTGGCCCACGGTGTCGTTGGAGGCGGCATTGAGGGCCGTCTGGATATCCGAAAGCGTGATGAAGCCTGAGGGGCCCGCCGCCACGCTGATGGTGGAGGCGCCGCTGGAATCGCGGATCTCGAAGTCGAGCGTGCCGCCCGACACCACGGAAGGCGGAATGGCCAGCGAGCCGCTGTCGGTCACGAAGCCCTTGGGCACGGCGAAGTTGATGAAGCTGACGGCTTCGTCCTTCGAGGCCCCGGTTTCGCCGGTGATGCCGAGTTTGCCCAGGTCGCCCGTGTAGCGCGTGACGTCGCGCGAGCCGTTGAGCGCGGCCTGCGTCACGTCATCGTCGCCGCCCTGGTTGGCAATGCCCACGGCGCTGCCGGCCGCGCCCAGCGTGCTGCCCGTCATGTCAATCACGATCAGGTTGCCGTTGGCATCCGTCTGGACGGCCGCATTGCCGCCAAAGGCCGCCATGCCGCGCACGGCCGCGACCATGGCCGCGATGTCGGCGGGGTTGTCCACGCCCAGGCCGCCGGTGTTGGCAAACGAAAGTTCTTCGTCGCCGGCGGTGATGGTGCCGTCGCCGTCGACGTCAAAGCCGATGGCCGTGCCGTCGCCGAAGGTGGCCGAGGCCGAGCCGCCCTCGTTGGCCGCGAACATGGAGGCAATCTGGTCAGCACTGAGCGTGAAGGTGCGGACGTTGTGCGCGCCGCTGAACTTGAAGTTGGATGCCGCGTTGCGGATGACGAGGTCGCCGTCGCGGTTATAGACCTCGAAGTTGGGATCTACGGCCGTCAGGGCCGCCTGGAGTTCCGCCTCGCTGATGATCGAGTCGGCGCCGCTGTTGATCACGATGTTCTGCGCGGGAGCCGAGCCCACCTGCAGGTTGAACACCATGTCCTGACCGTTGCCGTTGAGCTGGATGCCCGAGCCCTTGCCCTTGAGCACGAATTCGGCCGAGCCGCTGTCCAGCGCCATGGGGCGGTAGCCCGCGGCGTAAACGCCGGTGGCCGAGCTGTTCTGGTTGATGGCGGCAATCAGGTCGCCCACGGTGCTCCCAGCGCCCAGCAGCAGGTCTTCGCTGCCCTTGGAGCCGCGCACGCGCAGCGTGACGAAGTCGGCCGCGTTGCCGCCGGGGCGCACTTCCGTCAGCGTCTGCGCCGAGTCAAAGGCCTGGTTGGTCACGATGGTGGCGCGCTCGGCCATCTGGGCGATGTTCACATCGAATTTCTGAACCTCGGCGCCGGGCGCGAGGCGCACGCTGCGCACGTCGAGCTCGTCAAAGGCGCCGGCCTGGGGTTTCTCCACCAGGAACGCGCTGTCCCCGTTGAGCAGGCCGCGCTTGCCAAAGCGCGTGCTCTGGGCGATGCGGTCGATGGCCACCAGCGACTGATTGAGCTTGTCCTGCTCGGCTGCAATCTGCTCGCCCGAGGCAAAGCCCGTGTTCAGGGCGAACACCACGCTCGAGCGCATGTTCACCAGCACGTCGCTGATTTCCTGAAGCGCGGCTTCGGCCGTATTGATGATGTTGATGTCGTTCTGGGTGTTCTCAAGCGCGCGGTTCAGGCTGCCGATCTGCGCGCGCAGCTTTTCGGAGATGACCAGTCCCGAGGGGTCGTCGGAAGCGCGGTTGATGCGCAGGCCGGTGCTGAGGCGCTCCAGCGAGGCCTGCTGCATCTGGTCGTTGCGCTTGAGATTCGTCAGAGCGCTGAGCGAGCTGATATTGTTGTTGACGCGAAGACCCATGACATCCTCCGTGATGGTTGGGCACAAGCCCGTGATGAGCAGGCATCCTTGCCTGCCACTGGGCCCGCAATGCGGGCGCAGCATGACGTGTCTGGTCCTGTATCGGCATAAAGGCGAGGGTGGCTTGAGGATTTTTCTGTTTTTCTTCCGCGCGCCTGCCTGCCCCTTCGCGCCGCCCCCAAGCCAACCTATTTTGGCGCCCCATGCTGCCCCTGCGCCTGCAGACGCTTGACTTCCCCTTGCCCGGCGGCTGGCAGCAGGCCCTGGCCCATGCCCTGGCCCAGCCCCACGCCTGCATCCTCGACAGCGCCCTGCCGGGGGAACTCAGTCGCCAGAGCATCATCGCCTTTGCCCCCGCCATGTGGTTTTCGGCCACGGGCCAGAGCGTGACGTTTCAGCGGGCGCGCCACGGCTCGCGCCTTGAAGGCGACCCCATTGACCTGTTTGCCCGTGTCGTCCATCACGCCCAGGCGGAGATGCCCCTGCGTTCGCCTTTGAAACCGGGCTTCTGCGGAGGCTGGATGGGCCTCTTTGGCTTTGACTTGCGCTGCTTTGTCGAGCGCCTGCCCTGGCCCCGGCCGCAGGGTCCGCTGTTTCCTGATCTGGCGGCGGGCTTTTACCCATGGTGTCTGCGCCTCGACCACTCCACAGAACGCTGCGAGCTGCGGCTGCTGGCCGGAGTCCCGGGCGGACCTGCCAGTGTGCATGAGCTGGCCGAAGAACTCTCGCGCCTGTTTCAGCGGCCGACGCCCGCGTCCGCGGCCTGCCGCCTGGGCTTGCCATGCCTGCACACCAGCCGCGACGCCTGGCTGGAGCAGGTGCGGCAAGTCAAGCGCCACATCTTCGAAGGCGACATCTACCAGGCCAACCTCACGCGCATGATTTCCCGCGAGGGAGAGCTTGACACGTCAACGCTCTACGCCGCGCTTCGCCGCCTCAACGCCGCGCCCTTTGGCGGCTATCTGGATTGCGGGCTGGGCCGCAGACTGCTTTCGAGTTCTCCCGAGCAGTTCCTCACGCTGGCTGACGGCCTGCTGGAAACGCGGCCCATCAAGGGCACGCGTCCGCGCGGAGCCGATGCCGCGCAGGATGCGGCCCTGAAGCAGGAGCTTCTGGCCAGCGAGAAGGACCGCGCGGAACTGACCATGATCGTGGACCTCGAACGCAACGACCTGGGCCGCATCAGCGAGCCCGGCAGCGTGCAGGTGCCAAAGCTGGCGGCCTGCCACAGCTATGCGCGCGTGCACCATCTCGAGGCCACAGTGCAGGGCCGTCTGCGCGCCGGCCTTGACATCGGCCGGATTTTGCGCGCCACGTTTCCCGGCGGCAGCATTTCCGGCGCGCCCAAGAAGCGCGCCCTGGAAATCATCCATGAGCTTGAGCCCGTGCGCCGCGGCCCCTACACCGGCAGCCTCTTTGCCCTGGGCGTGGACGGCAGCCTGACCAGCAACATCCTGATCCGCACCCTGCTGCAGGAGCCCGGCCGCGTGAGCTACCATGTCGGCTGCGGCATCACCGCCGAAAGCGACCCGCAGGCGGAGTGGGACGAAACCCTGGCCAAGGCCGACGCCCTGGAGCGTGCTCTGGAGGCGTCGTGCTAGGGGGCCTGCGCAACTATCTGGCCCATGTCGGCATGTTCTCCAGGAACATCTGGCTGTTCCTGCTGGCCGCGCTTTTGATGGGTATCGGGCGCCAGATTTTCCAGGTGCTGCGCAACCAGTACCTCAACGCGCTGCAGCTCAGCGGCAGTGACCTCACCAGCGTGCAGGGCCTCAACTCCCTGGGCACGCTGGTGATTGCCCTGCCCGCCATCGTCATCATCGGCCGGCGCTCGGCGCGCTCGCTGCTGGCCGTCGTCGCGCTCGTCAACGCCCTGGCTTACGCCGCGCAGGCCCTGTTTGGCAACCTGGATGTGTTCCGCGCGTCGGCCTTCTGCGCGGGCCTGGCCATGGGCCTGAACGTGGCTTTGGGGGCGCCCTTTCTGGTGCGCAACACGGGGCTGGCCGAGCGGGTGTTTGCCTTCTCCATCCAGAGCGCCGTGAGCTGGCCGCTTTCGGGCGTCGTGGGCAGCTGGCTTTCGGGCTGGCTTCAGAGTTCAGCGCAGGCCTGGGCCGGGCAGGGCGTGCACTTCATGGGCGAACGCGTGCCGCCCGACCTGTTTGGCTATCGCTTTGCGTTGCTGGTCGGCGCGGCCATCGTGCTGCTGGGGCTTGTGCCCGTGGCCCTTATCCGCGAGCCCAAGCCTGAAGGCGCGCACAAGAGCATCAGGGCCCTGCTCACGGTCCATAATCGCGGGCGCCTGTTCATGCTGGGGCTGCCGGAGATGATCATCGGTTTTGGAGCGGGCCTGACCGTGCCCTTCTTCAATGTCTACTTCCAGAACGAGTGGAGTCTCGGGCCCCGCGAAATCGCGCCCATCTTCACCCTCATGTTCCTGGTGCTGGTGGTGAGCTACCTGCTCGCGCCACCCCTGATCAAGCGCTTTGGACCCGTCAAAGTCATCCTCCTGAGCCAGGTCCTGAGCCTGCCGTTCTTCGTGGAGTTGGCCCTGCGCAACTTCCTGTGGGCGGCCATCGTGGCCTTCATCATGCGCCAGACCCTCATGAACCTCAGCGACCCTGTCTATCGCCAGTTTGCCCAGGAGGTGGCAGACCCCCGCGACCGCAACTCTGTGGCCGTGGTCGTGCACACGTCGCGGCAGCTCTTCTTCGTGGTGGCGAACTTCGCCAGCGGCTACCTGATTGATGCCGCCGGTGGGCGCTTCACCTGGGTCATCGTTACCACCATCGGGCTTTATGTCGTGGCCATCGCCTCGGAGCTGATCATCCTGCCGAGGCTGGACCGTGCGCGGCGCTACAACACCCTGACGCTGGAGCGCCGGCAGGCGGTCGAGGGCTGATCGGCTTGTCGCTGCCTTGAAGCCCCTTTATGATGGCGCCAGTGGGTTGTCCGAGCCGCCCCAAGATCATGCGCAGGGGCGCCTCGGACTCCTCATGGGCCGCGGGTTTTTGTCGCGCTTGCATGAAGGAGGCGTTGTGTCTGATTCCATGTCCGGGTCTGATGGATCCCTGCAGTCCGTGCCGGACGCAGGCGCATTCAGCGGCAGCGACGCCGAACGCATGGAGCGCTGCTCGCGCGTGCTGGGGTTCAGGCTCAGCAACTTCGAGAATCTCCGTGTGGCGCTGACGCATTCCAGCGCCAAATCCGACGACAATCCCAGCAATGAGCGAATGGAGTTTCTGGGCGATGCCGTGCTGGGCCTGATCGTCAGCGAGAAGCTGTTCCGCGAACATCCCGATTACCCTGAGGGTGAACTGACCCGCGTCAAGAGCGTGGCCGTTTCCCGCGAAGTGCTGGCCCAGCGCTGCCGCGAACTTGGCCTGCACGAGCTGATGTACCTCGGCAAGGGCATACGCCGTGACGGCCGCGCCAAGCTGCCCGTCAGCGTGCTGGCCAACCTGTATGAATCCGTGCTCTGCGCGCTGTACATGGAAGGGGGGCTTGCTGCCGCGCGCGAGTTTGTCGAGCGCGACCTGGGGCCCGTGATCCGCAGCGTGACTTCCCACCAGTTCCAGCAGAACTACAAGAGCGCCCTGCAGCACCTGGTGCAGGGTCATAACGAACGCGCGCCCATCTATCGCGTGCAGGGCGAATTTGGCCCTGATCACTCCAAGGAGTTCCACGTGATGGTGAAAATCGGGGAGCGTGCGTTTGGCCCCGGCATTGGCCGCAACAAGAAGGAAGCCGAGCAGCGGGCCGCCAAGATTGCCCTGGCCGAGCTTCTGGCCCAGTGGGAAACCTTCGAAGAGGGTGATGACCTGCTGGACATTCCCACGGAATTTGAGGACGACGAATAGCCGTCAGGCCTTCGAAGGAACAGGAACTCAGGCTCAATGGCGCCGCCGCCCACCTGGATTGATCTCTGGCTGGCTGACCTTCGGGGTCTGGCCCGCCACAGCCTGTTCGGGGGCCTGGCCGGCCTGCTGGCGGCTGCGCTGCTTTGTCTTTGCAGCGGGCTTTATCCCTGGTTTGACAACGATGCGTTGGCCCTTGGCCTCATGGGCCTGATGCTGGCTCTGCCCCTGGCCTGCGCGCTGGGTGCCGGGCAGCCGGCCCGGGCCGCGGCAACCCAAGCCCTGGCGGCGGGCCTGGCGCTTTCACTGGTTCTCTCAGGCGTGGGGGGGCACTTCGCCGTCGCGGCCTCCTGGTTCTGCGCGGCCTCGCTGCTGGGAGCCGCGCTCGCTTCGGCGGCGCCGGCCGCGGGCGCCTTCGGCTGCGCCCTCTGGCTGATGCTGGGCGCGCTGCCGTTCTTCTATCACCGGCTCGCCGGCGCGCCCCTGGGCGCCTCTCTGGAGGCCTGGGCCTCGCAGGGTTGCCCCTGGCTCGGCTTTGCCCAGGCGGCGCACACCGCCGACCCGCTGCGCAAGACCCTGCTCTACTTCGGACACTGGACCCCGCTTTCGGGCGCGCCCGCCCAGGGTTTCCTCACGGCCCTGCAACTCTGGCTGCTGGGCCTGCTCGCCCTGGGCGTGGCCCTGGCGCGCCCGCGCCAAGCCGGGAGCTGACATGCGCGTACTCGTCTCCTGGACGGGCAGCCGCCGCGAGCCCTACATGTTCCGGGGCGGCGTGCTCAGCGCCGGCACCCACCTGCAGGTGCTGCGTGACTCGCCGTTTGCGGGCACGTTTCAGCATCATTACCTGCTCTCGGTGCCCGAAACCCTGGAAGACGCCGAGGCCATCGTGCGCGAGCTGGCCTCTTTGGGTGCTGCCTGCCCCACAGACATCCTGTGCGTATCCCTCTCGGACCCTACAGACCACGATCAGATTGCGGCGGCCCTGGCCCGCGCCCTGAAGGACATCCACCGGCGCCACCCCCTGCTCAAGAACGAACTGTGGGTGCTGCTCAACACCGGCACACCCCAGATGCAGAGCGTCTGGCTGCTCCTGACGTCAATGGGGGTGATTGCCGCGCGCTTGATCCAGAGCAGCCCGCCGGCGCTGGCCAGGGCCAGCGGCAGTGAGCCGGTGCGCGAGTTTGCACCGGACCTGGAGGCCTGGCGGCGCCTCTTCGATTGAATGGCGTTTGACTTTTGGCGGTAATCCCTGTTAGTTCAAGGGGCGCAACCCAAGCAGACTGAGGAAGAAGGCTTTTTCAGCAGTCTGCCCGGCCCGCGCGGCTGCACGGGCCGGCGGATTGACGGGCTTTGCCCCGCAATCCGGACGTTGCTTTCCGCTGGAAAAGTCAGCCTTTCGACTTTCTCAGCGGCCTGCTAGGAACAGGACATGGCGGGTGGCTCACCCAATACGCTGACTCAAAGGCTGGATGAAAAGATTGCCGCCGGCCTGTCGGAAGAGCGGCACCTGCTCAACGACCTGCGCGACCTGCTCATCAAGCAGGATTTCGCCGAGCAGATCGTAGACCAGACCACGAGCCTCAAGGACCACCTCGAAGAGCTGTTTCTGCTGGTCATCGTCGGCGAGGTGAAGGCCGGCAAGTCGAGCTTCATCAACACCCTGCTCAACGCGGACGTGTGCAAGGTGGGCGCCATTCCCACCACGGACAAGATCCACATCCTCAAGCACGGAGACATCGAGCGCGAGAAAATCCACGAGGAGTTCCTCGTCGAGCGCCAGCTTCCCTTTGAGGCGCTGCGGAACATCAACATCGTCGATACGCCCGGCACGAACTCGATTGTCAAGCGCCACGGCGAAATCACGGAGAGCTTCATCCCCCGCTGCGACCTCGTGCTGTTCACCACCAGCGTGGACCGCCCCTTCAGCGAGACCGAGAAGGAGTTTCTCTCCCTGATCGTCAGCAACTGGTCGAAGAAGATACTCTTCATCCTGACCAAGAAGGACATCAAGGAACCCCACGAACTGGAAGAGATCCGCAAGTTCGTGATGGAGCAGATGAAGAAGTTCTTCGACCTCGAACCCCTGCTGTTCATCGTCAGCGCCCAGGAGGCGCGCAAGGCCAAGCAAAGCGGCGACAACGCGCTGTATGAAGCCAGCGGCTTCAAGGCGCTCGAAGATTACCTGTTCAAGACCCTGAGCGAGGGCGACAAGCTCAGGCTCAAGCTGGAAAGCCCCATCGATTCCAGCGTGGCCATCTGCGACCAGGTGATCGCCGAATTTGACCGCCGCCTCGAGGGGCTGCGCGACGACCGCAAGGTGCTCGAAAACATCCGCTCGCAGCTTGACCAGAGCGAGTCAGACCTCAAGGAGAACTACGGCCGCTTCATCCTCGAGATCGACAATGTCATCTACGAGATGGAGCGCCGCGGCCGCAACTGGATCGACGATACGGTCAAGATTACCAACCTGGGCATCCTGCGCTCGGCTGAGCGGTTCAGGGCGCGGTTCAAGGATGAAGTCGTCAAGGACTACGAGGTCAAGATTGACGACGTGCTCAACAAGGCCGTCGACTGGTTCATGAAGAAATACCTCAAGGTCTGGCAGGACACGACCGAGTACTTCGCCGATCAGGCGGCCAAGCGGCCCCACGAAGGCATGGTCGGCAAGGTGGGCGCGAAGTTCGAGTACAACCGCGAGCGCATTTACGACATGGTGCGCGCCAACGCCAAAGACCAGATCAAGAACTTCGACTACGACGACCAGGTGCGTCATTTCCTGTCGCGGGCCGGCATGGGCATCAACGCCGCCTTTGGCGGAACGCTCATCGGCGTCGGCGGCGCCGTGGCGGTCATCGCCCTGACGACCGCCGCGGGCTTCACCGTCGTGGACATCACCGGCATCGTGGCGGGCCTGACGGCGATTACCGGCGGCCTTCTGGTGCTGCCCATGCAGCGCCGCAAGATCCGCCAGCAGTTTTCCGACAAAGTGCTCGAACTCAAGGCCGGCCTCACCAAAGTGCTGCAGGAGCAGATCCAGAAAGAGGCCCGCGACGCCATCGAGAAGATTCGCGAGTCCTTTGGCCCCTTCTTCGACTACGTCAAGCGCACCAGCGGCGCCGTGGAAGAGTCCCGCAACAAGGTGCGGCAGATCCGCGAGGGCTTCCTCGAACTCAAGCGCCGCTTTGGCCAGACTCTTGAGGAAGAGGGCAAGGCCCTCGCCGCGCCACCGGCGCCTCAGCCTCAACCGCCGGCGCCGCCGGCATAACCCGCAACCTGGAGGTCCCATGCGCCTTGGCCTTGTCGCCCTCTGCCTGGTGTGCTTCCTGGCTGCCTGCCAGTCTCCCAGCGCCATGGAAGAGCAGGGGCCGTCTGCGGCGCCGTCCTCGCAGGGGTTCATGATGGCGCGATCGAACTGCTTGCCCCATGACGCGCTGATGGGGCTGTTCAAAGCCTACCCGCAGGGCCGCTTCTTTCTGAACACCAGCCATGGCATCGTCGCCCGGGACACCAAACCGCCGGAGTTGAAGGCCAGGACGCTCGAAAAGCTTGAGCAGGAGACGGCGGTGCCCGCGGGGCAGACGGTCTGGGTTACGGCGCTGCTGGACCAGCGCGAGGTTTCCGTCAACATTTCCCACGGCCACATGGACGTCAAAGCCGGCCCCTATCTGTGGGCGCTGCGCGGCAAGCCGCGAGAGTCGGCCGCCGCATTTGTGGATGGCGCCGTCACGCTGTTCAAGGCTGCCGGGGTGCGGTCTGCCCAATGGACGCTCGACTTCAACGATCTGACGCCGGCCGACGTGCAGCGCCTGTGTGAGAGGCTGGGCGTAGCGGAGCTGGAGTGCTTTGGCGTGAGCAGCACCGGGCGTCTGGTGCCGCAACAGCCGGTGAGTCCTTCGCAACTGGGGAAGGTTCAGCGGCCGGCCTTGGCTCGCCGCGACCTGCCGGGTGGCAGGCTCAACGTGCAACTGCTCGAGGGCATCGAGGACTTTCTGGTCGAGATCGAAAGCGCCGATGCGGACGCCTTTGAGCGCCTGGCCGAACTGGCCGAATCCCCATGACACGCGGGCTTGTGCCTCACGGCGAGCCCATGGCCTTGACCAGCCGCCGCATCAGGTGGCCTGCTTCCGAAAGCTGGTCTGCCCATGCGATCTGGGCCGTGAGTGCGGTATCGCAACGGATCGGGAGCGCTGGATCAGGGGCCGGTGACGGTTGGACCTGCAATGCCCCTGCAGCCTTCCGAGCGTGGACCTTATGGCTTGCGGCGGCCGATGAATTCCGCGCTCAGGTTCGCCAGCAGAATCATGGCCGCGCCGAATATCAGCCAGGGTGTCACCACTTCGCCGACCAGCAGCACGCTCAGGGCGGTCGTGAACACGGGCGTCATGGTGAAGATGATGGCCGCATGATTGGGGCTGACTTCCTTCTGCCAGGCGTTGAGCAGGGCCAGGGCGATCACGCTTGAAACCAGCGCCAGGTACATCTCGGCCAGCCAGAACTCGAAGCTGGCGCCAATTGCGGCCAGGTCGCCGGCGTTGAGCATGTCCCATGATCTCGGCGATGCGGCAAAGGCCAGCCCGCACATCACGGCGCAGCTTGAAATCATCCAGAAGGTCTGCGAGGTCGTGTCGCCCTGGCGCGTGACCCGGTCCGTGAGAAGAATCTGCACGCCGTAGGCCGCCGCCGCGCCGATGTTCAGCCAGGCCGCCACGCTCAGGCCGGTCTGCGGCGGGCCGCCGATGAAGGCTGCCCCCGCCACCGCCAGCGGAATGCCGACCAGCACCCCCAATCGCGGCTTGCGCCCCTGAAAAACCAGCCCAAACAGCGGGGCGAACACGACGAACAGGGCCACCAGAAAGGCGGCCTGGCCCGGCTGCATGTCGGCATAGGCCAGGCCGATAACCTGAAGCAGCAGGTGAACCCCGAAGGTGAATCCCAGCAGCACCCCCGCCCCCACGTTGAAGCGGCTGATATGGCGCAGGCTTTGGGGCAGGATCAGGGGCATGAACAGCGCGGCGAGGCCAAATCGCACGGCGAGAAAGAACGTGCTGATTTCGTAGTCCCGCTCGTCGCCCCACACCGCGCGCAGGGCGGCGGGGCCCGTCTCCAGGGCCACGAAGGCTCCGGCCCAGATCAGACAGACCAGGAGCAGCACCGCCACGGCCAGCCGCTCGCGCTTGGGCACTTCGCTCATGGCGCGCCCCCCTGGGGCGCCTTGCGCCCGATGAACTCCGCGCTCAGGTTGGCCAGCAGGATCATGGCCGCGCCGAAGAAGAGCCAGCCGGTGAAGTGCTCTTCCCCGAACAGGATGGAAATCAAGGCGGCGAACACAGGCTCGCTGGTATAGACGATGGCCGCGCGCGACGGGCTTAGTTCTTTCTGCCAGCGATTGAGCACAGAGAGCGCAATGACCGTGGCCAGCACGGCGCAGAGCGTGACGCTGACGATGAAGCGGCCGTCGCCGAACAGTGCAGCCAGCGATTGCGGCTGGAGGCGGCTCAGCCCCTGCGGCGTGACGGCCATGATCAGACCCATCCACAGCGTGCTGAAAACCAGCATCGTGAAGGTCAGTGCCAGGGGATCGGTTTTGCGGGTGTAGGAATCGGTCATGACGATGTGTCCGCCAAAGGCCACGGCACAGCCGATGGTGGCCCAGGCGCCCAGGCTCAGGCCGCCCTTGGGGGGTCCTGCGATGAAAGCAGCGCCCAGGGTGGCGAACACGAGGCCCAGCAGCACGCCCGCCGATGGCGCCTTGCGCAGCAGCAGGGCCGAAAGAATCGGCGTACTGACTACGTACAGGCTGGTCAGGAAGGCGCTCTGGCCCGGCGGCAAGTCTTCCTGCGACAGGCCGAAGATCTGCAGCATGAAGCCCGCCGAGAACACCAGCGAGATGCCAAAGCCGTACTTCCAGGCCGAGGCGCTGAGCCGCTTGACACTGGCGGGAATCAGCAGGGGCATCAGGGCCGAGGCCAGGGCAAATCGGACGAACAGAAAGAACGCGCCGCCGGCGACCTTCCAGTCTGGCCCCATGGCGTCGGAAATGGCCCGCGTGCCAAGCTTCATCAGCAGAAACGTGGCCCCCCAGAAAACGCAGACGCTCGTCAGCGCCAATGTTGCGATGCGGCGCGTTCGCAGACTGGGAACGCTGGTCGTCTCCATGGGCGCGAGACAATAGCAAGAGCGCGGCAAAGGGCACCAACGCATCGCGATTCAAAGGGCCGCGCCAAACGCTATACTGGACCCATGCCCGACGACACACCGACCCAGCGGCAGGAGGACGACACCGAGTTCGAATCGGAGCTGCCGACGGTGGTGGCGCCGAAAGTGGCCCTCGTGTTTCATGACGACCCCGAAACTCCGGCGGACTTTGTGCTGCACCTGCTCGAGCGCTTCTGCGGCCAGGACGAAACTCGGGCGCGCGAAATCGTCAGGCGCCTGGCGGACAAGGGACAGGCTGTGGCCGGAGAGTTCAATCAGGCCGTAGGCCGCATCAAGCTTGGCCAGGTGCAGGAGGCCGCCAGGGGCAAGTACCCCTTCAGGGCGACCCTCGAGCCGCTGGATTAGCCATGCCCGGCACTGCCCCGCTTCCCACACGCAAGAAGGAGAGCGAGACCGACCAGGACGCCCGCAAGGCTCCCCTGTGGAAGGTCATCTTCCACAACGACAACAAAACCACGATGAACTTCGTGATCTATGTGCTCATGCAGTTCTTCGGACACAGCCTCGAACGCGCCACGGAAATCATGCTCGACGTCCACAAGACAGGACAGGGCATCGCCGGCGTTTACCCCCGCGAAGTGGCCGAGCTCAAGCAGGAACAGACTGTTTCGGCCGCGCGCGGCCAGAAGTTTCCCCTCGTCGTGACCATTGAAGCCGACGAATAGCCCCGGGGTAGCTTCCCTGCGGCCCCCCAAGCGTTACTTGAACAGCCCGGCGTTTACACGCGGGGCCGGGCCGGGCGATTTTTCTTTGGGCGCAACTGTTTTTTGGGGCCGCAACTGTGTCCATTTGTTTCAAAGGGTGATGGGCAGCCACGCCGATAATCGCCACG
>JABARW010000036.1 GCA_019186845.1 Planctomycetota bacterium | reverse complement strand
GTGGCGTGCGAGCTGCTGGACGATGTGCGGACTGGCGGCCATGGGGTCTCCCAAAAGGCGGGCGCAAAGCGCGCCCTCATGGCTTGGAACTTTGGGACACAGGAGCCGCGGAGAAATCTGAAGAAACAGGGGGCCGTCGCAAACCGTTGTGCGGGCGCATCTTGTGCGCTGGACTTTTGGCACACCTGAGCGGGCACCCCCGGCACCAAAGAACTACAGCCGCACCTCAAAGCCCGCTTGCTGAAGACCCTTGAGCAGCTCGCGCGCGCCCAGGGCCTCGAACGCCGTCACGCAACCGCGCTTGAGCGGACCGCCACATAGGGCCCGCGCTGCAAGCACTGCCGGCCAAGCCGCGAGCTTCTGGGCGCCCTGTTCGCCGTAGGCACAGCCGCGCCGAACGTGGTCCGGATAAAACAGCTCGACGGAAATGGCGCCGCCGCTGCGGCCCATGAAGCCCAGGGGCTTGCCCGCCAACCAAAGAAGACGCGCCGCAACGCGACCCCAGACGGGTCCGCAGGCCGCCATGCAGCGAAACAGGAGGTTGCTCACGGCCAGTTCAAATCCAGCCTTCACCGTCACGTGGCCCGCGCCCAACAAGCGCGGCATGACGTCGTAATCCGGCGCCTCGGCGTTGAGGAGTCGGCGGGGACCAAAGGGAAGCGGCAGCTCCACGCGCTCAAAGCCGGCAAAGCCGGTGAGGCGACCCTGGGGCGCTTCAATGGGCGCGCCGATCATGGAAACGGCGCTGCGGATGGCGGCATAGCCCTTGGGATTGCGATTGCCGATGAAAAGGGAACAGCGCACGCGATCGGGCGGCTCCGCGGCTCCCTCAGCCAGCACGCAGGCCAGGGCACCCGAGATGCCGGGAAACGAAGAGCAGCCCCAGGCCAGCGTCAGCGAGCGCTCGGCAAAGCGGCCGCTGAAGTCATACACACGCCGGCCCCACGCGCGGGAATCTGCGATGTCCACGTAATGCACGCCGCTGGAGAGGCATGCCTCCAGCAGCTGAGTGTCCTCTGCACGGAAGGGACCCGAACAGTTTACGGCCACCTTCGCGCCCTTCAGCACGCCGTGACAGGATGCCGCGTCGGTGACGTCAGCGGCTGCGGCCTGCGCCCTGCGGCCAAGGGCCCTTGCCGCGCGTCGGGCCAAACTCTCGCTGCGGCCGGCCAAGGTGACCTCGAGGCCGCCTTCGAGAAGGCCGCGTGCCACGAGAGAGCCGAACACACCGTAGCCACCGAAGATGACAATCATGGCGCCACGCGGCGGGCCGCCAGCACACCCCAGGCGCAAAAGCCCAGAATCGTGGGCCCGGTGAAGATCTGCAGCAACTCGGCATTCATAAGCAGGCCCGCGACGGACATCGCTGCGCCGCAGCAAACAGTCACGGCAGCGGCGGCATCGAGCGCAAGATTCGCACGTTGTTGTGCGCGCAGTTCCAGGGCGCAGAGCCAGAGGCCCAGCGTGTAAAAGCCGTTGGCCAGCACGCAGCCCCCGGAGAACGCCGCGGCCTCAAAGGCCAGGAAGGTCTCGCGGTTGGCAGCGCGCGCCAGAGGCGGCAGAACGCTGATGTATATGAGCTCCGAAAAAATGTCGGCGGCGGCCCCTGCGCAGGCCAGCGCCACCGCCCAGAGCAGGCGCGGAGGCTTGCCCAAAGCGCCCCAAAGCCCTGCAAACAGGCCGCCGACACAGAGGGCAGCCAGCATCCAGCAGATCCATCCGAGATTCCAGATGAAGGGATCCTGCGCCAGCCACGCCATCCGTCCGGGCAGTGTGTTCAGCATCGTGCCCTCACGCATCAGCCAGGCGAACATCAGCCCCACGAGATGGAGCAGCGCGTTGAGCCAGGCGAAATGGGTGAGTCTCATGGCGCGATGCTATCAGTCGGGGCGGAGGCAGGCGACCCAAGCCCGCATTGAAGCGGTACCGCCGCCTCAGCTGCAGGTGTCGCCGTCATAACCCGCACACTCAAAGCCCTATGCATCCGGGCCGCGCCGCCCTGCCCCTGCGGTGCTTCCTGGCTGCGACGATCCCGCCCCTGACGAAAGACAGACGCCGTCCGCTGCGCGTGATGCTGCCGCGCCGGGGCTTTGGCCGCGACATCCTGCGGTTGGCCTTGAAAGCGCGGCCGGGCTATTCATAATGACGTGATATGAGCGCGCCCGCTACTTTGTCTCATGTAACTCCCGGCCTGGCGCGGCGTGCGCTGACCTGGCCTTTGCGGCGTTTTCGCTGGCTTTGGCTGCCCCTGATGTATCCCGCGCTGTGCTGGCTGTTCATAGAGGCCGCCACCCCCGCGCCCGGCCCCGTCGTGCCCCCGCCCGAAGTGGCCGGGCGTTATCGCGTCTGGGTACTGGGCTATGGTTATCACACAGCGATTTTCATGGAGCAGCCCCGGAGCTGGAAGCTGGGTCCACCGGGCCGTGAAGCCGCGCCGTTTGTGGAGTTCGCCTGGGGCGACCGCGGCTGGTTCTATGATTCGACCATGTCATGCTTGAGCGGGGCCAACGCTATCCTGCTGCCCTCGCGCTCGGTCTACTACGTGGCCGGCTACGATGAGCCGCCGGCCCGGGCCTGGCCGGGTCTGCCGCTGCTGGAGCGGGAGTTCAGCGTCCAAGAGTTGCGCGCGCTGGCGATGGTGCTCGAGCGGTCAGTATTGCGTACGACGCAAGGCGCGCGGGTGGAGGCCCTGCCCCCGAGCCCCGAGTATGACGGGCGCTTCTTTCCGGGCCGCGAGTACTACATCGGCTGGAACTCATGCAATCACTGGACCATTGCCACGCTCGAACAGGCCGGGCAGGAGGTCAGCGCGCTGGGCGTGGTCACGCAGGATCAAGCCCTGAGCCGCCTGAAATCCTGGCGCACCGTGAAGTAGGCCGGAAGCGGCGAAGGCAGGCGAACCAGACCGTCCGCAGCTTGAGTCCAGGGGCCCGATCTCAACGGCCTGCTAGCGCGAGTAGCGCCATGGGGTTTGCAGCGTGAGCAGGTTGATGGCAGTCGAGTAAACCCGGCCGCCCTGGCCGCTCCATTTGTCGTTGGCGTCAAAGCTGCCGTGTTCGTCCAGCAGCCTGGCATTGCTCTGCACCTCGCCCTGCCGGAAGCCCCGCTGGGTGTCCAGCAGTATCTTGTACGTCGCCTTGAGCCAGCGCTCAGACGCCGGCCCCGTTGCCTGCCACAGTGCCAGGGCGCCGAAGCTCCAGTACAGGTAGTCCAGCTTGCTGCCGCGCCAGGCCGGGGTGTTGGCCTGTACGGGCTTGAGCAGCGCAGCCAGGGACTCGCTTCCGGGCCGCCACTTCGGGTCGTCGCTTGCCATGCGCGCCAGGGCCTGCAGGGCCAAGCCCAGCGGCAGTTCCTCAAACTCGGCATTCTCCGCGGGCTTCGACTTGGGTTGACGCGCGAGCCACTCCAGCGCCTTGGCCACCCCCTCCCAGGTACGCGGGCATTCAAAGCCAATGCCGCAATGCCGCGCGCCCAGGAAGGCAAAGGCATGCATGCAGGTCTCGAACAGCGAAGGCTGCTGCACGCCGGGCGCCGGCCCCCAGCCTGAAAAGGGAATGCGGCGCTGGAGTGTGAACTCAAGGGCGGCCCGGGCCGACTGGCGCAGATGAATGTCGCCGCTCAGCGCGTAGAGTTCGGCCATGGCCAGAGTGGCAAGCGCCTGACCGAAGAAGGGCGCGAATTGCCCATCGCCGGCAAAACCTCCGTGGTTGCCCTGCGCCTTGCGCACAAACAGCATGGCCTTGCGCACCGTAGAGGCGTAGGGCCCGTGCCGCGGACCTTGGCCCGAGGCCGTGAAGGCCAGAATGCAGAGCGAAGTCAGGGCCACGGGGTTGGCCGCGCCCTGATCGGCATCGGCCTCACCGGGCCTGCCATACTCGGCGTTGTGGGTGATGCGGGCGCCCTTTCGCGTGGAGGCCTGCAGGAAACCCGAGCCCGTCCAGCTTCCGTCCGCATTCTGATGGTCCACGAGCCAGGCAAAGGCGGCTTCCATGCGAGACCAGTGCCCGCTTTGGCGGGCCTGTTCAGCACGCGCGGGCAGGCCCCTTGGCGCCACCCGCTCAGGATTGATCTTGCGCAGCTTCTGAAGCTCGACTTGTGTCGCCTTGACCCCCAGGACTTTGCCCTGCCGCTTGAAAGGGCAGAGCAGCTTGAGCCCGGACTCCAGCTCGGCCACGACACCGACAGCCGAATAGTCCAGCTTCTCCAGCCACCCGCTGAGATGAATGGCCGCAAAGGAAGAACGCAGGGGCAGACAGTCCTGACGGCGGCCTTCGAGCACGGCATCGATTCCTCCCACTCCGCTGCTGACGAGCTCGGGCCAGTACCGGCCGGTGAAGGCCAGAAAGTGCAGACGCTTGACAGCATCTTCGACGGGGACTTCCGGCAGCGTCCACTCAAGCTTCACGTCGTCCTCATCGCTCATGTCAAAGGTGCCAAGCCAGGGCTGGTAGCTGGGCAGGAACCACAGGTCGCTGCGCGTGATGTGCGGCGCCACGGCGGCCCAGCGCAGGTTGGCGGGCCCCCGGCGTTCACCGCGGGCATCGATGAGAAGCACGGCGATGTGGGTGTATTCGTAGCGGTCCCGGCGATCCAGAAAACCCACGGGGCGGCGCTTGGGTGTGAAGAAGCGATAGCGCTCGATATGCGCCCCGGTTCGCGCCGCGAAGTCCTGCTCGTCGAAAATGCCCGCAGTCAGGGCAGCCCGCCACTGGGGCATTTTGGCGTCGATGTTGTGGGGCCACTCGCCTTGAAACAGGAACACTTCAAAGGCGATGACTTCGTGGTCGGGCATGTCCCAGGTGACCTGCAATGCGCAAGCCGCCTTGTCGCTGTGGGTGGGCGAGACACGCCGAAGCTCAAAGTCAAAATCCGCGGCACCCAGGCCGCCCGCGAGCATCATCGCGGAAAGAAGCAGAGTTGGAAGTCGCATGTCCTGTCTACGCGGGGCAGGACGCAGGGACAGATAATATACCCCATCAATGGGCCGGCGCCAAATCACCGGCGCATTGCTCGATGATTTCGCAGCTCCGCTCCAGGGGCCGCTCCTGCTCCATGCGACGCGCAATCTCCCAACAGCGGCCGGGCATATCGCGGTTTTCCACCAGTGCCTTGAGTTTGCGGGCCAGATGGTCTGCCGTGAACTTGCCGGGCGCCAGCGAGTCTCCCACTCCCAGCCGCGCCAGGCGCGCCGCATTGTCGTGCTGGTCGTGGGCCATGGGCATGACGAGGTGCGGCACGCCGGCGGCCAGGGTCTGGGCACAGGTACCAATGCCGCCGTGGTAAACCATGGCCGCGCAGCGGGAAAGCAGGCGGCTGAGGGGCACGTAGGCGAAATGGCGCACGCCGGGCGGCAGTTCGCGCGGGATCTGCTCTTCAAAGCGCGTGAGCAGGATGCCGCGACGCTTGAGCATGCGGCAGGCTTCGGCGGCGGCGGCAAAGAATTTCTGCCCCTGAAGCATGGCCGAGCCGGGCGTGAACACGAAGGGCTTGTCGCCTTCGGCCATGAAGGCTTCGAGGGCGGGGTCTGGCGCATGCACGTCGCGCTCGTCAAACATCGGAAAACCGGTCAGCAGGGTCTGCGCGGGCCAGTCCGGCTGGGGCGGGCCAAACCAGGCGGGAAACAATCCCAGCACGCGCAGGGGCGAATGCCACCAGTGGTGCAGGATGCGCTTGACGGGCTTGAGGCCCAGCGTGGCGCGATAGCGGTTGATGGCCGGCGCCGTGGAGGGATCCACAAAAGCGGCGTCGATCAGCCGCCATACCAGGTCATTGGCAAAGCGCGGCAGCCAGCGCATGAAACCCAGGCCATCGAACACGGGAACTTCATAGCTGCTGCGGAAGATACCCGGCGCCAGGTGCACGGAAACGGTGGGGATGGAAAAGGCCTCCTGGGCTACCCGGGCCCCCAGCGCCAGCGTGCTGGCTACCACCACGGTGCGGCCTTTCTGATGGAGCCTGGAGAGCGTCTCGACCGTCTGCGGCAGCAACTTCTCGATCACGGCCTTGAAGATCACGTCAAGCGCCTTGCGCGGATGCCAGGCATTGGGGTCACGCAAGACGGTCTCGAACTCCTCGCGGCTGCCCAGGGGCACAAACTCCAGGCCCATCTTCTCGGCCAGGGGCCGGAAGTACTCGTTGGTCAGAATCCTGACCTCATGCCCCCGGGCCTTGAGCGCGGCGGCAAGCCCGACGAAGGGGTGAACGTCTCCGGCGCTGCCAACGGGATTGAGCAGAATGTTCAGGGGCTTCATGGCCCCTGTTTAGAAGACGGCGCTGCCCCCGCAAGCGGTTCAGGGGCGGGGCAGGAAGAGAAACTGGCCAACGTCGTCGCCTTCGGTGCCTCGGTGATACTGGGGAGTCTGGGTGCGCCGCGTGCCGTCAAAGATTTTGGGAACTTCCTGACGCAGATACATGGCCAGTTCGGCGTCGGTCACGATCTGGTCGCCGTTGACGTCGGCCATCATGCCTTTGGTGCCCTCCCCCAGCGCGCGGAACAGGGTAGCCGAAAACACGCTCTGCTCGCCCACTTCGTAGGCGACCTGCTTTTCACTGCCGGCGGTAAGGATGGCGTGGGCCTTCGATTTCCAGAGCTCGTAAATCTTCTCCGGGTTCTGGTCATAGGAACCGCGGGTGCGGGTCACGAAGCCCGAGAAGCAGCAGTCAATGAGCAGCACCTGATGGGTGGAGTGGATCTTCTCGCGGATGTCCCGCGACAGGTGGCCCATGTTGTAGGCCTGAACGTCCGGGGCGCTGCGGTCGCTCTCCCAGTAGCCCGAGAGAATCAGATAGCCGATGTCGCTGGCGCGTTTTTCCGTTTCGCCGTGGCCGGCGTAATAGAACACAAAGTTGGTGCGATCGCCCTTTTCGTAGCGCCCGGTCAGCTTGCTCATTTCCTCGAGGGCCTTGGAAACATTCTGGCGTGTGGGCATGCCCTCGTTCTTCAGGGGCTTGCCTGTCTTGCTGTCCAGGCAGCGCTCGGGTTCATCGACCAGAAGCCGCATGTTCTCGGGCTTGTAGCCGAACTTGTCACGCAAGAGGCAGTAGAGACGGCCCGCGTCGGGCACCGCCGCGGGCAGCTTGCCGTAGCTGGAAGACCCCACGGCCACAATCAGGGCGTGGCCTTCGATCTGGAGGCCCTGGCTGCGCAGTTTCTCGATCTCCTCATCGTCCATCACGGCGCCGCGCGCGCGAAAGTCGATCTCCTTCACCTCCGGCGTGTTGCCCCTGGCCACAGGATCCTGAACCTGCGGGTTGCCCCAGATCATGGGACCGAAAATCGCCCCCAGCGCGGCCAGGGCCGCCACGCATGCCGCGCCCACCAGAAGGCCCACGGGCGCCGCGCTTTGAGGCTTTTTGGCCTTGGGCGCCGTCGCCTGGCACCAGGCTTTGACGACCTTCAGCAAGGCCTCGTTGGACAGTTTGCTGCCGCCCTTGGGGGCAGCCACAAGCGTGTGGCCAAAGGGCGCTCCGTCAAACCAGGAATTGCCCGCGGCCTGGGGGTTTTGCGCCAGTTCGGCGGCCTGGAGTCTGTCGGCCAGTTCCTTGATCGGAAGGCGCTGCACGGGGTCCGTTGAGAACACCCAGTTGCCTGAGCCGAAGTCCACCCCCAGCAGCAGATAGAGGTCACCTGTGGGCGCGCCCTGGTCAGCGCGGCTCCAGTGCTTCCAGAGCAGCGACTTGGGGTTGCGCAGAATCAGCGCGCTGGCCGAAGGCGGCCCTCCCGGAATGCGAATCAGCCAGCGTTCGCCGCGCAGCACATCCTGGAGGTAGACGTCGTGGTCCTTGGCCAGGAAGGTGCGCTCACGGGCGAACTCCGGCGCGTCGGCAAACAGGGAGACCTTGAAGGGGTCGGCGCCACTGCCGGCGGCGCCGAGAAGGTGTCCGGCCATGCGCTGCCAGTCACCTTCAAACCTGGAAAACGCCAGCGGCTGCGCCAAATCGCCGCCGTGGGCGTTGCGAATGGCGAGATAGATGCCCTCAAGGCTCTGGTCCAGGGGCACCGATGAAGGGCGCAGCCCCTCACGCGCGAGACCCGCATAGCGGGCAAAAGCCGCAGCGGCCTGGGGCAAAGGCTTGCCCGCAAGCTGGAGTTTGACGAACTCGAAGGCCAGCAAGTCATCGAGCGTGGGGTCGTCGCTGGTCACGATCGTGGTGATTTCACCGGCGGCCCTGAGGAAGGCATCGGGGCCCTGGCTTACGGCGAGGTTGGCAATGTCACGCCGCTCGCGGGTGGCAGCGTCAGCCGGCTTGAGAATCAGCTCACCCGGTGCCGGGGTCAGTTCGCCACGCAGTTTTCTGAGCGCCAGCTTCATGGGTGCATTCTACCAAGAGCGTATGGAACCAGCCGACCTGACATGCGCCCCGCCGGCAAGGCTAGACCGGCTCAAGCCGGCGGGGGCGCAAGCGACCAGGTTTGTCGCCCTCCACCGAGCCGGGGCCGTTTGACCCGGCGAAGGAAAGAGACTACGGGCCAGGCCTGGCCCCCGTTACACAAGAAAGAAGGAAAAGCGCCTGACGCGTACTGTGTCAGAAGTCCAGGGGCAGCTTTGAAGCCAACTCAATGCGGCCGGGCGTGAAGCGCACGCGATAAGGCAGGATCTCTACACCCTGCTTGCGGGCCTTGCGCAACAGCTTGCCGTACTCCGGGTCAATTTCGTCGGCGGGTCGGAAGGCCTCGGTATCCGTGCGGCCCACGAAGTAGAACATGGCGGCGCGCGCGCCCTTCCTGACAACCTCAACGAGTTCACGGAGATGTTTCTGGCCGCGCTCTGTCACGCTGTCCGGAAAAATGCTGTGGCGCCCCTCGCGCATGGATGTGTTCTTGACTTCGACGTAGCAATCGCCCTCACGCACAGGAGGCGTGGCAGGCTTGCGTGCGCGCGAAGGCTTAGCCGGGGCCTCCCAGGGCAGGCGGCTGAGCAGTATGTCGATGCGCGACGCGCCCTGCTTGCCGTACTTCACTTCACGGCGCGCATGGGCATAACCGGCCAGCTCCTCAATAGCGCCGCGCGAAACAAACTCGCCCACAGCCCAGTTGGGCACGGCCGTGTTGACGTTGACCCAGCCCTGGCCCATGTCGATGAGTTCCCAGGTGAAGCGAACCTTGCGCGCATCATTCTGCGAATCGCTGATCACGACTTCGCGCCCCGGCTCGCAGCAGCTTTTCATGGAACCCGTGTTGGCGCACATGGCAGTCACAACTTCGCCCCCGGCCAGCCGGACGTCGGCCAGAAAGCGCATGCGGCGACCCAGCAGGGTGCCGCGCAACAGGGGCAGCTTGAACTCGAGTGTTGTCATGTCACTCCTGCAATGTCACTTGCAGTCGCACGAAGGACTCCGGCTGCGAGAAGCCCTTGAGATCGGCCTGCTCGCGAACAAGGCCGCCCAGGTCCATCCCCGCAGCTTTGGCGCAGTCCAGCGAGGCCGTAACCTGGCCGGGCTGTGCCTGGCCCTGCAGGCGCGAGGCGAGGTTGACCGTGCGTCCAATGGCCTGAAACTCCATTTTGTAGTGGCTGCCGAGCACGCCCAGCACCGTGGGCCCGCTGGCCACGCCGGCGCGCACCGTCAGGCCCCACTTTTCACCCAGGGCCTCGCGCACCCGGGTCACGCGCAGGGTGCGGGCCACGAACGCGCGCGCAAAGGCCAGGCCGCGCCGCGCGTGGTCGGCTCCCTGGCACACGGCCAAAAGCCCGTCGCCCTGGTGTTGCAGGGGCCTGACACGAAAGCGGACAAACAGGGGCACCGCCAGCTCAAAGAGCGAGCGCACCGTTTCCATGACTTCTTCGGGAGACAGCTCCTGCGAGCGCAGGGTGAAGCCCACGAGGTCGGCAAAGACGCTTGTGGCATCCTCCAGCGTCGTCTTCTGGAGTTCTTCGAGACTGCGGCCGGCAAAGCGCTCCAGCACGCGATGCGAAAATCCCCGCGGGTCGAGGCGCTCGTAGAGGCGGTCCACCCGCTCGACCCACAGGGGGTTGTTGGCACGCTGGGCGAACTCGAAGGCCTCGTCCAGATGCTGGTTCATCACGCTGGTCCCGCTGCTGCGCTCGGCGAACAGCAGGTGCGTGAGCAATTCAGCCTCCGAACTGGGCCCGGCGCGCCGGATCAGCGAGCGGGTCTCCGCCACCTGGGCGGCGTCATCGGCGGCCTTGGGCAGAAGCCTCAGGCGCCAGTAACGCACCAGTGCGAGGTCGGCCGGCGCCGTGAAGTCATGTTCGGCAAGTTCCAGCCATTGGCGCGCCATGTCCGGGCGGGCGCGGGCCAGGGCCAGGCAGGCAAATGCCTTCAGATGGTGGCCGCTTTCGCCGCACTGGGCCAGGGCGCGCTCCAGGGCCTCGGCCTGGGCCGCGGCGCCGGGGGTGTCGAGGCGGCTTTGCAGCAGCAGGGTTTCCAGACGCAGGCGCGATAGCGACGGCAGCTTCGGCCCCAGTTTCTGCAGCACGTCGACCAGGGCGGCCTCGGCCTGCGGGTTGCGCCCCAGGCCCAGCTCCAGCAGGGCGAGGTTTCCCACGGAGATGGCCGTACCCATCACATCGCCGCTTGCCTGCTTGAGGGAGGCGACCCCCTGAAGGACCCGGCGGGCCTCGCTCCAGGCGCCCTGGCCCTGAAAGCACTGCCCCATGGAATCGAGTATCCACAGGCGCGCGGGCGAGGGCTCGATGCGGCGCAGGGCCTCCAGCAGTGCGTGTTCGGCGCGCTCGAATTCATTGAGCCTGGTGTGTACCACGCCCGTCGTGTGCCAGGCCCGTGCCAGGGTGGGCTCGTCCGTCGTGCTTTGCAGCAGGGCCGCCAGGCGCGGCTTGAGCGCGTGCAGGGCGGGCTGGTGGCCTTCGCGCAGCTCCACACGGATCGCCAGCAACTCGCGCACGGCCTGCCAGGCGCTGGGCGGGTTACAGGCGTGCAGACAGGCGCGGGCCGCGAGTATGTTGAAAGCGGCTTCAGCCAGCGCCGCCTGCGACAGGGCCGCGAGCCAGTCCGGCGTGTCGAGGGGCCGGCCCTGCTCCGTGGCGGTCCAGAATGCGCCAATGGACGGGGTCATGGGCCGGCATCTTAGCTTGCGCTGGTGCCCCTAGCCGCACTCGTTGGCTTTAGTTGAGGCGGCGTGCAGGGCGTCGAAGTTGGCCTGATTGCGGGCGCGGTGCAGAGCAGCCAGGCCTCCCTGGCTGGTTTCGCGGTAGCGGGCCTGAAGGTCAAAGCCCGTCTGCCGCATGGTCTCAACGACGGTGTCAAAGGGGATTTCGTGGCTGCCGTCGGAGAACATCGCGTACTCGGCGCAGTCCACGGCGCGCATGGCTGCCACGGCATTGCGCTCGATGCAGGGAATCTGCACCAGCCCCGCCACGGGATCACAGGTCAGGCCCAGGTGGTGTTCAAAGCCCATCTCCGCTGCGTACTCAATCTGGGCGATGGTCCCACCCATAAGCTGGGCCGCCGCGCCGGCCGCCATGGAGCAGGCGGTGCCCACCTCACCCTGACAGCCCACGGCGGCGCCGGAAATCGACGCATTGGTCTTGACCAGGTTGCCCACAAGCCCCGCCGTGGCCATTGCGTGAAGGATGGCCGTTTCATCAGCCTTGAGCGTCTCCTGCAGGTAGGCCAGCACGGCAGGCATCACGCCGCAGGCTCCGCAGGTCGGCGCCGTCACCACTTTGCCACCGCTGGCGTTTTCCTCGCTCACGGCCAGCGCATAGGCTGTGAGCACCCCCGTGCGCTGCAGCTTATCCGGGCGCTGCCGCGCCTGCGCCAGGTGGCTGGCGCTCTTGCGCTTGAGGTTGAGCACGCCCGGCAAAGTTCCGGCGGCGGCATAGCCGCGGGCGATGGCCGCCTGCATGACTTTCCAGCACTCGGCGAGGTAGCCCCAGATGGAGGGCCCCTCGCAGTGCTCGACGTACTTCCAGAAGGGCGCGTTGTGCTGGCCGCACCAGGTCATGATGGCGGCCATGGACTTGAGCGGGTAGACGTCGGCGGGCGCGGGCTTGCCCTCTTCGCGCAAGGCGCCGCCACCCACGCTGTAAACACGCCACTTTTCCAGCGCATGCCCCGCAGGGTCAAAGGACTCAAAGTCCATGCCGTTGGGGTGGTAGGCCGGGATTTCGTCGGGCTTCCAGACAAACTCGACAAAGCGCGGCGCGAACGCGCGGGTGATGGCTACATCGGTCAAGTGGCCCTTGCCTGTGCTGGCGAGGCTGCCGTAGAGCGTGACCTTGAAGCGCGAAGCGTTCTTGCTGCGGTCGCGGAAAATGGCGGCGGCGGCGCTGGGCCCCATGGTGTGGCTGGCGGAGGGTCCGGTGCCGATGCGGTATAGTTCCCTGAGGGATTCCATAGGATTTGAAATACAGCCCTTGCCCGGTTGCGCCGCGATGTTGCCAAGAACGGGCCGCGGGGGAAGGGGGCGCCCGGGCCTACTTGCCTTCGATCAGCTTGAGGAAGCGGGGCTCGTTGCGCAGAAGCTTGAGGTCGTCGTCCTTCTTCAGCAGCTCCCAGTCGGCAAAGCCGTTGGCCACTGCCTCCTCAAGCGACTCCAGTGCCTTGTCCACGGCCCAACGCTCGGAGCCGGCAGCCAAAGAACCGGCCCACAACGAGTAGGCGCAGGCCAGGTTGAAGTAACAGGAGCCCTTTTCCGCGCCCAGGTCCAGCGCCTTGCGGAAGTCCGCCACGCAGGCCACGTATTCCTGCAGGCGCACGCGCGCCTCGGCCCGGCACTCATAGTAGACGGCGTTGGTGTCATCACGCTCGATGGCGGCCGTGTAGTCGTCTACGGCCTCCTTGAACCTGCCCGCCGCGCGGAAGATATCGCCTCGCTGGCCAAAGCCCGCGGCCACTTCGGGCTCCAGGGCCAGATACTGGTTGGCATCCTTGAGAGCGTCCTGCAGCTTGCCCTGCTTGTAGCGGGCAAAAGCGCGCCAATACCACGAGGAGGCGTAATCCTTGCTCAACGCAATCGCCTTGGAGAAATCCTTCTCCGCGTCGGCGTAGGCCTGAAGCTCGCAGCGGATTTCGCCGGTGCGCTGCCAGCGCCAGGCCATCTCCGGCTCCAACTCGCGCAGCCGCACGTAATCGGCCAGGGCGGTCTTGAAGTTCCCCCGCAGGGCCAGAACGTCCGCCCGTGCCTCCAGCGCCGGCCTGTAATCCGACTCCAGCTTCAGGGCCGCCGCGAAATCCGCCAGCGCGGCTTCAAGCTGGTCCTTGGCGTTCAGGGCCCGCCCGCGGCTGACCAGCGCGCTGAGCGATTCCGGGTCCAGGGCCAGGGACTGGTTCAGGTCTGCCAGGGCTTCATCATTGCGCCCGGACCACTGGTGTTCGCGGCCGCGGTCGTGAAAGGCCTTGGCCATGCCGCGCCGGTAAAACTCGCGCGAAAGCTCGTCGAGGCTGCCGTCTTCCAGGCGCGGCTTGAGAGAGGCCAATGCTCGCTCCAGGTCGCGGCCACGCCAGGCCAGGGACAGCACAAAGGAGGGCTCGAAGGACTCGCCCGCCTGCTCGGCACGGCGGAAGAATTCGAGCGCGCGCTGCTCATCCCCGCGGAAGTCATACCAGCGGCAGAGCGTGGCCAGGGCCTTGCCGTTGTCGGGATCGAACTGGAGCGTCACCCGGGCCTCACGCACGAGCTGGGGCAGGGAGTCGTGCAGCGCGCTGCGCGAAAGGTCCCACATGTGCCAGGTGCCCTCGCCTCCGGCGAACAGCAGCCGGCGGCTGTCCGGCGTGAGGTAGGACTGGCCCTGGCGGAACTCGCGGTGCGGAATCACGCGCAGAGACTTGCCGTCCTGGGCGCTGAAGAAGCGCAGGGTGCCGTCATCGCCCGAAGTCACGATGTAGCGGCCGTCTTCAGAGAAGGCCACATGGGTCACGCTGTCCGTGTGGCCGGCGAGTTCGAATTGCCGGCGCCAGTGGGTGGTCTCAAGGATGTAGCACTCGCTGGCCCAGCCGCTGACGGCCATGCGCGTGCCGTCGGGCGAGAAAGCAATGCGGGTGATGGCCGTGTTGAAGATGATTTCATCCAGCGTGCCCTCTCCCGTCTCCGGGTCGAAGTACCAGGTTCGCCGGTTGACCATGCTGGCGTAGATGCTCTTGAGCCCGGGCACATAGGCCACACAGAGCACCCGGTCCTCCGTCGGGAGTTCCTTTTTGATCGCCAGGGTTTCCAGGTCCCACATCAGCACGCGCTTGTCGGCGCCGGCGCTGAGCACCGTCTTGCCATCGGGCATGAGCCACAGAGTGTAAATGGCCTGGGTATGACCCGAGAATGTCTTGAGGCAGCGGCCTGTGGCCAGGTCCCAGAGGCGGACTTTGGCGTCATAGCCCGCACTGAGGCAGTGGCGGCCTTCTTCGTTGAGCATCAGCAGAAAGGAGATGCGTCCTTCGTGAGCCCTGATTTCAGTCAGGCACTGACCGCTGTCCGTCTCCCACAGATAGAGGTTGCCCTGCTCGTCTCCCGTGGCGGCAAAGCGCCCTTTCTGGATGGGCACCAAGGCCGTCACGTCGCCGATATGGCCCACGAAGGCCCGGCGCTCCACGGCCAGCTCTGTGCTCCAAAAGCGCAACGACGCGTCCATGCCGGCCAGCCCCGCGTAGCGCCCGTCGCCTGAAATGGTACAGGCCCGCACACCGCTGTCCGGCCCGGGACACACCAGCCTGCAGGCGCCAGACTCAAGGTTCCACACCCGCATGGTGTTGTCCTGGCTGTAGGTCACGGCCAGGCTGCCGTCGTGGGAGACCTGCATGTTCCAGATCATGCCCTCGTGGCCGTCGAGCCGGAGGACGCGATCGCCCGTCTGCACGTCCCACACCTGCGCCGAGCGCTGCATGTCCGCCGTAAGGATGCGCTCGCCCCGCTCCCCAACGAAGGCCACAGACATGTACGCGCCCCAGACGTAACTCAACTGCTTGGGCTCGGCCGAGATGTCGTAAACGATGGCCGCCAGACCCCGGTATGCCACGGCCAGGCGCTTGCCGTCGGCCGAAATGTCCAGCACCTCAACCGTCTGCGGACGCGCGGCTATGGTGCGCAGCAGCCTTGCCGTGTAGAGGTTCCAGATCTCGATGCTTCCGTCAGCCAGCGCCAGAGCGGTGAAGTTCGCATCGCCGCTGATGGCGGCCCAGGCCACGTTCTTGGAGCGCTGGGGCAGCGAAAGGGCCAGGCCGCCGCTGCTGACATCCCAGATCGTGACCAGGGGAGAGTTGCCCCAGCCCAGCACATAGCGGAAGTCGTTGCTGACGTCGATGCGGACGATGCCGGAAATGCCGTTGGCAAAACGCCGGACCTCCGTGCCCGTCACGGTGTCCCAAACCACGATGCACTCGCCATAGGAAGCCGCCACGGCCAGCCGTCCGTCATGGCTGAGCTGCATGCCATTGACGACATTGTGGTGCCCGGGCACGAACTTCAGCGGCGCGAGGTCCGTGTTGAAAGTGCGGGGGCAGTCTTTGGTTCCCACGCTGGCGATTTCCAGGCTGTCGCCGATGAAAGCCACGCCAATGGCCGCCGCGTGGTGCGCCGGCGCGCGCTTGAGCTGCTTGCCGTCGGCGGTGTCAAACACGCCCAGCCAGCCTGCAAAGTCCGCCAGAGCCACGCGCTCGCCCCTGGCGCTGAAGCAGGCGTCCATGATGCTGGAGCCCAGCAGCTCCAGCTTGACCGGCTGCTCGGGCCTGGCGAGATCCCACAGCAGGGCTGTGCCCTCGTAGCCGCCAGTCAGCATCCGCGAGCCATCGTGCGAGAACGCCAGGCTGATAATGCGCGTTTCGTGGGCCGCGAGCTCGCGGGCCAGCGTCTTGGCCGCGCGGTCATAAAACCAGATCTTGCAGGCCGAGCCGCAGGCCGCAAGCTGCGTGTCGCCGGCCACAAACCGTACCTGTGAAATCGAGCGCGTGGCGCCCTCATAGGCCGCCTTGCGAGCCTTGGCGGCCCAGTCAAACTCGAAGAGGCCTCCCTGAAGGTCTCCCACGGCCAGGGTGGCACCGTCGGCGCTGAAGCACAGGGCCGTCACGGCCGCTTCCGACGCGGCAAAGCGGCTCAACTCCTTGCCGTTGCCCGCGTCAAACACGAGCACCTCCGCGCCCGTTGCGCAGGCCGCAAAACGCCCATCGGGCGAAATCTTCACCGGGCCGCGCCGCAGCGCTCCCAGCCGCGTGATCCAGACCCGCGTGAAACTCTGGTTGTCAAAGAGCTCCAGGCCGCCGCTGTGCCAGAGCAGAGAGCGCTCGCCGCGCTCGGATAGATCCGCGAAGTCCAGCCCCTGAAAGGGCTGGCTCTCAATGGACATGATCTCAGAGGGCATGTCCTGGCGCAGAAGCGCCAGGCCCGACTCCGCCGGAAAGGTGTCGATGCCCAGGTCTTTGGCCTCACTCAGGGCCTGCTTGTAGGTCCAGAGCGCGGCTTCCGGGCGGCCGCCCTTGACCAAAGCGTCGCCCTGCAGCACCAGGCTTTCCGCGTAACGCACGCGGGCCTCGCGCCCCGCCTTGCGGGCCTTCTCGGCCTCCTCCTCAGCAATGCGCGCCTGGCGCTTGGCCTCGGTCTCCTGGGTTCTGGCGTTGGCGGCCTCACGCTCGGCGCGCTCGGCCTCGCTCGTGGCCTTGCGCTCCATATTCTGGGCGTGTTCCTTTTCGCGCTCGGCGTTGTCGCGCTCCTTCTTGGCGGTTTCCTCAGCGGCCCGGGCCTTCTTTTCTTCGGCTTCAGCCTTGCGCCGCTCTTCCTCGGCTACACGGGCTGCCTCGACGGCCAGGCCTTTCTGCTTCACGGCGTCGGCGCGGGCCAGTTCCGCCTGGTCGCGGGCATCCTCGGCCTCGGCGCGCCGCTCGTTGAGGTTGACCATGAACCACGCCGTGAGCGCGATGAGCAGGACCACAGCGACAGCGGCCGTGTGCACCAGCGCCTTGTTTCGCCGGTAAAACAGCGACAGGTAGTGCAGCGCGCCGGGGGGCCGCACAGAAATCGGGTCCCCCCGCGCGAAAGCCTCCAGGTCTCGCGCCAGCGCTTCGGCCGAGGGATAGCGCTCGTTGGGATTCTTGGCCGTCGCCACCGTGATGATGGTGGCCAGATCCTCCGGCACGCTTGGGTTGGCCTTGCGCGGCAGCACCGGCTGCTCCTGCAGCACCTGCTGGATCAGGCGCGCCTCGGAATCGCCGTCAAAGATCGGGGCCAGCGTCGCCAACTCATAGAGCGTGGCGCCCAGCGAGTAAATGTCGGCCTTGTTCGTGATGTCCAGCAGGTGTCGCTGCAATTGCTCGGGCGGCATGTAGCGCAGCGTGCCCACGATGCGCGCCGCCGAGTTGGCCACGCTCAAGCCCTTCTGGCCTGCCACCGCCGCGAGCCCCAGGTCCATGATGATGGCCCGCTTGCCGTCGCCCGTCAGCATGATGTTCGCCGGCTTGATGTCGCGGTGGATGATGCCGTGCTCGTGCAGGTGACCCACGCCGCGCGCGGCATCGGACATGATGCGGGCAATCAGCGTGTAATAGTACTCGCCGTCGCTGAATTCGGGCATGACGGGCGCGGCCTTGGGCGCCTCGGGCAGGGGTTCGTAATCGGGGTCCAGTTCCTGCTGGGTTTGGGGCGTGGTGCGCGGCGTCTTGCGCAGCTGCATGGTGGAGGAAAGCGCCGCCAGCAGATGCCCAGCGCGGAACTTGCCGTGGCTTTGCGGCATCCATTGGCTCATGACGCCAAAGACGCCGAACAGATCGCAGCCCTCGACGTACTCCATGGCGTAGAAGTGGCGGTCGCCATCCTGGCCGGCGTGCAGCACCTTGACCACATTGGCGTGGTCGCAGCGGCCCAAAGCCGCGATTTCGCGCTTGAAGCGCGTGACCGCCACCGGGTCGCCCGCCAATGCGGGCGGCAGAACCTTGAGAGCGACAATGCGCCCAAGGCTGGCCTGGCGCGCCTTGTAAACGATGCCCATGCCGCCGCGGCCCAGCTCCTCGAGAATCTCGAAATCGCCGATGAATTCGCCGGTGCCGTCGCCCCTGGGCAGGGCGGGCCTCGCCGCCGCGCCCTCCTCCGGTTCTTCACCCGCAAGGCGATCGACGCTGTCGGCCGTGACGCGCGTGCCACGCAGGCGCGTGAGCAAGTCGGCCAGCTCTTCGGTCGCGTCCTGGCCTTCGATGCGCGCGCCGGAGTCATAATCCAGATACTCGACCTTCTTGACGGAGATCTGCGTCGTGTTGCGGCGGATCGTGCCGTCCTTCTGGCGCTGCAACATCTGCGTGCCGGCCGCCACGCGCTTGGCGCTGACCAGGTTGACAAAGCCGACACGGTCGCGCTCCAACTCGTCGACCTCGTAGACCACCAGCGGGTGCAGCATCACGCGCGTCACCCCGCCTGCCAGCACCACGCGCCCGGCGAGAATCGTCTTGTCGTCCTCGATGGGCTGAACGCCGGTGACCGGCGCCTGGATACCGTCGCCCGCCAGCCTCTGATACATGCGCTGGGCACGCCCGCTCCGGTGGTCCACCGTGTCGCGCGCCACAGACAACTGCAATTCACCCGTGGGCTTCAGGGCGTTGAAGGCCTCCAGCGCCGCCTCCGCGATCAGGGGCGCGGCTTCGGCGTAGAACTCCCGCGTACGCATGGCACCGTGGCCCAGCTCCTGGTTGCGGTAGCTGACGATGGCGTCAAACAGGTCCAGGCAGGTGAGACTCTTGCGGCCATCGGGCTTCTCTGTGATGCGGGCCACAAAATCAAGGAAGGCCCTCGCAGCGGGGCGCGGCTCCTTGCGCGCCAGGCGCTCGTTGACGTCTGACAGGGGCAGCAGCGACTTGTCCGGCCGCCTGGCCAGAAAGCCGGACACCTCACGCAAAATGGCCAGCCAGTGCCCGGTGGAGGCGCGGGTGATGTTTTCAATCAGTTCGTTGAGCTTGGGGTCGGGGCAACCCAGCGAAACATAGACACCGATCTGCGCAGAGGCCGAAAGTTTGAGGCCGCACTCAAAGAAATAGTAGGCCGCGGTGTGCGCCTCCTGGGGCGACTTGGCATTGAGGGCCCGGCGCAGCGTTTGCGCCAGGGGCAAGGGCAGACGCGCGACCTCGGCACTTAGGCGGACGGCGTCCAACATTCAGCGTATCCCCAGGACCGGGCGCGATATTACATATCCGGCGTGGAAGCACCCATACCCACCACGCCGCGCCCGGACTGGAAGTTCTGGGCGCCCCTGCTGCTGATGGCCCTGGGGGCCTGCCTGCTGGCGGCCTGGGCCACGGCACCTTCAGGTCCGGGGGTATGCCCTGACGGCCGCACCTACCTGACCAGCGCTCGTCTGCTTTCGCAGGGCCAGGGCTACGTGGACTATCCGCGGGGCGACGACTGGCTTGACCCGGAGCCCGTGACGCAGTTTCCGCCCCTCTACCCCCTGCTGCTGGCTGCCGGTCATGGCGTCGGCCTGCAGGGGCCCGAAGGTGCGCGCATGCTCCAACTGGCGTTGCTCCTGGCCAACACCTGCCTGCTCGGCTGGTTCACGGCGTCCGCACTGGCCTCACGCGCTGCGGGCTGGATGGCGGCCGGGCTTTTCGCCTCGGCTCCTGCCTTCCTCTATGTGCACCTGTGGGTTTGGAGTGAACCACTATGCACGCTGCTGTTGCTGGGCTTCGTGCTGGGCCTGGGTCAACTTGAGCAGAGGTGCCGCCGCGCCTGGCTTTGGGCGGCCCTCTGCTGCGCTCTGGCCCTGCTGACGCGCTTTGCGGCCCTGAGCATGCTGCTGGCCGGCTGCGGCCTGTTGCTCGTGGGCCAGGGCTCTCTAAGGGCCCGCCTCTTTCGCAGCGCCGTATTCGGGGCCATCGGCACCTTGGTGTTCGCGGCGTGGCTGCTGCGAAACAGCCTCGTCGCAGGAGAGGCCACGGCCTTTGAACTGCACACGGCCCTGATGCCCGAAGAACTGCCCCAGGCCTTGCACACCATTGGACAATGGGCGCTGCCCCTGCCTGTCTGGTTCGGTTTCAAGCTGGCGACGGCGGCCCTCTTGTTCGGGTGGTTGGCAGCGGCCTTCCGCCATGCAGCGCGCACCCCGGCCGAGCAACGCACCCCGGGCCAGCGCCTCGCCGTCATGGGCGGCACGCTGGCCCTGACGCACTTCATGTTCGTTCTGGCGGCAAGGCGGGTCGTGGGCACCGCCCTGGAGCTCAACGACCGCATCCTCGGGCCGTCCCTTTTGGGATTGATTCTGCTGGCCGTGGGCGCGACGCCTCCACGCTGGCGCCCTGTCGGCGCCTTGTTGGCCCTGCTCTGGCTGGCGGGCAGTATCATGCTGGCGGCCTCGGTACGGTCCGAAGGCCTGGCCTACCTGGGCGCCAACTGGCGCTGAGCGGACCTTGCGCGAAGCGGCCGACAAGCGCATATTGAAGGCGGGCAATCAAGGGCGGAAAGCGAGCAGGCGGTGAAAGACCAGTTCGGCCGCGAAGTCCACTCCATGCGCGTGTCCGTAACGGACCGCTGCAACATGCGCTGTTTCTATTGCCTCTCGGGCGACCTGCTGCAGCTCAAGCCGCGCGACGAGATCCTCACGCTGGAAGAAATCGAAGAAGTCTGCGTGGCGGCCGCCCAATGCGGCGTGAACTACATTCGTTTCACGGGCGGTGAACCCCTGGTGCGCCAGGGCATCATCGACCTCATTGAGCGCGTGGGGCGTATCGAAGGGGTCCGCAAGCTGGGACTTTCGACCAACGCGAGCCACCTGGCCGAAGTGCTTGACCCCCTGCACCGCGCGGGGGTGCGCAATCTCAACATCAGCCTTGACTCCCTGCGGACGGACCGATTCGCGCAGATAACCCGCGGCGGCAAGCTCAAGCCCACCTTCGACGGCATCCTGGCCGCTGTCGCCCACGGCGGCTTCACGATCAAACTCAACTGCGTGATGATGCGTGGCTTCAACGAGGACGAGTTGCCGGAACTGGCGGCCCTGACACTCAAGTACCCGCTGAGCGTGCGCTTCATCGAATACATGCCCATGGGACAATGGCAACGCGAGAAGGCGATCAGGAACATGGGGGCCAACATCGCCGATGGCGCCGATGACGAATTCCGCGCCTTTGGCGGGCACACAGCGGCCACCGAATTCCTCCGCAAGACCCCCCAGGAACAGATGTACTCCATCGAGGAAATGAAGCGCGACCTGGCCGCGCGCTTTGAACTCGAGGAAACGCAGGACCGGCCCGACGGGGCGGGCCCGGCCCGCTATTTCCGCATCCGCGGTGCCAGAGGGTTCATTGGCGTCATCAGCCCGGTGTTCAACCCTTTCTGCGAGAACTGCAACCGTATCCGCCTGACCAGCGACGGACGCTTGAAGTCCTGCCTGCTTCACGACGAGAAGTACCACGTCAAGAAGCTGCTGCGCAGTGAGGGCTACTCCCGCGACAAGCTGGTGGCCGTCATCCGCGAAGCCATCTGGAACAAGCCCGAGAAGCACGAGTTTTCGCGCAATTTCGACATGAGCACCGTGGGCGGCTGACCCCGCTCAGGCTCCGCAATAGACCCTTGCATTTGGCGCGGCGCACGTTGGGATAGGCGCCTTGAACAGGCCGTTGAAATACGGCCTGCATACGCAAGCCATGGATGGCTTGCGCATTTCATGCGGCTGAAGAGCCGCTTGAAATGGAGGTCGGGCCAGATTCACTTAGGCCCGACCGGGCTGAAAAGGTGGCCGGATGCCACTTTTTCAGCAGCCTGCTTTGGGGGCAGCGATTCGTAATCTCGCGCACGCACATTCGCAGGGAGGCCCATTGAACGACAATCTGGCGGGCAACCAGTTTGTGGTGATCTTCGTGGAGAACCCGGTCACGGAGGCGGAGTTCTTCGGGCGCGTGTTTGATACCGCGCCGATCGTGATTGACGAGAACTCGCGCCAGGTCAATACCGCGCGCTTTCTGCTGCGCATGATCAAGGCCACGGCCGAACACCCCCGCAGTGTGGGCGTGCACCTCGAGATCAATGTGGTCAATGTGAACCGTTTCGCCGAGGAAGTCTGGAATCGCGGCCTGAAGTACTCCATGCGCCCCCAGAACATGGGCGACGGCACCCGCCGCGTCGGGTTTGTCAGCCCCCACGACATCAAGGTTTTCGGGGTGGGCCCGCCGAAGCTGGACAGCACGGGCGCCTTCCCCAGCTTCCCGCACAAGTAGGACGCCATGAATCCCGCGCCACGCCACGGCCAGCTTGACACTTTCGACAACCCCGCCGTCGGGCGTGATTACGAGATCGTGATCACGGCCCCCGAGTTCACCTGCGTCTGCCCCAAGACCGGCCACCCCGACTTCGCCACCCTGACCCTCTCCTACACTCCGGACAAGCTCTGCCTTGAACTCAAGGCCTGGAAGCTCTACGTGCATGCATGGCGCAACGTCGGCATCTTCCATGAAGCCGTCACCAATCGCATCGCCGACGATCTGATCAAGGCGCTCAAGCCGCGCAAACTGACCCTCACGGCCGACTTTCACGCCCACGGCGGCATCACGACAACCGTGCGTGTGGAGCACAAGCGGCCAGCGACTGCCCGGCGGCGTTGAGCGCACCCGCGGCAACTCCGGCCCAAAGCGAAGGGAGTGCCGCTTCCGCGGCACTCCCTTCAGATGGCAAGCTGGATTACGCCTGCGCCCAGAGTTCGTGCGTGCTGTAGCGTTCGCCGTAATCGCACACCACGAACACCACCGTTTTGCCCTTGCCCAGCTTTCTGGCCACGTCCAGTGCCGCAAAGCAGATGGCGCCCGTGCTGATGCCCGAGAAGATGCCCTCCTCGCGGCACAGACGGCGCGCCGTGGCAATGGCGTCGGGGTAGGTCACGTCGATGACCTGGTCGTAGACTTCGCGGTCCAGGATGCTCGGCACGAAGTTTGCGCCGATGCCCTGGATCTTGTGGGGGCCTGCCTTACCCTCTGTCAGCAGCGGCGAGTCCTTGGGCTCCACGGCGTATACCTTGACGTGCGGCTTTGCCGCCTTGATGACGCGGCCGGCGCCGCTCACGGTGCCACCCGTGCCGATACCTGCGACGAGGGCGTCCAGCTCGGGCACCTGCTGCAGAATTTCGGGGCCGGTGGTGTTGCGGTGGATGAGGGGGTTGTCAGCGTTGTCAAACTGCCTGGCCTCCCAGGCGTTGGGGTTCTGGGACACGATTTCCTTGGCCTTGTTGACGGCGCCGCGCATGCCCTCGCTGGCGGGCGTGAGCACAAGTTCCGCGCCGTACGCCTTGAGCGTGTTGCGGCGCTCGACGGTCATGCTCTCGGGCATGCACAGGATGCACTTGTAGCCCTTGCTCGCCGCGACGAGGGCCAGCCCGATGCCCGTGTTGCCGCTGGTGCCTTCTACAATGACTGACTTGCCGGGAGTCAGTTCGCCGCGCTTCTCGGCTTCCTGAATCATGGAAAGTGCGATGCGATCCTTTACGGAGCAGCCGGGATTGGCGTATTCGATCTTGGCATAGACAGTGGCCGCGTTGGCCGGGACCATACGGTTGAGGCGCACGACTGGCGTGTCGCCGATCAGTTCGTGAATAGCATTGACGCGTTTAGCCATGGGATTGGTCGTCGTTAGTCGGTATTCGGTAGTCGGTCGTAAGAGAAGGTCTGTACGTTGCAGTTGCCGACGACCGACGACCGGCAACCGACGACAAGCATCAGGTGATGGTTTCATCCGGGTGATCCCCGGGCCTGCAGTGGTGCCGGGGATCCTTGTCCTTCACTTTCTTCGCGGGGATGCCCACGTATACGCTGTCGGGCCGCGTCTCGCGCGTCAGCAGGCCCAAAGCGCCCAGCATGGAGTTGTCGGCCATCTTCGTGCCGGCCAGGACCGTGCTGTGGTAGGTCACGCGGCAGTTGTTGCCGATGACGGTGGGCAGGTTGCTGACGTAATAGCGGCAGTTGATGTCGTGGGTGTGGGAGTAGACGTTGACGTAGTCGCTCAACGATGTGTGGCTGCCGATCTTGACCGTAAAGCGGTCGTCGATGAACACCCAGCGGTGGAACACCACGTCATCACCGATCTCAAGGTTGTAGCCGAACGTGAACTCGACGAAGGGGAAGCACTTGAAGTTCTTGCCCACCTTCTTGAAGATGAAAGGCGCCAGAGCGCGCCGGAACTTGAAGCCGAAGTCCAGGTTCAGGCCCGCGGGCGATTTGTCAAACATGTACCAGAGCCAGAGCAACGGCTTGCGCTCCAGAAACCGCTTCATGTCGCAGTCGCCGTAGTACTCGGGCTCCAGCGTGATGTTGCGGGGGTCAAACTGGGCATTGAGGATCGCGTTGCCGCGCGGCACGCCATAGAGTTCGGAAAGCGTGTCGCGGCAGATGTCGTTGCGGTCCTCGCCGGAGCTGATGCGCGCAAACAGGCGCGCGATCCACTCGTCGTAGAGCTTCTCGGCCTCGGCGGATACTTCAATCCTGGTGTAGGGGAACTTCTCGCCGATTAATTGGATCGGCGAGTGCGGCAAATCAGCCATGCTGCACCTCGTATCGGATCAGGAAGCGGTTGTCGGGTTGGCTCTCGGGCGACGATCATTGCGAAGTCAGTGCCGTTGTCAAGCACGCGGCAAAAGCAGCAGGTCGAGGCGTCGGGCATCCGGCATAGGGACTTCGCACGAGACGGCGTGATTTTGTGACCCCCGCGGGCCGCCTTGCGCATTTTCGGGGCAGCCCCGGGAGCCCTTGCATGCGTCTGATTCTCGCCTTCGCGCTGCTGTTGGCGCCGGCCCTGCGCGCCGTCGAACCCTTCTTTGCCCCCGCGCAGCAAAGCGGCAGCATCACCCTGCGCCTGCACCCCGTGGAAGGACTGGCGCCCGGCACGCCGCGCCTGGTCACGTTTGGCATGCCCTTCTTGCGCGGCAGCGTGACGCAGGCGCAACTGGCGCAAGTTCGCGTGCTCAGCGGCAGTACGGAGATCGCGGCCTATGTCGAGCAGCTCACGCCGTGGCGCCATGTGACGAACACCAGCCTCGACGGCGCCAGCGTGCGCGTGGCCCGCATCCAGTTCAACTACACCTTCTCCGTGAGCTACCCCAACGCCGAGGACGTCACCCTCGAATGGGGACAGAACAACCGCACGTCCAGCCTGCCCTCCCTGACCAACCCGCGCAGCGGCTGGCAGCAGGTCACAACGGCTCCCTGGGTCGCGGCTGACAACGTGTGGGAGCCCCAGGTCTACGTTTTGCTCCCCAAGGCCTGGACCGCCAACGGAGCCCTCAGCGCGCGGCGCATGGACCCACTCGACAATGGCGTGGCTCTTGTGCGCGAGAACCCCGCCACCAACGACGCCATCGCCACCTGGCCCGGATACACCGAGCGTGACCACGCGCAGCACAACAACTTCTTTTCGCTGATCAATGAAGACGACGCGGCAGTCACCGCGCCCAACCAGTGCCCCTTCAAGACTGACTTTGAGCCCTGGCTCTATGACCGCGCCAGCGCGATGTTCGCCCTCTACCTGCGCAGCGGCAATTTCAAGCACCTGAGAGAGGCTGTGCGCAACTGCACCTTCTACAAGGGCAAGCTGTACAGCAACACGACGACCCCCGCCAGCGCCATTGGGGGCTTCTCGCTCAAGGACCCCAATCCAGCCGCAGGCGTGGACAGCAAGTACAGCTACAACGAGTGCCTCGCCTACCACTACTGGCTCACAGGCGACAACGACGTCTACAACGCCATGGACTGGGTGGTGCAGTGCCAGGAAACCAACGCGCCCAACAGCCAGTGGTCGCCGGCTCTGGGTTTCTGGACCGAGCGCAGTGTCGCCTTCAAACTGCTGGCCAACGTCATCCTGTTCGAGGTCAAGGGCGACAGCGCCGCGCGTACCCGCATCACCACCCAGACTGGCCACCTGATCTGGCACCAGAACGGGGCCGCCGGCACATCACCCGCCATCCCCAGCGCCGGCCGCGTCGATGGCGGGCTGTATCACTACGGCTCGCAGCACGGCGACGGCACGGCAAGCGCCTTCCTGGCCTCAAGCTGGATGAGCGTACTCCTGCAGGACGCCATGATCCGCGCCTATGCCTTCACGGAAGACACGAACATTGCCGCGTTCATACGCCGCATGGGCAACTTCCTTCGCGTGGCCAGCAAGAGCGACACAGCCCATCAGTACGGCGGCGGTGCGCTGTATTACGTCGACTACATGATGCGCTATGACGGCGTGAGTGACGTGCGCAGCACAGGCGAAGAAGAGCACAGTCTGGAGGTTGCTGCGGCCCTGGCCTGGAGCTGGTATTTCAGCGAGCTCACCGGCGCCCCCGATCCCGCCATGAAAACCATGGCCGACCACTGCTACGATGCCTACGACATCGGCGTCAATTACTGGATTCGCCCCACGGGTCCCGCCAGCGGGCTCACCGCCTATCGTGTCACGCCCTGGCGCAAGTATGGCTGGGAACACCGGCCCTCCGGCAGCCTGAGCTGGCTGATGAACCAGAGCGGCGGGGCGGCCAACACGGCGCCCACCATCACGCCCATTGCCAATCAGTCCGTGGCGGTCAACACAAACACCGGCGCACTGGCCTTCAGCGTGGGCGACGCACAGGATGCGCCCGGCACGCTCACCGTCAGCGCCGCCAGCAGCAATGCCACGCTCGTGCCCAACAACCCGGCCAACCTTGCCCTGGGCGGCAGCGGAGCCGGCCGCACCCTCACCGTGACGCCCGCCGCCGGACAGACGGGCAGCGCCACCATCACGCTGACGGTGCTGGACAGCGGCTCATTGAGCGCGGTTACTCAGTTTACGCTCACGGTGACAAGCGGAACTTCGGCCCCGGCCTTTGGCAGCACACCACCCACTAGCGCCACGGCCGGCAGCCTGTACAGCTACGCCATCTCCGTGTCCGGCACGCCGACGCCGACCCTGAGCGCGGCGGGCCTGCCCTCGTGGCTGACGCTCAGCGGCAGCACGCTCAGCGGCGCTCCGGGCGCGGGCGACGTGGGAGTCGCTGGGCCCATCACCCTTACGGCGAGCAACGGCGTGGGCACTCCCGCCCAGCAGGTTTTCAGTATCACGGTAAGCGCGGTTGCGCCTGGCGAGTCCGGAGGCGGCGGAGGCTGCACGACGTCGGAGTCGGTCCGCGCCATCGGCGCGGCGTGGGCCCTGGCGCTCCTGGCCTTGAGTCGTCTTGCCCTGCGGCCGTGGCGCCGGCAGAAAGCTCGGTAATGAAGCGCAAGGCCTCGATCCCTGGGCCAAGCTCTTGGCGGCAGTTCATGGCTCCCACGGCCAGCCCGCGATGAGGCTGCACCGCCGGCTGACGTCGCCTGTCGGCAAACCCTGGGGCGCCTTACAGCAGTGTGCCGCGCAGCATGAAAATGGCGATGGCGAAATAGATGACGATGCCGGTCACGTCGCACAAAGTCGCGACGAAGGGGGTTGAGGAAGTCGCAGGGTCCAGCCCCAGCCGCTTGAGCAAGATGGGCAACATCGAACCCGCCAGCGAGCCCCACATCACGATCACAACCAGTGAAACCGTGATTGTCGCCGCCACCAGCATGCCGTGACCCCGATACTCCTGCGGAGAAAACCACGCCCGCACCAGCACCTGCACAAAGCCCAGCACACCCAGCAGGCCGCCCAGCATCAGCCCCGTAATCACTTCCCGCCGCACCACCCGCCACCAGTCCGAAATTCTGACTTCGCCCACGGCCAGTGCGCGGATGATAAGGGAGGCCGCCTGCCCCCCGCTGTTGCCGCCGCTGGAGATGATCATTGGCACGAACAGCGCCAGCACGAGCGCCACCATGATTTCATTCTCGAAGTGGCTCATGGCGTTGGCCGTAAACATCTGCCCTACAAAGAGCAGCACCAGCCACAAGCCGCGCTTGCGCACCATGGTCAGGACGGGCGTTTCGAGGTAGGGCAGCTCCAGGGCCTCAACGCCGCCGACCTTCTGCGCGTCCTCTGTGGCCTCGGCCTCGATCACGTCGATCACGTCGTCATGGGTAACAATGCCCAGCATCACGTCGTTCTCGTCCACGATGGGCAGCGCCAGGAAGTCGTACTTTGAAATCAGCGCGGCCACTTCCTCGCGGTCGGCCGTGGCCCGCGCCGAAATCACTTCGCGCCGCATGATGCTGAAGACCTTGCTGCCCGTGACCGCCGTAATGAGTTCGCGCAAACTGACCACGCCCACGAGGCGGCGCTGTTCATCCACGACAAAAAGCACGTAAATCGTCTCGCGTTGCGGCGCCACATGGCGCAGGTGCTCCAGCGCCTCGCTCACGGTCATGTCAGGGCGGATGGTGGCATACTCGGTGCTCATCACCGAGCCTGCGGTCCCTTCCTTGAACTCGAGCAGGCGCTTGACGTCATTGCGCTCGGCCTGCGCCAGCATGGGATAAAGCCGCTCCCGTGCGGCCTCCGGCAGATAACGGAACAGGTCGGCGCGGTCGTCGCTGGACATGCCGTCAAGCACCGCGCCCAGCGTGTCGGCGCCCAGGTTCTCGACCAGCTTTTCCTGCTCCTCAAGGCTCAGGAACTCGAAGGCGTGAACACGCCTGCGTGGCTCCAGCGCCTTGAAAAGCTTGACCGCGTCCTCGTGTTCCAGGGTCAGCAGCAAGTCGGCGATGTCGGCCGCCAGCAGTTCCTGCGTCAGGGCCGCCACGGACTCCGCCAGCAGCTTCTCATCGCCGCTGCGCAGCGCCTCCTTCACTTCCGGCAAAAGCAGGCTGGTCATCTCGCCCATGGCGGGCTCACGCTCGTCGGTGGAAAACTTGTAGCAATTGCGCTCTCAGGTTGCAGGGTGCAAGGCCAAATTCGCCGGTGCCTCCAGCACAAAGCGCCCCCCGGCACAGACCCTCATGCCCACCTTGGCCAGCACCCGAAGCGAGGGCGCGTTGTCAGCCTCGCAACGGGCATAGATGGCCCTGACCCCCTGCCCAAACGCCCATGCGCACAGCGCCGCCACCGCCTCCGTGGCCAGACCCCGGCCGCGCTGGGCGGGTACGATGCCGTACCCCACCTCAACCTCGCCGGCCCTGGGCGGCCCCTTGAAGCCGGCGTCCCCCACCACTTCACCTTCGTGGGCCAGCGTCCAGATGCCAAAACCGCGCAGACGCGGCACCTGCGCCAGCACCCGGGCATAACTGGCGAGCGCCCGGGGGGTGTCGGGCTCAGGCCATTGGGCGTGAAGGCGCAGGCCGCTGAGGGCCTCGGCCAAACCTCGATCGCTGCAGGCTGCCTGGGCAAACTCGGCGCTGCAGGCCTCAATGCGAAGTCTCGCGGTCCGCAGCAGGAAGGTCATGGTCAGGCCAGCAGGGCCAAAAGGGGATAGAGCTTCTTCATGGGAGGCGCTTTTGCCGGCAGGCCCTCCGGAAAGGTCAGCTTCATCAGGGCGTCGGCGGCCTCCAGCAGGGTGACTTCACCGTGGGGTGTCGTTACACCCCTGGCGATCTTTCCCTCGGCCCAGACCTGCCAGCGCTGGTCATGCGTGTGGCCCCGGCCTTCGCCTTCCTCCGCCTCGCTCCCGACGATGGCCAGCCAGCTCTCAAGGTCAGACTTGGCGCGCCGGAACTTCGCCGTGCCCTCCTTCCCGGTCAGCTCCAGACGCTTCTTGAGGCTTTCGCCCGTGAGTCCCGGCTTGGCCTTGACAACCTCGTACATCACGCGCGGCAGATCACCGCCACGCCCGGCGCACACCCCTCGCTGCGCCATGCGGGCGATGGAATCAATCAGGGGCCAGTGCCGCTGGTGCACCAGGGTGCTCTTGCCGCGAAACAGCTTGCACAGGGCGATATCCGGGCGAGTGCACAATTCCTCGCGCAGGTTCCAGGCCGGAACATAGTCATAGGAATAGCCCTTGGTGGTGATCGGGGCGCCTTCCAGCAGGTCAGCGAGGCTGGGAATCTCCCACTGGCCTTGGACGAGAAGCAGGCCGAATTTCTCCAGCGCGGCGTCCACGCGCCCGCGACCCTCGGGGGTAATGGGCTTGATGATGCGGCTGGGGTCCCTGGCCATGGCCGGAATATAGCGCATCAGGCGCCCCCTGCGCCAGCGAGGGCCTGACGTCGCGGGACGGCGGCGCCTTGGGCTCTTGTCCCGCCTGCCGGGGCGGGCTAAACCACCGGCATGAAAACCATTCTCGTGACCGGCGCGACTTCGGGCTTTGGAGAGGCCATTGCCCGCCGCTTTGCCAGCGACGGCTGGAAACTCGTGGTGCTCGGGCGACGCCAGGACCGCCTTGTCGCACTGGCCCGAGAGCTCAAGGCCCATGCGCTGGTTTGCGATGTCCGCAGGCGTAAAGAGGTGTTTGAAGCCGTGGCCTCCTTGCCCAAGGAATTCGCGACCGTTGATGTTCTTGTGAACAACGCCGGGCTCGCGCTGGGCATGGAACCCGCGCACAAAGCCGACCTCGATGACTGGGAGCAGATGGTGGACACGAACATCAAGGGCTTGATGTTCGTCACGCGCGCCGTGCTGCCGGGCATGGTCGAGCGCGGCCGGGGTCACATCGTGAACATGGGCTCCACGGCGAGCAACTACCCCTACCCCGGCGGCAACGCCTACGGCGGCAGCAAGGCCTTCGTGAAGCAGTTCTCGCTCAACCTGCGCGCCGACTTGTCCGGCACCGGCGTTCGCGTGACGAACCTGGAGCCGGGGCTGGCCGAGACGGAGTTTTCGCTGGTGCGCTTCAAAGGTGACCAGGACAAGGCCGCCGCCGTCTATAAGGGCATGCAACCCTTGACAGGTCAAGACATTGCCGAGGCCTGCGCCTGGTGCGTCAACCTGCCCGCCCATGTGAACGTCAACCGCATGGAGATCATGCCCACGGCCCAGTCTTTCGGCCCCTTTGCCGTACACCGAAAGACCTGACTTCCGGCGCCCGGCCAGGGCGGGCGTTTTCAACCGCTAATAGCAAATGGCGGAGTCATGCCTGCGCGCCGGGGCTCTCCGGGCGCGCAAGTGCGGGCCGGGCGGCGGGGTCTCAGGCCTTGTAGAAGCGGCGGCGCACGAACTTGTAGGCTTCCATCATCCAGAACAGGCTCACGGCGATGGCGAGCCATTGCAGCCATTCGTGAATCGACACCGGCTCAAGCTGCAGCACCTCTCTCAGCCCCGGTGTGAACATGGCGCCGATGTGCACGGCCTGGGCCGTGATTGTGCCAATGAGCAGGAAGCGATTCTTGAGCGGGTTGAGCCACAGGCCTGAGCGTGTTTCGCTGCGCGAGTTGCCCACCTGCACGTTCTGGAACAGCACCAGCATCAGCAGGGCCGCGTTGCGTGCCGCGCTTTCCGACCAGCCCGCCTGCAAGGCCCACCAGAACACGCCGACGGTCCAGGCGCCCATCCAGACGGCGCTGATGGCGCAGCCCTCGATCATCCAGCGGTTGAAGATCGGCTCCTGGGGCGGACGCGGCTTGCGCCTGAGTTCGCCGCCCTCGGCGGGCTCGAAGGCCAGCGCCACATCCTGGATGCCGTTGGTGACGATGTTCAGCCACAGCATCTGCACGGCCGTGAACAGCATGGGCAGGCCCAGCACCAGCGCGCTGATGAAGGCGAAAATGGTGGCCATGCCGGTCGAGAACAGCATGAAGATCACCTTGCGCACGTTGGCATACGCGACGCGCCCTTCCTCAATGCCGGCCACGATGGACGAAAAATTGTCGTCCACGAGGATCATGTCCGCCGTTTCGCGCGCCACATCGGTGCCGGCCTTGCCCATGGCCACGCCCACGTGGGCGGCGCGCAGCGCCGGCGCATCGTTGGCGCCGTCGCCGGTCACAGCCACGAAGTGACCCGTCTTCTGCAGGGCCTGCACGATGTCCAGCTTCTGGCTGGGCTCAACGCGGGCAAACACGCGGGCCTGGGCCATCATGGCCGCGCGCTTTGCGCCGTCCTGCTCGGCGCGCAGGGCCGGGCCCGTGACCACCGCAGAGTCGTTTTGGGCCAGGCCGAGATCTTTGGCAATCGCGAGCGCCGTCAGGGGGTGGTCGCCCGTGACCATGGCGACTTCGATGCCGGCGCCGCGGCAGGCGGCAATGGCCTGTTTGGCGTCTGCGCGGGGCGGGTCAATGGTTCCCACGAGGCCGAGGAAGGTCATGCCGGACAGGTGGCCGGGGCCGAAGGACTTGGGGTCTGCAAGGTCCTGGGCGCCTTCGGCCACGGCCAGCACGCGATAGCCGGCGCGGGCAAGCTCGTGGGCGGCGCCCTCGATGGCCGCGGCGTCCAGGGGCAATTCACCCTGCAGCGCGCCCATGCGTGTACACATGGGCAGCAGCTTTTCGAGCGCGCCCTTGACGCAGGCGATCTTTTGGTCGCCGCTCTGGTGCAGGGTCGCGGCGTATTGCCGTTCGCTTTCAAAGGGAATCTCGGCCAGCAGGGGGAAAGCTGCTTCCATGGCCGGTTTCGTGATGCCGAGTTTGTGGGCCAGCACCAACAGGCTGACATCCACGGCGTCGCCGTGGTGAGACCAGCGGCCCTCGCGTTTGCCCAGAAAGCCCTCGTTGCACAGGGTCACGGCGCGGGCCAGCCGCTCGGCGGCGGTGCGGGCCTTCAGGGCGTCAATGCCCGGCGGCAGCAGGAGCTCGCCCTCGGGCGTCATACCCTCGCCGCTGATCTCCAGGGGCGCGCCATGGGGCAGGCACAGGCGCTTGACGGTGAGCTGGTTGAGCGTGAGCGTGCCGGTTTTGTCGCTGGCAATGAAGGTGCACGAACCCAGGGCCTCCACCGCAATGAGCTTGCGCACAATGACGTTGCGCCTGGCCATGCGCGAGGTGGCAATGGCCAGCGCTATGGTCAGGGCCACGGGCAGGCCCTCGGGAATCGCCGCCACGGCCAGACCCACGGCCAGCAAAAAGACCTCTTCCAGCGAATTTCCGCGCGCCAGGGCCACCGCGGCCACCACCGCGCAGGCCACAGCCACGATCAGCGAGATCACTTGCGTGAAGCGCTCCATGCGCTGAAGCAGCGGCGGCTTGGCGGACTCGCGGCCGCTCACCAGGTTGGCGATACCGCCCAGTTGGGTCTTGCGGCCGGTAGCCACGCACAGGCCCGTGCCGCGTCCGCGCGTGACAAGCGTGCCGGCAAAGGCCATGTTGAGGCGGTCACCCAGGGCGGCCTGGGCGGGCGCGAGCGAGGCCGGGTTCTTGTCCACGGGCAGGCTTTCGCCTGTGAGCAGGGATTCGTCGATCTCAAGGTTGTTGGCCGAAAGCAGGCGCAGGTCGGCGGGCACCTTGTTGCCCGTTTCGAGCAGCACGACGTCGCCCGGCACGAGGTCCGCGGCGTTGATTTCAAGGTCTTCACCCTGGCGCAGCACCAGGGCGTGCGGCACGGTCAGGCTCTTGAGGGAAGCGGCCTGGCGCTGGGCGTTGGCCTCCTGCACCGTGCCGATGACGGCATTGAGTACCAGTACGCCGAAAATGAAGGCAGCATCCGTGAACTCGCCCAGCACGAGCGAAATGGCTCCGGCCAGCAGCAGCACGTAGATCAGCGGGCTCTTGAACTGGTGCAGGAAAAGCTGGGCGAGGGTGGGTGGCGTTGCTTCGGGCAGGGTGTTGGGCCCGTGTTGCTGAAGGCGCAGCAGGGCCTCCGCGGCGGAGAGGCCGTTGGGCGAACTTTGCAGTTCGGCGAGGGCGGCCTCGGCGCTTTGGTTGTGGGGGTCCTTCATGACGGCCCATTGAAGAGCGAGACCACGGCCGGCGCCAGCACAACTGCACGGCGAACGAGAAATCCGGCAGAGTCGGACCAGAGGATAGGGAGCTGAATTGGGTCTGCTGACCGAAAAGTGGTCCAGGCCATGTGAGAGTGCATCACGGTGCTTGCACCGCAGAGCATTGTCACGAAGCGCCAGCAACCTGACCCTGTGCTGGTTTCGCGTGAGCGTCAAGCCCGGATAGCTCGGGTTGCCCCCACGCCTCGCCGTGGTGCTTGTTTCATTGGGTCATCCGCTACACAAAGCGGCAAACGGCGCTAGATTGGCCCGCGAGAGCCGGCGGCGCATGGCGCCCAAATGAGGACGAGACATGGCTGTGGCAGCCCAGGTGACACTTTCCAACGACGAACTTCAGCGCTATGCGCGTCACATCATCCTGCCCGAGGTCGGGCTGGAGGGACAGCAGAGGCTCAAGGCCTCAAGTGTGCTCTGCGTGGGCGCCGGCGGCCTGGGCTCGCCCCTGGCCATGTACCTTGCGGCGGCGGGCGTGGGGCGCATCGGCATCGTTGACTTTGATGTCGTCGATTCCTCCAACCTGCAGCGCCAGATCATCCACGGCACTTCCAGCGTGGGCAAACGCAAGGTGGACAGCGCTAAGGCGCGGCTTCTTGACCTCAACCCGCACCTCAAGGTGGACATCCACGAAGTCGCCTTGAGCAGCGAGAACGCCCGGGGCATCGTCAAGCAGTACGACGTCGTGGCCGATGGCACGGACAACTTCCCCACCCGCTACCTCGTCAATGACGCCTGCGTGCTCGAGGGCAAGCCCAACGTCTATGCCAGCATCTTCCGCTTTGACGGCCAGGCCACCGTCTTCAACTACCAGGACGGACCCTGCTACCGCTGCCTTTACCCCGAGCCTCCGCCGCCCGGCATGGTGCCCTCATGCGCCGAAGGCGGGGTGATTGGCGTGTTGCCCGGCGTGGTGGGCTGCATCCAGGCCCTTGAGACGGTCAAGGTCCTGCTGCGGATCGGCGAGCCCCTCAAGGGCCGCCTGCTGGTGTTTGACGCCCTGGCCATGAAGTGGCGCGAGCTCAAGATACGCAAGGACGCCAAGTGCCCCATCTGCGGGCCGCAGCGCAGCATCCACCAGCTCATCGACTATTATCAGTTCTGCGGCATTCCCAAGGCCAACGAGGAAGCCGAAAAGGCCCGCATGGCATCGAACCTGGGCCAGAAGGCCGACGAAATCACCCCCGCCCAGCTCAAGGCGCGCCTGGACAAGGGCGACAAGCCCTTCCTGCTCGACGTGCGCAACGCCAATGAACTCGGCATCTGCAAGCTGCCCTATGACGCCTTCATTCCCACGCCCGAAATCGGCCAGCGCTGGCAGGAACTGCTCGCCCACAAGAACGAGGAGATCGTCGTTTACTGTCGCAGCGGCGGACGCTCGGGCAGCGTCACCAAATTCCTGCAGGAGAAGGGTTTCTCCCGCGTCAGAAACATGCTGGGCGGCATGCTGCGCTGGAGCGACGAGGTGGACCCCACCAGCCCCAAATATTGACCCGTCAAAACCCGTAAGGCGGCCCTGCAAGGGGCCGCCTCACTTTTCAGCGCCCGAGCTTTCCTGCCCGCCGCTTGCGTTGTCCGGCGGCGTGAAATACTTCAGGCCCACCACACCCGCCAGCACAAGCGCCAGGCTGACCAGGCGCCCCGTCTCGCGCGAGTCCCCCAGCCAGACGATGCCGATGATGGCCGCGCCAAAGGCCCCCAGGCCCGTCCATACGGCATAGGCCGTGCCCACGGGCAGAGACTTCATCGCCCGCGCCAGCAGCACGAAGCTCAGGAGCATGAAAATGATGGCCGCCGCCGACCAGCCGTGGCGCGCGAAGTTGTCGCTCTTCTTCAGGGCAATGGCCCAGGTAATCTCACAGGCGGCCGCCAGCAACAGCCAGATCCAGGCGTTCATGCGCGCCTCCGCCTCAGCGCCGCCAGCAACGCCGGCAGGACCGCCAGGACAAGCCAGGGGCCCGGCCGCGACGAGGCCGTGCAGCTGTCGCTCTCGTCCACCTTGCTGTCATTGCTGCCCGGCACGCCCAGAGTCACGCTGCAGGGCACGCTCAGCCTCCAGGTCACGTTGCCGCCCGAGGGCGAGTGCGTATTGACGCGCAGGGTGGCCACGCCGCTGTGCGTCAGCAGCAATACCGTGGTCTGGCTGATGGTGCCGCCCGAGGCGCTGAAGGTCGTCAGCAACGTGGCGCTGCCGCCCGTGTTGTCGTACACGTCAATCTTGGACAGCCCCGTGCCCTGAGCCTCAAAGCGCACGGCCACGGTCTGGCTCACGGCGCCGAAGTTCAGCTCCAGACCCTGGGGCGTCTGCCCGCCGCCCACAGCGCGCGACCAGGTGGCCAGCTTGCCCACCTGAAGCTGCAGGGTGGTGGAGCCCACCACGACCTGATCCTGCGCCGTCAGGGTTGCCGCGCCCGCCGTGGCGTTGAAGCTGCCGGAGAAATCGCTGGTGCCGCTGCCGGTGGGCCGCACTTCGATGGCAAAGCAGCGCAGCCCCGAGGCGTTGCCGCTGAGCGCGCAGTTGGCCGTGCCCGCCCCGGCAACCACCTGCTGATTGACAAAGCTCGAGCTGGGCGTGGCATCGGCCGAGTAGCCCCGCAGGTCGATGAGCCGCACGGTCAGGCCGCTGGGGGCCGAGGTGTTCAGGTTCGCCGTCACGGTGTAGGGCTGGGCGCCGGCGCCGAGGTCGAGTTCGAAGAGGAAGGTGCGGATGCGGGTGTCCGGCGCGGTGCCCGAAAGGGGCAGGCTGGTCTGGGCGCACAGCACGGGGGCCCACAGCAAGGCGAGCAGTATGAGGCGCATGGAGTCTCCTGCGAGGTTGAACGAGCGAGGGGCGGCCGCGTTTGCGCCCTTGACGGGCCGGGGCCGGGGGCTATTGTTGAACCTGGTCGCGCGGCGCATAGTCGTGAACCTGGTCAGGTCCGAAAGGAAGCAGCCATAAGCGAATTCTGCGGGTGCGCGGCCACTGAATTCAAGCGGACGAGCCTTTGGGTTCGTCCGCTTTTGTTCTGGCTCGAGGGAATTGACCCGGCACCCGGACCGCTTCGCTTACGCTTGGCCCGTGGGGCCAAGCTGCTTCGCTTTCTCGCCAGTCCGCCGGACTGGCTCGAGGGAATTGACCCGGCACCCGGACCGCTTCGCTTACGCTTGGCCCGTGGGGCCAAGCTGCTTCGCTTTCTCGCCAGTCCGCCGGACTGGCTCGAGGTGCGCGGCCACTGAATTCAAGCGGACGAGCCTTTGGGTTCGTCCGCTTTTGTTCTGGCTCGAGGGAATTGACCCGGCACCCGGACCGCTTCGCTTACGCTTGGCCCGTGGGGCCAGCCAAAAACCCTGTTACTGCGCCGCCAACAGCACGTCGCTGCCGGGAATGAGCTTCTTCACCCCGTCAATGAACGAGGGCGTCGGCTTCACGCGGAAATCCGGCGCCGCCTCCACCAGCTCCAGCTCCGCGCCGTCGTCGCCCACAATCTTGAAGTACAGCGGCGTCGCCCCGGAGTGCTGCAGCGCAAGGCTGCTCAGGCTGCCCAGCACTTCATCCTGAATCTGGCTGATGGTCAGCTTCAGGCAGACAGCGCGCGTGAAGCGGTCGCGCGCAGCGGCGGCCGGCACAATGGCGTCCGCGCGGATGCTGACGCGGCCATCGTCTTCCCTGGCCGCTTCGCCCACGACAAACAGCGCCGCACCGTCCTTGAGCTTGCCCGTCCAGCTCTTGGCCAGCTCGCTGAACACAATCACCCTGAAGGCGCCCCTGGGTCCCACCAGCGTGAAGTTGGCGTACTCGTTGCCGCGCTTGCTGGTGCCGGTGCGCAGCTTGTTGACGACGCCGCCGACGCGCACGCGCACGGGCTCTTCAAGCCGGGCGAGGTCTTCGGGCGTGGTATCGGTGAAAAGCTGGAAGTCGGCGTCAAAGGCCAGGCCCTCGTCCTGGGCGAAGCGGGCCTCGGCGTCCTGCACGTGAACGATTTCGCTGACCGTGACGGCAACCTGTTCGAGTTCCTGCTCGCCTTCGTCGTCGCCGGCTTGGGCCACGGTCTGGGTCTGGGTGGCTTCCGTCATGCCGCGCACGAACACAGGCGCGTCGTCCTGCAGCACGCTTTCGAATTTCTCGAAGGTGTCCGGGAACACGGTGACCTTGGTGATGCCAAAACGGTCCGCCAGGTCGAACTTGGCCATCTTGCGGCCGAAGTTGCGGCTGCTTTCGTTCTTGACGGTGTTGACGCTCAGGCCGGAGACCAGGCCGCCCAGCACGACGGCGCAGCCCGGCTTGAGGCCCAGCAGCGACTTGGAGTCATGGCGGGCGTATTTCTCAAACAGCTCGCGGTAAGTATCCAGCGGGCTGGACGAGATATAGAAGCCGAAGGTCTCGCGCTCGGCGCGCTGGCGCTCGCTCTCGGAAAGATCGGGCACCTTGGGCAGCAGCGCCAGGTCGCGCTCGGCCTCGGTGACTTCGGCCTTGCCCTTGGGCTGGGCGAAAAGACCTTTCTGGCCGCGGGCGCGGTCCGCCGCGGACTCCGAAGCCGCTCGCAGGGCGGCCTCCAGTCCTTCGAGCAGGGCGCGGCGGTTGGCCACGAAGCGGTCAAAGGCGCCGCCCTTGATCAACGATTCCAGCACGGCCTTGTTGATGTGCGTGAGGTCCACATGGTCAAGGAAGTGCAGAAAGCCCTTGAAGCCGCCCACCTTGCGCCGGCCCTCGATAATTTTCTCGACGGCCTTGGTGCCCACGCCCTTCATGCCGGAGAGACCGAAGATGACGCGGCCCTCCTTGGCCGTGAACGTGGAGTCTGAAAGGTTGATGTCCGGCGGCACCACGACCAGCCCCATGGCCCGCACGTTGCGGATGCCTTCCACGATCTTGTCGTTGTTGCCGATCTGGCTGGTCAAAAGCGCGGCGGCGTATTCCGTGGGGTAGTGGGTCTTCAGCCAGGCGGTGTGGTAGGTGATCAGGCCGTAGGCCACGGTGTGGGCCTTGTTGAAGCCGTAGGCGCCAAAGCCCTCAATCTGCGCCCAGAGGTGCTCGCCCAGTTTCTTCGAGAAGCCGCTTTTCTCGCAGCCTTCGATGAACTTGGGACGGATCACGTCCATCTCTTCCTTCTTCTTCTTGCCAATGGCCTTGCGCAGCTTGTCGGCGTCGCCCGGGGTGAAGCCGGCGAGGCGGCGCGAAATCAGCATCGCTTGTTCCTGGTAAATCAGCGTGCCGTAGGTATCGGAGAGGATTTCCTTCAGGCGTGAGACGGCCTCGGCGCTGGCCAGGCCCTCCAGCTCGCCGGGCATGGTGACCTTGACGCGGCCGTGCTTGCGGGCCGCGAAATCCTTGTCCACGCCCGCCGAAAGCGGGCCGGGGCGGTAGATGGCCAGCACGGCCGAGATGTCTTCAAAGGTGCTGGGCTTGATGGCCTGCATCAGCCGGCACATGCCCTCGCTTTCCACCTGAAACACGCCAAAGCCCTCGCCCGCGCTGAGCGTTTTGTAGGTGGCCGGATCGTCCAGCGTGTGCAGGCTTTGGTAGGGCGCGTCATTCTGCACACGCGTGGGGTCCATCTCGATGTGCAGGCCGGTGTTGCCCTCAATCAGCTTCAGGGCCTGGTCAATGATAGTCAGGTTGCGCAGGCCCAGAAAATCCATCTTCAGCAGGCCCTGGGCCTCCACCTCGTTCATGCTGTACTGCGTGGCGATGACCACCTCGCCGTCGGCGCCTTCCTGCCTCATCAGCGGCATGTAGTTGGTCACGTCAGCGTCGGAGATCACGACGCCCGCGGCGTGAACGCCCGTGCCGCGGTTGAGACCCTCAATGCTGCGGGCCGTGTCAATCAGCTTGTGCGTTTCAGGGTCCGCGTCGTACTGCTGCTTGAACTCGGGAATCTCCTTCAGGCATTCGTCCAGCGGCTTGACCTTGCCCTGCACCACGGGAATCAGCTTGGTCAGCGCGTTCACCTTCTGCAGCGGCACGCCCAGCACGCGCCCGGCGTCCTTGACCGCCGCGCGGGCCAGCAGCTTGCCAAACGTCCCGATCTGGCACACGGCTTCCTCGCCGTACTTGCGCCGCACATAGTCAATGACCTCGCCGCGCCGCTCGACGCAGAAGTCAATGTCAATATCGGGCATGGACACGCGGTCGGGGTTCAGGAAGCGCTCGAACAGCAGGTTGTACCTGATGGGATCCAGGCCGGTGATGCCAAGCGCATAGGCCACGATGGAGCCCGCCGCCGAGCCGCGCCCCGGGCCCACGGGAATCTTCTGGTCCTTGGCCCACTGGATGAAATCACTCACCACGAGGAAGTAGCTGTTGAAGCCCATGCGCTCGATCACGGAAAGCTCAAAGTTCAGGCGCTCTGAAATGGGCGAGCCCGCGGCCAGAGCATTCTCGCCGTAGAGCTTGCGCACGCCCTCTTCGCACTTGCGGCGCAGAAATTCGCCGGGCTTGAGCCCCTCAGTCCATTTGAACTCGGGCAGGTGGTAGCTGGTCTTGCCGAAATCAAAGTGGACGCGCTTGCCGACATCCAGCGTGGCCTGGATCAGGTCCGGGCGCTCGGGATAAAGCGCGGCCATTTCTTCGGCGCTCTTGAGATAGAAATCGGGGCCGTACTCCGGGCGGTCGGGGTCGTTGAGCATGCGGCCCCAGTTGATGCAGAGCAGGGCGTTGTGGGCCTCGAAGTCCTCGGGGTTCAGGTAGTGACTGTCGTTGGTCAGGATGGTGCGGACCTTCATTTCGTCGGCCACTTCGAACATGCGGCGCGCCACCATGTCTTCCAGCTCGCCGCACTGGCTGCGCTTGTGGCCCTGCACCTCGAGATAGAGATTCTCGCGCCCGAAGATCTCGAGGTACTGCTCGATCTTGCGGCAGGCGGGCTTGCGGTCCTGGCTGTGCATAAGCGCCTGGGGCACTTCGCCGCCGAGGCAGGCCGTAAGCGCAATCAGGCCTTCCTTGTGGGCGGCCAGGGTTTCGTAGTCGGCGCGGGGCTTGCGGTAGAACCCGTGGATGTGGGCCTTGCTGACGATCTTGCACAGGTTGCGGTAACCGGCTTCGTTCTCGGCCAGCAGCACGAGGTGGGCGTAGTCCTTCTGCTTGATGCCGGGGCTGTTGGCGAGGTCGGGGTCCTGCTTGAGGCGCATGTCAAAGGGCACGACATAGATTTCGCAGCCGATGATGGGCTTGATGCCGGCCTTCTTGGCCTCCTTGTAGAAGTCAAGCACGCCGCACATGACGCCGTGGTCCGTCAGCGCCAGGGCGCTCATGCCAAGCTTGGCGGCGCGCTGCGCCAGGCCGGAAACCTTGGCCCCGCCGTCCAGAAACGAGTAGTCGGAGTGAACGTGAAGATGCACGAAGTCAGCCATGAAGCGGATGCTAACAGCCCTTACGACTTCGCCCGCCTCGGGAAGGTTTGTTGAAAAATGTCAGCGATGGAACGGCGGGGTCTTGGGCGGGCTGGCGGGCATGGCGCAATCTGGTACAAGGCCGCCATGCTGATCGCCTCCTGGAACGTCAACTCCATCAAGGTGCGCCTGCCTCAACTGCTGAATTGGCTTGAGCAGGCAAAGCCCGACGTCGTCTGCCTCCAGGAACTCAAGTGCGAGACCGAACTGTTCCCCTTTGACGCCCTGGGCGAGGCCGGCTACGAAGCCGCCGCCTACGGCCAGAAGGCCTACAACGGCGTGGCCATCCTTTCACGCCTGCCGATCGAAAACCCCGTGGAGGGTTTCGCCGGCGAGGAGGGGCAGGCGCGGCTGATTGAAGCCACCATCAACGGCGTCACCGTGCTGTCCTGCTACGCCCCCAACGGCCAGGCCGTGGGCAGCGACAAATTCGCCTACAAGCTGCGCTTCTTTGAGGCCCTGCGCCGGCACCTCGATGGCCTGGGCAACTCCGGCCTGCCCCTAGTGCTGGCCGGGGACTTCAACGTGGCCCCGGACGAGCGCGACGTGTGGGACGCCGCAAAGTGCGCGGGCGATATCGGCTTTCACCCCGACGAGCACAAGGCCCTCAAGCGCCTGACGGACTGGGGCCTCGTCGATTCCTTCCGCCTGCACGATGCCAGGCCCGGCCAGTTTTCCTGGTGGGACTATCGCGGCTTTGGTTTTGGCAAGGACCGCGGCATGCGCATTGACCAGCTCTGGATTTCCAAAGCGCTCGAAAAGCGCTGCAAGTCGGCCCGCATCGACATCGAGCCGCGCAAGCTGGAAAAGCCCAGCGACCACACGCCGGTGCTTTGCGAAATCGAGTAAGGCAGATGGCTGCGTCGGAGTGCTGAAAAAGACCTTCTCAGCCGCCTGCTAGCGATTCTGGAAGATGGCCGCCGAGCCCAGGCCCAGTGCCGCCAGCAGGCTCCCCCAGCGGATGGCGCGGGCCACCACTCCGCCCACGGGCGCCATCATGCGGAAGAACATGCCCAGCATCTCGCGGCGCCCCACGCTCTCATACTTCGATTGCAGATACTCCATCTGCTGCAGGGCCAGCGACATCTTGAGCTGCACCTGGATGCGCCTCAGGTCGTCTTCCATGCCCGCGCTGTCCTGCATGCCCGCCAGCATCTCCCGCGCCCCCCGGTAGCTCTTTTCCAGGGAGGCCACCGCCACGCTGACCCTGGAGGCCAGGCAGCGGCGCACGGCATCCCAGGTCAGGAGAAAGGAGACGGCCAGCAGCAGGATCAGCAGGCTCAAGCCCACATAGTCGCTCCAGTCTCCGCCTGTGTAGAAGAGGTAGCCGGCGTGAATCAGGGCAAAGCAGAAAATCAGGCTGGCGGCCTGGGCCGTGGTGTTGAACAGCGGCTTGTAGTGCTGCTCGGCCAGCACGAGATCGACGGGCTCGCGGAAGGGGTGGCGGCGCAGGATGCGGTAGGTGATGACCGCCCCGGTCAGGATGAGGTAGCAGTAATACCCGAAGATGACCCACTCCACCGACCACAGGCCCATCAGAAACCAGGCCTCGCCGCCGCGATACGTCAGGCCATAGTCGCGCAGAAAGGCGTCACTGGGGAAATAGACAAAGCCCTTGTAGGCCATGAACGGCACGCTGAGCAGCACGGCGCCCAGGTTCACGCGCTTGCCAAAGAACCAGGCGCGGAACGCCTCCACTTCGTCGCGCTTGATCTCAAGGTGCGTGAAGGCCCGGTCATAGTTGCGCGAGTAAATACCCTTGAACAGGCGCAACGACGTGAAGTGCGCAAACAACAGCAGCGGCTGAGTCTGCCACTCCGGGTTTTTGGTGAATTCCCAGATTGTCTCCAGGGGCTGCCCAAAGCCACTTGCCGCCAAGCGGATGAACAGGCCCAGCAGCCAGACCGCCGTGCATACCCCAAACGCCGCCGCGAAGTAAGGCAGCACTCCGCTGGGCAGCAGACCGTCCATCCACCACTTGTTGTGAACGCGGGCAAAATTCTGCGGGTTGAAGACGTCTTCGTCGTCCTCCACACCCCGGGCTCCGCCGCGGCGCTTGAAGGCTGTTTCCACCAGGGCCTCGCCCGCCAAAGCCTGGGGGCTCGCCTGCGGCGCGGGCAGGGCGCTGTGATAGCCGGCCATGGGGTCATCGGCCACTGCGGCGGCCCGCTTCGATTTCCTGCGCTCGCGCGAGTTCATGGCGGCATGCTAGCAGTCCCCCCGGTGGGCGCTTGCTGTTTTGCTACCATCGCGCCATGTTCGGATGGTTCCGCAACTGGAAGCGCGCAAGGCTGCGCCGCCGGCCCTTCCCCCCGCCCTGGCTCGAAATCCTGCGGCGCAACGTGCCGTTGTTCTCGCGCCTTTCCGACGCCGACCGCGAAGAGCTGCAACGCGACATCCTCGTGTTCCTCGCCGAAAAGCACTTCGAAGGCTGCGCGGGACTGGCCATCACCGACGAAATCCGCGTCACCATCGCCGCCCAGGCCTGCCTGCTGCTCCTGCGCCGCAAGCACGATTACTTCCCGGACCTGGTCACCATCTTGGTCTATCCCGCCCACTACCGCGCCCGGCAGCGCCGCCGGCACGAAGGCCTCGAGTCCGAAGACGAAAGCACGCGCCTGGGTGAAAGCTGGGAGCGCGGCAACGTCGTGCTGAGCTGGGACGCCGCCCTCAGCGGCGCCAGGGACATGCGCGACGGCCACAACGTCGTGCTTCACGAGTTCGCACACCAGCTCGACCAGGCTGACGGCGCCGGCGACGGCGCACCGGACCTGCCGCGCGGCATGTATGGCCCCTGGGCACGGGTACTGGGCGGTCACTTTGAGCGCCTTCAGGCCGACAAGGCGCGCCACCGCAAAACGCTGATCGACAAGTACGGCGCGACCAGCCCCGCGGAGTTCTTTGCCGTGATCACGGAAGCCTTCTTTGAGAAGCCGCGCCAGATGAAGCTGAAGCACCCCGAGCTGTACGGGCAGCTTCAGACCTTCTATGGCCAAGACCCGGCGGAAGACAAAACGCGGATTTTATAGGCATGGCAAAGGCCGGTCCTGACTTGAATTTTGTCACGGCCAAGCCTAGGTTTCGGCCTTCCCCGGCAGAGTGCCGGCAGCGCGAAGCGAACTCGCAGAACGCCTTCCGTTTTGCGAAGGCGCGGCACTCCAGCCCATGTCGTCCGCTGAAGGGGTCGCTGTGTCCGACTCCGAGGCGGTTCACCAAGGAGAAATCGTATGGCCAAGAAAGCCAGGAAGCCCGCAAAGAAAGCCGCCAGGAAACCCGCAAAGAAAGCCGTGAAGAAAGCCGTGAAAAAGCCCGCAAAGAAAGTCGCGAAGAAAGCCGCGAAGAAACCGGCAAAGAAAGCCCAACCGCAGGCCATGCCCAAGCCCCGCCACGGCGAGTTCATGTGGAATGAACTGATGACCCGCGACGACGAGCGCGCTCTGGAATTCTTCAACAAGGTCCTGGGCTGGACCCACAGCGACTGGCCCATGGGCGACGGCAAGACGCCCTACCGCCTCGTCAAGACGCCCGGCGGCGGCGAGCACGGCATCGCAGGCATGATGAAGATGACTGAGCCGGAGTTCCCGCCGCAGGTTCCGCCGCACTGGATGTCCTACATCGCCGTAGACAACGTGGACCAGCGCGCCGAACTCGCCAAGCAGCACGGCGGCCAGCTCGTGCACGGACCCATGGACATCCCCAACGTGGGCCGCTTCTGCATCGTGTGCGACCCCACAGGCGCAACCGTGGCGTTCATGACGCCGCAAGGCGGCACGGCCTGAGGCAACAAGGGGCCGTCCCCTTCTTCCGCAGTGTCAGGCCGAGGGTGTCTTGCCCTCGGCCTGCGCATTGGGCACACTTCGCGCCATGTCCAGTCACGGCACCTTCCCGTCCCAGGAGATCGCGCGCCTGATCAAAGGCGGCGCCATTGCCTCGGCGGCGGGTATCGCACCCGAGCAGATTCAGCCCAGCTCCCTTGACCTCACGCTCAGCGTCGAGGCCTATTCGATGACGGGCTCGCTGCTGCCGCTGGGCGGCGAAAAGGTTCGCGATTTGATCGAGCGCTTTGCCCGCTACCCCATTTCGCTGCGCGAGCCCGCGGTGCTGGTGCGCGACAACGTTTATCTCGTGCGCCTGCGCGAATCGCTGAAGCTGCCCCAGGGCGTGGCGGCCTACGCGAACAACAAAAGCAGCACGGGGCGCATCGACCTGCAGACGCGCGTAATCTGCGACAAAAACCCGCGCTACGACCGCGTGCCCGAGGGTTACGAAGGCGAGCTCTGGCTCGAGATCATTCCCAAGAGCTTTGACGTGAAGGTGCGCGCGGGCGACAGCGTGAACCAGACGATTTTCTACAGTGAGCGCACCTTCGTGCTTGGCAATGACCTTGCCCGGCTGAGCCGCAAAACGCCGCTGATGTTTGCGGCAAGCGAAGCTGTCCCTCAGCCGGCAGGAGACGGCCTGTTGATGACGCTGGACCTCGAGCAGGACATCGTCGGCTTTGTGGCCAAGAAGTCGCTCAAGCCAAAACCCATTGATCTGGCGGCCTTGGGGCAACACGAGCCGGAAGACTACTTCGAGCCCATCAGGAAGCCCAAGGACGGCGCGCTGTTCTTGTCGCAGAACGCCTTCTACATCTTCAGCACCTACGAATACATTTCAGTGCCGCCGGACTTCGCCGTCGAAATGCTGCCCTACGACACCAGCGCCGGCGAGTTCAGGGCGCACTACGCCGGCTTCTTCGACCCCGGCTTTGGTTATGGCGCCAAAGGCGAAGTCAAAGGAACGCCCGCCGTGCTCGAAGTGCGGCCTTACGAAGACGATCTCATCGTGCGCCACCGCCAGCCCGTGTGCAAAATGGCCTACGAAAAGCTTACGGCGCCGCCTGACAAGCTTTATGGCGTGGGGGTCAAGAGCAACTACGCCCAGCAGCGCGGCCCCCGCCTGAGCAAGTTCTTCAGACAGGGCTGACCGGCAGTCCCTCGCAGCCCGGGTATTGAGGCAGTGGGCGATGGACATTGGCCGCAATCGGCGCGAAGTCGCGCGCGAATTGGCCCTTCAACACCTGCAGGCTCCGGATACCGCTTGAGGAACAAGAGCCAAAGACAGTGACCATGTCGGCTATTCGGGCACCTTTGCAGGATCGGCCTCCATGGCCGCACGCAGGTACATGACGCAGCCAAAGAGCCAGAGCATCGTGCCCAGCCCCATGCCAACCAGCGTCGCCAGCAACATGGGCGAGGCGCCGTCAAACAGAATGGCGGCCAACTCGGTGTCGATGCCGCTCTGGAAGCAGACCGCACAATAGACCAGTATGCTGACCACGGTGATGATCATGCCTTGAATGACCAGCACCTGGCCGCGTCGCATTTCGATCTCGCATTGATCCTGCGCATCGTCGTGAACGACGACGGACGCTACCGTCGCCGCGGCGGTATCAAGCTTGGTTTTCATGACAGTCTCCCTGTTTGCTGGTGAGTGATGACGCTGGGTAGGGATGGTGCAGCCTCCCTTCTGCTGCGCGTTGCCAGCAGCAAGACATACAACAGGCGCGTGGCGAGCCCGAAGAACGTCAGCACCCACGCCACAAGCGCCAGCACCACAAACACGCGCGACAGCCCGAGCAGAAACGGCGCGTCGAGCACCTTGGAAAGCTGGAGCGTGCAGACTGAATACATGCCAAGCGGGAACACCAGCCCCCAGTAAAGCGGGTCATACTTGAGCGCAAAGCCGCGCACGCGATGCCGCCACACGCCCAGAATCACCAGAATGGGAATCCACCACGTCGCCGTGGCCCAGAACATCAGCGTAAGGCCCTTGATGAAGGGCAGCATGGACGCAATCAGCGGCACGTCGCCGCCGGCAAGCGCCAGCCGCGCGCCGGCCAGCGTGGAGATGGCAACCGCCCCCATGTTGATCCAGTAGGGCGGCATGAGATCCGAGGGCACGAACTTGAAGAACATGTAGCGGAAGAAGATCAGCGAGATCATCCAGATGTAGAGCATGCCGCCGCACAGCCACAGCGACATCAGGATGAAGAGCGAAATCTCATGGCCCAGTATGCGATCGGCGCCCACCGCGCAACCCAGCACCACCACGGATTGCGGGGCCACCACCGCCAGCAGCCAGCCGCCGTTGATGCCTTCGGCCAGCGTGGGCTTTTCTTCCTTCACGCTGAGGCCCACGAAAATCGCGCAGGTCAGGCCAAACCACAGCACCAGGGCCAGCCACCAGAGCGCCAGCGCCACCGGCCAGTTGTCCAGCAGCAGCACAGACTGCGCGCCCACCACCGATGTCGCCGCCACGGCCGTGAAGAAACCCGGGCCGCGCTGATGACTGGAAAGGTCCGCCAGCACGCGTGAAGGAAACAGCGCGATCCGAAGACCCAGCGCCAGCCACAGAAGGCAGTAAGCCGGGACGTTCAGCCACAGCAGCGCGCGCGCAAACACACCCAGTCCAAGCTGGTCGGCCGCCAGCGACACAATGCCCGTAGCCATGGCCATGGCGAAGTAGGCCGGGTGCATCTGCGCCAGGCGCTGCCTGAAGTACTCCAGCGCGGCGGCCGGCTTTGAGTCAGGCTGAGTGATCGCTGCTTCCATGCACACAGTGTCGGCGCACGGGCGTGCCGGCGGCAGCGGTTCTTGTCTGATTGTGGCGTAGGACGATGCGGCGTTGGCTGTCGGTGTTTGTCCTACACGGCCAGGTCCACCAGGCGGCGGGTCAGGGCGTATTGCATGAGTTCCGCGTTGGAGTGCAGCGCCATTTTCTCGAGGACGCGGCTGCGATAGGTGCTCACGGTTTTCACGCTCAGGCACAGCTCCGCGGCGATGTCCGATACGCTTTTGGCGCGTGCAAGCAGCAGGAAGATTTCATACTCGCGCGGCGAAAGTGCCTCGTGCGGCTCCTGCTTGCCGCCGATCGCCAGGTGGTCGGCGATCTGTTCAGCCAGCGCGTCACTGATGTAGCGCTTGCCCGCCATGACGGCGCGAATGGCTTTGAACAGCTCTTCCGGCGCGCGCTCTTTGGTCAGATAGGCGCTCGCGCCTTCCTTCAGCGCGCGAATCACGAACTGGCGCTCGCCGTGCATGGAAAGCACGATCACGGGCAGCCTGGGCCGCGCCGCCTTGATGTCGCCCAGGATGTTCAGGCTGTTCTGGCCGGCCATGGACACGTCAAGAATCAGCGCGTCCCACTCGTTTTCCTTGACGCGCGCCATCACTTCCGGGCACGTGGCGGCCTCGCCTATCACGCAGCGCGGAAACTCCTCCTCGAGTATCTGCCTCAGGCCCGAGCGCACAATCGCGTGGTCATCCGCCAGCAGAAAGCGCATGAGCGTCCTCCTTCAGTTGGCGCGGAACTTTCACGCGCGCCGTCGTGCCCTTGCCCGCCGCGGACTCCAGCACAAACTCGCCGCCCACCAGGTTGGCGCGTTCCTTCATGCCCAGCACGCCCAGCGACGCGGCTTTGCCCATATCTGGTATTCCACGCCCGTCGTCGCGCACCACAAGCTCAATGCGATCGTCGCTGCCCTCAACCTCAAGCCACACGGTTTTCGCCTGCGCATGGCGCACCACGTTGGTGAGCGCCTCCTGCGCGATGCGAAACAGCGTAACGGCGACCAGCCATTGCACTTCGTCGCCCAGGCCCTTGATGTCCACGAGCACACTCAGCTCCGTGCGTGACTCAATCTCGCGCGCCTGCCACTCCAGCGCGGCCGCAAGGCCCAGCCGGTCAAGCACCGTGGGCCGCAACTCGGAGGAAACGCGGCGCACGCAATCAATCGCGGCATCAATGCGCGCACTGAGTTCGCTGATGCCGCCATCGAGCGCCAGCACGCACGAGGCGCTGCCTTCTTTGCCGCAGCGGCGGCGCAAAGCGGCGAGATCGAGCTTGAGCGCCGTCAACATCTGCCCCAGTTCGTCGTGCAGCTCGCGCGCGATGCGCCCCGCCTCATGCTCGCGCGAGAGCTGCAGGCGCTGAGAAAGCGCCCGCAACTGGTCCTGGACGGCAAGACTCTCACGGTGGCGCGCTTCGAGGGCACCGGCCATGGAATTGAACGCCTGGGCCAGCTCCCGCATTTCGCCGCCGCCGCGCGAAACGCGCGCGCGCGTTTGCAGCTCGCCCTCGCCAAAGTGCCTGGCCGCGCGCGAGAGCCCGCGCAGCGAACGCAGCACCGAAACATCGGCCGCAAACAACGCGGCGCCCACGGTGAAAAGCGTCAGGAGCGCCAGCGCGCCCAGCGTGCGGAAGAAGGCGAAATCGGCCTCTGTCGCCACGCGCTCAAATGGCAGGCCGGCCAGCACGGTCACGCCGGGCACGCCTTCCATGGGCTCGCCCACGAACAGCCGGCGCGGGCCGCCTTCACTCAACTTGAGCAGAGTCGAAGTGCCGCCTGACAGTTCGCGGGCGCCGCCAAGCCTTGCGCCTGTGGCCAACGACTCGTTGCTGAGTTCGCCGCCGTGGGCCAGCACGCGCGCATCACGATCGGCGATGATCAGCATGTAATCCGGCGGCAGCTTCACCTGCTGCGCCAGGCGATCCAGCCATTGCAGGTCCAGCGCCACGAACAGCACACTGCGCACCGCACCTGAAGCGCCGCGCACGGCGTAGGCCAGCTGCACCACGGGTCGGCCCACGATCAGCCCCACTACGTACTGCCCGGTTTCGACCTCGTTTGACTTCAGCGCGCGCGCAAAGGCCGGGTTGTCGCGCCACGAAGCCGGATGTTCGATGGGGTAGGCGCTGCCCAGCACGTCGCCCTGCGCAGAAAGCACGCCGATGTTCGCGAACTGCGGGAAACCCGCCAGCAGCGCGGGCAGGAACTCGGGATTCTGCGTCAGCGGCGCGCCATCGCCCTGGCGGCGCAGCATTTCGCCCAGCTGCACCAGCAGATTGTGCGCGCCTTCAAACTGCGCCCGGTGCTCGCGCGAGGCCAGCACGGCCAGATGCCGCGCCTCTTCTTCCATGCGCTTGGCGGCCGCGCTGCGCTCGTTGTTGGCGGCATAGAACGTGAACAGCATGGCCGGCAGCGTGGCGATGCACACCAGCAGCACCAGCCGCCCGCGCAACGTCAAGAACCAGGAAAATGTTCGGCTCATGGCAGCCGCAAAGACGCGGCCAACGCATTATACGGACATCAGGCTCTGATTAGTGATGAATCAGCCGGGACTTTCAAAGCGCGCCAGGCACCCAAGGCCAGGCCGCCAAAGTTTCGAAGGGCCAAAGTTGCCCACGCCCAGCCCGGCAATCTGAACCAGCATCAAGGGAATCAGCCACGCGCGCGAGGTGGTTTGCCTCTTGCCCGGAATAACTGCAAGTGGAGGAGTATGAAGCCGCCCTCGATGATGCAGTACCAGGCCTGCAGCAGGGAGTAGGCAACGCGCTGTCTCATGGGCGCATGTTAGATCGAAAACCGATTGTGTAGCTTCACAGAGCGGTCTTTGTCCGTCGTGGTTGGCTCACGCTGCTGACAACATTCTGTTCACACGTGTTTGCAAGGCATGGGGGAAATGTACGCTTGCATTGCTATGGAGCCAACCGAAACACTTCCACTCGACTCTGCCCAGGCAGAGCCACTGACCGAACCACCGTTCGAAGCGCACGACGGTCGCTTCAAGCTCTATCACGCCGATTGCGATCAGCTGCTGCCGCGATTGCCACGCGGTGCCTTTGACATGATTTTTGCCGATCCACCCTATTTTCTCTCTAACGGCGGCATCACTTGCCATGCTGGCAAAATGGTTTCGGTCAACAAGGGAAAGTGGGACCGTTCTCGTGGGTTCCGTGCAAATT
>JABARW010000055.1 GCA_019186845.1 Planctomycetota bacterium | reverse complement strand
GGAAAACAGGGTGTGCGAAGGGGCGCGGGCGACCTCGATACCAGAGGTCGCCCGCGCCCGTTGTGTGCCTGCTGGTTGGCTCGGATGTGGTCAGGTGCGGCGCTCGAACGTGAGGTCGAAGTCTTTGCGCCAGGTCTTGCCGCGATCCTCGGAGGCGTCGGGGTGGGTGTCGATTCGGTTGCCGTCGGCGGAGATGGTGCCGGAAATGATCGCGGTGCCCTTGGACAGGAAAGCCACGGGCCGGGTGCCGACGCAGGTCACCGTCGCGCCGGTCTGTACGGTGATCGAGTCAAAGCAGAACACGCAGATGCTGCCTGAAACCACGCCGTTGAAGTTCGTGCCGGGACCGGTCAGGGTCAAGGCCGTGGTATCCACGGTGTAGCTGCCTGCCGCCAGATTCATGGTACCCAGCGACGTGAACGAGTTGGGGTCGAGAGGCGCGGCTCTCAAACCCGAGGCAGCCAGGGCTGCCAGCAGCACGGTGGCTGCAAAGACGTACCTACGGAGGGGCATGTGTTACCTCGCATGCGGTTGGCCAACAAAGTGCTGGCCTATCAATGGGACAAAGTTGAATGGGGAAATTCTGTCCGAAATGGTTGCAACCGCAAGCGAATTCCCCCGCCCAAGTGGCAACATCATCGCATCAGTGCGGCGACTAGCCACTTACGCCAAGGAGGCGCGGCGGGAGTCTTGGCTCAGCTCAGGCTTCGCCGGTGATGCGAACGCAGGTCGTGCCGCGTGACTTGAGCTGGCCCAGCTTTCCCAGGAAGGTGGGCTGGCCGTCAAGTTCGATGAGCAGGGGCGTATCGACGGGGTGGGAGAGTGTAATGATGTGCCCAACCTCGAGCTCGCTCAGTTCCTTGAGGGACATGTGGACAGGTTCGAGCGTACAGGTGAGTTCCACAGGAGCCGTGGCCAGGCGGCCGCGGATGCTGTCGCGGGTGTGTTCGTCGCGATGGACTTTGTTGCCAAGCCACAGGCCGGAGATGCGCGAGAGCACAGGTTCGATGAGGTTATGGGGCAGGCAAAGCGTCATGCGGCCGTTCTGTTCGGCGCTCAATGTCATCTCAAAGGAGATGAGGACCACCGGCTCGTTAGGGGCGATGCTTTGCGCAAGCTGAGGATTGGTTTCGTGGCTGGCCCACTCAAAGCGCATGGGCGCGAGGCTCTCCCAGGCGTTGCGCAGCTGTTCGAGCACGCGATTGAGGGTGGGGCGCATCACCTTCCATTCAAGTTCGGAGAGGGCCCGGGCGGGGGCTTCAAAGCGCGCCGAGCCGCCGCCGGTGAGCTTGTCAAACATGCCAAAGACCAGCCTGGGGTTGATATCCAGGATCAGTTCGCCTTCCAGTTCCGGCGCGCGGATCAGGTTGAAGCAGGTCGGGTTCGAGACGCCGAGGGTGAACTCCTGATAGGTAGCCTGCTCCATGCCCAAAAGCCGGCAGTCAATGAGGGTGCGCATCTGGCTCGACAGCGCCGCCGAGACGTTCCGGGCGAAGACTTCGTGGAGGCGCTCCAGCGCACGGATCTGCTCCTTGCCCACGCGCTCTGGCCGCTTGAAGTCGTAGTTAGTCACCCCGCTGGCTGCCGGCCGCGGCGCGGCAGGAGACGGGGGCTTCTCGCCGACGACTTTGAGGAGAGATTCCAGTTCGCTTTGCTTAAGTGTGTCCGCCATGGGCCGCCCCGGGGGCCGGCGCTATCGGCTGGACACGCTGTTCCCCGGCGAGGGGTCAGACGCGCCATTGCGAGCACGCCAAGCCTCAGACTTCTCATCCCACCGGAAATTGTACCTAGAAGGTAAAATCTGTGCAAGATAATAAGGGTCGCTAAGTGCGTCGATCTCGCCCTGCAGGCGCTCCACCGTTTCGCGCCGTTGCTCAAGCGTTGCCTCCAGGCCGGCGGCACGCTTGAGGCAGTCCTGATGCTCGTGGTAGTTCGGGATGATGCTGTTGGAGAGCAGGATGCCAAGGGCGGCCAGCATGGCGGCCACCAGCAACAGCGATGAGCGCGACGCCGGTTGCCGACCGCTGGTCAGGGTGCTGGTGGAGTTGGGATCGAGTCCGGACATGGGTTCTCCTGCCAGACTATCGGATGTTGGAGGAGTGAACTGAAGTGAGGCCCTTGCAGGCAGGAAGGTTGGTGACTATCTTCCCGCCCCGCAAGGTGCATTGCGCAAGGCCGCCCTCGGGCAAAGACCATGACAAGCCAGCGAAAGCGAAAGTAACCCGCCCTCGAAGGTTCGAGGCGGTCGCTTTGCTGGCGCCTGGTTTTGCTGCTCTTTCTGGCGGTCCTATCTTTACCAGTCAGGGGCGAGCAAGAGCCGGAACAGTTCAAGGGGCGAAAGGCCCGGTGTGAAGCCATGCTGGTCATGAAGTTCGGCGGTTCAAGCGTTGCCGACGGCAAGCAGATCGAGAAGGTGTTTGAGATCGTAAAGGGGCGCCTCGCGCGCAAGCCCGTGGTCGTTTCTTCAGCCCACAAGGGCATTACCAACGCCCTGATCGCCTGCGGCAAGGCCGCCGCAGCGGGAAAGCCCGACGCCTCGCCTGTCATCAACCGCCAGAAAGAAGTCCTCGTGCAGTGCGGCTGCAAGGACTACATGCTCAACGCCCACTTCCGCGAGATCGAAGACCTGCTCAGAGGCATCGCCCTGGTGCGCGAGTACAGCGCGCGCAGCAACGACTACCTTTCGGGCTTTGGCGAGCGCATGAGCTGCCGCGTCATTGCGGACTTCTTCACGCGCCACGGCATTCGCGCCGAGGCCTACGACATCAACGAGCTGGGCTTCATCACCGACGACAAGTTTGGCCAGGCTCGGCCCATCAAGGGCTGGGAAGCCGGCTTCAAGGCCGAGTTCGACAAGCGCGTGCCCAAGAACACGGTTCCCATCATCACCGGCTTCATCGGCAAGACGCCTGCGGGCGACTGGACCACCGTGGGCCGCAACGGCAGCGATTTTACGGCCACGCTCGTCGCCAGCGCCATTGACGCCGAGGAATGCGAAATCTGGACCGACACCGACGGCGTGATGACCGCTGACCCCAGCGTGATTCCCCAGGCCAGAAGCATTCCGTTCATGAGTTTTGCCGAAGCAAGCGAACTGGCCTACTACGGCGGGCGCGTGCTGCACCCCAGTACCCTGCTGCCTGCCGTTACGCACAACATTCCGGTGCGGGTGCTCAACACCAACCGGCCCGACCACCCCGGCACGGTGATCACGCAGGACGGCAGCGCTGACGAACGCCCCGTCACCAGCATCGCCTACAAGGAAAGCCAGTGCGTCGTCACGATCGAAAGCGAGCGCATGCTGGGCCAGCCCGGCTTCCTGGCCAAGGTCTTTGACGTGATGGGGCGCCACGGCGTGGACATCGACATGGTGACCACGAGCGAGATCAGCGTTTCCATGACCTGCGCCGAACTGGACAAGCTCAATGCCGCCGTCAAAGAGCTCGAGCAGTTCGGCCGCGTCACCATCACTACCGATCGCACGATTGTCTGCATCGTGGGCAAGAACGTGAAGTACCAGCGCGGCATCGGGGCGCGGATTTTCGCGGCCCTGCGCGACGCCGAGGTGAACGTGGAGATGATTTCCCAGGGCGCCAACAAGATCAACTTGAGCCTGCTGATTGCCGACGACGACATCAAGGCCGCCATCCCGGCGCTGCACCGGGCCCTGTTCGAGTCGTAGGGGGCTGGATTGGGCCGCGCGGCATCGACAGAGTGCCGATGCCGCAGAACGGCGCGCACGACGCTACAACTGCGGCGGCATTTTGGAGTGGCGAAGCGCCAGGACGCCGCAACAATACCGCCTGTGAACTGGTTTGAGCTTGATTGCCCCATGGCTGAAGACCCCGTGCAGGTGCAGTTCACGGGGGAGGTCCTGCCGCGCGGCAAGGCCATGTATCGCGGCTTTGCCTGCGAAATGGAGGCCCGTTGCGAGGCCGCAGGCATCCGCTGCGGGCTGTTTGACGCCGGGGGCCTTGAACCGTTCAACCCAGCTGAGGCGCTTCGTCATCTGAATGGCTAGAAAGGGAAGAGACATGTCCACTCCATCGCGCTATGAGCCCGGAAAGCCGCCCGTGAAGCTGATTGTGGGCGGCGTGGTTGCCGTGGTCCTGTTCTTTGTCGTCATCGCGTTTGTCAGCAGCTTCTACGCGGTGGTGGATGCCGGCACCCGTGGCGTCTACAAGGTGTTTGGCGATGTCGCGGACAGCCCGCTGGAGGAAGGCTTCCACCTCAAGGCGCCCTGGGCCGACGTTGAGAACATCAACGTGCGGCAGGTGGTGGTCGAAGAGCGCGTGGCGGCGGCCAGCTTTGACCTTCAGCAGGTGCAGACTACGATTGCCGTTAACTACTACCCTGAGCCCGGCAAGGTCGCCCAGCTCTACAAGAAGATCGGCGCGGACAACCTGGACTGGGAGCGGGTGCTGATGCGCCCGCGCATCGCCGAAATCACCAAGGCGGTCACGGCCAAGTTCTCGGCGGAAAACCTGATCCGTCAGCGCGCCGAGGCCAAGCTTCTGATTACCGAGCAGATCAAGAAGGAGCTGGCCGACTCCGGGCTGGTCGTGGTCGAGGTCAGCATCACCAACTTCGACTTCGACGCCACTTTCAACCAGGCCATCGAAGCCAAGCAGGTCGCCGAACAGCGCGCGCAGCAGGAGGAGAACGAACTCAAGCGCAAGAAGATCCAGGCCCAGCAGCAGATCGTCGAGGCCGAGGCCAAGAAACAGGCCCAGCAGTTTGAAACCGACGCCCAGGCCTACCGCACCCGCATCAGCGCCGAGGCCGAGGCCGAACGCACCAAGATTCAGGCCACCGCCGAGGCCGAGGCCCAGAAGGCCCTGGCCGCAAGCATCACCACCACCCTGCTCAAGTGGCGCTTCCTCGAGAAATGGGACGGCGTCATGCCCAAGGTCATGGGCGGAAACGGCAGCATCCTGATGCAGCTTGGCCTCGACGACGACGAGAAGAAGTAACCGTGTGCAGCCACGCCCACGAGCCCCTGGATTTTGCCGGCGCCCTGAAGGCCGAGGGCCGGTGGCGCCGGCTCTGGGCCTGGCGGCTGGTCCCCTTCCTGGCACTTATCTGGCTGTACAAGCGCGCCCTCAGCCCCCTGCTGCCGCGCTTGTGCCGCTTTGAGCCCACGTGCAGCGAGTACATGTTCCAGGCCATTGTGAGGCGCGGCCTTTTTCAGGGCCTGGTTATCGGCCTGCTGCGCCTCATGCGCTGCCAGCCCTGGGGCGGCGGCGGCTACGACCCCGTTGAGGCCTTTCGCTGGCCCTGGAGCGCGCGCGGCTGAATGTGGCCCACTTGCTTTGCCGCGCCGCGCCTATAGAGTCTGGCGACGCAATACCCATCATCCACAGGAGCGAGCATGATTCTCGTAACCGGCGCGACCGGCAATATCAGTGGCCACGTGATTCGTCAGTTGGCGGACAAGGGTGTCAAGGTTCGCGCCTTTGTGCGTGATGCCAAGAAGGGCGCGGGCCTCAAGGGCCCCAATGTCGATGTCGTCCAGGGCGACCTCGGCAAGACCGAAACCATCGAGAAGGCCATGGCCGGCTGCGAGAAGCTCTTCCTGCTTACCGTGGCTTCGGCCAACATGGCCGAGCAGGAAATGAACGCGCTCAAGGCCGCCAAGAAGTGCGGCCTCAAGCACATCGTCAAGCTTTCAGCCTTCGGCGCGGCCACAGAACACAAGAGCCTGCTCGCCAAGGCCCAGGGCTACTGCGAAGTAAACGTGCGCAAGATCGGCGTGCCCTACACGATCATTCGCCCGCACGCCTTCATGTCGAACTTCCTGATGTTTGCCGGCTCCATCAAGAGCCAGGGCGCCTTCTACGCGCCCATGAAGCAGGGCAAGATTGCGGCCGTGGACCCGGCGGACATCGCCGCGGTGGCGGTGGGGGTGCTGACGGGCAAGGGGCACTCATCGAAGGCTTACAACATTACGGGCCCCGAAGCTCTGAGCTATGGCGACTACGCCGAAAAGCTTTCCGCTGCCGTGGGCAAGGCCATCAAGTATGTGGATGTTCCCGCAGCAGAAGCCAAGAAGGCGATGCTGAGCATGGGCATGAGTGAGTGGCTGGCCCAGGGCCTCCTTGACCTCTATGACGACTGGGCCAACAACAAGGCCGACAAGGTCACGGACGTCGTCAAGGAAGTCGGCGGCAAGGACCCGACGACCTTTGACGATTGGGCGCAGCAGAACGCCGCTGCCTTCAAGTAGGGCGGCCGCAAGTTGAAAGGGCGCGGGGAGACCCGCGCTCTTTCGTTTGGCGGGGCAGGGACTCGCTGCTGTCAGCCTGAGCCGCCGAGGGGTTTGCGCGAAGGGTAGTGAACCCGCCGCGCCTTTACCTGCACGACCTCGCGCTCGGGATATCTCAAGGCCGTGAGCCTGCCGCCGAACACACAGCCTGTGTCGACACAGACCGTGTTGTTGAGCCAGGCCGGCTCCTTGATGGCCGTGTGCCCGTAAACGACCAGGGGTTTGCCTTCGTAGCTTTGCGCCCAGTTCAGGCGCACCGGCAGGCCGTAGTCGTCCGTTTCGCCTGTGGTTTCGCCAAAGAGGGCGAACTCCTTGACGCGGCCGCCCGCGCGACCATGCATGGGTTCCTTGAGCCCCGCGTGGGCGACCACCAGCCGGCCCTGGTCCAGCAGGTAGTGCCATGGCAGGGACTCAAAGAAGGCGATCACGGCAGCCTGCGTGGCCTGGCGTTCGCCGGGCGGCAGGGCGTTGAGCTGGGCCAGGGACAGCTCCAGGCCGTGGGCCACTTTGACGTCGTGACCCTGCAGCTTGCGCACGAACTTGACGTCGTGGTTGCCCGGCACACAAAGGCTGCCCTCGGCGCACATGGCCATGACCAGCCGCAGGACCTCGACCACGCACGGACCACGGTCTACCAGGTCGCCAAGAAACACGGCTTTGCGCCCGGCGGGATGTCGCAGGACCTCCTGGCCCTTCTCGTTGCGCGCGGGCAGATAGCCCAGCCATGTCAGCAGTTCCTGAAGCTCGTCAAAACAGCCGTGAATGTCGCCGATGATGTCAAAGGGGCCAGAGAGCTCGGGGCGGCGCGCAGGCAGGGGGGCACGCTCTACCTGCGCGCTGGTGGCCTGGGCCTCGGAATCGATGAGAAAGGCGCGATGAAAGCCCTCGCGATCCAGGGCTTTTTGCCTTCGGGCGGCCAGCTGGCGATGGTCCTCGCCAGGCCGCGCGGGAAGGTCAAACAGAATCGCCACGGGCTCGACATACTGGCGGCGGCACAGCGTGTGGAAGCCGGCCCGATCCTGTACGCTGGCGTTCTCCCCGCCCACCACGGTGAAGCGGCCGGCTTCGAGGCGCGCCTCAAGGATGGGCAGGTCGGCCTCGAAGACTTCATCGGGCCTGAAGTTGCGTTCCATGAACTTGCGGCGTGCCGGGCTGTCGGGCCCGATCAGCACCACCAGCGCAAGTTCGGGAATGGTCAGCTTCATGCAATTGGTGGCCGAGGCGGGACTTGAACCCGCACGAGGGAAACCCCTCAAGGGATTTTAAGTCCCCTGCGTCTGCCGATTCCGCCACTCGGCCCAGCGGCAGAGTGTGCCACGAAGCGCCATGGCCCGCCACCCATGGCATTCCCGTTTAGCGCCAACGCTCAAGGGTCCACGGCGTTGAAACTCAGGAGCTGATCCAGCCTCCCTGTGGCCGTCGCAGCCGGGCAGCGCCCTGGCCATAACCGCAGGTTGCTTGGCAGCCCCCAGATCGCGCACCTGACCCCGGAGCTAACCATGACTCGTTTGTTTGCCGCTGTGCTGGTGCTGGGCCTGGCCCTGTCATTGACCTGGGCGCAGGAGCGCCCCACGTTTGGACGCGGCACGGCCAACTTGCCTTTTGAAGTCGTCACCGTGGACGGCAAGACCGGCTGGAAGGTCACGGGGCGCGGGACCGTCTCGCTGGATGACCTGCTGGGCGGCCTGGCCAACGCCACGGGCCTGCGTGTGTCATTCTCGGCCGACGCGATGGAAGCGAGGCGCACCACCCTGAGCTACATCGCACCGGATACCGGCATGACGCTTTCCAACGCCGAGCTGGCCGCTTACACGGGCGAGCTGCTGGGCGGGCAGGGTATGACCCTGGTGGGTTTCACCACGGGCAGCGCCAAAGTGGCACGCATCGAAGAAGCCGCATCCTTTGCGATCATGGTGGGCGAAGCGGAATTGGGCGCCATGCACCCCGCCGAGTGGGTAACGTTCAGCGCGAGTTTTGTTCATCTTTCGCCGCGGGCTGCCTCCAGTGCGCTGTCCCTCTATCGCGGCGCGGACATGACAGTTGTGGGGCACGAAAGCGGTGCGGTGCTGACGGGGCGAGCCGAGCGCGTTCGCACGGCCGCCCGGCTGCTGCGCGAGATGGACAAGCCGGCCGCGGCGGGCCAGATGGTGCGCACCTATGACCTGCCCGATGGCGTCAAGGCTGACAGTGCCCGGGCCCTGCTGGGCAGCCTCTTTCCCGGCGAAGTCACGGAGGTGCAGAACATTGAGACGCGGGTGACGGTTACCACCCGCCACCAGCCGCGCGTGACGAGCTACGGCAGCCTGGCGGGCAACCGCCTCATTGTGGCCGCGAGCCCGCAGGATCACACGCTGGTGGCCCAGGCCCTGGCATCCATGAAATAGCGCGCAAGCATGGGCGCACTTGGCACAATGTTCCGGCGCGCAAGACCGCGCCGGTTCTATTGGAGATGCTTATGAAGCTTTCAGCGTCGCGTGTGGTGATTTCGCTGCTGTTGCTGGCCCTCGCCGGAGTTCATGGTTCTTCGCAGGATGAACCCAGGCCGGCCCCCAAGCTGCCGGAGTGGCGCAGCGTGACGCCCTCGCTGGACTTCCTGGCCCGGCGCCTGTCAGGCGAAGACGCCAACAGCTACGAGTTCAGCTGCCTTGACCTGATGCAGGAGTTTGCGCGTCGCGCCCAGGTTTCCGTGCGCTATGACGCGCGGCAGCTTTCCACGGTGCCCAAGCTCTCCGTGGTGGGGGCGAAGGATGCCGCGCAGCGCCCCCTGTTTGAGCTCTGCCAGAAGTCGCTGGCCCAGGCAACCATGACGCTGATGCCCGAGGCCGGTCAGGCGCGGGCCTTTCAGGTCGTAGCGAGCTACAGCGTGGCAGAGAGTGCGCCCGTGGTGCCCGAGGCGGAACTGCCGGCCCGCTCGCCCAGCGAGTGGTGCGCCGTGGCTGTCAGCCTCAAGGGCAACAACTCCACGGCGGTGGTCAGCCTGCTGCGCGAAGTGCTGACGCGGCAGGGCGGCACCATCACTGTTTCGCAGGACGGTTCAGTGATCGTGCTGGTGGATCAGGCGGCCAACCTCGCGCGCATCCTTCCCCTGGTGCGCGAGGCTGACGTGCTCAAGGCCATTCCCAGGATGGTGGAGTATCAGCGTGCGGCCAAGGTGCGGCTGGACGATCTGGCCAAGACGCTGCAGGCGTTTCTGGCCCGCTATTGCGATGAAATGAAGCTGCGCCGCGACAGCGCCTACCTGAACTGGGAGCCCAACACCCGCCTGCTGATCGGTATTGTCCCCCAGAGCCTGGCGCCCTTCCTGGACAGCGCCGTAGATGCCGCCGAGCGCGCCGCCACCCAGGAAGAGGAGGCGCGCAAGGCCGGGGCCTCGAGCTACGTCATCTTTGAACTGTCTGTGCCCCAGGGCGTGAACGCCGCCAAAGTTCAGGCGAGCCTGCGCGCGCTCTACCAGCAGGAGGTCACCCTCTTTGACCTCTACACCCTGCTGAAGGACGAACAGGGCACCGCCTTGCTTATCCGTTGCCGCAACTGGCTGGAGGCGGGGGTGCGCGACGCCTTTGAGCAACTGGCCAGGTAACGCGCCGCAAAACCGGGATTGTCGTAAGGGCCCGCGCAAGATCTGCCGATTTAATGGACAGGTCCCGCCCGGACCTTTGACACGCGTGCGTCGGCCTTCAGATCGCCCTCCGGAAGTAAAGTCCCGCCGCCCTGGAACAGGCTCAAAATCAGGCTTTTTCGGGCACATCACGCCCTTGCATGATGTTTAATCGTGTGGGGGTGCTGCCGGCGCAGGGCCGGCTCGGAGGTGTGCGATGCTGACAAGCACCCACAGTCGCGCGCGCAGAACGCTGGCGCTGGCCCTTTGGGCCGCGGCATTTGCGGCCTTGGCTCCGGCGCAGGATGCCTCGCTCAGGGACGTCATGGCCCGCCTGGAGGACCCGGCGCAGCACGAGCGCGAGTCCGCCAAAGCCGACCTCGCCGCCCACAGAGGCGACCTCTCCCGCCTGCTGCGGCAGGCCATGGCAGGCGCCGGCGACAACCTCAAGACTGAACTGCTGGAAGTGGCGCAGGCCCGCGCCGACGCTGCCCTTGTGGACAGCGCGGCTGGGCTTCTTGGCCACGACGACGAGCGCCTGGCCGCCGCGGCTCGGGCCTATCTGCTGGCGCTGGACAGGGACGCTCTGGTGCTTGAGGGCGAGCCCGATGAGCGCACCCGGCAGCACTGGGCGGACTTCCTGGATTACCGACAGCACTTCGTCATCGCACAAGCGCTGATTGCGGCCTACCTGCTGCCCGGCAAGTACTTCGGCCAGTTCGAAGGTCTCTACCGCACGGAGCCCGACGAGCTCGACGCGCGGCTGCTGGCCCTGGTCAGTCTTGAGGCTCGCTGCGGCGAGGCTCTGAGCGACGCTGTGGTGGCGCGGCTCGCGCAAGGCCCCCAGACCTCCGAGTACACCCGCAACGCGCGCCTGCGCCGCATGTCCAACTCGGCGGCGGTGAAGGCGGCCTATCGACTCGCCTCGCTGGACCGCGCCGACGAATCGGTGGCGGCCTCCATAGCAGATCTGGGTTCTTCGGCGCTGATTTCATCGCTCTACTTCATTCAAGACCTGCGCGTGACGGCCGTGCGCGCCCTGGCGCACAGCGCGGCGCCCGAAGATGTGGCCGACCGACTGGCCGCGCTGCACGCGGAGAGTTCGCGCGACTATCGTGATGAGATGCTGCGCCGCAGCCTCGATCAGGAGGCGCTGCGCGAGGAGATGGAAGTTGTGCTGGCGCGCTTTGGCCGCCCGGACCTGCTGGAGGCCCGCATTGAACGACAGCGCAAGCGGTACGAGCGTGACGCCGGCGCAGAGGTTTCCGTGCCCTCGCGTTTGAGCCTTGAGGTGGAACTGCAGGTCCGCAACGACGTGGCCTACCTCTACCTGCGGGCCGGTGACGCCCAGGCCGCCGAGCGCGAGTGGTCTGCCACGGCAGAGTATGCGTCTTCCAGACTTGCCGGCTCTACGGGGCGCGCGCGGAGTTCACTCGCGTCTTCCCTTGGGGCGATTTACTATAATCTTGCCTGCGCGCAGTCGCGCCAGTGCAAGACTTCCAGGGCCATCGTGAGCCTGGTCCGGTCGGTCGAGCTTGGTTATGCGGACTTTGCATGGATGCTTGAAGATGGCGATCTCGCGGATCTGCGCGAGACTCGGGCATTTCACGACTGGTTCAATCGCGTCGCTCCGCCTGCCGTTGCTGACCGGCTTGTGGCTGGCCGCTAGTTGCCTTGTCCCCGCGCTGGCCGCGCAGGAGCCTGTTTTCAGCGATACAAGCGGGCCCAGCTCGCCCCATGCCGATGAACGCATGCACGCCCTGGCCGCGCTGTCCAGGCCTGAACTTCTGGCCGGTTGCCGTGCCCTCCTGGCTGCCGAGGGCAGCCAGGCCGCCGACCTGGTGCTGGCCATCGAGGTGCTTGGCCGCGAGCGCGACAAGGCGGACATTTCCCTCATCGCTCCCTGCATCGTCCATGCCGAGCCCGAAGTGGCCGCGGCGGCCATGCAGGCCCTGCGCGGCTATGGCAATTCCGCGCTCAAGGTCATTGAGGCCTTGGGGGCGGACGTCATCGACGCGCCCACGCGCAAGAAGGCGCAGGAACAACTGCTCAAGGACCACATCTACGCCTGTTGCCGCCGCGACCAGGCCGTGAACCCCTATCAGCTGGACTTTGAGAGCCGCTTTGACGAGCTGTTCTCCGTCCAGGTTGATCTGCTTCCCATCATGCTGGGCCTGCTGCGGGAGTCCTTGCCCGTGGTGCGGCAGGATCTCGGCGGCGTCTACTTCAACCGGCGCTACTACTATGGCTGGATGCCCTCCAACGAGCCCGAGTTCGTGAGCTACGGCGCTCTGGCCGTAGCGGCGCTGGGCCGGCGCTGGCCCGAGGTGCTTCGCCGCGAAGTCTGGGACCTGGTGGACACGCAATCCAATTCCAACAGCTACTACTACGGCGGCCAGGTACGCGAGCCGGTCACGCGCGAAATCTGCTACTACTTTGCGCGCAACGGCCGCGCGGAACACCTGCTCAAGATGGTCTCAGACCTGGACATGAGCACGCGCTGGACGCAGGACCGCGGCTTCACCGCCACCGTGCATTGCGAAATCGCTGCCTGCCTCATGGCCGGCAACGGAGACTTGGTTCAGGCCGCCGAACGCCTGGACAGCGCCCTGGAACTCGTGGAGGCTACGGGGCTGCCGGCCGCGTCCCAGGCGCGTTTCTTGCGCGCCCGGCTGCGGCTGACGCAGGGCGACGAAAGCGGCGCCCTGCGCGACATCGAGGAATCCGTCGAGGCCTCGGCCGATCCCATGTTGCTCATCAGCGTGGATTCTGCCTTCAAGTCTCTGGCCGCCGAGCGGCGCTTTCAGGTCGTGCTGAGTTACTTGGAACTGGTGGCTCGCCGCGTGCCTGAGCCTGCGCGGCCTTTCAAGCGTCAGGATCGCTGATCTTTGAACCTGCCCGGTCTGGACAACGCTTGGTTTCTTCTGGCCGCGCTGCCATGCATCGCCGTGGCCTGTTGGATCTACCTGCGCACCCAGACGCCCCTGTCCCGGACGCGCCGCTATCTTGGCGCGGCGGGTCTGTTTCTGGCCTGCCTGGGTCTGCTGGCGGGCGCGGCGGGCTTGTACTGGAACGTGGGCAGCCGCCGTCAGACCGTGTGGGTGCTGGTGGATCGCTCGCTTTCGGCCGGCAATCGCGCCGAGGTCCGCCTGCCTGCCGTGTTGCGCGACCTGGCCGCAAGCCTGGGCGAGGATGACCTCATCGGTGTGGTCAGCTTCTCTGATGTGCCGCAGCTTGAGGCCATGCCGCAGGAGGCGAGGCGTATCAACCCGGACCTCTCGCTCGCGCCCATGAAGCCCTCAGAGGAAACCTTCCTGGCTTCGGCCCTTTCCTTTGCGCGCCAGCGTACGCCGCCGGGCACCTCCAGCGTCGCTGTGGTCATCAGCGACGGCCATGACAGCACGCTGGCCTACGGCGGCGACCTTCAGCGCGAGGCCAGGGCCGTGGGCGTGCGGGTCTTTGCCCTGCCCGTGGACTCGGACCCGGCCCCCGAGGTTGCGCTGGCCGACTTCGCGGCACGCGTGGTGGGCCGTGAGAAGTCAGTGCTGGTGGCCGACGTCGTGGTCTACTCGACTGTTCGCCAGTCCATCAAGCTCACCCTTTCTGTGGACCGAAAGGAAGTCGCCGTTCGCGAGATCACGGTCGATGAGGGGCGCACTCCCCTGCGCATTCAGTATGAGCCGCCGCGCCTTCAGGCCGCCTATGTGGTGGAGGCCAGCATCGCCGCCGAGCAGGACACCTCGAGCTCCAACAACACGCTCAAGCTGCCGGTCCGCGGGCCGGGCGAGGCGAACATTCTGCTGGTGCATGGTGAAGAGGGACCCGATGAGGCGCTGTTGCGCGTGCTGCGCGCGGCCAACCTGCGGGTGGTGGCCGGGCCTGCGGGCGTCCTGCCCAGCGAACTGGTCGAGTTGAGCCGCTACCAGGTGGTCGTACTGTCGGATGTCGCGGCTTCGGAGTTTTCCACGAGCCAGCACGCGATGCTTGAGCGCTTTGTGCGCCAGGGCGGCGGGCTGGCTATGGTGGGGGGGCCGCGCAGCTTTGCTCCCGGCGGCTATTACGAAACGGCCGTTGAACGCGCCCTGCCCGTCACCTGCAACGTAACCGAGAAGGGCCGCAAGCAGGTGCCCGCCATGGTCATCGCGCTGGACCGCTCAGGCTCCATGGGCGCGTCGGCCGGCCGCGGGCGCGAAACCAAAATGGACCTCGCCAACGAGGGCTGTGTGCTGACCCTGCGCCTGATTCCGCCGGACAGCTTCTTTGGCATGCTCAGCACGGACACGGAAAACGAGTGGATTATCCCTCTGGGGCCGCTTAAGCCCGCCGACCTCAAAAGCGCAGAACAGAAGGTGCGCCGACACTCCGCCGGCGGCGGCGGCATCAACATGGCTACCAGCGTGCGCGAGGCCCTGGCGCGCCTGCGCAGCACCAAGACCAGCAGCCGCCATCTGGTGCTCTTCGTGGACGGCAGCGACGCCGACGAGCAAGAGGGCGTGGTCAAGATGATTGAGTCCGCCAACCGGACCGACCTGATTACCGTCAGTGTGATCTGCCTGGGCGACGGCAAAGACGTCGGTTTCCTCAAGGATTGCGCTCGCGCGGGGCAGGGCCGCTTTGAGCTGGTGCGGGACGCGGCTTCCTTGCCCGTGGTTTTCTCGCGCGAAGCCGCGCAGGTGGGGGGCAATTTCATACGCGAGGAGGAGTTCCAACCCTTCCCGGGCATGTCGGGTTTCTTCAGTGAGGGCTATGACTTTCAGGCTCCCTCCACGCCGCCCTTGCTGGGCTTCGTGGCGGTGACGGCGCGCGAGAACGCCGACGTCTGGCTGTGGACCGACAAAGACAAAGAGCGTCCGCTGTTGGCGAGTTGGCACTACGGCCTTGGCAAGTCCATGGCGTTCACCAGCGACGCCCGAGATCGCTGGGCTGACCGCTGGCTGCCCTGGGGCGGCTATGCCGTGCTGTGGCAGCGCTGGATTCGCTGGCTGTTGCCGCAACCCGAGCAGGTGAGCGGCGTGGAAAGCGAATGGGCCATGACGCGCGAAGGCCCGGAGGTCACCCTGAGCTTCTTTGACAGCGAGGGCTCGCCGCGCCAGTTGGTGGAGCCGCTGGCCGAGGTCTCCCTGCCTGACGGCACTGTCACGGATGTGCCCATGGTGGCGGTGGGCGTGGGCGCCTATCGCATTCGCTTTCCCAAGGTTGGCTCGGGCGTCTATGCCACCACGGTGCGCGAGCGCCCGCCGGGGTCCGAGCAGCGGCTGGCGGCCCGTGAGCACCAGGTGTTTGTGCCGCTGGACGAACTGCGGCGGCGGCCCGCCAACGTGGCGGCGCTGGCCGCCATCTCTCGCATGACGGGGGGCCGGGTGATCGAAGTCGGCGCTGACCTCAGGAACTTCGAGCCCGAGACGACTTTTGACCGTGTGCGGCCCCTCGATGCCATGTTCTGGCTGGCTCTGGCGGGCATGTTCATGGCGCTGTGTGCACGGCGCTTCCCCACGCTCTGGCGGCCCGCAGAAAAGACCCGCGCCGGGGCCCACAACGAGGCCAACACTCGCGCGCTTTCCGCCCGTGCCGCCTTTGATCGCGTGCGTGAGCGCCTGGATTCGCGCGTGCAGGCCGCGCGCCCCGCAGCCTCCGCCACCGTGCTGCCCAGCACGCCGCCGCGTCCCGTGGTGCCCGCAGCGTCGGTGATTCCCGTGGTGCCTGTGGCCGAGGCACCGGTCGCGCCTTCCCCTGAGGCGCCATCACCTCCTCCCCTGAATGCGGACAGCGGGCTCATTGGCGCCATGCGGCGCGTCAAGCGCGAGCTGAAGTCCCGGCAGGAGGGGCAATCATGAGAGCCTGGCCCTGGTTGCTGGTCTTGTTCCTGTCCGTCGCGGGTTGCACGGAAGGCAGCACGACCACGCGTCGGCCCGCCGCAGACCGCCCCGTAGTGGGGCCAGAAGGAACCTTCTGGGATGCCGTGGCCGCAGCCCAGCTCAAGCAGCCGCAACGCATGCGCTATGTGTTCAGCGTCCGGTTTCTTCATCGTTCCATCCTGCCCAAGCACGAACGGCGCGACGCCCGTGACGAAGCCGACTACAATGAGGAAAAGCAGCGCCAGCTCCAGGACCTCAAGGGCATGTCAGCATTGGTAGAAGCCCTGTATGCCGGCTACTGTGACTGGTTGGGTCGCCAGTTGGCCGACCGATTCGTTGAGACCGAGCCCCCGGTCTATGAGATCGATTTTCGCGATGGGTTTGGCGCGGCCAGGGGGCCCAACATCGCGCGAGTCAAGGTGAACTTTCACCACCGCCACGACGCCACGAAACCAACGGAATCCATCATCGTTGCCTTCGTTCAGGAGGGCGACGCCTGGCGCATAGACGGCATCAGCCCGGACAAGCTCTTCGGTACATTTACGCCTTGAGGACGGAAGTTTCTTCCACCGTTTGGCCTTTGCGCCTGCGGGCGCGGCTGCGCGCCTTGGCATGGCAGTTGCATTCCTGCCTGTAACGGGAGGATGCATGAAGAAGCTCTTGATCATGTTCTGGGCGTTCCTGGCGGGCTGCGCGGCACAACCTGTGGCCGAGCCGCCCCGCGAGAAAGCCCAAGGCCAGTCTGCTCCGCAGAACCATAAGGCCCGCCTGCAGGGTGAGGCTGACGCCGGAGAACGTGAGGCCATCGGGGCGTTGCTGGCCGCGGCGGAACTGGGCGACGAGCACCAGGCCCGCGCACTGCTGACGGAATACGCCCTGGCTGAAATCGAGGCCTTGCACGAGGGGCTGGGGCCCTGGCTCAAGCTGTTGGCCTCGGGCCGAATGAGCCTGACGGAACTCTACACCCGTGAGGGGGCCGGGGGCCGCTTCCAGGTGGCACGCTGGGAGCGCGACGGTGGCAGCTTGGAACTCGGCTTCTTTCTCCTGCGTGAAGGCGGGCGCCTGAAGCTGGACAACCTGTTGTGCACGGGCCCCATCGCCCCAGGCATTTCGCCGGCCCTGGCCAGTTCGCGCTCCAATGTGCTGCGGGCCTTCTGGGCCTACTATGGGGCGCTGCTGGCGCTGGCGCCGGAGTCCTTGCCCGGGGAAGCGGCCCAGGCGCCGGCCGTGTCGCAGCGCGTCAGGCTCAGCCTTTGGCGCACCTCGACGCTGCCGGAACTCAGGCGGGCCATGCAGGCCGCGGGCCCCGCCTCAACCCGCGAGAACACGACGGCCTACCTCGACGCGGCCTGCCGGGTCCTTGGCGGCTTCAACCTGCCGGAAGTGCGCGAGGCGGACCTGAAGGAAGGGCGCCTGGTGGTCCTGTTCACGCCGGCGCCGGAGCAAAGCGATGCCGGAGCCCTGCCCTTTCTCATTGAGTATCGCAGCCGCTGGTGGCACGGCATGCAGGTGCTATGCAGTGAGCAACGGGTGCAAAGCACGCCGTGAAACGCCAGCCAACTGCCTGAAACGTGCCTTCCAGCAGCCTGAGCGGCACTCCGGCCCTTGCCTTACGCCTTGAAAATCGGGCTTCTCAACTTGTTAAGCGGCCTGTTAGGAGTGTTCTTCAATGGCGTTGAGTACCCGCAGGTTGATAAACCCGCCCAGGGGTAACAGCAGAAGGGCGCAGACCACGGCGGGCGTGCTCAGTTCGAAGGACACCGTTGCGAACAGCACGGCCACGTCCAGGAGCGTAAGACCCAGCCAGAGCAGGCCGTTGAGCGTGTTGCTGTCGCGTGCAAACACGAAACGGGCAAGGGGCCAGCTCATGAAGGGCAACGCCGCCGTTGCGGCCAGCACTACAAGCGCACGCCACACTACGGCCCACACCGAGGCCCAGAATCCGGAGCCGTCGTCTTCCGCCGCTTGGGGCTTGGCGCTGCCGGACAGCCCGGTGATGGTTAGAGTCTCTCCGATGCTGGCGGCGCGATCCTTGCCCGCGGCGCGCACGATGCGCATGACCTGGAAATCGCAGCGGCCTGAGTCCGCGCCGCTGACAACCTTGGCGCTGATCTGAATGACTTCGTCGGCCTCGCCCGCACGCTCGAACACCTTGGCGGGGTCGGCCTCGTTGGGCTGCTTGCCAAGGATGGATTTGAAGATGCCCGTGGCGCGCTCCTCGAGGTCGGGGTCCGGGGGCTTGATGGCCTTTACGCCCGCCACGGCGTTGAGCCGCTCAAACGTGCGATGGCGGATCTCGCCGTTGGTGGTGTCGCCCAGCACGGGCATGACCACCACGCGCTGCTCGCCCAGGCGGCGTACCTGGTCGGCGTAATGCTCGCTCAGCCTCTCGAGGGCGTCGGACAATGCTTCGCGCTGGAGTTCCTTAAGGTCGTCGGGCGGCTTGAAGAAATTGGCATAGACCAGCCACCCGACCAGGGCCAGGGCCGCCAGCCCCACGCCCACGGAGAAAACCTTGAAACCGGGGATGTTGTCCAGAAGTGCCACGCCGCCGCTTCCCTGGTGTCTTGACTACGTAATTCAAACCTGCGAACCGGGCTCTGAAGCCTGTGGTTCTTCCCGATCTTCCCGTTCTTTGCGGCTGCGGCGCGTGGTCCGCTTGCCCTTGATGGGCCGGCCCTCATGGACCTCCGTGCCCTTGCTATCGTCCGCCGCGGGTTTGGCTGTTGCGATGAAGTTGCCCGTGGCCTCCGCCGTCAGTTCGGCTTCGCTTTTCTTCAGATGCATGATGACGATTTTCTCGGTGCGCCGGTCGGCCGTGACGGGAGCGCCGGCCTCGGCGAACAGGTTATCCATGCGCCGCGCGATCTCGCTGGCGCTTGCCTGGCGGGCACCCTCTTCCTTGGCCTGTTCCATCTGCGTGCGCAGGTCGGCGATGGACTTCACCTCGCCCGTCAGATACTTCAGGCGCGTCTGTACCCGCTCGAGTTCCCGCTGGCGGGCAATCAGGAAAGACTCTGTTTCATCCAGCTTGCGGCGCGTTTTGTCAAACTCGCTCTTGTCCTTCGCAGCTTCCTTCTCCAGCAGCGACAGCCGCTCCTGGGCCTGCACGAGCGACTTTTCCATGTCACCCTGCTCGCCCTGCGCCCGCTGGCTCGCGCGGGCCACCTCCTGCAGGGCCGCGCTGCGTTCAGTCTCGGCGTGGGTCAGGCGCTCGCGCAGCAACTGAAGCTCAGCCTCCGTGCGGCGTCCGCTGTCCGTCAGGCGTTCGGTCGTGGCGCGGGCATCTTCCTGCGCGGCATCGAGCTTCTGCTCAAGGTCCATCAGTCTCAGTTCCGCTGCCACCAGTTTCTGGCGCGTGGCGAGAAACTCCGTTTCAACTTGCCCGGCCTTCTGGCTCTGGGCGGCGGCCGCCTGATCCAGTTCCCGGCGCAGGCGCGCCTGCTCGGCTTCGGCCCGCTCGGCGCGCTTGGCCAGTTCCGCTTCGGACTGGCGCAGGCGGGCGGCCTCCTTCTCGCGGGCCTGCATGCCGGATTCCAGGGCGCCATGGGCGCGCCGCAACTCCTCGATTTCGCGGCGCAGGCGAGAAACGGTTTCCTCCGCATCTTTGGTTGTCGTGGAGACCAGTTTGAGCCGCGCCGAGGTCTCGCTCAGTCGTGCCTGATTCTCGCCCAGGTTGCGGCGTGCCTCACTCAGTTCGAGCTCCATCTGCCGGATCTGGGCCGCGCGCTCATTGGAAAGGGTCTCGGCTTCAGCCAGTTGGCCGCTGACCACTTCTACGTTGCGGCGCTGCTCCTTGAGGCGGGCCTCGGCCTGCTTCTCCTGCTCCTTGGCGCCGGCCAGGGCGGCTTCAAGCTGGGTAATGCGCAGTTCGGCTTCGGCGCGGCGGGCTTCGGCCTGGGCCAGTCTGCCTTCGTTCTCGTGGCGCTGGCGGATGGTGCGTGTGGCGCGGGCCGCCTCGCTGCGCAGGTCTTCGGCCTCTCCCTCCAGGGCGACGATGGAGGCCTGGGCATTGGCCAGGCGGGTTTCCGTTTCAACGAGTTCTTCGCGCAGGGCAGCCAGGGTGTCCTGCAAGTCCTGAACCTGCTCGTCGCGGCGGGCCACCTGGTCCTTGCTCTGGTTGAGCTTCTCCTTCAGGGCCTCAATGGTGCGGGCCGCCACCTCGCGTTCGGAATCCGCGGCCTCCAGACGAGCGAGAAGCTCCTCCCGTTCGCCCTCGCGCAGCGTGGCGCGTTCGATGACGCGTGTCATTTCACGCTCGGCTTCCTGCCGCGTATGGGCCAGCTCCTCCAGGCGTGCGTGCAGAGTCCGGACTTCATCTGCCAGGGCGCGCCGCTGCTGTTCAGTTTCGGCCGCACGCCGCCTGGCCTGCTCGAGTTCCGAGGATTGCTCGCGCTCGACGCGGGCCAGGCGTTCGCGCGCTTCGGAGACCGTAAGCTCCAGGGCGGCGCGGGCGTCTTCGAGCGCCAGCGCCCGCTCCTGCGCGATGCGCTCGCTTTCGCGTAGCAACAGGTCCAGCTCGTGGCGCTCGCGCACCATCACGGCCATGCGCTCGGACGTGGCCTTGAGCTCGGCGCGCAACTCGTCCAGTTCGGCCCGCAGGGCGCCCAGGCCGCGCAGGCTGGCTTCGGCTTCTTCGACGGCGACATCCGCGCGAGCCAGCGATATCGAGGCGGACGGGGTGTGGCCGTTGGAGGGGCGCAGGATGGCGGCCTTCTCTCGCTCCAGCAGCCGCAGGAGTTCGGCGGGTTCAAGATCAAGGTCGATGCCGTCGGGGTCGAAACGGCTCAGGGGCTCCAGCATCTCCTCGAGGCTGCGCTGAAACGAGGGATCGGCCAGGGACTCGAGATTTCGCGTCAGGCGGGCGCTGGAGGAAGCGCGGCTGGCGCGCAGCGAAAGGGCGTGGCGCCCGACCACAGCCAGTAGCAGCCGGCCAAGCTGGTTGCAGCGCGCCTGGGTGCGGGCGAACTCGTCGCGTACGTCGCGCAACAGGCCCGGTTCGCGGTTGCTGTCGCGCAGGCGCGAAGACAGGGTCTGGGCCCGGCGCTCCAGGGCCAGTACCTGGGTCAAGGAGTGAAGAAAGAAGCACGACAGCGCGGCGAGCTGGAACAAACTCTCGTTGTCTCGGTATCTGAACAGGCTGGCAGTAAGGTGAAAGGCTGCGTCCTGGTGGGGAGGCAGGCCCGTCAGGCCGTAGATGGCGACGCAGCGGCGCTGCAATGCATCCACCTGGCCGTCGAATTGCTCGAACTCGACCAGGGGCAGGTCAAGGATGGCCTGTTGTGGCATTGCGGCATCCGCTGGACTTGGCCCATTGTAGCGTGTTCAACGCCTGGGGGCGCTACTCTGTTTCGGCCAGGGGGGCCGCGCCCGAAGGCTGATTCGGGGGGGCGGCCTCGCCCTGGGGCGGGGCAACGGGCGGCGACTTGGCGGAGGCCGCGGCCTTGCGCCGTCCCGAGCGCTGGGCGTCGCGCTTGGGCCGCAGGGTTGAGGCCTCACCGCGGGCTTCCTCCGGCTGGTAGTCCATCAGACGCTGGAGCTTGCGCAACGCCTCGTTCTCGATCTGGCGCACGCGTTCGCGGGTGAGGTTGATCTGCTCGCCAATCTCCGAGAGTGTCAGGGGCCTGTCCGTGCCGATGCCGTAACGCAGGCGCAGGATCTCGCTCTCGCGGGCGTCCACGGCGTTGAGCAGGTGCACGAGCTTCTGAAGTTCGGCGTGGAGCACGACTTCATCGCCGGGGTCGCTGGCCTTTTCGTCAGCGATGATGTCATTGAAGCTGGACTCGCCGTCCTGACCTACCAGCTCCGCGGGCTGGTTTCCGGCGTTCATGGCGCGGCGGATCATCTCGACCTGTTCGCGATTGAAGCCCAGGTCCGTGGCGATCATGGCAATGTCGGGCGCCTGCTCGCCCTTGCGGGTGATCTCCACGAGCTTGTGCTTGACGCGCGAAATCCACTCCACCATGTAGCTGGGCACGCGCACGGTCTGGGCGCTGTTGAGCAGAGCGCGCCTCATGGCCTGCTTGATCCAGTGCACGGCGTAGGTCGAAAACTTGTTCTCGCGCTCGGGGTCGAACTTCTCGACGGCGCGCATCAGGCCAATGTTGCCCTCGGCCACAAGGTCCATGTAAGACAGCCCGCGGTGCAGAAACTTCTTGGCTTCCGCCACCACGAGCCGCAGGTTGGCGCGAATCATGCGGTCGCGCGCCTCGGCGTCTCCCTGCTGTACGCGCCGCGCCAGGCTGCGCTCTTCTTCGAGAGTCAGCAGGGGCGTCTCGCGGATGTCCTTCAGGTACAGCTCAAAGCTGCCGTCATCAATGTAGTGTCGCATGGCCGGGGGGCCCCTCGCGCAGACGCTGCACTTCTGTGTGATGATTTAACCGCCTTCGGGCCTGCGTTACAAGCGGCCCCCTTCAGTTGCAGCCGCCAGGTGTCGATGAATGTCGATGACGCGGCACTGTGGCCGCGCTGTCCGCGAGTCCATTGTGCGCATCAAGGCTAAACTGGCCGAAAAGGCGGGCCTGCTCAAGGCTTTGCCGCTGGGCGTTCTGGCGCCGGCGCTGTTGCTCACCGGTGTGGGCATTGCGTTCATTTTCTCGGCGTCCACCGACTTCACGCTGTCGGAGAGCAGCCTGGGCGTAGGCAGCGGCTTTCACCTGCGGCAGGCGGCCTTTGCCTGCCTGGGCCTGTTGATCATGATCTGCCTGGCGGTCACACCTCAACGCTGGCTCTCCGGCGGCTGGCCTTTCTGGATTGTGGGTGGAATGCTGATGCTGGGCGCCGTAATGGTCTTCGGCCGCACGATCAACGGTGCCAAGAGCTGGATTTCGCTGGGCCCCATTGCCCTGCAGCCCAGCGAACTCTGCAAACCGCTGCTGTGCGTGGCGCTCGCGGGCTTTCTGCGCTTTCGCCGACACATCGACAGCCTCGGTGCCCTGCTGGCCTGCATTGCCATTACGGGCCTGTTCTTCGTACCCATCCTGATGCAGCCCGACTTCGGCACCTCGATGGTGTTCATTCCCATGGTGGGGGCCATGTTCTGGGTAGCCGGCGGCAACCGCCTGTACATGTGGGTTTTGGGCCTGATCGGCGCTGCAGCCTTCCCCTCGGCGTACCTGCTGGGCCTGCTGAAGCCCCACCAGGTCAAGCGCATCGACGTCTACCTGAGCAGCGTTTCAGGCGACGTGATGGATAAGACGGGCGATGGCTACCACATGATGCAGAGCATGACGGCCATCGGCAGCGGCGGATTCACCGGCAGGGGTTTTGGCGAAGGCACCCAGAGCCAGCTCGCCTTCCTGCCGGAGCGCCACACGGACTTCATCTTCGCCGTATATGCCGAGGAGACGGGGCTGGTGGGTGTTGCCCTCTTTCTCCTGCTGTTCTTTGTGCTGCTGGAGCGCATGCTGGCCGTCGCGCGCGACACCCGCGAACCTTTCTCGCGCCTGCTGGTGGTGGGCATTGCCACCATGTTCTTCACGCAGGTTGCCATCAACATCGGCATGGCCTGCGGCATCATGCCCATCACGGGCCTCACGCTGCCCTTTGTGAGCTACGGAGGTTCTTCGTTGTTGACGAGCTTCGTAGGCCTGGGTCTGGTGGCCAACGTGGCTGTGCAACCTCAGCGAGTGATGGGCCGCGAAGTCTTCTGATTCCCCGGTTAAAGCACAACGCGCGGCATGGCCGCGCGTTGTTGGCTTTGGGCGAAGTCTTAGAAGAAGTAGGTGGCACCGAAGACGAAAGTGACGGTCATCGGGTTGTCGCCGCTGGCGCTGAAGAGGCCCGCGCCGTTGTAGTCGGCCATGATCAGCTTGACGGACAGCGGAATGCTGATGATGGTGGAGAAGCGGAAACGCCAGTTGTTGATCAGGTTGCCCGTGCGGCCCACGAAGATGGGCGTGATGTTGAAGTCGAAGCCCAGGTTGGCCTGATAGGCGGGGATGAAGTTGCCACGGCGCACGGCGATGCCCGGGAAGTCAGGAGTGCCGTTGCCGTCGACGTCGGTGGTACGGTTGTAGAAGCCGATATCAAAATTGTCGTTGAGCACGTTCTGGCCGAAGGTGGGGGAGCCCGCCGCGCCATCCACCAGCCCGCCGTCAACGCCCATGCGGTAGTTCACCTCGAAGAACAGGAAGGGCGAAATCGAGAGCAGGTCCTCGGCCTTGGGGATGGAGATCGGAACGTCGGCCATAATGCCGAAGTCCATGCCGATGCTGGCAAAGCCGTTGAGGTCGCTGAAGTCTCCGAAGAGCAGGCCGACCTTGGGGCCAACGATCAGAGCGAGGCCGAAGTTCTCGCGGGTGCGGCGGCCATCAGTCTCGATGAACTCGCTGCTCCAGAGGTTGATAGTGAAGTCAAAGCCCGCGTACATCAGCATGACGCTTTCGTTGATGGTCTCGTAAGCGTCATTGTCAACCGAACGCGAAGCGTTGGTGCCGATGTTCATCGAGTACAGCTCAAGGCCGAAGTCCGTGCCAATGACGCTGTTGTCGGAACCGATCTGGAAGTCAACGTCCAAGCCGAAGATGCTGCGGGTCTGGGACTGGGCGTTGCGGCGGCGGAACACCGCCTCCAGCGCGCCGCCCACAGTGTCACGCCCGAGAGCCTCCCGGCGGAAGTCCGAAGGGCCGGCCATGGCCACACCCAAGCCGACGCCGAAGCCGCCCGTCGAGTACTTGCCTTCGTGGGTGTTCATGTTCATGAGCTGCGGGAAGCGCTGGGCGCTGACCGTGGGCGCCAACGCGCCAGCCATGAGGGACACCATCAATGCGAGCCAAACCAAGCGCATGCCGATTGCTCCTGATCGCAATGAACACAAGCTGTGCGGCACGACGCCTTTATGCGCCGCTGCCTCTGCACGAGCTATTTGCACTTCTTGGGGGTGTGCGCAGATTCAATCGGCGAGTGGCGGGGATGTCAATTCCCAAATGTCCCATGACGCAGGGAAATCGTGATCGTGACTTTGGCGCAGCCCCGCCAGGAACTCCAACCCAAGTCCTAGCCCGGCCAAGGCTTGCTTGCCTGCCCGCATTTCCTAAACCTAACCTATTGAGTAAAGCGATTCAGCGCGGCGGCCGGCCCTGGCGCCGCCCATCAGGCGTAAGCCGAGGGATCATGACGGCGGACAAATCCTCCACGTCTCGAGTGAATCCGCTGCGGGATTTGCGGCGTATCACGCAGATTGACCAGGAGGTCGTCTGGCATCCCTACACCCAGATGGCGGAGTACGGCGCTCAGGAACCCCTGATCGTCCAGCGCGGCGAGGGCGTCTACCTTTATGACGTGCGTCGCCGCCGCTTCCTCGATGGCTATGGCTCAATGTGGTGCAACGTCTGGGGTCACTGCCATCCTGAGCTCGTAAGCGCCATTCAGTCGCAGGCGGCCAAGCTCTGTCACTCCAGCCTGTTTTCGGCCACCCATGAGGCCGCCATCGAGTTTGCCTACAAGCTGGTTGAGTACATCAAGCTCGATTTCCGGTTCGCGGACGCACCTCCCACCCTGGGCCACGTCTTTTTCTCGGACAACGGCTCCACGGCGGTTGAAGTTGCCATGAAGATGGCCCTGCAGTACCAGAACCAGATTGGCCAGCTCAAGCGCCAGCAATTCCTCGTGTTTGACGGCAGCTACCACGGCGACACCGTGGGCGCCATGAGCGCGGGCAGCATTTCGACGTTCAACCGCAAATTCGGCTCTGTTCTCTTCACCGTGCATCGGGCGCCTTATCCCATGCAGGTGGACCCCGATGACCGGCCCTCGAACTGGCGCACGGCTGAGCGCGCCATGGAGGCCCAGCTCGCGGGCCTGAGCGACCGGCTGGCCGCCGTCATCATCGAGCCCGTCGTGCAGGGCGCGGCCGGCATGCGCCCGCTTTGCGACGACTACCTCGTGCGTGTCAAGAAGTACTGCCAGGAGTACGGCATTCTGCTTATCACGGACGAAGTGTTCACGGGCTTCTGCCGCACCGGTCCCCTGATCGCCAGCAGCAAGGAAATGGTCGAGCCGGACATCCTCTGTCTGGGCAAGGGCCTCACAGGCGGCACTTTGCCCATGGGTGTGACGGTGGCCAGTAGCCGCGTGTTTGAGGCGTTCAAGGGCGAATGGTCGGAGATGAAGCAGTTGCTGCACGGCCACACGTTCAGCGGCAATCCTCTGGCCTGCGTGGCCGCGAGCAAGAACCTCGACATGATTGAGGAGTACAAGCTGGCGGGTATCGTCAAGCAGAGGGCCCGCGAGCTTTCTCAGATGCTCAGGGTGCACGTGGCCAAGCACCCGAGGGTGGGTCCCATCCGCCAGCGCGGCCTGGCCGTGGGAGTTCCGCTCAAGAATGCGGCAGGGGCCGACGATCTCGGCCACGAGGAGGACGGGGGCTACGAGCAGCGCGCCGAGGCTGAAAAGGTGTGCCAGGCCTGCCTGAAGAAGGGCGTGCTGCTGCGGCCCCTTGGTAACGTGATTACGATTGTGCCGCCCCTCAACATCGAGGTGCATCATTTGGAGGAAATCGTGGCGGCGCTCGAGGAAGGCTTGAAGGTGCTCAGCTGACATGGGCGACTCAATCATTCACAGTGAACGCCGCTTCCAGGAGGCCTTCGAGGGCCAGGACTTCTTTTTGCTCCTTGAGGCGGACCGGCACATCTCCATGGCCAGCCAGCGCCTGCGCGTGCTGCGTTACATCAACCCGGTGAACTCGGCGGCGATTGCCAAGCGCTACGTGGAGCGCGAGAACCCGCCCAAGGAGGCGCCGCAGTACGAGTACAAGGAACTGGACTTCGACCCTGAAGTCTTCAAGGTCGAACTGCTCAACCTGCCCATCATCAACAGCGAGCTGGGCCGCATTTACCGCGCCAAGCGAGACGAAGTGTTCAACATTCTGGCCATGCTCGAGGCTCGCGGTTCGCCCGAGTTTTGTGACTGGAGCCGTCTGCTGTATGGCACAGCTGACAAGCGCACGCTTGAGATCGCCAATGAGTGGTTGCGCCTTGAGGCGGAGCCGCCGGAAGAACACACCATAGACGCCAAGGAGGCCAAGAACCGCCTTACGGCCATTGTTCGCAAGCAGCGTTTCTTGTGCGAGATCCGCGTGCGCAGCTATCTCTCCAGCGACGCGGCGGCAGGCGAAGTGGCCGTGGCCCTGAGACGGGGCGCCTACTACAGCGACAACGATATCAAGAGCCTCGCCGTCCACGAAATCCAGACCCATGTGCTGCGCACGCGCAACGGAGAAATGCAGCCCTTCCGCGCGCTGTTCTTCCACGGCTTCCCGAGGCTTGAGGATGCCGCCAGCGGCTACCTGGCCACGGAAGAGGGTCTGGCCACCTTTAATGAGGAGCTGGCCGGCGTACTGACTTCGCGCCGTCGGCGCATTCTTGCCGGCCGTGTCAAGGCCGTGTACCTGATGGATAAGGAAGAGATGTCCTTCTACGACATCTTCAACACCCTGGTGAACGACGACAAGTTCACCAAGGAAGAGGCCTACACCATCTGCGAGCGCGTTTTCCGCGGCGGCGGCTACACCAAAGACCACCTCTATCTCAGCGGCTATGAACAGGTGAAGAAACTCTGGAGCGAAAGCCCCGAGGGTTTTGAGCTGCTTTACATGGGCAAGGTCGGTGTCGCCCACCTGCCCATCGTCAAGCGCCTGTTCAAGAACGGCAACGGCATCCTCTACCCCGCGCGTCACCTGCCCGTGTTCTTCCAGGAACTCGATGCCGCACGCCGCCTGCGCATGCCGCAGGAGAAGCCCGAAGAGGACGAGCACGACGACTGAAAAACTCAAGCTTCAGGCTTGAGTGTGCGCGTGCCGTTGACGTTACGGGTGACCCCCTGGGAGTCCATGTATTCCAGCAGGGGAATCAGGAATTTGCGGCTGGTGGGAAGCACCTCTTTGAAGTCCTTGGCGGCGGCTTCGCCTTTAGCCTTGAGAAAATCGGTGATGCCCTTGCGCGCAAATTCGAGCGCCTTGGTCGAGAACAGCACGCCGTCATGAAGCACGCGGGCCCGCCCGCTGCCCACAAGATAATCGATGGCGTTCTGCGTCGTAGTTTCGTTCTGACCGGCGGCCTTGGCCAGCTCCTTGAGGGTGGGCGGATTGAGCATGGACTCTTCCAGCTGCACGGCGATGCGCTCGACGATCTTCTTTTCGTCGGCGCTCAAGACGCCGCCGCGGCCGGGCAGCCCCAGCAGCTCACCCCGGATCTCCACCTGGCCGGCGGAAACGGCGGCCTCCACCACGGAGGCGAAGGTGCGGCCGTCCAGCCCCATCTGCGCCTGGACACTGGCGGCTTTGGGGCCCAGTTGCGCCTTGTTGTTGTCGTGAAAGCGGTCGATGATGGACACCAGTACCGCCCTGGCCCTGGCGCGTGCATCGCGGTGAATCAGGGCGCGGGAGGGGCCGAATTCCTCGACGGCGCCTTTGGCCAGGACCTGTTCAACCAAAGGCGCAAGGGCGCCGGCCCGCAGCTCCGTGGCCTGTGCCAGGCGCTGGCGGTCGATGCCCGCGGGCCCGGCATCCTCGATAGCAAGCTCGACACGCAGGACCGGGTTGTCGGCGGCCGTGGCCCAGGCAGACAGGCGCTGCATCAGGGCCGCATCGGAGCGGGGAAGCTGGTCGCGCTCGCCGCGGATGACCTGGCCGCCGCCCAGCGTGATGGCCGGCGAGGGCAGCCGCAGGATGAAGCGGTCGCCCATGCCGGCGACCACGGGCTCTTCAAGGATCAGCTCGCAGTCGCAGGTCTGGCCTGGTTCGACGCTCTGGCGGTCGAGCAGAAACAGCGTGGCTACGATCTCGCTGGTGCCCACGTGGAATTTCACTTCGCTGCGGTGCTTGAGCGTGCGCGGCGCCTTCTCCAGCAGGCGCAACCTGACGCTGAAATGGCGCGAGGGCGAAAACACGCCCGGCTCGGCTACGGTGTAGCCGCGCTGGCAGGCCGTGTGGTCAACGCCCGCAAGGTTCAGTGCGGTGCTGTGACCGGCCCGGGCCTCCTCAATGGCAGCGTGATAGGCCTGGATGCCGCGCACTTTGCCTTTCTGTTCTCCGGGCAGAATCACGACGTTGTCGCCCAGTCGCACGCGTCCTGAAACCGGAATCCCCGTGAGCACCGCACCCTGCCCCTTGGCCGAGAACACGCGCTGAACGGGCATGCGGAAGGCGCCCTGAGTGTCCTTGGGCTTTGTGGCCTCGATGGCTCCCCCCAGAGCCTTCCACAGCGCATCGAGGCCTTGACGCGTCAAGGCGCTGACCGGCACCACCGGCGCCGACTCCAGGAAGGTGCCTTTGACAGCGTCGCGCGCGTCCTCGGCCGCCAGCTCCAGGGTGTCGGCGTCCACGAGATCTGCCTTGTTGAGCGCAATGACCCCGCGCTGGATGCCCAGCAGGGTCAGAATCTCGATGTGTTCGCGCGTCTGCGGCATCACGCCGTCGTCGGCAGCGATCACAAGCAGCACGATGTCCACGCCGCTGGCGCCCGCGACCATGTTCTTTACGAACTTCTCGTGTCCCGGCACGTCGATCATGCCGATGCGGTACTTGCCCTGGTACACGAAGTTGGAGAACCCCAAGTCTATGGTCATCCCGCGCTCGAGTTCTTCGCTCAGGCGCGTGGGGTTTTTGCCGGTCAGGGTCTGCACGAGCGTGCTCTTGCCGTGGTCGATGTGGCCGGCGGTACCGATGACGACATTTCGGATTTCGGTGGCAGCTTCGGATGTTTGAGGCTCGGTCATGGCGGGATTGTCGGATGGGGATTGACGATTGTCGATTGCCCGTCGTTCAATTTCCGATCCACTGCATCGAATCTTCGGAGGTCTGGCCATGTCCGTGCTTCTTGAGTTTTCCATGTCTCCCCTCGACAAGGGAGAAAGTGTCGGTGCCTTTGTAGCCCGCAGCCTGGACATCATTGACAAGAGCGGCATTCCCTACCGGCTCAACCCCATGGGCACCGTGATCGAGGGCGAGTGGGACCAGGTCATGGCTGTGGTCAAGGCCTGCTACACGGCCATGCGCAAGGATTGCCGCCGTATCTCCTGCAGCATCAAGATCGACGCCCGCGAGGGGCACGAGGGCCGTCTCAAAGCGAAGGTGGCCTCCGTCGAGGAGCGGGTGGGGCGTAAACTCAACCAATGAGCCGGTTGCGCCTTCCCCGGCGATTTTGACCAGCCCGCTAGCCGCAAGGCCATACCCTGCCTAAACTCGCTCCCGTGAACCAGCTCGTCTATACCCACGAAGGCCGGCGTGTAACCGTGCCACTCATCGATCGCCCGGTCTCCCTTGGCCGCGGCGATGCCGCCGACCACTGCCTGCCGGACAAGACGGCAAGCCGCGTCCATGCCCAGTTCATTCTGCGCGACGGCAAGTGGTGTGTGGAAGATCTTCAGAGTGCCAACGGCACGCTGGTCAACGGCAAAAAGATTGGCGGCATTGTCACGCTGGCGCCCGGCGATGTCGTGCGCATTGGCGCCACGGAACTGAAGTTTGAGGGTGAACCACTCAAACCGGCCTCCGAGCCCGAGCAGGAGATTCCCCGTCTCGTTTTCCAGCCTGATCCCAACGCGGCTCCGGTAGTGGTGCTCATCAGGGGCCGCATCACCATTGGCCGCAAGCCTGAAAACTCATTGCAGATTGACAACAAGGGTGTTTCGGGCACGCACATTGAAGTCGTGCGCGCCGGTCGCACCTGCACCCTGCGCGACCTGGAGTCCAGCAACGGCACCAGCGTGGCTGGCCGCGACGTGCGCGAATGTGTGCTGAACAACGGCGATGCGATCGTTCTGGGCAAGGTCGCCAAGCTGCATTTCATCGATCCGTTGGCACAGCCGGTCCCGGCAGCTTCGCCGGGCCAACCCCCTGCTCAACCTGCCCCGGCTGCGCCGCCGGCGGCCTCCGGGGGGCCGGTGCAGCCCGTGGCCGGGGGCGCCTCCGATCGCGGCAGCTTTGAGCCTGTGGCTGAGCCGCAGGAAAGCCTCGCGGGTGCCTGGGGAGTCAACCTGGTCATTGGCTTGCTGGTGGCGGGCGCGCTCGTTGCAGGCGGCTTCTGGCTGTCGAGCCTGTTGAGTTCTTCTCCCGGTGAGGCGCGCGGTCCGGCCGTGCAGCCGCCCCAGGCCGATCTGGCCCTGAGCTTTGAGGGCAGCATCGATGGCCAGGGCAATCCCGCGGGCTGGACGGCGCGCTTTGAAGCGCCCGGCAAGGGTAAGGCCATGCTCGCCCTGGACCCCGACAACCCGGGCGACGGCTCGACGTCCCTGCGCATCGAGCAGTCCCAGACGGGTGAGGGCGCGGGCATGCTGATTCTCGCCGCCGACAAGCCCAGGGACTGGGAACTGACCGGCACCGTGCAGCTTTCCTTCATGGCGCGGGGCCAGGATGTTTCGCTGGCTTGCCTCGCCTGCGCGCTGGAGACGGAGGGCCGCCAGCAGACGCTGGTGGCCACACCTCTCAAGGGCCTCAGCTCTCAGACCTGGACGGAGGTCAAGGCCACCGGCACGGTTCTTGAGAGCCCCAAGGGCGCCAGGCTCGTGCTCCTCATTGCGGGCTCCTTCGCCAGACTGTGGCTGGACCGCGTCTCCGTCAGCCGCGCTTCCGACGCGGCTCCGGCACCCCTGGAAGCCCTCTCAAGCGGGGATCTGAAGCTGACCCACGACCGCAGCCGCACCGGGGAGTGTGTGATCTCCCATGCGAATACGCACCAGTTGCGCGTTGTGCCGCGGGTGCTGGCGCCCAACGATCGGCAGCTTTCCGAGTCCGGCTTCTGGACCATTGGCGCGCGAGACAAGCGCGATCTCGCATTCCTGGCCGCCCTGCCTTCGCGCGGCATTGTCTCCACCGTTGATTTCCGGCCCGAGCCTTGCGCTGTGCAGTATCTCCAGGAGCCGGGCATCAGGATTACCTATGGGTTGCGCAACGACGTTCAGGGAGCCTCGCTGGCGGCTAACATTGAAATTGCGTTGACTGACCAGGCCGTGGTAACCGTTGCGGACCTCCGCGGCACACCCCTAACGCTGAGCCTGGCCGATTTTCACGGCTTTCCCTATTCGACGGTTACGGAGATTTCGATTGAGCGCCAGGGACTCTGCGTGGCGTTTCCGCGCGGCGCCGTGCTCTGGCTGGACCAGACGCGCAAGAACGTACTCGTTGCCACCGTGCGCTCATCACACGAAACCAAGCGTCACGAAGTCAGCCTTGACGTCTATCCCCATAGCCTGGCACACGCCCGGCTCTATGCGCGCCTGCTTCGGGAGGCCGAGGAGTTTGACTCGCGCTCCTTGTTCAGCGCGGCACTGGCGCGCTACACCTATCTGTTGGACAAGGCCCCCAGCACACTGGCGGGTCTGGACGCCGTGAAGGAGCGGGTCACGCGCATCAAGACGCGGCGCGACGAACTCCACGCCGAGGCGCAAACGGCGTATGCCGTGGCCAAGGACACCCGGACGCTGCTGGCCATTGACCAGGCGCAGCGGGCCGTGGGCAAGTTCCTGGCGGAGTTTCCGGGAGACGCCGAGGCTGCGGGCTTTGAGAAGCTCTCGCGCGAGCTTTCGGACTGGCGCGCCGCCATCCGCGTGACCCGCCCGCCGGAAGAAGCGGCCAAGGCCAACCTGTATGCAGAGAGCTTCCTGCGTGCAGCCAAGGATCATGAGAAAAACGGCCACGTGCTGCTGGCCCTGGCCTTTCTTGAGAACATCACGCGGGACTACCAGGACACCTCCAGTTTCAAGGAAGCGACGGAGATATACACGCGTCTAACACGCGATCTTCAGGACCCCGCCAAACGCGATGCAGCCATTGACCGCGAACTTTCGGAGATTGACAAGGCCTGTGACGCCGGGGACTGGTCCGGCGCCATGGAACGCTGCCAAGCCCTGTTCAAGCGCTTCCCGGACACGCCGCGCAACCGCGACATCATGAAGCGCGTCCGCCGCATTGAAGAGCGCTTCGATTGATGCTTGAAAGGCCAAGGCAGCAGCCCAAGGGCGCGTGGATAAGCCCGGGGCGAGTAACTTCCAGCGTCAAGCCGGCAATCGCCACCATTGACCGGTTGACGAACGGAGTCGCGCTGCTACTCTTCGCGTCGCCGGCACTGGCCGGCAAACTGCACTGAAGTGGGCCGTTAGCTCAGTTGGCTAGAGCGCTACCTTGACACGGTAGAGGTCATAGGTTCGAGTCCTATACGGCCTACCATCTTCCAACCAGCCTCCCGAGACGTAAGGGAAGGCCGCCAGTAGCCTCCCAATAGGGTGCTTGGCGCGGATTCAGCCCCTGAGGGCGGCCACAACGAGGTCCGCGGCGCGGCGGCCCGTCTCTGCTGCGCCGTTGAGGAAGCCCTGGAAGTCTTCGCTGCAATGCTCGCCGCAGAAATAGAGGTCGTTCACGGGCTCAAATTCGTGGCCCGAAAGCGTGCTCCACTGGCCGACGGTGTAGGCGGAGTAGGCGCAGCGAGCCAGGGGGTGAGCGGGCCAATGCATGCGGTGCTGGTTCTGGTTGGCCGCCTGGGTTAAGCCCGCAAAGGCCAGTTCCAGGCCGGGAAGGAGACGCTTGAGCGCCTCCTGGACGGAGCCTTCCCCGGCGCGCATGGCAGCGCTTCCGCCAGAGTAGAGAGTGATGCCCGCGCCGGCGCCCGCCTGGAGCCTGGCGTTGTCCCAGGCCAGCTGGAAGGATTGGTCGCTGTACACGCTGCCGGAGTAGCCCTGCTGGCGCCAGGGCCGTGATGTTGTTCCCAGCATGACCTTGGTGCACATGCCATAGCCAAGTTCACGGATGGCCCGCCACTTCAGCGCCGGCAATTCGAGCCTGATTTCTACATCGCGCAGCAGTGTAAACGGCAAGGCGAGCACGACCACATCGGCTGTTGCTTCGCCCTTGTCGAAGTCGAGGCCATAGGCGCTGCCTTGACGGCTCAGGCGCGTGAGGCGGCGCTCGAATTCAATCTGGCCGTCCAGGCGTTGAGCCAGGCCAAGGGCTACCTGCTGGTTGCCGCCGACCACTTTGAAGCGCTCGTCGCTTTCACCGAAGACCTTGAATCCCTCCGCCACGTCGGTGCCGATCATTGAGATCAGGTTGAGCGAAGTCTGCACGCCTTCGTCGAGCCCGAATTCGGTCACGAAGGCCGCCACCAGCAACTTGCGCAGCCAGCCTGCGCAACCGATGGCATCGAGGTAAGCGCTCAGGCTCAGGGCGTCCAGTTGCGCCAGTCCCTCGGGGGTCTCCATGGCGGCCAGGTCCGACTCCAGACGCGGCACGAACGCCTTGAAGGCTTCGATGACCTCGGCTTCGGTGTAATGCCGGCCGTCAAGGAAATAGGCCTCGTTGATAACGGCGCTGTCCTGGCTCATGTCGAGGAGGGAGAGCCCAAGCTCCCTGCACAGCGCCAGCATGTCTGCGTGTCCGGTGTCGATGAACTCGCCGCCAAGCTCCACGGTCTGGCCTGCGTTGAGCAGGCCGGTTTTGCTGAAGCAGCGCCCTCCGGCGCGTTCCGAGGCTTCATAGAGCGTGGCCCTTACACCGGCCCTCTTGAGTTGATAGGCGCAATTGAGGCCGGCAAGTCCGGCGCCGACGATGGCTACGCGCGGGGCGCCGGGTTTTTGGGGTGCATCCAGCGGCGTCATGGCGCATCCGGCGAGAAGGGCGCCAGATCCCAGGATGGCCGCGCTTAGAAATCCGCGCCGTGTCAGGTGAGCTGCTTCTTGAGGGCGCGGAGAAGCCTGATCGACACTGTTCAGCCTCTCGAGGCGGGCCTGGCGCAGGCTTTGCTTGATGCGGCTGAAGAGGGGGCTGTGGGACATGGCGGCTCCGGCAGTTATGCGCGCGACATTAGCAAGAGGTTCTTTCACGTTGAACGGCTTTACCAGCGCGCTGCCGGTAGGCGCCGGTACTGTCTGTTGCCGCGCTATTGATTGGCGGTAAAGTCTTGCCAGAGGAGGAAGTCATGCAGCCATTTCGGAACGAGCCGATCACGATGACGTGGAGCGAAGAGCGCAAGCGCTCAATGCACGCGGGTTTTGTCAAAGTGCGTGAGCGCGCCAAGGAAGTGCGCCCTCTGCGCGTCAACGGCGAGGTGGACAAGGACGGTCAGACCATTGAGCGCTTCAACCCCAGCAACACGAAAGAGCTGCTAGGTCGTTGCGTGGCGGCCAGCGCTGACATTGCCAAGCGTGCGGTGGAAGGTGCCCATCAGACCTACCTGAACTATTGGCGCAAAACCGACGCCATGATGCGGGCGCGCATTGTGCTGCGCGCGGCAGCCCTGCTGCGGAAATATCGTGATGAGTTCAACGCCTACCTTGTGCTGGAGGCGGGCAAGAGCTGGACCGAGGCCGACGGCGATACGGCTGAGGCCATTGACTTCTGCGAGTTCTATGCGCGGGAGGCTATGCGCCTTCAGGCCGAAAAGCAGCCTTTGACCGAGGTTCCCGGAGAAGAGAACCACCTTTACTACATACCGCTGGGCGTGGTGACGGTCATTCCTCCCTGGAATTTCCCGCTGGCGATCATGGCGGGCATGACGGTGGCGGCATTGGTCACGGGAAACACCGTCTGTCTCAAGCCGGCGAGCAACACACCCTTGGTTGCGGCGCGCTTCATGGAAGTGCTGGAAGAGGCCGGCCTGCCTCCGGGAGTCGTGAACTTCGTGCCCGGTGCAGGCAGCGACGTCGGAAACGCCCTGGTGGATCACCCCCTCACCCGCGCTGTGGCTTTTACAGGCAGCAAGGGCGTGGGTTTGGGCATTCAGGAAAAGTGCGGCAAGGTGGCTCCCGGCCAGATCTGGCTGAAGCGGGCGATTCTCGAAATGGGCGGCAAGGACGCGATCTTGGTCGATGAGCACAGCGACTATGACGCGGCACTTGTGGGCGTGCTTTCCTCGGCCTTTGGCTTCCAGGGGCAGAAGTGCAGCGCCTGCTCGCGAGCGATCTTCGTGGGCAGGGCCTATGACGCTATCGTTCCGCGCCTGGTGGAACGCGCCCGGCAGATCAAGGTCGGGCCTGTGGAGGACCTCGACAATTACATGGGGCCCGTGATCGACGCCAAGGCGAAGAACACGATCATGAACTACATCGAGATCGGCAAGAAGGAAGGCAAGCTTTTGGCGGGGGGCGCGGCGGGCAGCGCCGAAGGCCACTTCATCCAGCCGACGATCTTTGGCGAGGTCAAGCCGGACGCACGCATCCATTGCGAAGAGATTTTCGGTCCGGTTCTCGCCTGCCTGCGCGTGGGCAGCTTCCAAGAAGGCCTGGATATCGTCAACAGCAGTGAGTACGGCCTGACCGGTGCGGTCTATTCGAAGAACCGCGAGCACCTGGAGCTGGCGCGACGCGACTTCCATGCCGGCAATCTGTACTTCAACCGCAAGTGCACGGGTGCGCTGGTGGGGGCCCATCCCTTTGGCGGGTTCAACATGTCCGGCACAGACAGCAAGGCCGGCGGGCGTGACTACCTGCTGCTGTTCACGCAGGCCAAGGTGGTCAGCGAGAAGCTGGATTACTAGCAGGCCGGGCCAGATTCACGTTGGCCCGACCGCGTTGAATAAGTGGCCGGATGCCACTCTTTCAACGACCTGCTGGGAAGTGGCCTTGGTGCGGGAGTCATGCCGGGCGGTGATCGGGCCGGCGTTCAGGCGCGCTCAGAACGCACGAGTTTGTCGGCGAGCACCCAGTCCACGCTTCCATCTGAGAAGAATTCGCGCTTCCAGATGGGTACGTCCTTTTTGATGCGTTCGACCACCAGGCGGCTGGCGTCATAGGCTGCGGGGCGATGGTGGCTGCCGACCACCACCGCCAGGGACGCATCGCCGATCTTGTGCAGGCCGACGCGGTGCACGATCAGCAGTTGCGCCAGGTTGAACTGGTCCGCGACTTCCCGGGCGATACGCTGAAGCTCCTTGAGTGCCATCTGGGCATATGCCTCGTAGAAGATGCACTCTACGGCGCGCCCCTGATGGTGGTTGCGCACGGTGCCAAGGAATACCAGGTAGGCCCCGTTGTCGGGCGCCTGCAACTCGCGCAGCAGGGCGTTGACATCAAGGGGCTGGTCGGTCAGTCGGGCTTCGACCATGGATTATTGCCCTTCGCTGGCAATGTGCAGAGCGACGACCTTGCGCAGGTCGACGATGAACTCATCCTGCCCGCCCTCGCTGGGCACGATCAAGGTCAATACGTGCTCGCCTTTGCCGCTCACAAAGCGGGCATAGGCGTCCCGCGCGGCCTCGGCTGACTGGGCCGCCATGGCCTCCACCGCAAGACCCGCGCCGCCGTCAAAGAGAAACCTGAGTGACTTGGATGCCATCGATGCCTCGTCATGGAAGCACTTCCTGAACCGCCCGGCCTGCCGCTATTTCTTGTCCTCTTTGTCCTTCATGGCCTCGCCTGCCAGCTTGATGCCCTGTTTGGCAAACCAGCCGGCACCCTTGCCCGTGAGTTTGGCGACTCCCCAGAGTGCCGTTGCCGCAGTCTTGGCGGCCTGGACTTTCTCGCCGAGGGAGGGCCCGCGTGCCGGGGTCTGTTCACGCCCTCCGGAGACCACCTCCGCGTCCACCACCGCGGGCTTTTCCGGCAATGCAGCTCGCGGCATGAACTCCGGCGGCGGCCCCACCACCTCGCGCGCGGCATCGCCCAGCCTGCGCACGCGCCGCGCTTCGGCCCAGCCATAGTAGATGCCCATGGCCGCCATAAACAGGACGGCGAGCTGATAAATCATGAACATGGAAACTGGGCTGGCTGCGGGATCGTTCTCGGCGCCCGCCAGCTTCAGAATCCAGCTGCGCAGCGCCAACAGGCCGACGGAGATGCCCGCGGCAATGAGCCACAGTCCGTGGCTGACACGCACGGCCCGGAGCGTTCCCTCCACAAAGCCGCGCCGGTTGGCAAAGAAGCCGCGCACGGCGCGGGCGCCGTCGGCGGGCCACAGCGGCATCAGGTTGCCAAGGGCCACAATGAAGTTGAGCAGCGAAAGGGCCGCCAGGAAGCCCTTCCAGGTGGCAATGGACGCCTGACTGAAAAGCGGATCCTGGCCGCGTGCCGCCAGCACCAGGACGGCAAAGGGCAGCAGCAGCACGCCGATGATGAAGTTCATGGCCGGGCCGGCCAGGGCAATGAGCGTTTCGTCAATGGGCCGCGCGTTGCGCGCCTCAAAGAAGGTCAGGCCAACGAACGAAAGCATGATCATGGTTGGCCGGTGTCCGCGCAGCCGCGCCATGGTGGCGTGGCCGACCTCGTGCAGAAAGATACAGAACAGCAGGACACACAGAAGCACCAGGTGCGCGACGGCGGCCCAGGTGCCGATGCGCGAGCGCGCAGCGTCCTCGAGACTGAAGATGAAGAGCAGACCAATGAGCACTACGACGTACCAGTCGAGGCGCAACTGAACGCCGAACCAAGTTCCGAGGTAGATCGTGGGCCGTGCGGTCATCGCCGGCGATGATACGAAGTTCCGCGCATCAAGCTTCAGGGTGCCGGGAACGAATCGCGGCGGAGAACACTACTTGCCTTCGGGTTTGCTGCTGCCCAAGCCCATGCGCTGCTTGAGCTCGGCCTGGCGGGCCTGGCGGCGCTTTTCCTGGCGGGCTTCCGCCCCGGTCAGTTCGCGGCCTTCGCTGTCGACGGTCAAATCTTTGGACATCGCTCTCTCACCAAGCTTGCGTTCCGAGATGTCCACGCTCATGTGAGGCTTGTTGAGGTCGACCTGGCCGGGATAGGGATTAACCCAGCTCTTGTCAGGGTATATGCCGGGCACGCTGGAGGGTGAGCGCTGGCCCTCCGGCGGAGGAGCCTGCACGCGGGCAATCCCCGGTCCTGACATGCCGCAACCAACGCCGTAAAGCGCCAGGAAAAGGCAAAGCAATGCCAGAATGATTCGCATCAAACGCCCAGTGGGGGCAAGCGGGGAGCTTCAAGCTTATCCACACAGAGGGGCCGGGTCAACGTTCCAAGAGCAGGGGCCGCAGCAAGGCGGCCCCGCATTCGGCAAGCAGATTAGCCCATCAGGTCTTCTCGCACCTTCTCGAGCTGGCGTTTGAGCCGGAACACAATGCGGTGGTGAATCTGGCACACCCGGCTCTCGCTCAAGTCAAGCACGAGGCCAATTTCCTTCATGGTGAGCTCTTCGAGGTAATAGAGCACCACGACCAGCTTCTCTTTACGTGAGAGGCCGCGGGTGGCCAGCTCGATCAGCTCCTTCTTCTCGAGCGCGCTCATGGGAGAGGCAGTCTTGAAGTCTTCGATGCTGTCGATCTGGCGGACTTCCTTGCCTTCGCTGTCGCCTTCATTGGCTGAACGGTCAAGGCTCACAATGCTCGCGCTGTTGATCTCACGGAGCCAGCGATCGTATTCGTCGAGCGAAATGCCCAGCTTGTCGGCCATCTCCTGCTCTGTGGGAACGCGTCCCAGAGCCGTCTCTAGGTCTTTGAAGGCGCGCTCAAGCTGATGGCTGTGGGTACGCACGAGGCGAGGAGCGAAATCCTGTTCGCGCAGGTCGTCAAGGATGGCGCCGGAGATGCGCTGCTTGCAGTAGGCTTCGAACTTAACGCCGCGATCGGGGTCGAAGCCGTCAATGGCATCCATGAGGCCAAACACGCCCGCCTGGATCAGTTCGTCGAGGTCGACGTGGCTGGGGAGTTTGGTGTGCATGCGTTCGGCCACGACGCGGACCAGGGGCAGATAGCACTCGATGATGGAGTTGCGCAGGCGGTCTCCGCCCGTGGCTTTGTACTCGCGCCAGAGCTTCTCGACGTCGGCTTCCGTCAGTTGGCTGAGTTTTGTGGGCACGACATAGGCCTTTGGCAAAAGGGCCGAAGCGCGCGAGAAGTTGGACCGGGGAAGGGTGGGGGCTGGTGCAAGGGTGGGCATGGCGTAACTCCGGGAGGTAGTTCGTAATTTACGATTTGTAAATTACGACATGTAACCCGGTACGTCAAACCGCCCATCAGTTTTTTTTCGAGTTCTTTGGTCTGAGCCAGCCTTTGCCTCACCCCTCCTCTCGATGTCGCTTCTTGCGTCGCTTCTGAAATCACGTCATGGCGCTCATGGTAACATAAAAACAATAAAGACAAGCAAAAAAGCTGAATCCGCGCCGCCATTGCCCTGCGCAAGGGTCCCCTACATCATCGGGCCATGGTTTACCTGCGCTCCCTCATGCTCTGGGGACTCATCATCGTCGTGGAAGTTGCCCACGGCATTCTGCGCGCCTTGTTCGTGGCGCCGCGCCTGGGAGACCTAACATCCCGGCAGGTCGCCATTCCGATTGCCTGCTTGATCAACTTCGGCTTGACCTGGTTGTTCGTGACGCGGCTGAGACTATCGCCGCGCGAGGCTGTGGCCGTGGGGCTGCTGTGGGTTCTATTGACGGCAGCGTTTGAGGTGGGGCTGGGGCTTGCGCTGGGACTGCCGGCAGAGCGTATCGGGCAGGATTATGACCCAAGGCGTGGGGGCTTCATGCTGTTCGGGTTGACAGCCTTGGCGCTGACTCCCTGGCTTGCGCTGAAAATGCGGGGCCGCGCAGAGAGGTCCGGTGCACCGGCGCGCCCGTGATTGCAGGGGCACATCAAATGGCGTCGCTTCCGTGCTCCCCGGTGCGGATGCGGATGACATCATCGAGCCTCAGCACGAGGACCTTGCCCACTCCCACCGCGTCGTCGCCCGCCGCTTTCATCACGGCGTCAATGGTCGGCTGCAGGAAGTTGTCGTTGACGGCGATCTCGAGCTTGATTTTACGGAACATCTCGATGTCCACGGGTTCGTCCGCGACGGTGGCCTGGGCGCGCTGGTGGCCTGTGCCCTGCACTTCTGTGATGGTGAAGCGGAAGACCTCGGCCTCGGCCAGGGCTTCCTTGACCGCCTCCAGCTTCTCCGGCGCGATGATAACTTGCACGAGTTTCATGGTTCACCCGATGAAGTCCAGGCGTTCGATGTTTGACAGCGGCAGCAGGCCCCTGCTGCTGTTGAAGCTGCGCAGGCCGACGCCGGCCACGACCCCAGGTACAATAGCCCGGAAGAGCGACGTCTTTCCCGATCGCACTCGGGGGGACTGAGCGAAGTCTGTCAGGAGATAAAACAGGGGCACCAGCCCCGACGTCGTGCGTCCGCCCGCAAGGGTCACCAGCGCAGGCAGTGCCGCGCCCGGCTCGCCGAACTCAACCGTGCGAATGTCGGCAAAGGGTACAAACTCAACGTCGTGGAGTTTGACGAGTTCCAGGGTCGCCCCGGTCAGGGAGTCGACGTCGGTGAATTCCTCACAGGAGACGGGCTCGCGCTGCGGCGTGCCCTCAGGCTGGCGCAGTTGCGCGTTGCAGCGCGCGGGCCGGTAGCGGTCCTGCTCGTGCATGCGGCGGGTGTATTCGTCGAGATCACGGGCCATCAGGGAAAGCGCGTTGCGTCGTTCGACGGGCAGGGACTGCTGCCAGCGCGTCACTGCGTCTGCGCTGTCCTGCCCCAGGCCTTCCTGGGTGATAAGGCTGATCAATTCAGGGCTGATCATCCGCGCGAAGGTGAGCTGAGCGAGGCGCTGCCAGCGGGACTCCTTCAACTGGCCCATCTGCGCCACTTCGCGCAGCACTTTGTATTCCTCGGCATTGAACGTGAAAGCGCGCCGCCTCATGGCCGCCACATACTCTGCCGACACGCTGTCATCTTCCGGCAGGAGTTCGTGGGCACGCTGAATGAAGGCATAGCCCTGCTCGTGCCGGCCCTGCAGAAAGGCGACGCGGGCGGCGAGAAGCTGGGCCACACCCGAGTCCGGATCCTGGGCCGTCAGACTTTCAAGCAGCGAAGCAGCTTCGGGCAGCCGCCCCGCATCAAGCGCCAGGGACGCAAGATTAAGGCGCGCGTTGAAGTGCTCCGGATCCTGGGCGAGAATCTGCTTGTAGAGGCGCAACGCGCCCTCGTTGTCACCGGCGCGGTGCTTCTCAAGGGCGCTTTGGAGGAGGTCGTCGGTGTCCATTTCAGCTGTAGCGAATCTTGTGGTAGAGGCGGGTCAGGAGGCCGTCGGTCAGCATCAGTCCGCCGAAGGTCACCTGGGAAAAGAAGGGAAAGGCCTCGCCCCAAACCAGCAGCAGAATGAATGAGGCCAGTCCCGCCGTGTTGGCCAGGACCGAGCAGAGGTAGAACTGGCGGGCGAACTTCAAGGCCACCATGGCGCCAAACATGGCACCCAGGCCCAGCCCTGCCAGGCCCAGTCCGTCGCTTTGAGTGCCGAGGTACGTGGCGCCGCCCGCCGCCAGGCCGCCCACGACGATGCCTGCGAGCATGGCGTTGGAGTAGATGCTGGCCAGCAGCAGGCGAGGAGCGAGGATCATGCCGATGACTGCTCCGATAAGCCCCAGGCCCGCGACGAACATGACATCGAGCCCAATCACGAAGCCGCTGACGGCCCCGACCAAACCCAGGGCCAACGCCCCTGCAATGCGAACCATGAAAGCCGCCACGACCAGACCGAGTCCGCCAATGACCAGGGCCACGGCCGTTGCCGAGTTGCGCCAGCGCTCCCAGTCGGGGCCGGCCTTCTGCTGAAGCCAGTCACGGAAGGCTTCAAGTGTCAGGGGCATGTCAGCGAGTTTGTCGAGGCGGGTCTGCTCCTCGTCGTCGTGGTGCTCGCTGCCCTCCAGCAGATGGCGGGTGCGGTCAGCCAGTTCGCGACGCTTGGCCCGCAGCTCGCGCAACTTCTTCTGGTATCGCTCGCGCTGCTCAAACGTGCTGATGCCTTTCTCGGCCAGATCTGTGTCTTCCTGGGAGAGTTCACCTTTCTCCTGTGCAAAGTGGAGGGCCTGGCGCATACGCTCGCCATCCACCTGGTTCACCAGGTAGGAAAGCGACATGCAGAGGAGGATCGTCAACAGGGCCCAGATCACCGGCAGGTGCGTGAGCTTGGCTTCGGGTGACAGGATGCGGGTATCCGTCGATCGGTCGTGACTTGGCCCGCTGTCGCCCGAGTCCGCTTCCTCCCCTTCGCCGGGGTCCGATGATTCCCGAGCCGCGCGCTCCTGCTCGGCCCGCAACTCGGCTGCCATGCGCTCTCGCAGCTCCTCGGCCTGCCGGAGGTGCTGCCGTGCCTGTTCGCGCTCTTCGTCGGTCATGGTGGGGGTGGCCCGGGCGGTGACGCGCTAGCGGTTGCCGAGACGGCGCTCGATGAAATACAGCACGATGGGGCGGGCGCACTCGTAAACATAGCCGTAGGACTTTTCCAGGTTGTCCAGCAGCGTGATCGCGGGCGCGTGGTCGGCTTTGCCTTCCTTCTCCACGGTCTTGTCCAGGGCTTCGCGCGAGCTGTGCTTCTCGAGGTCGCGCTTGATGTTGTTCCAGTTGATGCGGTCGCGTTTTTCCTTGTACAGGGAGCGGTGGATCACCTTGAACACGTCGCTGTACACCTCATAGAAGTCAATACGCGCCACGCCCGAGTCTCCGGCCTTGATGTGCCCCGTACCCCCCGTCAGCGCGTTAGTCAGGCGCGATACCATCTTGAACCGGAAAAAGTCGCGTTCGCTGTCCTCTACGTCCATCAGCGATTCCAGGCGGCGCATCAGCTTGTCGTCCGGCTCCTGATCGCGGCCCGTTACTTCATTGCGCAGCTTCTCCTTGCGATTGTAGGCCGTGACGTGTTTGAGATACTCGCGGATGCGCGCCTCGATCTCGTTGTTGTCAACGTTGATGATGCTGTTCTCGATCTCCGACGAGATGATTTCGTCGTAGCGCATGCGCAGCACGGTAGTGAAGCCGCGGAAGTCGTGGTAGCTGTCGTCGCGCTGCCGCGCCAGGAAGTCGTAGTTGACAGGGCCCTGCTCCACCACCTGATCCAGCAGTTTGAACACGGAAAAGGGTGTGATGCAGTCGCTGTCGTCATCCTCGCACAGGTCGGCGAAGAGGTTCTGCAGGATGCGCGTGGGGATGCCGTCCATGCCCTCATCGGGATACTCGTTGCGCAGGCGCTTTCGGACTTCGCGCGTGAGCTGCTGGCGCTCCTTGCCGCTGAGGTTGGGCGGGTACTCGCCGGCGTAGAGCAGCGTTTTCGAAAGCGGCGTGAGCTTGCTCAGCACCTGGCGGGTTTCCTCCTGCACGTCGGTGGAGTGGGGCAGGTCGCTCTTTTGAACCCGGCTCATCACGGCCCAAAGCGCGGCCATTTCCGTGGTGTGGGGGGCGATCTTGTGGTAGCGGCGCGCCATGCGCAGGCCGCGGTTGTAGATTTTCTCTTCGTCCTGGTAGTTGAGCAGGTAAGGCACGTCAATCTTGCGGATGCGCGAACGCAGGGCTTTGCTGAGCGGGTCGGCTCGGATGGCCGAATACTCGGCGAGGTTCGTCGTCCCGATGATCATGACGTCGATGTCGCAACTGACCTCGCTGAAGTCCATCTTGTGTTCTTCCACGGCGCTGAGCAGGTGCTGCAGATAGCCCACGGGCTTCTTGAAGATGTCCGAGTAATGCACCAGGCCGCGGTTGCCACGCACATACTTGCCGTGAAAGCGCACGAGGCTCACGCTGCTGATCAGGTTGGCGATGTACTTGAAGTTCTCGTCGATGGTCACCGGCGTGCTGGCGGTTTCGACGTTGCCCTCCGGCGGAATCTTGGCAATGCCCGTGCCGCCGCTTTCGGAGAAGACCATGCGCTGCACCAGCACATGGTCCATGACCTTGAGCCAGTCACCCTTATAACGGCGCATCAGAAAGTCGTAGATCTGCTTGCTGTTGAAGTCGAGCTCGCCCTCGATGATCTTGTGGGGAATCGCGCGCCTTGCGCTGATACCGGCGCGCTCGAAGAGCTGCGAGAGCAGGTCGCGGCGCACGGCCCGGGGGATCAGGAACAGCGGGTGCTCGTGCATCTGGGAAGGCAGCACGGCTACAGGATTCTTGATGCCCGCGTAGTCGCCGCCCGCGGCCGCCTGGCCAAAACCCAGCCCGGGCGCGCCTTCACTGTGGAAGTCCTTTCCAAAGCGCCAGGCAAACGAATAGACCGCACCTTCGTCGGTGGCGGTATAGCCCTCCAGGCCGCGCGCCATGAGGTCCAGAATGCTGGTTTTGGCCGTGCCGACGGGGCCGTGCAGGATGAAGATGCGCTCCTTGCCGCCCTCGCGGGCGCCCGAGCGGATGAACTTGACCAGCCGCTCGATGGTTCGCTCAAGGCCGTAGATGGCGCTCTTGCCGCCATTGAACGGATCATCGAAAAGACGGTAGCGCCGGACCTCCTCGCCGCTGTCCTCGAAGCCTTCATGACCGTAATGCATGATCATGTCGTAGACGAGCTGATAGGCGGTTCGGGTGTGGCGGTAGGGGTCCTTGGCTACCTGGGCGAGGTATTCTGTGAAGCTGCCCTGCCAGGCCGCCCCGGTGTAGCGCTCGAGGTTCTCGCGCACGACGAAGTCGGTGATGTCCTTTTCACTGAGTTGCGGCTTGCTGGCGGACATGTTGGCTCTCGCGCCCCGTTGGCCGCGACAGTCTAGCAAGTGTTGAGCGCAAGGGCCTAGCGGCCTGACGAAAGGTTGCTCAGTCGCCGAATTCTTCGCGGGGCAGGAGGCGTTCAGCCGTGGCCTCCAGCAGGCGATCGATCTCGTCGCTCTGGGCCATGGCCATGACTTCCGCGGCCAGGCTTTCGGCTTCGGCGGCTGAAACCCGCGAGAGAATCGTGCGCAGCTCGGGCAGGCTTTGCGGCCCCACGGAGAAATCCCGCAGGCCAAAGCCCAGCAGCAGAATGGCAAAGCGGCCCTCGCTGGCCATCTCTCCGCAGACGCTGACCGGCAGCTTGTGCTGGTTGGCCGCGGCAATGACCCCGCGGATGAGGCGCAGCACCGAGGGGTGCGTGTGCCGGAACAGGTTGGCTACATGCTGGTTGTTGCGGTCCACGGCCAGGGTGTACTGCACAAGGTCGTTGGTGCCGATGGAGAAGAACGCGGCATCCTTGACGAAGCTGTCAATGGCAATTGCGGCGGAAGGGACTTCGACCATCATGCCCACGGGCACGTCATGGCTGAAGTCGATTCCTTCACGGGCGAGGTCGGCCTTGACGCCCTCGATGAGGGCGACGGCGGAGCGGAACTCCTCGATGCTGCTGATCATGGGCAGCATCATACGTGTGGGGCCCAGCTTGCCCGCGCGCAGGATGGCGCGCACTTGCGTCGTGAAGAGCTTGGGCTCGCGCAGTGACAGGCGGATGCTGCGGCACCCCAGGAAGGGGTTGTCCTCGCGCTCCAGCCCGACTTCGGCGGCGAACTTGTCTGCGCCGAAATCCATGGTGCGCAGCGTCAGAAGTTTGCCGCCGAGCAGCTTGTGGGCGCGGGCGTAAGTCTCGTAGTGCTGTTCTTCCGTGGGGTGGGCGCCGTACTTGGCGTAGATGAACTCGGTACGGAACAGGCCCACGCCTTCCGCCCCCATGTTCAGGCTGTACTCCACCTCTTCGTCGAATTCGATGTTGGCGTAGAGCGTGACGCGCTGACCGTCCTTGGTGGCGCGTTCGGCCTTCGAGGCGGCGTCGGCGAGTTTGCGGCCGCGGTCCACGAAGCCCTTGACCCTCTCGGCGTACTTTTCACGGGTGTCATCGTCCGGATTGACGATCACACGGCCCGACTTGCCGTCCAGCACGACGATATCGCCGCCGGAGATGTCCTGGCTGAGCGTGCCCAGACCGACTACGGCAGGAATGCCCAGCGCGTTGGCCAAAATCGCGGTGTGGCTTGTGGCGCCGCCGGAGTCTGTGGCAAAGCCCACGACCATGGCTTTGTCCAGCGTCGCGGTCTGTGACGGCGTGAGGTCGTGGGCGACAATGATGACCTTGCGGTCCAGCTTGCTGAGGTTCTCGGCCTTCTGGCCCAGCAGGTTGCGCAGCAGGCGCTTTTGAATGTCGTAGAAGTCGTTGACGCGCTGCGAGAAATAGGCGTCCTGGATCTCCTGGAAGGCCTTTATGACCTTGCGGAACACGCGTGAAACGGCGTATTCGGCGGTGTAGCGCTTGCTTTCGATCTTCTCGCGGATTTCTCCCAGCAGCTTGGGGTCGTTCAGGATCACCAGGTGCGAGCCGAAGATGCTGGCGACCTCATCCTTCACGACGGAGTGAATACCTTCCTTGATGCCGGCGACCTCGGCCACGGCCTTCTTGCGCGCGGCCTCAAAGCGCCTCGTTTCGGCCTCCACCTCGTCCTTGCGGATGAAGCGCTTTGGAATGCGGAAGGACTCAGAATCCAGTACCAGCGCGGGCGCAATGGCCACGCCGGGTGAAACAGGAATGCCAATCTTGATTTCCATGGGCCCGGGCCGGCTAGTCTTCGGAGAGGTAGAACTTGTTCAGGAACAGTTCAACCAGCGCTTTGGCCGCAGCCTCGGCATCGGCGCCCTCGGTTTCCACGGTCAGGCGGGTGCCTTTCTCCGCGGCGAGCATGATGACGTCAATGATGCTCTTGGCGTTGCAGCGCTGATCTCCCTTGATCAGGTACACCTCGGAACTGAAGCGCCCGGCCGTCTCAATGACCTTCATGGCCGGCCGCTGGTGGAGGCCGTACTTGTTCAGCAATTCGACTTCGGCGCGAACCGGCATGGGCATTCCCGACTCAGCAAGGCCAAACTTTTAGCGAGAACATTGTAGAAATGCACGCGTCCTGCGGTCAGGCGCGATTTTTTCGGAATTCCCGGTAGGTCTCCAGCAGCACCTCAGCCAGCCGCGCCGAGTCATGCCGCACGAAATTGTCGGCGCTGGCCAGGTCTGCGGCGATGATGCGTACCTGACCCGGCAGCTTGGACAGTTCTGCCATGTCTGCGGTTACGGGTACGCTGCCCTCAGCGCGGTAGGCGGCCAGCAGCTTGTCCGGGATGGTCGAGGTGCTGACGAGCACGAAGTCCAGCAGTTCGGGCGAAGCGTGGTCCATGATGGCGCGGACATGCCTGGAGGCCGGAAAGCCGCTGGTTTCGCCGCGCTGGGTCATGACATTGCAGACGTAGCCCACCACGGCCGGCGTGGCCAGCAGCGCTTTGCGCACTTCACTGATGAGAAGGTTCGGGATCACGCTGGTGTAAAGGGAGCCAGGGCCCAGTACCACGAGGTCGGCCTGCATGATGGCGTCGACCACCTCCGGCGCGGCCTTGACGTCAGCGGGGCGCAGGTGCAGGCGCACCACGGGTTTGTCCACGCGCCCCACCAGCGACTCGCCCGTGGTCTTGGTTCCGTCGCTGTGCTCCGCCACGAGGCTGACCTTGACGCCCGTGGCCGGCAGCACGCGCCCGCGCACGGAGAGCACGCGGTTGGCTTCCTTGACCGCGCTGACAAAGTCGCCCGTGACCTGCGTGAGGGCCGCGAGAAAGATGTTGCCAAAGGCATGGCCCTTCAGGTCGCCTTCCTCAAAGCGGTGCTGGAACAGGCGCTCCAGCACGCTTCCGGAGTCGCTCAGCGCCGCGAGGCAGTTGCGGACGTCTCCCGGCGGGAGCATGCCGAACTCCTGGCGCAGGCGCCCCGAAGAGCCACCGTCGTCGGCCACCGTCACGATGGCGGTCAGCTTGTCGGTGTGTTCCTTCAGGCCGCGCAACAGGCAAGACGCACCGGTGCCCCCGCCGATGGCTACCACGGTGGGAGAACGCCGGAACAGTCTGGGGAACAGGGCCATGCCTCGGGGCTATTCGTTGACCGCGTCCTCGTAGGTCTCGTCCTTGGGCAGGCGCTGGGTCTGGCGCTTGACGTCGCGGCCGAGCTTCTTGCGCTTTTCGGTGCCCTTGTGGCCGCGGATCTTCTCCTTGAGCTTCTTGAGCTGGCGCTCCGACTTGTCCAGGCAGAGGTCGATGGCGGCGTGGATGTCTTCGGTGTTGGTCACCGAGGCAACAAAGTGGCCGTGGCGCGCCGCGGCGATCTCGATTTCGCACCGGTTGGAATCGCCCTGCTTGTCCAGCGTGACATGGATGCTGTTGATGCGGTCGAAGAAGCGTTCGAGACGCTCCACCTTGTCCTCGGCGTATTCCTTGATGGCATCCGTGATCTTCGCGTGCTTGGCAACGATGGTCAGTTTCACTGGCAACCCCCGATTATTGGCCCTTCTCGAGCCGGTCAGCGTTGTAACTGTCAATTTCCTTGATGGCACGAATCAGCGCAACGGTCTTCTTCACGTCGTACTCGATACGTCTCCAGATGAACTTCGGCCCGTCCCAGATCACATAGCAGGCCCGCGTGTCGCCGTCGCGCGGCTGGCCGACGCTGCCCACGTTGAGCACGAATTTCTTGCCTTTCTCGACGGTGAACTCGTAGCCGAGATCGCGGTCGCTGCGATAGCTGAAATCCTCGCCCATCACGCAGGGAATGTGGGTGTGGCCGACGATGCAGACGGAATCAATGGCGCTGAAGATCTGCTTCATCTTCTCCACGGCTTCAGGGTAACCGCTCTGGGCATTGTCGCAGTCACCCCGCAGGATGTATTCGGTCGTAGGCTCTCGCGGGCTGCCGTGTACAAAGAGGCAACCGTCCTCGCGATGGGTGAGCTTGAGCGCCTTGAGAAAGCTCATGCGCTTCTTGTTCTTCAGGCCAAAGAAGCCCGGCTCCATCAGCTTCTTGGTCCAGCGGATTGCCGTCAGGGCGCGGTAGTTGAAGCCCACGGGCTCAAACACCACGGCTTCGTCGTGGTTGCCCATCAGGTTCACCTGGAAGTTCATGGCCGCGTCGACAATCTCGACGGGCTGCGGGCCGTAGCCCACAAGGTCGCCCAAGGAATAGATTTCCGTGATGCCGTGGGACTTGATGTCCTTCTCCACGGCTTCCCAGGCGGCCAAGTTGGCGTGTATGTCAGAGACCAGTGCCTTCACGCTCAGAACTTTCGGTCACGCCAAGAGTTGGGATGCCTGCCGGTGTGGAGCAATGGTGTGAGCCTAACCGCCAACCTAAGTGTGTCAAGGACGGCAGTTTATAGCGGCCACTTCAGGGCTTCCGGGGGATAGACGACTCGAACCAGCGTCAAACCCTCCGCGGGCATGTTGGCCCCCGCTTTGCGCCTGTCCCGGCTTGCCAGAACTTGGAGCACCCAAGCCGGCTCTTGCCGCCCTAAACCCACTTGGGCCAAGGTGCCGGCAATGCCGCGAACCATGCCGCGCAGAAAGCCGTCGGCGCTGGCCTCAATCTGTACGAGTCGCCCTACGCGGCGGACTTCCAGGGCCATAAGGTTGCGTACAGAGCCCCTGGGCCGGGGCTTGCGCCATGGCGGCGGGGCGCTGTGACCGGAAGCAAGGGCGGCGGGACCAAAGCGGTCAGCGGTGATGTCCAATCCGTCGTCATCCCCCGCTTCGTCGCTGCTGGACTCAAAGCAGGCGAAGTCGTGGCGGCCCATCAAAAGTCGGGCGGCATGGGCCATGGCTGAGACGTCCAGGGGTCTTGGCATGTGGCAGGCGCGGTCTGCCAGCAGGGGGCTTGGCGCGCGGCCCAGGACGAAGCTGTAGCGGTAGAGTTTGGAAAGGGCATCAAAGCGCGCATGGAAGCGGGGGTCCACCTCCTGCGCGCGGCGGACCTTGCAATCCTGAGGCAGACGGGCATTCAGCGCCATCATGATGCTTGCCGGGTCCAGTCGGGAGTCGAGGTCAACGTGGGCTGCCATGGCCAGTGCGTGGACGCCGCGATCCGTGCGACCTGAGCTGTGCATCGTTGCCTCGTGGCCGACGAGGTCGCGCACTGCTTCTTCCAGCGTGCTCTGCACCGTGCGGGCCGCGCCCTGGCGCTGCCAGCCAAAGAAGCTGCCGCCGTGGAACTCAATCGTGAGTAAGATGCGCCTCATGGCCCTGAGATACGTGATTCTGGCCCATAGCGTCAATGGCGGCGTGCACTTTGACCTTTTGCTGGAGGTCCTGGGCCAGGAGCGCCTTCGCGCCTGCCAACTTGCGCAGCGCCTCGCCGCCGCCGGCGAAAGCTGCCCCTGGCGCGAACTGGAACCCCACCGACGGCTCTACCTGAGCTTCGAGGGCGAAGTCAGCGGCGATCGGGGCCAGGTCCGGCGTGTCGAGCAGGGCAGTTACTCCCAGGACGGAGCGCGGCTTTCCCTGCGGCCCGATGAAGCAGAGTCCTATGAGCTGGAACTGTCTGAGGGCCAGGCGAAACGGCTTTAGAAGCTACTTCTTCACGATCCGGCGCGAGTCAGAGGTGCCCTTCTTGCGGGCGTCATAACGCGCCTGGGCTTCGGCGTTGAGCTGGCGGTCCTGGTCCGTCTCAAGTTCAACGGGTGTGATCGGAGTCGGCTGGCTGTCACCGTCCAGGGCGACAAAGCTGAAGAAGGCCTTGCACACGTTCTTGCGGTCGCCGGTGAGGGGATTT
>JABARW010000017.1 GCA_019186845.1 Planctomycetota bacterium | reverse complement strand
CCCCGCAGCAGTGCTTCCTCCGACGCCGGCGAGCGCTTGTGCCTGCCGCCGTGGCGGGAAACAAAGCAGCAGCAGGCATCGGCGCCGGAGTCGCGCATGGCCGCCAACTGTCGCTCCAGCTTTTGAGGCCGCCAGAGGTCATCGTCATCCAGAAAGGCGATGTACTCGCCTGTGGCTGCGCGCAGGCCCGCGTTGCGCGCACTTGCTGCGCCGCCGTTGGGTTTGCTGATGAATCGCGGCGCCACGCCGGCTGCGATGGATCTGCTTTGTGCCGCCTCCAGCACCTGAGCCGTGTCATCGGGGCTGCCATCATTGACAACGATCAACTCAATGGGGCGCCACGTCTGCTCCAATACAGAGTCCAGGGCGCGCACAACGATTTGGGCGCGGTTGTAGGTAGGCACGATGACTGAAACCAGCGCGTTCATCCCTTCACCTGCACGATCTGCCCGAACTTGGGGTGCTTCAGTCGCAAGCCCAGCAGGGACAGCCACCAGGCCTTGCGCATTTTGCGACGCGCGCCCTGCAACAGCTTCGGTGAAGCCCCCAGTGAAAGCGCCCTGTCGTAGAGCAGCCTGGCCGCGCCCAGTTCACCGGCATAAAGCCTGTGCTTGATGAACTGGTCAAAGTCCTGTGCCACACGCGTTTGCCAGGCAGAATCATCCCAAGTTGACTTGGCGCGGCATTTTTCCCGCACTCCCAGCACAGCCTTCTCCTGCATTTCATCGCGGGATAACAGCTGCTCATAGCCTTTGAACTTGAACAGCGAGCCGGCTGTGTATTCGTAGCGTCCAAGCACTTCAGGCACGCACGTAAAATCCGCCTCGCATAGCAGGCGAACAATCCAGTCGAAGTCCTCGTACACGCGCAGCGTTTCGTCGAACGGTCCGACACGCCTGGCAACCTCTGACTTGACGACGATACTGTTGATGTGGGCGTCTGCGCTGCGCGTGATGTACGCCGATGGCCCCCGCCCTCGAAGCAGCTGATCCGGAGAGGGAGGCATGTGCCGTTCATCCTTCTCGCGCACCTGAAGAAACTGGCAGCAGCACGCGTCAGCGCCGCAGCGCTCCAACTCCGCCATTTGCTTGCTGATTTTTTGCGGCTGCCAGGTGTCATCGTCATCCAGAAACGCCACGTAGTCGCCTCGAGCGCGTCCCATGCCCGCATTGCGAGCGCTGGCCACGCCTCCATTGGGCTTCATCGCGAAGTTTGCGCTTACACCTGTTGCGCCGCACTTTCCTGCCAGCTCCTCCATCACGCGCGGCGTGTCATCTTCACTTCCGTCGTCAGTCAGCACGAGCTCCAGGGGACGGTGAGTCTGCGCGATCACGCAGTCAACCGCACGCGGCAGCAGGTGAGGCCTGCGGTAGGTACACATGACGACGGAGACGAGACTCAAGGTTACGTCCTATCTTCGGATCTCAGTCAGGTCATCGTGTTTGGGATGGGGCAGGCGCATCCCAAACCACGACAGGAGCCAGGCCTTACGATACTTGGCGCGGGACCGCCGGACAGCCGCGGCTCCCACCAGTTCGTACGCTTCCACGAGCACGCTTCGGGCCCCTGCGAGATCCCCGGCGTAGAGTCGATGCTTCACGAATTGGTCAAAGTCTCGCGCCACGCGCCCGCGCCAGGCCTGTTCCTCCCACCCTGGCCGATACTTGCAGGAGTCCCGCATCAGGCGCAGCATGAGCCGGTATTCGTCGTCGCGCTTGATGAGCTGCTCAATGCCGAACAATCGCGTAAGTGATACGGGCGTGTACGTCCAGCGGCACAGGGCTTCTCCCACGGTGCAGAACTGCGCTTCAAAGCAGAGACGCGCGATCCACTCGTCATCCTGCACATGGGGTAGGCGGGCGTCAAAATCACCCGCACGCTCCGCGACGTCTCGCCGCACGACAATCGAATTGATCCAGGCGTAAGACTTGCCAGCGACAAAAGACGGGCCCGCTGCGCCGCGAAGAAGCTGTGCCGGGGTTCTTGGGTGCGTGGCCGGCCCCTGTTCCGTCGTGCAGTCTGTAAGGCAGCAGCAGGCGCTCACCCCGCTTTCAGCGATGGCCTGCATCTGCTTTGAAAGCTTCTCGGGATACCAATAATCGTCGTCATCGAGGAACGCGACAAAGTCTCCAGCGACTCGCTTCAGCCCGGCATTGCGCGCGCTGGATACGCCGCCATTAGACTTGGAAAGCGGCACCAGCGACAGGCCTCTGGAATCCGCTTCCACCTTCAATCCATCGATGACGGTGTCCGTTTCATCTCGGCTGCCGTCGTTGACTACAATGACTTCAATGGGACGATACGTCTGGTCCAATATGGACCGAATGGCGCGAGGCAGCAGGTGCGGCCTCTGATAGGTCGGAACCACCACGCTCACCAATCGGCCATTCGTTGGGCTGGTCATGATTGTCGCGGACCGCTAAGCTTCACTGCTGCACACGTTAGTTCGGATTTCTCCAAGTGAAACCCGCCTCCTCATCAAAGCCACACAAGTCCAGGGCGCCCCACTGGATCGTCGCAGGCGTGCTCGCGCTTTCCGTGCTCTTCTTGGTTCTTGGTGTGGCTCTGGATAACCGCTGGTGGGCCTTTGGGGCTTTGGAATTGTCGGCCGCCAACGGATTGATTCTAGCCGAGGTGCTTCGACGGCAGTCCTCACATCACGAGCGAGTCAAGCAGCAGCTTCGTTGCCTGAGCCTAGACCTGGAATCGCGGCACCGGCAGGCCCTCCACCTACAGTCACTCGTGGCAGTGCTGCAGCCCAAGGTCCCCTTTCCGGAGTTCACGCCGGTCGCTGCCGCGCCTGACCTGCTGTCACACGTGGTCACCGCCGTGCTGACGCGAAAGCCCAAGCTCGTGGTGGAGTTCGGTTCAGGAATGTCCACGCTGGCAGCAGGGCTTGCCCTCCAGAAGCTGGGGTTGGGAGGGAGGTTGCTGTCCATCGAGAATGACGCCGACTATCTGGCGGCAACCCGCAGGCTTGTGGAGGCAAACGGACTGAGTTCAATCGTCGAGTTTCGCCATGCCCCCTTGCAGGATTTCAAGGTCAAAGAAGGAGTGATGCGCTGGTACTCGCCCCAGGCTTATCAGGATGTCACATGTGCCGACCTCCTGCTGGTGGACGGCCCCTATGACATGAAGTGCCGCTACCCGGCCCTTCCGGAGTTCGATAAGAGGCTGGCGCCTGAAGCTCTCATCATCTGCGATGACTCGCGCTGGCCGGACTTCGCGGAAGTCGTCAATCGCTGGGCCGAAGAGTTTCCACAATGGTCCGCGCAGAATCTTGAAACGGTCAGGGGCACCACCATCCTGACCCGGAGCGCGGCAGACCCGGCATCTCACTGACGTGGTCTACCGCAGGCATGGCAGTATCGTGCCCACAGGCCACGTGATCACTGCCTTCTCGCTGCCCCCGCCGGCACGTGGACCTCAAACGCGCGTTCACTTTCAACCGGCACCTCCCCGCTCAGGGGCACTGCGCCGTGCTGGTGCTTCTCCGCCGGCTCTTCTCGGCCCCCGACGCGCATGACACTGACCGCGGTGAACTTGTACTCCGGGCACATCGTCGGGCCATCGTGGTGCCCGCTCGTGATGCGATTGAGCGCCGTCTCCGGGAAGTGAAAGGTCGTAAACACCGTGCCTTCGCGAATTCGGTTCGTGACCTGCGCGCGCAACCGTATGGCGTCGCGGCGGCTCTTGATTTCGACCCAGTCGTCTTCCAGCACGCCCAGGCGCTTGGCGTCTTCGGGGTGAATCTCGAGCCGGTCTTCCGTGTCGTAGACCGAGATACCCGTGCGACGCGTTTGCGTGCCCACGTTGTACTGCTCCAGCTTGCGACCCGTGGTCAGCTCGAAGGGATACTCTTCGCTCAGTTCATCGCCCGGCGGATGGTATTCAAGGGCATGCAGCTTGATCAGCCCGTCCTTGTGCATCGACTTTTCGGTGTGCAAGCGGCGTGAACCTTCGTGCTGCCCGTCCCAGACCGGCCACTGCATGCCCTCGCTGGAATCCAGGCGATCAAACGTCACGCCCGCCCAAACCTTGGTAACCCGGGCAATCTCGCTCACGATGCTGGCCGGCGTGTAGTTCCAGTTCGCACCCAGGACATTGGCCACCTGCTGGATGATCTCGAAGTCGCTCTTGCACTCTCCCGGCGGCTCGACCGCCTTGCGGATGCGCTGAATACGCCTCTCGGCGTTGGTGAACGTTCCCTCCTTCTCGAGAAAACTCGCTGCGGGGAAGATCACGTGAGCCTTCTTGTTCGTCTCGTTCAGGAACAGGTCCTGACCCACGACGAACTCCGCGGCATCCAGCGCGGCCTCAACGTGATTGCTGTCCGGATCGCTCTGGAGAATGTCTTCGCCGATGATCCAGAGGAACTTGAGCTTGCCCTCGACTGCGGCGTCAAACATCTGCGGCAGCTTGAGACCGGGGTCGGTCGGCAGGTCGGTGCCCCATACCGCTCTGTAAAGCTCGCGCACGACGGGGTCGTTGTGCTTCTGGTACTCCGTGACGGTCTGGGGCAGCGCACCCATGTCGCTGGAGCCCTGCACGTTGTTCTGGCCGCGCATGGGAATCACTGCGGCGCCGGGCTTGCCCACGTTGCCGGTGATGGTCGCAAGATTGGCAATGCAGAGCACGCCGTCGGACCCGTGGCTGTGCTCCGTCACGCCCAGACCGTAGTGGATGACACTCTGGCCGCCCGTGCCGCCGTAGAGTCGGGCGGCCTGACGGATGAGTTCGGGGTCGACGCCGGTCAGGGCTGCGACGTCTTCTGGCGCGTACTTTTCCAGCACGGCCGCCAATTGTTCAAAGCCCTTGGTGCGCCGAGCGATGAACTCCCTGTCGATGAGCCCCTCCTTCACGCAGACGTGCGCCATGGCATTGAGAATGGCCACGTTGCCGCCCGGGCGAACGGGCAGGTGCAGGTCGGCTTCGCGCGCGGTTTGCGTGCGGCGAGGATCAATCACGATCATCTTGGCGCCGCGACGCGCGGCCTGGCGGATGCGGTCGCCGAGAATCGGGTGGGCCTCGGTCGGATTGCTGCCAATCACCAGGATGACTTTGGCCAATTCGATGTCTTCGTAGCCGCCCGTGCCCGCGCTTTCGCCATAGGCTTCACGCAGGCCATAGGCCGTGGGCGAGTGGCACACGCGCGAGCAGTTGTCGACGTTGTTCGTGCCAAAGAAGGTGCGCACGAACTTCTGGAAAAGGTAGTTTTCTTCATTGGCGGCGCGTGACGACGAAATGCCGGCGCAGGCCGAGGGTCCGTACTTATCCTTGATGCGCCTCAGGTTGCGCACCACCATGCTGACGGCTTCCTCCCAGGAAGCGCGGCGGAAGGGCTGGTCGCGCGACTCGCGCACGAGGGGATGCAGCAGGCGCTCCTTGTGGCGCCCGTAGGAGTAGGCATATCTCCCCTTAACGCAGAGATGGCCGTAGTTGACGGGCGACTTGTCGTTGCCGCGGATGCTGACCACCTCGTTGGTCTCGGTCTTCACGCGGGCGATCATGGAACAGCCAGTGCCGCAATAGGCGCAGGTGGTTTTGACTTCTTTGTCCCACTTGCCCTTTTCGAGCAGCGTCTTGTCTTCCAGAGCCCCTGTGGGACACTGCTGCACGCACTGGCCGCAGCTCACACAGGTGCTGTCGAGGTAGTTCTTATTGTAGTCATTGGCGATGAAGGCCGAGAAGCCGCGCCCCGCCATCGTCAGCACGTCTTCGCCCTGGACCTCATTGCAGCCGCGGATGCAGCGGAAGCAGTTGATGCACTTGTCGTCATCAAAAGCGATGAAGGGGTGAGAGACGTCAACGCGGGCCTCGCTGGTGCGGCCCGTGCGGAAGCGCGACTCCATGGCGCCGCTGTGCGAACATACGGAAAGCAGATCGTTCTCGCGCGGCTGCACCTGCTCGCCCGGCTTGAGCTCGGCGGGATGATCGCTCAGCAAAAGCTCGCAAACCACCTTGCGTACGCTCTTCACGCGGGCGTTCTCGGTGTCCACGACCATCCCGTCGGACGCCGGGTAGGTGCAGGTGCTTTGAAGATTCTTGACACCGGCGATCTCACCGATGCAGGTTCGGCAGGCTCCGATGGATTTCAGGCGGTCGTCGTGGCAAAGGGTGGGAATGTAGATGCCTTCACGGCGAGCCACCTGAAGAATCGTTTCCCCCTGCTCACCGCTGCAGACCTTGCCGTTGATGGTCAGCCTGATGCCCTGCGCCATAGCCGCTCCCGCCAATTTGGAGTACTGAACTCCAGATTGTACCCCGAAGGCATGCTGGGGCAACAGTGGTTGACCTGCCGAGAGCCGACGCTAAATTGATGTCCTTCCCAACGGGAGCGACCTATGGCCATTGTTCTAGCGAGCATGAAGTCCTAGCCACCGGTCTGCCTTGATCTGTCAGGGGCCAGCCGCGCGGCTGGCCCTTCTGCTTTTCCAACCACTCATCGAACTCAGGAGGGCACTCATGCGTGTCAACTCGTCGTTGCATTTCGGCCGGACGTGGCAAAGCCCCGTCCCTACCCGGCGCCCAAGCGCCAATCCAGGAATTTACCAGCCATGTCTATTTCAGAAGCGGTCCAGCCACACGTCGACTTTCTGGTCGGCGTCCGGCTGATTACCGAGGTGCTATACCCCGTCAAATCCGGCAAGGAAGCGACGGTTTACGTGTGCCGCGCTCATCCGGACACAGGCCGCGATTACTTCGCGTTGAAGGTCTACAAGGAGTTGACCAAGCGGAGTTTCCGCCGAGACGCGGCCTATCAGGAGTCGCGGCTGTACCGCAACAACCGCGTCACGCGGGCGTTTGAGCAGAAAACCGAGTTCGGCCAGAGCGTTCAGTTCGGGCTATGGGTGGGCACGGAATTCGAGAACATGAAGAACCTGTATGAGGCAGGCGTCTATGTGCCGGAGCCCATCAAGCAGGTAGGACCGACTATTCTCATGGAGTTTTATGGCCGTGAGGGCGCGGCAGCGACGTTGCTGCAGAACGCCAGGCTGACGGAAGCGCAGGCCCGGGATATCTGGGCCCTGCTCAAGGCGAACATCGAAATGATGCTGGGCGCGAACCTTGTTCACGGGGACCTGTCGCCCTACAACATTCTGGTGGATGCCGACAATTCGGAGGACCCCCTGCGCATCATCGACTTTCCGCAGGCCGTGGACCCGCGTTTCAACCCGAGCGCGCGGGCGCTGCTCGATCGCGATGTGCGCAACACCCTGGGCCATTTCTCGAAGCTGGGGATACACGAGAATGCCTCGTGGCTTGCCCGTGACCTGTGGGCGCGGTGGCAGCGCGCCGAGTTGTAGGGGGCTCCGGCCCGCTCAACTGATCAGGCCACCATGAGCGAGATCCTTGAACAGCGCCGCATCAATGTTCGCGGCGCTGGAGATCTCCAGCAGGGCAATGCCACTGGAGCGGCAGAACTCCGCCCACTCCGAACGGTAACCCGCGAGCAGCTCCATGTAACGCGACAGGGCGCGGCCATCAAGCGACAGCACCGACTCACGCTCCGTTTCTGCGTCGATGAACGTGAACTCCCCTCGGTCCTGGGGTTCGGTCTCCTCGGGAGCGAGCACCATCACGAGATGTATCTCCGTGCCGGCCGCGCGCAGGGCTCGCAGGGCCGGCCGGATCAGGTCTCGATCATAGCCGTCGGTCAGTACGATGAGCGCCTTGCGGCGCGGCCCCTGCTGCGCGCTGCGCCGCAGGGCCTCGGCCAATGCGCCCTGCCCCTCGGGCTCCAGTTCATCCAGCACGCCCAAGACCTTGGGCAGGTCGCCTCGTCCTCTCAACATCAGGGGCTCCAGAGGTCGGGTCATGGCAAAGCGCCAGCGTGTGGGCGTGCCCTTGTTCAGGGCTATCTGGGTGAGGCAGCAGCCAATACGGGCCGCAGCGACGTATTTTGTGGGTGTGCCGAAGTCCATGCTCGCGGACAGATCAATGATGACCTCCAGGGGCAGCACCTCTTCCGCCGCATAGAGCCGAATCAGCATCTGCTCCAGCCGCGCGTAGGCGTGCCAGTCGAGGCGGCGCAGATCATCGCCGTGGGTGTACTCCCGGTGATCGGCGTACTCCACGCTTTGCCCGCGCCGCTTGGAGCGACGTTCACCGCGCTCACCGGAGGAGGTCAGGGCCTTGAAGTTGAGATCGAAGCGGTTGAGAGCCTCGAGGAGCTTTCCGCTGAACGCGTCGGAGACTTTGGCCATAGAGTGAGTTCTAAGTTCTGAATGGACCGTAGCCAAGCTTGCTCGGACGTCCCGCGACGCTCCGCCGTCAGCTGCTTTGCTCCAGGCGCAGGCGCAACTGTCCGCAGGCGGCCTGCACGCTGCGCCCGCGCTTGCGCCGTACGTGCACATTGACGCCGGCTGCCCGCAAGGCGCGACTGAACTCCTCCACTGATTCGGTGCCGGGCGCCTTCAATCCGCTTCCCTCTACAGGATTCATGGGAATGAGGTTCACGTTGGCCCGTGGAAAGTCCCGCAGCAGCGCGGCCAGGCGGCCGGCGTCCGCGGCGCTGTCGTTTTCGCCCCCCACCAGCGTGTACTCGAACGTGACCTCACGGCGCGTCTGGCGGAAGTAATCCGCCGCGGCGTCGATGATGTTCTTCAGACCGGTGGCGACGTTGGTTGGAATCAGCCTGGTGCGCTGCTCGTCGCTGGTTGCATGCAGGGATATCGCCAGGTTGAACTGGAACCCCTGACTGGCTAGTTCGCGTATCTTATCCGGCAGGCCGACCGTTGAGACTGTGATCCGCCGCGCACCAACACCAAAACCCCAGTCCGCGTTCAGAACCGTCAGTGCCTGCATCAGGTTGTCGAAGTTGTGCAGAGGCTCGCCCATGCCCATGACCACGACATTGGTCAGCCACGGCAGGCCTTTGCGCTTGAGTACCTGATCGATGTGGTAGAACTGCTCGAGAATCTCGCCCGGCGAAAGGTGCCGCTTCAGGCCCAGCACACCCGAGGCACAGAAGCGGCAGCCCATGGCACACCCCGCCTGCGTGGAAATGCAGGCAGTCAGGCGCGGCGAACCGTCTTCGCCGTCCTCCTCCATCAACACGCACTCAATGATGGTCCCGTCATGCAGGCGCACTGCCAGCTTGGTGGTGCCTTCGCCGCTGTCTTCTGTGGTGATCACCGTGCTGGTAAGCAGGGGTTGCTCCGCCAGCTTCTTGCGAAGCTCCCGCGGCAGGTTGGTCATGCGCGCGGGATCGGTTTCCCGCCTCTGGTAAAGCCACTGCGCGAGCTGTTTGGCCACGAATGGCTTGTGGCCCAGCGCGACGACCTCATCGCGGAGCTGTTGAAGGGTCAAACCGATCAGAGAAGAGACTGACATGGATGAATTCTGGATTCCAGGCCGCGGGTTGGACAGGGTCAAGCGATGGTGAAGGCCGGTTCTAGCTTGAGCGTTCAGCCTTCTTCTTCGTCGGGATGATCCTGACGCACGAGAAACGTGAAAGCTGCATTACCGTAGCGACGGGATTCCGCCCTGCGCCAGGCACCGACCTCCGCAGGGAAATCCAGCTGGCCGTGATGACCGAGTACGAGCAGCGTGAACCCGTTCACCAGCGGCGTGAGATGCAGGTTCTCAAGCCAGGGCCAGAAGGGCCCGGCTTCCGGGTCAGCAATCATGGCATGGGGCGGGTCCAAGAACACAATACCCGCCGGGGCGTGTTCAAGCCGGGAGCGCCCGCTGTTGACCAGCGAGAACAGGTCAGCCCGAAGTACCGTGCAGCGGGGCCTGACACCCAGGGCCCGTGCGTTGGCCTCGATAATCTGGATATGCCGCGGATCGCTCTCAACGAAGACGCAGTGGGCGGCGCCGCGCGAAAGCGCCTCAAAGCCCAGCAGGCCCGAGCCGGCAAAGCAGTCCCAGATCACAGCGTCCTTTACGTCATCGGCCAGCACGTTGAACATGGCCTGGCGCACCTTGTTGAGCATGGGTCGCACCAGCCCGGTGGCCGGGCACATCAACGCGCGCGAGCGAAACTCCCCCGCCGTTATGCGGACCTCGCCCGGCCCGTGCTGGGCACGCCGGACACGATGAGCCCGGGAATCTTGGCGGCGCATTTCAGTTCTCCCGAGGAGGCCGCGGGAACTGGTCACGTTGCGAATCCAGATCCTTCTGCTCGAGGCTGAACGGTTCGACTTTCGGCGAATTGAGCGTGCCCGTCACGTACAGGGGAAACAGAATCTGCTTGAGCAGGTCGAAGATCTGCTGAATGCCTGGGATGGTCGGCGCCCGAGGCGCAATCGTGAAGAAAAGCTTCATTCGCATCTCGGCCGTGTCGTAAATGATGTAGTTCTCGTCATCGCCTCCGAAAACCTCGACGCGCGCGGCATCGCTGACGAAGTCCATCTCACGGATGGTCAGGCGGTCCGGCCCCAGCCAGAAGAAGACGTGGCCCTCGTCAAAATTCTGGGGGTTCTTGGTAGTCGCAAATATCTGGCTGAACAGAGGCACTTCGGCCAGCTTGGCCTCTCGGCGCTTGGGATCGGAGGAAGTTGCATCAAACGCAGCCACATCCACGCGGCCGCGGCCAATCTGGCCGTTGCGGTCCGGCTGACTGTAGAAGACCAGTTCCCCGTCAATGGCGCCCTGGAGCTGGCCGGCCTTAGGAAATGCCGTGCGTCCGAGTTCGCCCAAATCCGCGCCGCGCACCTGTACCTGGCCTTCGTAGCCGGCCTCTGTCACGCTCAAGGATCCCTCCACACTTCCTCCGTAGACCAGTCCGCGGAGATTGGGCAGGACCAGGCGGTCATTCACGAACTGCACACTTGTAGTCAGGTCGTTGAAGCGCGCATCCTTCCATAGAAGGCTGTCCACCCTGAGGCTGCCATTGGCGCGGCGCTTGTCGCCCTGCAACAGGCCGGAAAAGTCCACCCTCGCGTTGACTTTGTCGAAATGCAGGCCCAGATCGAGGCTGGTGTCATGCAGGTCCATGGCGCACTGGAAGGAGAAAGCCTCGTCCTTGCCCTGAAGCGCGATGTCGATGTCGAATACGCCATCAGGCTTGGCCGCGTCAAAGCGCGCCATAAGCGCCTGAGGCAACGCATTGCGCAGGGTCGCGGTGAAGGGCACAGTGCGAGCGCTGAGGGCAACGCGCCAACCCTGCTCGGCTGCGTATGAGGCCTCGGTCAGCATCACCTTTCCCTGGCCTTCGGCGCGGCCCTGCACGCCCTGAAACTCCAGATCTGTCCCGTCGATGATGACGGTTCCGGTGAGGTCGCTGACGGGATAGGGAAACTTGGTGTAGTTCATCGCGCAGCCTTCGAGCGATATCTCCACCCCCCAGACATTTTCACCCTGTTCGGTGGCCGCCAGCCGCGCGTCGATGCCGATGGTGCCGGTGATATTCAGATCTTCGATGAATCGCACAACAGCGGGCTTCTCGGTTTGGCCTTTCTCGCGGAACAACTCGACCAGGGCATCGATCAGCGCATCGTCTATGTTGATCCGCGACGCCCGAACGTGCAGGTCATAACGCACCTTGCCCGCTTCGGCGCCTTCCTGCGCCAGCGGCACCTGAACGTGCCCTCCCACGCGAATCGAACTGTCCTTGCTGCTGCCCGTGCCGCCCAATTCCTGCAGTGAAACAACGACCTGACCGTCGGTAATCTCGACGAAAACCCGGCCGGTCATGGAAGTCAGCAGGTAAGGGAACTTCACGTAGCGGGCTGATCCACCGCGAAAGGACACCTCTGTGCCGATGCGATTGGCCTCACCGGGCACATCCCGAGTTCCCGCCACCCGCAGCAGGATGTTGCCCGCGGGCTCGAAGTCAGTGAACACCTGCGATAACTGCGGCGGAAGCATGTCCGCGATCACCGGAACGATGGCGAAGTCCTCAGCGCCGGCAGAAAACGAAATAGCCGGATCCCGCTCTCCGACGCGGTAGGTGACATCAAGGTACACCTGGCTGCCGGCAAGGCGTCCGCGCACGCTGGAAACTTCCACCACACCCGTAATGTTGTTGATGCGCAAGTTGCCCTGAATGTCAGACAACTCCACAGGCCTCGAAGCGCCCTCAAACTGATAGCGCGCCATCACACCCTTGGCTTTGATCGTGAACTGATAGTCAATCTTGTCCAAGGCCGGAATGATCTTCACCTCGGCGGACTCCACATCGGCCCGGCCCCGGGGCTGGAAGGTCTCGACAATGTCACGGATGTTCTTGGGCAGGGCGTCCTTGAAAGTCTCATCAACGTCGATGCCTTCGCTGTTGATGTTCAGGACGAGATCCGGTGGACCCATTTCCGGATCGCGGTACGTGGCACGCAGGTTTACCCGCTGCCCGGGCTTGGATCGCTCCGCCGACAAGAACGAGGAAGGCCGCATGCCTCGCTCTTCAGCTTCTGGAATGCGGGCCAGTTCGTCGGCGTTGTAACCGCGCACCAGAAACACACTGGGCGTCCCGGACTTGACCGTACCCTCAACCACGCCAAACCCACGATAGATGGGAATAGGGAAGCCTCCCTCATTCTGCTCGGGCAATCCGACGTAACAGGCGGAGGCATCGCGCACATAGACCCACCACTTCTGGTCACGGTCCGTGATGCGTTTTTGCGTCGTCCGGCCATCGGGCAGCTTGATGGATTCGTAACCCCCCTTCCAGGTTTCTCGCGTGTCCAGGCGGAAGTTGCAGTAGCCCGTGGGCACAAATCCGCGCGCCACAAAGGGAAGCACTGCATCGAGATTCGGGTAGACCACTCCGCCGGCCGTCATGTCCTGTCCCGGCCACTCTGGATAACCTTGACGGCGCCGCCATTCGGCGTCGCTTTCCCAGCGCGCGCGCGGCGGAATCAGGGCGGGTGTCCAGGCTTCGGCGGGCCATGGCCGACCAGTCTCCGGGTTTTCATTGCCCGGCTGCAACCGCGCCTCCAGCAGGCCCAACCTGAAGCGCTCGTCGACCAAGAGGTCACGGATGTCCACGCTGACCTGTAGGTTCTCGCCAATGCTGCCGATGTTGCTGACCTCTCCAGTCACGAGGACCGAGGCGCTGTCGCGACGTCCACGGATGGCCTCGATAACCACGCGGTTGTTGTGCACGTGCAGACGCGCCGTGGCCGGCGTCACCTGAAGTGGAAAGCCCACGAAGCACAGGCGCCCATCATAGATGTCGATGTCGGCCTGGAAGTCGAGGGGCTTCTTCTCGGGAATCACGAGGCGGCAGGCGATGTCCGCTACACCCTCAATCTGGAACTGGTCATAGATGCGCCTGACCTCGATACTCAGGGCCGAGACCAGATTGCCGTCCAGCTTCATCCCGCGCTGTGCAAACAGTACCTCGACACGGCTGCCGTCACGGGCCACGCTGCCCGCTAGGTCAAAACTGCCAAAGGGAATGCCCGATGCACGACCGGACAGATCAAAGGCGTCAGGGTTGGCGCGACTGGGAAGCAGCGACAGATCGTTGACAAAGAAGTCATACCAGTCGCGCGGCCCTCCAGCGACGTCAGCGGGCAGGTCTTCGGGGGGACGCAGGACCGAGTCAGCCCGGACGCGAACCTGGGCGTTACGCAGAATGAACTGGGGCAGACGCGGGAAACCGGAGTCTTCGCCGCCGCCGGGTTTGAAGAGGTCGGCGTCGAGCCAGCGCCCGCCCTGGGTATTGAAGTAGAGCGACGCCGGCTTGGGCACTTCAACGCGGGTAATTGGCAGGCCCGGCAGCCGCTTGAAATCGTAGCGTAGAACCAGCTCCGGCAGCTCGACGAGAGCATAATCGAATCGGGTACCGGGGGGCGAGAGCGGCAGGCGGCGCTTGACCACGATGTTGCGATAGGTCACCGTGCCCATGAGCGACAGGCCGGGTCCAGTCACTTCCGTCAATGGCTGGTCCCATGCGACGGTCGCCAGTTCGGTGTTAAAGACCTCCCCAACGGCCTGCTCCAGCAGCCAGTTGCCCGTGCTGCGATTGGCCAGCACGTTGACGGCCACCATGGGCGCGAGGAAGAACAGCAGGAAGAAGAGCAGCACCAGCCGGAAAAACCCGCGCCGGATTATGCGGGAAAAAACGCCGAGCACGAAGAAGCGGACGGCGGACAAGGGACTGGATCGCGGCGTCGCTGAAGCCATGTTGGCGAGAGCTGCCCCTCGGCGTAGTGGGTGCGGCGAGTTGAGGCTGATGGCCCCCTGCGAGGTCACAGCCCTTCGGGGCGCGGCCGCAGCCCTCTAAAACCGGATGTTGATGCTTCCCCCGAAGTAGAAACCGTCCACCAGGTCCTTGTTGAACCCCGTGTAGTAGATGCCCTCGATGACAAAGAAAATCGGGGCGATGCGGTACTTGTCCAGGTTGTACACCAGGCGCCCATGCGTGGTCTGGCCCTGGAAATACGAACGATTGGTCAGGTAGCGGTGCTGATAAGTTGTTGTAGTCGTGATCGAAAAGTAATCGCCGAAGATCGTGAACTGCGGGCTTTCCACAAAGACCGTGACGCTACTTTCGATGCGCGTGCCCTCATCGTCGAGACGCTGGAACACGTTGACCGTGAACAGCAAGTTGACACCGCCGGCCTGCAGCACCGAAGGAAAGTAGCTGAGGCTTAGCTGCGCCTCATGGATGGAACTGGGGAAGCGATCGTCAGGGAACTCTTTGGGTGCCTTCTTGCCAAAGCCCTGGTTGGGTTTGCCCAGAGATCCGTCGGATCCGGCAAAGTCGTACCATGTATAACCCAGCGAAATGATAGTGCCTTCGATTTCGAACTGGTAGCGGAAGCGGTAATCGGTTTCCGTGGGGCGCAGGTTCGAGCGATTGAAGTTGTACATCGTCCAAACGCTGGCCTCGAAACCATAGATGTTTACATAACCGTCGGCGTAAGCCAGGAGGTCTTCATTAAAGAGCTGGTAGCCGCGCCAGTAGTAGTCACTGGTGTAGCCTGCGCTGGCACCGAATGAAAACAACTCGTTGCCCAGCAACGTGGTCTTGTCCTTGTACTTGCTGCCAGACGCGCGCTCGACGAGGTCCTGAATCGAACGCACACGCGGGAAGTAATCAATGTTCTCAGCGCAAAGGGCAGAGCAAAAAAGACTTAGGGAGATAAAGCAGAGAGCGAAATTGGTCCATCGAAACATACAAGGCCCGTCTGGGGTTGCCTCTGTGGGGTGCGAAGCAAGGAGTGTAACGCCCCATGGCGCCAAACGTTAGCGAAATCAGTGGCGACCCCTTCAGCCAAACCTTGACGTAACCGATGTGATTGGGTGCTATGGAACCATGCCGTAAAGGGCATGGCGGGGCCGTTGGGCGCCCGCGAGGGAGACAATGGCCACTCAAGACATCGTGGACCAGCGCCTGGAGCTCATTGAGCAGCGCCTCGGGGAAACCGAGCGCGCCCAGCGCAGAATCGACTGGTCAGTCTGGAGCGTGCGCCTGGCCGCGGTCAGCACCTTTGCGCTGCTGATGCTGGCCATTGTACTCGTTCCTTACACCGGGCTTACGCCCGCAATCGTGGGCGGCAACGCACTGCTCATCGGCTGCTTTGCGGCCATGTATCTGTTCTATTTGCAGCGATTTCGCCCGGCGTTTCTACAGGAAAGTCGCAAGCAGATCTTGTTTGGGGCTTCCCTGCTGATTTGCGTTGCGGGAGCGCAGTTGGCCCGAAACTTCGAGCTGGGTGTGCTTCGCTTTGAGTGGTTCGTACCGCTCATGTTGTTTGGCATCGTATATGCCGTGGTGTTCGACCAGCGCTTTGCCCTGGATGCCACGCTGTTCGCCGCCATCGCCGTGACGCTGGTCGCGCTCAGGGCTGAACGATTTGAGCCTTTGCCGGTGCTGGTCCTGCTGGTGGGCTCGCTCACGGCCGTCCTATTCACGAATAACCTGCGCTCACGTTACAAGCTGGCCATGGTAGGGCTGGCGGGCGGTGCCGCGCAGGGCGCCCTCATTGCCGCCCTGTTTCTGGCAGGAGCCTGGCACGCCTCTGACTGGATCGAGCTGGCTTCATGGATCGGCGTGTCGCTCGCGCGCGGTGTGGTGCTGGGCGTGTTGGCGACCTTCGTGCTGCCGGTGCTGGAACGCCTGTTCAATATCACGACGGACTTGCGCCTGATTGAGCTGCTGGAACGTGAACACCCGCTGCTGCAGATGATGCAGGAGCGGGCGCCCGGCACCTACCAGCACACTCGCAATGTCGCGAACTTCACCAAGCGCGCCGTGGAGGCCATCGGCGGCAACGGCCTGCTGGCGGAAGTCGGTGTCATGTTCCACGATCTGGGCAAGATGGTGCGGCCGGAGTATTTCACGGAGAACGAGCCCGAATCCAAGCTTCTCCACGACCGGCTGAGCCCCATGATGAGCGCGATGATCATCATCAGCCACGTGTCCGACGGCATTCTGATTGCGCGCAAGCACAAGCTGCCTTCTGCCATCGAAGACTTCATCACCGGCCATCACGGCACCAGCACGGTGAAGTACTTCTATTACAAGGCCAAGCAGCAGGCCAAGGACGGCGAGACCATACTGGAGTCGCAGTTCCGCTATCCCGGCCCCAAACCGCAAACCAAGGAAGCAGCCATCAGCGCGATAGCCGACCACGTGGAAGCCACGGCCCGCAGCCGCTTCGCAGGCGGCCTGCAGCACCCCGACGATCTGCGCAACATGGTTCGCGAGACGATCACGGCCAAGCTGCTCGATGGCCAGTTCGACGAGTGCGACATCACGCGCCAGGAACTGGCCAAGGTCGAGGACTCTCTCGTCAAGAGCCTGGCCGCCATGTACCACCACCGCGTGAAGTACCTCGAAGACCCAGACGCCAAGCGGCGCGCGGAGGCCGTGGCGATGCGCGAGAAGTACCGCCAGGAACAGGCCCAGCGCCGAGAGAAGATTCTTACCCAGTAGGCTAAAGCGGACAACCGCCATTGTTTCTGGAACAACTCACGCCAGAAAGCAGGGACTCAAAGTCCCTGCCGCCTGTAGAAAGCATGGCGTCAATGAGAAGCGCGGGCCAGGGGAGGAGAAACCTCAGCCGGCGGGTTGCGACGCATTTCAGGAACCACGCGGGCCAGGATGTTGGCGACTTCGCGGATCTCGGCTTCGGAGTTGTCGTAACCCAGCGAAAACCGCAGCGTGCCGCCGCCCTGCTCGTCCGTCAGGCCCAGCGCGGTGAGCACATGGCTGGGTTTGGTGCGCTCCCACATGCAGGCTGAACCCGCGCTGGCCAGCACCCCCAGCGTATCCAGCTTTCGCAGCAGATGACCGCCGTAAACGCCGTCAAAGCGGATGCTCGCGGTGTTGGGCGTACAGTGCTTGACATCGCCGTTCACGTGGCTGCCCGGGACCTTCTCAAGCACCAGCGAGATCAGCAGATCGCGAAGGCGCCGCAGTTCAGCGCCGTACTTCTGGCGCTTGCCTTCGGCGTACTCGAGAGCCTTGGCCAGTGCGCCAATCTGCGGAACAGCCACGGTGCCCGCGCGATAATTATGCTCGTGTGTCCCGCCCAGCATGAAGGGCGTAAACGGGGTGCCCTGCTGCAGGTAAAGTACCCCCACGCCCTTGGGCCCGTAGAATTTGTGAGCCGAAAGCGAAAGGGCATGGACACCCAGGGCCTGCACGTCCACCGGTAACTTGCCTACGGCCTGCACCGCATCAGTATGAACGCAAATGCCTCGGGCGCGAGCCAGCCTGGAGATCTCGCTGATCGGCTGAATCGTTCCGATCTCGTTGTTGGCCAGCATGACCGAAATAAGGATCGTCGTGGGGCGCAATGCCTTCTGCACGTCTTCAAAGCGCACGCAGCCCACTTCATTGACCGGCAGGACCGTAAGCTCAAACCCGTGCTTGGTGAGGAACTCGCAGGGTGCCAGGACCGCGCGGTGTTCAATCGCACTGGTAATCAGGTGGTTGCCGCGCCCCGCCTGCTGCATGGCATAGGCGATGCCCTCTACGGCGGTGTTATCGCTTTCCGTGCCTCCGGAGGTAAAGACGATCTCGGAGGGAAGCTTGGCGTTGAGCGCCCTGGCCACGCGCTTGCGGCATTCGTCAAGGAAACTACCGGCCTTCACGCCAATGGAGTGCCCGCTGGAGGAATTGCCGTCGTACTCGCGGGTACAACGCACCAGCTCAGCAAGTACCTCGTCGGCGACGGGAGTCGTAGCGTTCTGATCTAGGTTGATCATGGGTTCTCGCGTACCACCTCGTGCGCCCGGGGCCGTGAGCCGGCCGAGCCGACGCGCGAGAGTTCCTGTTTACTGGACCATGCCCGCACGCCCGAGTTGCTCGGCCACTTTCTTCTGTGAGCGCGCCTGGCGGATGGCCACGTCGGGGTCGATGACGCCTTTGCGAGCGAGGTCGATGAGCGACTTGTCCATGGCCACCATGCCGTGCTGGGCGCCTGTTTCCAGCGCCTGATAGACCAGCGCAGGCTGACCCAGTCGAATGGAGTTGGCCACGGCTGTGGTCACCATGAGCAACTCGGCCACCATCACGCGCTTGTCGCCGGCGCGCGTGGGCAGCAGGCGCTGGGCAATGACGGCGCGAAGCACCATGGACAACTGCATGCGGATGTACTCCTGCTCCGTACTGGGGAACATCGCGCAGATGCGGTCAATGGTGTTCACGGTATCGATGGCGTGCAGCGTCGATAGCACCAAGTGGCCCGTTTCCGCCGCCGTCAACGCCGTGCGCAGGGACTCGATGTCGCGCATTTCACCCACCATGATGACGTTGGGGTCTTCACGCAGGGCAAAGTGCAGCGCCTCGGCAAAACTGTTCGTGTCGCTGTAAAGCTCACGCTGGTTCACCAGCGAGCGCTTGTGGCGGTGGACGTACTCGATGGGGTCTTCAATTGTGATGATGTTGTAATTGAAGTTCTCGTTAATCTGGTCGATGATCGTGGCCAGGGTCGTGGACTTGCCACAGCCCGTCGGACCCACACAGAGAATCAACCCGTCCTTGAGCGTGTGCAGCTTGCCCGCGGCCTGCGGCAGACCCAGCTGATGGAAATTCATGACCTGGTTGGGGATGCGGCGGAATACCACGGTAATCGCACCGCGCTGCACATAAGCGCTCACGCGGAAGCGATTCTTGCCGTCGGGCGTCGTGTGCGTGCAGTCCAGGGCGCGGTGTTCGTAGAACCGCTCCATTTCACGGTCCGTCAAAATCTGGCGCAAGCCCGCCTCGGTGTCGTCAGGCGTCAGCAATTTGGCCTCGACCGGAACGAGCTTGCCGTTGATGCGCAGCACGGGCGGAGCGCCCGCTGTGAGGTGAAGGTCCGATGCGCCTTCTGACTCGGCAATCTCCAGAAGCTGGTTGAGCAGCGAAGCGCCATAGAACGCTTCGCCTCCCCCGGCGTCGGCCTGCACGGCCTGATTGAACTTGCGCTGGACGTTCTGCTGGATGACCATGGTGTTCTGGCCCATGGGCGGCGCCTGAAACGCCGGGCTCGAACCCTCCTCGGCCTCAATGGCGGGAGCATCGAGCTCCGGAGCGGGAGCGGGGGCCTGGCGGCCGCTGGGCTGACGAAGCATCGGATTCGTAGGCTGGGTAGGACGGCGTTGGCCTGCCATGGCGGCTCCCTTTATCGTAACGCGTTCGTTGTAATCGATTTGAGTCTAATGCGAAAGGCGAACCGCCACAATGGGATAAGGAAGGCGAAGACACAGCCTGTTCTGCTGTCCAGAACGGCAGCCAGCCCCTTTGCCTTTTACTTCCGGACCTCGACCTCGTACTGGTGTCACCCTATGGCTTGTGTCTGCCCTTACCTTTTTGACCGCATTGCCCTCTCCAAGCCCTGGGCGGGCCGACGTCTGCCCGAACTCTTTCCCGCGATCGCCGCAGACTTTCCACCGGGCACTGGCGAATCCATCGAACTGGCAGACCTGCCCGGCGCTTCCCCTCAAGTTCGCAGCGGGGCCGCGCGCGGCAAGACCCTGCACCAGCTTCTGGCAGAGCAGCGTCCGGCCATTCTCGGACCTCAGGGCGGCAGCCTGCAGGATTTTCCCTTGGCGCTGAAGTTCATCGACACCGCGCAGCCGCTGTCCATTCAGGTGCATCCACAGGACACATTTGGCGCAGCCGGCCGCCTGGCATCAAGGGGCAAGACCGAGGGCTGGCTGATTCTCGATGCCGCGCCGGGCGCGACGATCTATCAGGGCCTGAAGCCGGGACTGAGGCGGGAGCACTTTGAGCGGGCCCTCAAAGCGGGGATGCCGCAAGAAACGATGAACGCGCGTGAGGTCCGGCGGGGCGACTGGCTGCTCAATCCTGCCGGAATGGTCCACGCCCTGGGCGGCGGGCTGACGCTGCTGGAGATCCAGCAGAACTGCGGGATCACGCTGCGGTTCTTTGACTGGCCCGAGTTGGGCCGCCAGGCGCGGGAATTGCAGGTTGAACAAGCGTTCCAGGCTTGCGACTTCACCTTGATGCCCGCCGAAGCGGTGCGCGCCTCCCACGATGAGGGCCTGCAAACCCTGCAAGCGCCCCAACTCGCGCGGTTCTGCGGAGAACAGGACTCCTGCGACGGAGATGCGCGCTGCATCGGTTCGCCCTTTGGCGTGCAATCGCTGCGTTTGTCCAAGGCGGCCCGTCACGTGAAGGACTGGCCGGGATTTACCATCTTCACCTGCATCGAGGGCGGCTGTGAACTGATCGTGCATGGCGCCGGCGAAATTCACACCAACGAATTGCGGCCCGCGGATACCCTGCTGGTTCCAGCCCTGTTCAATGACTTCGAGGTCTACCCGCGCCAGAGCGTGTGGCTGGTCGAGTCGTATTCGACTTGAGCCACAGGACGGTTGCCTTTGCCTTGCCGGCCCGGCACGTTGTACCCTGCTGTTTTGCCACCCGTGCGGAGCCCGCCATGCTGCACCATGTCCTGCTGCCGAGCACACGATCCGTCACCTATAGCGCAGCCGCTGAGCGCCTCCAGAAGCTCGTGGCCGCCCGCGCCAGCGGAGGCGACAAGGAGGCCATTGACGCCAAGATCTGGGATCTTTTTGGCGAAGACTGGGCCGTAATGTTCACGGACTTGAGCGGGTTCTCGCGCGGCGTCACGAAGTTCGGTATCACCCACTTCCTGCAGGTCATCTACGAGAGCTTGCGCATCTTCACGCCGCACATCGAAGAGCACGAGGGCGTGCTGTTGAAGGTCGAAGGTGACAGCATGATGGTTCTCTTTCGCAAGCCTGCCAGCGCCCTGAATTGCGCAATGGCCATGCAGCGCACGGCGCGCGAGTACAACAAGACGCGCGTTCCCGAGGAGCAGGTTCTGCTGTGCGTGGGCCTGGGCTACGGTCGGATGCTTCGCATCGGCGAGCAGGACGTTTATGGCGCCGAAGTCAACGGCGCGAGCAAGCTGGGCGAAGACGCGGCTTCGGCGTGGGAAATTCTGGTTACGGAGGGGTTCAGGAAGGCGCCGGGGGTGGCGGAGGCGGCGAAATTTGCCGAACTGAAGAAGGCGCCCGCAGGCGTGAGCAGCGCGAGCAAGGTGGTCTGGGAGTAGCTTGAGAAGCGCCTGCGCAACATTGCCAAGCCACGCCTTTGGGCGCCTGTGAACGGCAGGGAGTGGCGTCTGGGGTTGGGTGCCGGGGCAGCCGGGCGCTCAAGCTCATCAATTCGATTACCCAATCGACAAGCAACGTCCGCCATTCGACAATCGATTCCTTGAAGTATGAATTTTCGGGAGCCATGCATGCTTTTGACGCGAGAAGAGATGGCCTTTGACTTCAAAGGAGCGAAGTTCGACCGCGAGAGGGACCGTGACCTCCTGGCCTGGATTGCGAGCCAGTTTCTTTATGGCGAGTTCACCGGCATCCAGATCGGCCACTGGATTCTGCAGGCCCCGGACATGGACAGCGCCAAGTTCCTCGCGCGCCAGTGCATCGAGGAGTTGCAGCACGTCGATGCGTTCAAGGAGTTCTTCCGCTGGCTGGGCGCGCGGCCGGTAAAGGTTCATCGTGTCGTGAAACTGCTCAGCGCCGAGAGCTCGACATGGGAGGAACACTGTGCGCTGGAAATGGCACAGGGAGAGGGCTTCGTGGCTATGATTTTCTATGCGCTGCTGGCCACGCTCGACGACGAAAAGATGGTCAAGCGCCTGGACTTCGCCGCCCGCCAGGAAGAAGGGCACATCGAGTTCGGCGAGGATCAGACCAAGAAGCTGCTTGAGCGCGACCCCAGGTGGCGCAAGCGCCTGCTGGGCCTGCACCTGCTTTCGCTCTGGGCCATCAAGCGCTTCGAGAAGTGGATCGCCCGGCGCGTGGACATGAACCACCCCGTGATGAGGCAGTTGCCCCAATACCTCGACAAGATCATCGCTGTCACTGAACTTCGTCTGACGCGCCTGGGCGTGCTGCACAAGCCCCTGAGCCAGATGGGCGGCCTCGAGAAGTTCGGCGCCATTTGCCGTTCGCTGGCCTGGAAGTTCGGGCGCAAGCTGGCCTTCTGGAACTGGTTCCGGCGCAAACCGCGACTCACCGACGTCTACATGAACGACCCCTATATGGCCGATGTCATGGCTCTGAAATCCGTGAAGGAAGGTATTCCACTGGCAGCCTGAAGCTACCCGAAGATCGGCTGGGCGAAGGCCAGGCGCTTCTTCATCACTTCGATGGCCTGCGGGTTGTTGTCGCACAGAATGAAACTGCGCCCCAGTCTGGCAGCTGCCTCCCCCGTTGTTCCGCTTCCTGCAAAGAAATCCAGCACGGTGTCACCCGGATTGCTGTGAACGCGCACGATGCGCTCCAGAATCGGCAGGGGTTTTTGGGTCGGGTAGCCGGTCTTCTCTTTGCCCGTGGGACTTACAATCGTCTGCCACCAGACATCCGTCGGGGTCTTGCCGCGCCTGGCCTTTTCGGCCCCCACGAGCGACGGAGCCATGTAGGGAATGCGGTCCATGGCGTCGTAGTTAAAGGTGTAGCGCGCGGGATTTTTGGCGTACCACAGAATGTTGTCATGTTTGGCCGGCCAGCGTGAGCGCGATCGAGCGCCATAGTCATAGGCCCAGATGATTTCATTGATAAAACACTCGCGCCCGAAGATGCGGTCTAGCTCCACCTTGCAGTAGTGCACTTCGCGATAGTTGATGTGGAAGAACAGCGACCCATTGGGATGCAGCACCCGATAGGCCTCTTCCAATCGGGCCCGAATGAAATCCGAGAAGTTCTCGAAGCGGTCGCTGAAAGACTGTTCGCCCATCTTCTGGGTGCGGTAGCCGTGGCCCTTGAAGCCGCGGCGGTCAGGGTTGGCGTCGTCTCGCACGGTTTTGAGCCGGGAGCGCGCCTGCACACGGCCTGTGTTGAACGGCGGATCAATGTAGATCAGCGCCACAGAACCGCCCGGAAGTGCCCGGAGCAGTTCCAGATTGTCGGCCTGTATGATGCGATTCTCAGCCATGCTGCGGCGCCGCCCTAAACGCCGTGACCGCACTGCTGCCATTTGTGTCACTTTACGCCGCATGGATTGAAATATACGGAGACAGTAAAGAATAGTTAAATCGCACTGAGTTCACACCGCCAGCCGGATCACGCTGTTTGACTTGATGATCGCAAACACCTCGCCCTCCGGCTGCAGACCCAACTCCTCCACGGCGGCATGGGTCACGTGTGCCAGAAGCCTCAGCTCACCCAGCTTCAGGCGGACCAGGCTGTCTGTTCCTGCGGCGCCAAGGCCATCCACCAGGCAGCGAACGACATTGCGCGCCGAGAGGCCCTCGGGACGCTGTCGGCACAGGATGATTTCGTCGGCGTGAACACCCACGCTCACGGTCTGCCCTGCGGCAGCGGTACTTAGGGGCATGGCCAGTTGCTGTTGCCCGGGCAGCACCAGCCAGGTAATGCCGCGCTCGGGCTCGTGGCGGGCGACTTCGAGGCGCAGGATGTTGTCGAGACCACCCAGCCGGCCCGGCCGCGCCAGAATCTGCAGGGGCGGGCCTTGGGCCGCGATGCGGCCATTCTCGAGGAGGATGCAGTCGTCGGCCAGGGCGGCCATTTCGCTCTCCTGGTGTGAGACGAGCAGCATCGGCACCTGCAGGGTTCGCTTGACTTCCATCAGAAGAGCCAGCACCTCACGCGCGAGGCGCGAATCAAGGGCACTCATCGGCTCATCGAGAAGCAGCAGTTGAGGCTGGGAAAGCAGGGCCCGACCCAGGGCAACGCGCTGCTTCTCGCCTCCGGAGAGTTCCTGCACCCGCCGCTCGAGCAGCGGCGCCAGGCGCAGGACATCGAGGACGCGCTTACCACCCAGCGAATCGAGCCCGAGGCAGCGAGGGGAGAAAGCCAGATTGCCGCGCACGCTGAGGTGGGGAAAGAGCAAGGCATCCTGCGTGACGTAGCCCACTTCACGGCGGTGGGGCGGCACCACCGTGCCTCCCGGGGTGCGGCAGACGGTCCGCGTCATGATGCTGATGTGGGCGTGCTGCGGGTGCACGAACCCGGAGATCGCATTGAGAATGGTGCTCTTGCCTGAGCCGGAGGGACCAAAGATGCCAAGCACTGGCCCCGCGCTTGACGCCTTGACGTCCAGCGCAAAGCGCCCGAAATCGTGACGAATCTGGAGATCGACGATGGACATGATTCCCCCAACTCCGGGGGCTTGGGCCTTCAGGTGCGACGCCGCGGGCCTTCTTCCCGCTAAGCCACTTGGGTCCTTTGGCGCCTCATGAAGGCAAAGGCCGCCAGAAGCGATAACAGGGAAATCACGACACTCACGAGCACCAGTCTCAAGGCCGCGGCCTCGCCATCCACGGCATTCAGGGCGCTGTAGACGGCGATGGGAATCGTGCGAGTTTCACCCTCAATATCTCCGGCCAGAATGATGGTGGCACCGAATTCACCCAGGGAGCGGGCGAACGATAACACGCTGCCGCCCACGATGCCCGGCAGGGCCAGGGGCAGCGTTACCCGCGCGAAAGTGCCCAGGCGGCCGCGGCCCAGTGTGCGCGAGACCTGCTCGAGTCGGCGATCGACACCCAGAATGGAAAGGCGGATGCTTTCCACCATCAGAGGAAAACCCACGACCGACGCTGCGATCACGCAGGCCGCCGTGGTGAACGCGATGCGCCCCCCGAAAAGCACGTCATAGGCCGAGCCCACCGGCCCCCGCACTCCGAAGACCTTGAGGAGCAGGTAGCCGGTGACCACGGGCGGCAGCACCAGGGGCAGCATGATCACGCCCTGCACGAGGGCTCGAAGGGGTGAGTTCCAGCGAGCGAGCAACCAGCCCAGCAGCACGCCGGGCACGAGTGAAAGGGCCACGCTCAAGGCCCCCACCCGCAGGGTCAACCAGACGATCTCAAGTTCGGCGGGCGTCATCAGGGTGCGTCCCCCGCGAGAAAGCCTCGTTTGCCCAGGCGATCCTGCCCTGCAGAACTGAGTATGTGCTCCAGCAGCCGGCGGGCGCCTTCCAGGCCTCGGCCTCCCCTGCAAAGGGCGGCGGGGTATTCGATAGGGGAGTGGCTGCCCAGGGCAAACGTGAACAACTCCCGCACAGCCGAGTCCGCCTTGGCATCGCTGGCGTAGACAAACCCGGCCTCGCACTCGGCGGCCGCGACAGCGCGCAGCACGGCGCGAACATCCTTCTGGCCGACAAACCTGTCTTTGATGTGATCGAGCACCCCTGCATGCTTGAGGGCCTCGCGCGCGTACTTTCCGGCGGGAACGTTCTCGTCAGCAATGGCGAGCCTGAGGAAGCCGCCCTTTCGCAAGTCCCGGGGGCTCCTCGCGTCCGCCACGCCTTCCCTGGGCGCAATGCAAACCAGGCGGTTGCGGGCGACCACGACCGAGGGCCCTTCCAGGGCGTTGGCCTTCTGGAGCCTGGCCGTCCAGTCTGCACTGGCCGCGATGAAGAGGTCGCAGGGCGCCCCATCAAGCACCTGGCGGGCCAGATCGCTGGTGGCGCCGAAACTCGCTTTCACACGGTAGGGACCGCTTCGTTCGAAGTCTTCCTTCCAGTCCGAGACAACGTCGACGAGGCTCGCCGCAGCAAACACCCGAACTTCCAACACGGGACCGGAGGCGGGATCGGGCACGGGCGTTTCAGAACTGCCCGCACCCTGACCACCGCAGCCCCAAAGGCAGAGAAACGCAAGCAGCGCGACTGAAATCCCTCTCAAGGTTCTCTCCCTGCCGCCCGAGCAGACGGCGCCTACAGGTCTGCAAGCCTCATTGAGCTTGCGCGAATTCAGCGCGGCCCGCTAGGGAAACTCTCAAGGGCCCTTGCTATCCTCTGCGCCCCATGCGCGTAAGCCAGCTTACTGATTTCTTCGACCGTCTGTACCCTTTCGCCCTCGCGGAAGAGTGGGACAACGTGGGGCTTATCGCGGGCAACCCCCGCGCTGAAGTGGCGGGCGTGCTTTTCGCTCTGGATCTTCTGCCTGAAGTGCTGGACGAAGCCCTCGAGGAGGGCTGCAACGTCATTGTAACGCACCATCCGCCCATCTTCCGCCCGATCAAGCGTATCCGTACGACCGAGGCCCAGGGCGAATTGCTGGCCCGCCTGTTCAAGCACGAAATGAGTTGCGTGGCGCTGCATACCAACCTCGACAGCGCCGAGGGCGGGCTCAACGATACGCTCTGCGAGCTTCTGGGCCTCGCCAAGGTCCGCCCCCTTGTGGATTCCGGGCGCGACCGCCTCTACAAACTGGTGACCTTCGTTCCCGCCGAGAGTCTGGCCAAAGTCCGCCAAGCCATGTGGCAAGCCGGCGCCGGGGCCATCACCGATTACGTGGACTGCAGTTTCATTTCCCAGGGCGTTGGCACCTTTCGCGGGCTCGAGGGCAAGACCAACCCCACCATCGGTAAGCCGGGACGCCTGGAGGAGGCCTCTGAAATGCGCCTCGAAGTCATCCTGCGCCGCGAGATTTCTGGGCGCGTGATTGAGGCCATGAAGCAGGCGCACCCCTACGAAGAGGTCGCTTACGACCTCTATCCGCTGCACAACAAAGAGCCACGCACGGGGCTGGCCCGCATCGGCAGCTTGAAGAAGGCCCAGAGTCTGGCGGAGTTCAGCCGCCGCGTTCAGGACGCGGGGATCTTCGTGACTCGCGTGCTGGGCGATGCCGACAAGTCCTTGCGCAAGGTGGCGCTTTGCAGCGGAGCCGGCAGCGATTTCGTAGGCGACGCCAGCAGCGCAGGCGCCGATGTCTATCTTACGGCCGAGCTGAAGCACCATCACGGTGCGATGGCGCGACACGCGGACATGGCATTGATTGAGGCGGAACACTTTTCACTCGAGCGCCACCACTGGCCCAAGCTGGCCAGGCTGGTGGAGCGCGAGTTCAAGGGCATGAAGACGAGAGTATCCAAGCGTGAATCCCTACACTGGTGGTCTGCCTAAGGGCGGTCCCAAAGCAAGCGCCACGTTCGTGCGCGAAGACGAATTGCAGAAAGAGAAAGCCCAGCGGCCCTTTCCACCGCAGGCCCGCAAGTTCTACTGGTTCATTTACACGCCGACTTTGCTCATCGTGGCCGGTCTGCCTCTGCTGCTTGAACTACTCGGAGTCCATGTCGCCATCGGGCCCTGGCTTGGCCTGCTGATCACCATTCCGGTCACAGTCGTTGCCATGTTTGCCGTTGGCTTTCTGCGCGAAGGCATGATCGGCAATATTGCCTATGCCATGGTCACGCTCTTTTCCATGACCCTGGCCTACTCCCTCGAATTTCCGCCGGACCAGACGGATCAGGCCATCCTCTGGCGCGCGGCAGCGCCGGTTATCGCATTCATCGTCACGTTCTTTCTTTGGAAGGATCTCAAGCGCAATCTGCGCGAGTGGCACTACCGCGTGGCCGCGGGCGAAAGCTGGCAGGACATTCTCGCCCAGATGCAACAGGCTAACGTAATCCAGAAGGCCGGAGGCAAACCTGCCCTGACAGAAAACGGCGAGGTAGTCGACGCCGAGGATCTGATGCCGCGCCCCGGCTTCCGGCAGAAACCGCAGAAGAAGAAGGGCGAGGGCAAGCGCAAGAAACCCAAACTGCGGTAGGGATCAATGGGCCCAGCGGCCCTTGCCCGCCTGACGCGCCTTCTGTTCCAGCACGCTGAATTGTCTGGCGTAGCGGGTGTTCGGGGCCACGGCCATGGCCTTGGCGTGGCCCTCCATCAGCAACAATTCGTTGATCATCTCGCCGCCGGGAAGATGGACATAGGCCAGAGTGCGGCCGTAGCGGTCAACGCGTTCCTTGTCAAAGGTCAGGCGAACCTGGGCGTTTGGCTTGAGCTGCTCATGCAGCCACAGGGCCTGAAGCCAGCCAGCGCTGGAGGAATCAAAGTGCTCCTGACTCACTTCGTCGCAGTCCACGCCAATGAGCCTGACACGCTCCTCGCCGCTTTCGCCGGCAACAATCAGCGTGTCCCCGTCCACCACCCGCAGGGCTCGCACAAAGCCCCGGCGCAGTTCCGCCGGAGCCGGCAAGTCTAGTCGCGGTCTTGCCGCGCTTACCTGTCCGCCCGCAACATTGGCGGGAGCGCCGGAGTAAATGCCGTCTGAGCGAAGTCGAAAAGGAAAATAGCCCTGGACGAGCAGCCAGCCGACGGCGGCAGCAGCCAGGCACAACAACAGCCCCGCCGCCAGTCGCGTGTTGATCTCTCCCCGGGTGGGTCTTGGAGTCATCGCAGAAGTGTACACGGCCTGGCGACAGTCTCCCGCTGATTCGTAAAACATCGCCATGAAAGAGCTGGACCGTCACGCTTCGCGCCCTATTCACGCCCTTTCGCTGGGACTGCTGGACTACCTGCTGGTGGTCCCCGGCATGATGTTCGGAAGCTATCTGATGCCGGTCACTCTGTCCCTGGTGGGGCTGTACTTGGGCTGGAAGTTCACTCTGGTGGGCCTGGCGGCCTGCCTCGCCACACTGGCCATCACCGATCCCCTCAAGCATTGGGCGGCGCGGCCGCGCCCACAGCCCCTGGAGGCGCCTCGCAGAATCCCCCTGCGGGGCCTGGTCAAGAATCCCTCATTTCCCTCTGGAGACAGTGCCCAGGCCGCCATGATCACGATGATGCTGTGGCTGAATGCGCCCATGGAAGGCTGGCCGCGGCATGTGCTGCTTCTGATCGCGCCGGCCTGCATGTTCGCGCGAGTCTATTTCGGTGCTCACTGGGTGGGCGATACGCTGGCAGGGGCTGCCATCGGCGCGGCCGTATGGTTTGTGTTTCAAGGTTTGTTCGGCGACTTTCTGGCAGCCTGAGCAGCCTGCGCTCAGTTGTCCGCCCCTGCAAAGATACTATAAGGGGCGCCCTGATCGCCCGCTTCGGGCACTCCTTGGAGCTTGCAGATGGCAGAGCGCTTTTTGTTCACCAGTGAATCCGTGGGCGAGGGCCACCCCGACAAGATTTGCGACCAGGTGTCCGACGCGGTTCTCGACGCGATTTTGGCCAAGGACCCTCGGGCCCGCGTGGCTTGCGAAACGGCCACTACCACCGGCCTGATCATCGTCATCGGCGAGATCACCACCACGGCCAAGGAAGTGCTGGCCAACATCGGCGACATCGCCCGTGAGGCGGCCCGCGAGATTGGCTACACCAAGGCCGAGTACGGCCTCGATGCCGAGTCCTGCGGCGTCATGGTGGCTGTCCATGGTCAGTCGCCAGACATTGCCATGGGTGTCGATGAGAAGGCGGGCCACGAACAGGGCGCAGGCGACCAGGGCATGATGTTTGGCTATGCATGCGACGAAACGCCGGAGTTGATGCCCGCTGCCATTTCCTTCGCCCACCGACTGACGGCCCGCCAAGCCAAGCTGCGCAAGGAAGGCACCCTCAAGTGGCTGCGCCCCGACTGCAAGAGCCAAGTGACAGTGGAGTACGAAGGCGGAAAGATTGCCCGGGTTCACACTCTGGTGCTCTCCACCCAGCATGACCCCGGCATCTCCCAGGCGCAGATCAAGGAACAGGTCATCGAGCAGATCATCAAACCCGTGATCCCCGCCAACCTGTTGGACAAGAACACCGTCTACCACGTCAACCCCACGGGCAGCTTCGTCATTGGCGGCCCCCACGGAGACTCGGGACTGACCGGTCGCAAGATCATCGTGGATACCTACGGCGGTGCGGCCCCCCACGGCGGCGGCGCGTTCAGCGGCAAAGACCCCAGCAAGGTGGACCGCAGCGCGGCTTACTTCGCGCGCTACGCGGCCAAGAACGTGGTGAAGGCGGGTCTGGCCTCGCGCTGCCAGATTCAGGTCGCTTACGCCATTGGCGTGGCGGAACCCGTGAGCATCAATGTTGAAACGTTCGGTACGGGAAAGGTCCCGGACGCCAAGATCGCGGAGTTGCTGCGCAAGCACGTGAGCTTCAAGCCCAAGGCCATCATCGAGCGCTTGAACCTGCTGCGCCCCATCTACCGGGCAACGGCGAAGAATGGGCACTTTGGTCACGATTCCTTCCCTTGGGAAAGAACTGACTTGGCCGACAAGTTGAAGTAGGCGCGGACACGGGAGAAGGCAAGGGACAGGTTTCAGGGAAGTGTCACGCCTTTGAAAGGCCGCCATCACGGCATCTCGGGGCGAAAGGCACTTTTTTTGCAAAACTTGCTGGAATAAATGTTTGCCGCGTCTATCATTCGCGCGCACTACGGGTTGGGTCATTTACAACTAACAAAACTCGCGTACTAACGAGGGGGAATCCATGGCTGACGCACCGGCTGCTGTTGAACAAAAGACACTTGAATCGCTCGGCGTTTCGAAGGACATCGCGGAGAACGCCAAGCTTATGTGGATCGTTTCCGGCATCTTCTCGATCTGGGGCCCGATTCTGTTCGGCTACGTGATCAAGAAGGAAGGCCAGGACCAGAGTGAGTGGTATAAGGCCCAGGTCAAGGCCTGCTGGATCATCGCCATCATCTCGTTCATCGGCTACTACTGCTTCTTCGGCTGGCTGTTCGGCATCTACCTCGGCTGGCTCGGCTTCTCGCAGATTGGCGCGGGCAAGGATCCCCACGTCATGATCGTCGCCAAGGACGGCTTCAAGCCCGCCGGCGCCTAAGCATCATTGAATTCATCGAAGTGGGCCGGTTCGCCGGCCCACTTTTGTTTTGTCGTCCCCATGCGCCTGACCGTTGATCTTTCCGTGAACGACTTCGATCGCGACCTCTTCGCCGAGCGCAAGCTCGTGTTTGAGCAACGCGAGGGCGAGGGGTTGGTCCATGTCGTCCTGAAGCTGCTGGCCTTTGCCCTCTACTTTGACCCACGCCTTGTCGTCGAACCAAGCTTCGAAGACGAATACAAGCCGGACCTTCTTATCCGCGCCGATGATTACCGCCCCGAACTCTGGGTTGAGTGCGGCCAGGTCACCGTGCGCAAGCTCGACAAGATCACTTTCCGCTACTACACGAGCCGCTTTGCCGTCGTCAAACAGCAACGGCGCGAGATCGACGACCTGCTCGAACGCTGCCAAGGCGAAGTGCGCCGGCTCGACTCCCTGGAACTGGTCGCGTTCGATCCGAATTTCTGTCTCCGCCTGGCCGACATGCTCAGCGGGCGCAATGATGTTGTTGTGGTGATTGCGGGCACCTCCATTCAAGTGGTCATCGGCGGAGTGACCGAAACCTCGACGTTGCATCGCATTCACGCCAGGGCCTGACCTTGCAGAAATTCAAGGTCTGAGCCTCTCTCGCCCGCCCCAGCTTCAGGCTAAACTGCCTTGATGCTCCGAAGTCTTTCAGCGGTGGCAGCCCTGTTGCTCTTAGGCCTCTGCATCCAAGCCCAGGATTTGCCGCCGTCGTTTCCCAAGGCACCCGTGGGCTTTGATGACGGGAAAGCCGCGCTCGTTGAATCCCTGTCTGACAGCCGCCTTGACCCGTCGGACCTCGTTGAGCGGTTGTTCGAAGATGCATCGATAGATGAAGTCTGCGCATTCGTTCTGACTCACCTGCTCAGTGATGAAATCCAAGCGCTGGACACGCTCCTTGATTGCAAGGGCAACCTGGCGAAAGCTGAAGACCTTGCGGCCCTGCGCAAACTGCTGGAAGGTCGCAAGCTCCGCGCCCAGAGCGTCGTCACGGCCCTGGGCAAGATGCTCGACAAGCGGGACCTGACTCCAAGCCAGACCGCCGCCTGGCTCTACGTCCGCAACTTCAACGCGCGCTTCATTGCCAGCGCCTTGGACCGCCAAAGCAACGGGTCACGGGATCTTCTCGCCGATCTGGCGGCCCTGAGCGCCAAGAACAAGGGTGCAGACGAGCTGTTTCAGCGGGCCTTCTGGGAATTCGACCTGCGAGATTCTACGCGCATGGCCGGCGGGCACTATGACCTGGCGCAGCTTGTCGAATCCCTGCTCGAACTCGGTGTCGATTCCGGCGTGTGGGCCAAGGCACAGAATCTTGGCCAAGCCAAGGACCTTAGTGCAGAGCAGCGAACTTTGATTGCGTGGGGTGACGCGGTTCTGCTGGCCGCCAAGCTCGATGGCCGCACCAGCGAGCGGGACCTCGTGGAAGCCGCCCTGGATCACTTCCGCCGCCTGGCCCGCCAGGGGCAGGGCAGCGAGACTGTGCTGGCCGCCGCGGTCCGCCGCGCCACCCTCTCAACGCGCTGGCTTCGCACAGGTGGGGCGGGAGTCGTCGGCGTTTACGAGGGGCCCTGGGGTGGGGCCTCGCCCCCCACGCAGAGCGCCCTTGAACTGGGTTCCGCCACGGGCGACGAGTTCGCGCAGGGCCTCAATGAAGCCATCAAAGCGCACTTCGGGCGCGGCGGGCGGCGCATGAGAATGGTTCTGTACGATGACGGTAGTGCCCGCGCCATGCTGAGCCTGGAGACGCCGCTCGTGTATGCGGCCGACACACCCCTGGGGCGGGGCCAGAGCAACTGGGTACTGTTTGAAGGTCGCGCCAGCGCGCAAGGCAAGTCGGCCTTGCTGAGCCTGGTGTTTGCGGGTAACAACCGCCCCGCGGTAACTGAGTTTGAGCTGACGGGATTGGCCCTGACATCCAATGGCGTGTTTCTGGCGGCGACCGTCGAACGCGCCGGGGCCAAGCCCGAAGAGCTGCTGCTGCGGCGCGTGGGGCGCAACTGCCCGGCTCGCTGAGCGCTAGCCCATGGAGCTTTCGAAGAATCTCACGATTCGCTGCCAGAGGTCTCGTTCAGCCGCTTCGCGGTATTCTCGATTGCCCGTCTCGTTGTCGAAGAACGCGTGACCCACTCCGGGATAGGTGTAGGTCTGATCTTCCCGTTGGCTGTCGCTCAGCACCCGCTCCAATGCGCGCACATCCTCCAGGGGCACTTCGGCGTCCAGTTCGCCGAACACCGCCATAATGGGCATGCTTGCCCTGGACGCAGCATCCAAGGGCTCCGGCACTTCCGACCCTGTTCCAAGGGGCAGATGCACGTAGGGGCAAACGACGGCGCAGGCGTCGGCTTCACAATCCGATGCCAGAAGGGCCAGTGTACCGCCAACCCATGCACCGATGACCCCCACCCGAGCCAGGCCCTCCTCGCGCTTGAGTTTGCGCGCTGCTTGCCTGACTTTTGCCGCAGCATCGAGTATTTCAGCCGAACTCATGTCCACCAGCTGTCTGGGTGATCTGGAAAGCTCCAGAACCTCGCAGGCATATCCGCCGGCCGCAAAATAGCGGGCACTGTGCAGCGCTGCGGCGTCGGCCATGAGCCGCTTGGGCACTAACACTACAGCGGCCTTGGCCGGCAATTGGGAAGGTTGGACCCTCATGGCCACTCCCTTTGTGGAGATACGGCGTAGGGACTCACGATCAGTCTAAGCGAGGTCCTTGATGGAAGCCATGGTCGGGCGCGCAGGCCAGAGGCTTCTCCTTTTTGCTTGCCGCTGGGTCATGCCTGTAACATCATCCACTGCGTATCTTTCGAAGTAGGTATTTTGAAACGTGTTGCGCCGGCCGCAAGGATTGCACCGGTGCCTAACCAGGGGCGGCACCATAGATTCTGCCGCCTGAAGTGCAGTCGCAGGCACTTACTCCGCGCGGCGCCTTAGCGCCAGCCGGTGGACCATCGGGTTCCATTCATGCTCAACCTCAAATACGGACAACAGGCGGTTTCGCGGGGATTCATCACGCCGCAGCGCCTGCAGCAGGTACTCGCCAAGCAGCGCCAGCTCGCCGACCAGGGCAAGAAGGTCAGTGTGCGCATGATCCTGGAAAAGTCGAAGCTCCTCACGCCGGATCAACTCGACCAGCTTGATCGCGACTTGAACATCAAGGTCGTAAAGAAAAAGACGAGCACGATCCAGAAAGCGGCGGTGCAGCAACGTCAGCAGGCCCGGCCCGTGCAGTCCATCAGCGCCGAAAATTTCATGGGCGATGAGGCGCTGCCAGACGTTTCCGGCACCAAGGACGCCAATCCCGACGCCACGATTTACAGCCCGCCTCCGCCAGACATGCAGGAGCGCATCCGGCAAGAGCGTGAGAAGGCCAAGGCTGCCGTCCGCCAGAAGAATGATGCCCTCGCGGGTCCCGCCTCGCGTCAGGCGCCTCCGGCAAGGCCCCAGCCCGCGCCCACACGCCAGCCTGAGCCCCAGTTTGCCGAGCCGATGATGGAGCCGGAGATGGAGCCCGAGCCCTTCGCCGACGCGGCGCCGGAACTCGAGCGCATGGATTCATCGCCCAAGCTGGAATCCCTGGCGGCCGAGTATCAGGGTATTCAGGCCCCCGAGGCCGAGGCCCTTCCGACGCTGGAGGCAGGCGGCTTTGACCAGTTCGGAGAGGCCCCTGCGCAGCAGGGCTTTGGCGAAATCGCCCCCCAGGCAGAGGGCATGGACCAGGGCGACCACATGTTCTCCGGCACATCCGCCCTTGGCGCGGAACCCGAGCCAGGCGCCAACTGGGGTGAAGAGCCGGCTGCACCCAGCTTTGATGACGGCGGTGCAGCTCCGCTTGACGCGACCATGTACAGCCCGCCTCCGCCCCAGTACCAACAGGCGGAGCCCGAAGTGCAGCCCCAAGCCGAGGGTTTCGACAGCTTTGGCGAAGACGCCGCTCCGGCCGCGGCGGGCTTTGGCGATGAACCCCAGGGCGGAGACCTCGGCGCCACGCTTTACAGCCCACCCCCGGCGGGATTCAGCCCCGGACGCGCCGCGCCGGAAATGGCACCGGAGCCCGAAGCCGAGCCGGCGATGGCCGAGCCCTTCGCGGAATCGGAAGAGCCCTTCGCTCAGGCGCCCGAACCTGAAGCCGCGCCTGAACCCGTCGCCCCGCCGGCTCCGCCCGCGCGCAAAGTTCCGCCCGGCAAAAAGATTGCCGAGGATTTCGCCGACGCCGGCAGCCCTCCGGCACGCGAGCTTGATGACGTTCCCACCGTCAAGCCCAAGGGCGAACCCGTGCACCCGCTGCGGCGCGGCGTTTCCAGCGAGATCAACGCGCTTGAGGCCGCCAAACCCGCGAAGGGCACCACCTCCAGGCGTGAAGCACCCGTGGCCGCCAAGGCCCAGGCGCCAGAGCCCGCCCTGGACCTGCCGTCTGATGAAGAACCCGCCGCGCCCGTCAAGCCCGCCAAAAGCAAGGCGCCCGAAGCTGCAAAATCCGCCAAGGTAGCCCCGGCCAAGGCAGCTCCAGCGGCCGAAGAACCCAAGAAGAAGGGCAAGAGCCGTACGCTGCTGATTTTCATGCTGCTCCTGCTGATCGTTGTAGCCGCGCTCGTGGTGCCGGTCGTTCCCGAGGCCCAGAATGCGGTGCCTCAATTGCGCGAACTGAGAAACCACGAGCAGGGCCATGTGCTGTATGACAAGGTCGAGCAGTGGGCCAATTGGCTGCGCGGCCAGATGGGCCTTCCGCCCTGGAAGACGGGCAAGGGCAGCGTGAAACCCGGTATCACAGAGAACCCCGAGGGCGCAACGCCCGAAGGCACGACGCCCGGGGACAAGACGCCCGGGGACGCCGGCGAAAAGCCCGCCGACGCCAAGCCTGACGCGGAAGGTCAGTGGAAAGCACTGTACAAACCCGGCGCATTCTGGATCACGCGGATGAACATGGGCATGGAGATGTGGACCAAGACCGAGGTGATCTCCGTGGAGGGCACCAAGGCCAGAATCCGCACCTCTTCCAAGATGAAGGCAGAAGACGACTTTGCCAACCCCATGGAGTCTGACGTGGAGTTCATAGCGCCCGCCGCCACCGCCGACCCAGATCCAAAGTGGAAGGAGATTGCCAAGGGAGACGAAACCATCAACGGCGTGGAATGCACCTGGCACGAGGGCGAGTACGACGGAGCGCGCAGCAAGACCTGGACGGCAAAGAAGACGGGCCTGGCAATGAAGATTGAAACAGCCCAGGGCACCATGGAAATCATTGAGTTCAAGGAAGGTCAGTAGTTTCAGGCCCGCGCGCGGGGCTGACCCGATCAAGCCAATGTTCAAGGCCGGGCCCCAGGGCTCGGCCTTGCCTTTTGGGCTGGGACGCCCTTTGATGCTGGCATGACCCTCATGCCCACATTCGAGGCACTCAAAGCCCGGCTGGAGCCCGCCGGCCAGACCCATCTGCTGGGTTTCTGGCCCCGGCTCAACGAGGAGCAGCGCTTTGCCCTCGCGGCCCAGATTTCAGCTCTTGACCTGTCAAGCCTTTTCGAGATGAAGCAGGCCATTGAAATGCTGCACTCGCAAAAGCCGCGTGAACTCTCGCCCGCGCCCGTCGTAGAGCTGGCCGAGCGCCGCTTTCCATACCTGCTGGGCGATGATGCCGAAAAGGCGAGGGGCGCGGGCGCCGAGGCCCTGCGCCTTGGAAAGGTGGCCTGCCTGCTGGTCGCGGGCGGACAAGGCACGCGCCTGGGCTTCCCCGGCCCCAAGGGCTGCTATCCCCTCCTGCCGCTGAGCCGCATGACGCTGTTCGAGATCTTCGCGCGCAAGCTGAAGCGCGTGGGCACAAAGCACGGCAAAACACCCCCGCTCTATGTGATGGTCTCGCGGCAGAACGAAGGCTTGACACGGGAGTTCTTTGCCGAACACCGCTACTTTGGACTCGACGAACGCGGCGTGCACTTCTTTGCCCAGGGCGAACTGCCCTCGCTCGATGCCGACGGCAAGCTGGTGCTTGAGTCGCCGCACGCGCTGTTTCTGGGACCGGACGGCCACGGCGGAGTGCTCCAGGCGCTGACGCAGAGCGGCGGCCTGGCGCAGCTTCAGCGCGACGGCATCTCCACCCTCAGCTACTTCCAGGTGGACAACGCCCAGGTGCCGGTGGCGGACGAGGCATTTCTCGGCTTGCACTTGACGCGTCAAGCTGACGTCTCTCTGAAGGTCGTGCGCAAACTCGATGAAACCGAGCGCGTGGGCGTGTTCTGCCTTGACCGCGGCATACCCCAGATCGTGGAGTACAGTGAGTTCTCCGAGGCCCAGTCGAAACTGCGCGATGAGCGCGGCCTGGTTTACTGGGCGGGCTCCATCGCTGTGCATGCGTTTTCCGTGGCGTTCCTGGAGCGCCTGGCCGCTTCATCGACGCGCCTGCCCCTGCACGCCGCCCACAAGAAGGTGCCTGTGCTCGACGCCCGGGGCGAACTTGTCACCCCCCACGCGCCCAACGTGTATCGCTTTGAGCGCTTCATCTTTGACACGCTGCCCCTGGCGCGCCACGTCGTCGCCCTTGAAGTGCCGCGCGAGGAACAGTTCTTGCCGCTGAAGAACCCTGACGGCCCCTTTGGGCCCGAAGGCGTGCGCCAGGCGCTCGACCATTACTGGCGCCAGGCCCTGGCCGCGGGCGCTACGGCCGTCACGCACGATCGCCCGCCGCAGCTCGAAGTAGACCCGCTGCTGGCCGAGAACGCTCGCGAACTGGCCGAAGTGCTGGCTTCGCGCAGGCTCAGTGCTCAGGACCTCGACAGGCCGCTGCGCCTGACCTGAAATCCTGTTGCAGGGGCCCCTGCCCTGTTATCCTGCGCCGCTTGTCCTCGCGGGTGAAGCCTTGGCAAAGACGCAACCGAAGGAAGTCACGGATGTCCCCCGGCTAAAAAAGCGCGACCCCTGGATGCACAAGGGCGATGCCGGGCGGGTGTTCTGTGTGGCCGGTTCGGCGGGCATGGTCGGTGCGGCCGTTCTCTGTTCACGCGCGGCATTGCGCAGCGGCGCCGGCCTCGTGCGGGTGGGCATGCCCTGGCGCCTGGCGGCCGTGCTGGCGGGGCGCGACCCCAACATCATGACCGCCGCCCTGCCGGAGACGGAAGAGGGCACGATCAGCGCCATGGCGCCCGCCAAGATCCTCGAAGCGGTAAGGGGCTACGACGTGCTCTTGATCGGCCCCGGGCTCTCGACCAATCCGCAGACCGTGCAGGCCATTCGCACCCTGCTGCCTCAGGTGGAGCAGAAGCTGGTCATAGACGCCGACGCCATCACCGCCATTGCCAAGGACCCCGGCGAAGTCCTGCTCAAGCTCAAGAAGTCCGCCGACAAACCCGTCCTCACACCTCACCCCGGCGAGATGCAGCGCCTGCTTGGCGCCGCCACCCAGGGACCCGTGGACCTTCAGCGCGACGAAGCCGCGCGCAAGAGCGTGGCCGGCAGCTTTGCCCAGAAGTTTGGGGTGGTAGCCGTACTCAAAGGCCATCGCACGGTGGTCAGTGATGGTGAGCGGATGTACGTGAACACCACGGGCAATCCCGGCATGGCCAAGGCGGGCACGGGCGATGTGCTGGCGGGCGTGATAGCCGCCATGCGTGCCCAAGGCTTTGGCGCCTGGGAAGCCGCCGTGCTGGGGGTCTACCTTCATGGCCTGGCGGGAGATTTGACGCGCGACCGCATGGGCGAAATTGGCATGATTGCCAGCGACATGATCGAGGGCCTGCCCGAAGCCACGCGCCGCCATCAGGCGGCGTCAGAGAGCACGGGGCAGTCGGGTCGCAGGGCGGCAATCAAGGCGCAGGCATAACGGGACAAGGCGATGGCAAAGGCGGAGACCGGCACCAACTGGCGGGAGATGGAAGATACCTGGCTGATCGGCACCTATGAGAAACTGCCTATAACGGTGGTGCGCGGCGAGGGCGTCTACATCTGGGATGACGCGGGCAACAAGTACCTCGACATGTACGGCGGGCATGCCGTGGCAAGCGTCGGCCACTGCCACCCCGAGGTGGTAAAGGCCATCAGCGAACAGGCCGGCAAACTGATCTTCTATTCCAACGTCGCCTACAACGACACCCGCGCCGACGCCGGGCGCATCGTTTGCCAGCAGGCCTACCCCCACTCGCGCGGCGTTTTTTTCTGCAACAGCGGCACGGAGGCCAACGAAACCGCCCTCAAGATTGCGCGCCGCGCCACAGGCCGATCGAGGGTGATTGCCACCACCACGGGATTCCATGGGCGCACCATCGGCAGCCTCTCGGTCACGGGCAGTGAAAAGCTGCGCAGCACCTTTCCGGACAACCTCGACAAGCTGACCGAGTTCGTGCCATTTGGCGACTACGACCTGCTCGAGCGCGCGATGTCGCAGGATGTCGCGGCCGTGATTATCGAGCCCGTCCAGAGCACAGGCGGCGTGCGCGTGGCTTCCCGCCGCTACTACGACCAGGTGCGCGAACTCTGCTCCGGCAGCGGCGCGGCCCTGATCTTCGACGAAGTGCAGACGGCCTTTGGGCGCACCGGCGCCATGATGGCGGGCCTGCACTGGGGTGTTGAGCCCGACATTTGCACGACGGCCAAGGCCGTGGCCGGCGGCGTTCCCTGCGGCGTAGTCATCCTGAGCGAGGCCATCCGCGGCGCCCCCGCCCCCGGAGAACACGGCAGCACCTTCGGCGGCGGCCCCCTGGCCATGGCCGCTTTGCGGGCCACGCTGAACATCATTGCCCGCGACAAACTCCATGAGCGTGCGCGCGAACTGGAGCAGGAATTGCGCGACCGCCTCGGAGGCATCTCCATCGTGCGCGCCGTCAAGGGCAAGGGCCTGTTGCTGGGCATTGACCTCGATCGTGAAGCCAAACCGGTCATCGAGGCCCTGCTCAAGCGCGGCGTCATCGTCGGCGCCAGCGGGCCGAAGGACCAGATCCGCCTGCTGCCGCCGCTTACCATCACCAGCGAGCACGTGCGGGAACTGGCCCGCGCCCTGACTGAAGTCGCCAAGGCCAAGTGATCATGTCCAGACGACATTCACAGGAGCAGAAGCCCGACGGCGACATCCACCCGCTGATGCAGCTGGTCTTCATCGACGCGCCCCACCCGCCGCAACCCTTTGAAGTCGAGATGCGGCTCAAGGCCGCCGGCCTCGAGCCCGCCCCGGCGGACGCCTTTGAGGCCAAGGGTCTGATCTGGAGTGCCGCCTGGAAATTGGGCAAGCGCGAGGTGCCCGTGCGCGTGTTTGCCGCCGACCGCGACCCCCAGTTCGCTCCTTGGCGCACCACCGAGGTGTTCTGGGGCGGTCGCAATGAACTGGAGCGAGCGGAGAAGTCCCGCTGGGTCATCGGGGTCGAGAGCATCCAGGCCGAGGCGGCTTGCGACTTCCTGCACCTGTTGCTGCGCGCGGCAGATGCTGCCGGTGGCGATGAGGCCTGCGCCGTCGCCGACGATCTCTCGACACGCGTGCGCAGCGCCACGGTCCTGCGCGAACTGGCCCGTTGTCCCGTGGCACCGGGCCCCAACGAGCTATATGCCATTCACTTCATCGGGAACGACGACGGCTCGTGCTGGGCGCACACCCACGGGCTGCGCGCCTACGGCGCGCCTGATCTCGAGATGTTCGGCCTGCAAGACGGCCATGCCGGGCCGGGACACGGCATCATCAGCGCCGTGGCGGCCCGCCTGATCGAGGAAGACATTCCCGTGGAAGGCGCTGAGTTGGCATTCGGCGAAGACCTCGTGGCCCAGCTGCGCCCCATCATGGAAGCGCTGCGGCCCTTTCCTGCCTCTCTGGGCGGCGGGACCGGAGATCACGACGATTCCCATGGTGGCTGGCGACTCGCCATCCTGGACGCCGGCGCGCCTTGGCCCCCGATAAAAGCCCCCAATCTGGATTCCCTTGCTCCGGCCGGCCTGCTTAACAAGATGCAGGACCACGCCATAGTGTGGTTCAGCAACCGCGAGTCACTCCGACAGGCCGCCTTGGCCAAGCTGCGCTTTCCGGAAGCCGCTCTGGCCCATGCCTCGGCCAACCCGCTACACCGCAAATTGCTTGTAAAGCTGGCCATTCCGGCCGACCAAGCCCGCGGCGACTACTCCAGCTCTCTGCAGAGCGGACAAACGCCGCCCAAGGCCAACAACGAGCACATGTGGTTCGAGGTCAAGGGATTTGCCCAGGGCCTGATCGAGGGCCAGTTGCTCAATCGTCCCAACTACGCCACATACCTCAAGGAAGGCCAGCGCTGCAAGGTCAGCGCCGAACGCGTCTCGGGCTTTGACCTTTGGATCGAGTCCGGCCGCTTCGGACCCGAGACCGTCATGGGCGCCGGCCCACCGCGCCTGCGCACCGACTGGACTGATTTCCACAAACGATCATGACCGCCCGCCTGGCCAGCTATTGGGAGATCGGCGCACCACTGCAACAGCCCGCGCGTGACCTGCCGCGCCAGACGGACCTGCTTATAGTCGGGGCCGGATTCCTCGGCTGCTGGTTAGCCTACTGGATCTCGAGGCTCAAGCCGGCCTGGGCACAGCGGACGCTGGTGATCGAGCGCGACCTGATCGGCTATGGTGCCAGCACCCGCAACGCGGGTTTCCTTACCGGCGGCCATGTTTCCGAAATGCTGGCCGACGTAGCGGAGTGCGGCTTTGACGCCCTCTTCGCCCAATTCCTCAGACGGCGTGCAGGGTTGGCCCTGGTGCTGGCCGAGTTCCCCGACCTACCTACGGACCCCTGCGGCAGCGCCGACTACGACGAAGTGACAGAGGCCAAACGCACATTGGCCCGCCGCGTCAATGCCGCGCTTGCTGCCCGCGGTGAGGCGCCGGCCTTTGAGACCAAGCGCGCCCGCTTTGGCGGAACGGAGCGGGAAGTCTTTTTCAGTGCCTCGGATCGCGGCGTCAACCCCATGCAGTTGCTGACGCGGCTGCGGGCCTCCGCCCGGGCCGCCGGCGTGAAGTTCGCCTTTGGCGTGCGCGCTCAGGCCGTCTCCGGCGGCCGGGCAACCCTGGCGCTGCCCGACCAGGCTGAACCGCAAGAACTGGCCTACGATCGTGCAAGGATTTGCGTTAACGCCTTCGACTCTGAATTGGTAAGCCGCTCGCCCATTGTGCCGGGCCGAGGGCAGGTGCTGGTGAGCTCGCCGGTGAAGGCCGCGACTTCGCATCACCTGGGTTTTCTGCACGACGGCTACGACTACTTCAAGTTCGTCGATGGCCGCCTGCTGGTGGGCGGCGGCCGCCACCGCTTCAGGGCCCGCGAACAGACCACGGAATTGACCCCCACGGATGAGGTGCGTCAATACCTGCTTGGCCTGGCCCGCACCATTGTGGGCCATGACCGCTTCAGCATTGACCATGCCTGGGCGGGGATCATGGGGTTTCCCCAAGGTCGCCACATTTCAACCTGCCACCGTACCGACTTGGACGAAACAACCGCCACGTTGAACGCCTGCGGCGGCATGGGTGTCGCGCTGACGCCGCTGGTGGCGCGGGATGAGGCTCTGCGCCTGCCCTGATCTCAAATGCAAACGGGGCGGGCAAAGCCCGCCCCGCTGATTTGGTTCAAGCTCAATCCAGTGTAAGGATCTTCAACTGGTTGCGATGGGCCGCGTTGGGCGCGGCCACGCTTCCCGTCATGCCCGGCAGCAGGATAGTGGGAGGCGGCGGCGTACCACCGCCGGCAAAGGCCACAGTCCCGCCCGGCGCACCCTGCATGAAGTAGTACTCGTAGCTGTCGCAAGTCACTTCATGAACCACCACGACTACGTCGTCGCCCTTGATGACGGCGTCATAGCCGAACCAGGCAGCGCTGGTAATGGTGTAGCCCGCCGGCATGCCGGGATAGGGCGGCGTGGAGCCTGCCACCGCGGTCGCCTGCGTCACGCGGTACAGCGCGGGTGAAGGCCCGCCGAGCACGAAGTTGTCCCAGTGCACGTTGTGCACTTCATTGCCCCAGGCCGTCGGCGCGATGTAGAGGAGGTCTACGCGCTTTTGCCCGCCCTGCATGCGCGCATGGATGGAGGGCATGTTTGCACCGGGGCTGGGAATGAAGGCCGCGGTAGAGAAGCTCACGCCGCCGTTGCTGCTGTAGCGCACGTGAATACCGTCGGACTTTTCATAGGTGTAGAAGATCTCCATCGTGGGCCCGCTGCCGAGCACGCTGACGTGCGGGTCACACGGTACGACGTTGTCTTCACGGTCCAGTTCGACGTCTGTGAAGTTGCTCTGCCCGGAGCGGCGCACGGCGCAGCGGAACTTGCTGCTGCTGATGACGGTCCAACCTGTGCTGGGCGTGATCGAGGTGTAGCCGTATCCGACCGCCAAATCGCCACCGTTGCTGTAGGCCATGTGCATCAGCAGCGGGGTAACGTCGCGCCCCACGTTGTGCACCGTGACGGGCGCGGCGAAGCTATAGCCCGTCGGAGTATTGTTGGCGTCAAAAGCGGTAGGTGTCGCCTCGACCAGCACCAGTTGGCTTGTGGGGTTGTTGATGGACCCGCTGGATTGCCAGTAGAGACAGCCCAGCTTGTAGTCGGCGGCGATGGCCGCCTGCACCAGGCGCTGGCCGAAGAAGCTGCCGTTCGTCACCACCTGCTGGATGGGGAAAGTGGCGCCGCGGTCGAGGCTGATATCCATACGGACATTGCCGTCGCCCGTGTAGGCCACGGACAGCACGTTGCCTTGTGCCGCAATTTCCTGGTCGCGCCAGAAGCCCGTGTCGCCGGAACTGCATGTGGCGTTGCCGCCGGTTACCGTGCCCGTGGCCGAGTCGTGCTGCAGCCACTGGCGGCGACGGTTCGCGTAGGTCTGCTGCGTGGGATCGCCATCGTAGGCCGCCACACTCACGCGGTCGCCAGAGACGGCCAGTGAGGGAAGGCCGAATTGCCACGAATCGCTCGAATAAATCGTCTGGCTGGCCATGCCGGGCCGGGCGCTCGATGCACCGCCGCCCACAAGGTTAATGGCGCTGGGATTGCCGATGCGGATGCGAACGCCGATGTCAATCGTCGTGTTGTTGCGGGGCACCTGCACCACCAGCACCTGATCGGCGGAGATGTTGCCGCGCACCGTCACCCGGGCAAAGCCATCGCCCGTGACATCCAGCCAGTCGCCCCGGTTGCTCATGCCGGCGCCCTCGAGCACCATGCCCTCGGCTGCGATGGTCTCCACGCCGGCCTGGGGGGTCAGCCCGTTCGAGGCTGCATGAGCCAGGGAAAGCCGGGTAGCGCCGATGTTGCCGCCGCCGCGCGCGACCACGGTGAACGAAAAGTCCGTGTTGGCGGGCGTCTCGAGCTCGTAGACGCGCTGCAGGCCGCTGACATTCAGCCGGCCCAGGTTGACCGACGACGAGAGGGTGTCCACCGTGGCCGGCTGAAGTTCTGCCATGCCGGCGGCCAGGGTGACATCCGTGTTGTTGAACTGGACCGTGCCCGGACCCAGCGGCAAGGGCGCAGGCAGTTCAACAAAGGGGCAGCCGGAAAGTAGCAAGGGGGTAAACAGCAGGGGCAGCCAACGCAGTCTGCGCATGGTACCTCCAGGGAAAGATGGTCCCGCAAATAGGACTGCCAGGTCTGGAGCAATTGTCATGCCGTGTGTCGGGAAGCCCGACAATTGTGGGTTCTGCATGCAGAAAAGGCAATCAAGTAACCAAGCGCCGGACACGGGGTTGCCAGTTCTGGACCGCTGAAGCGGGGCCGATTTCGGACAAGGGCCGTACGCCTCTGGGCGTTCTGGGCCCTTGCCCCTGCACGCGAGGTCTGACTCACCCCGCGGGCTCAAAACGGCAGCAAACGAGTCACGACATGCCAGAGGAAGTGCGGCCACGGCAAGCGCTGCCGCAGGCTCTTCGTCCACAGCTTCAGCAGCGCCTTGCCCTGGGGCAGACCTTCGTTCTTTACCAGATGGCGCATTCTCAAATCGAGCTGGAACAGCGAACCCCCTCGGTTCTCCCGCGACATTTCCTCAAAGAGGCCCAAGGCCTTTGAGGTGACGCCGGGCGATTCCTCCCGGGCCAGGAGGTCGCGCCAGGTTTCCAGTTCCGCCATGGCGGCGCTGATACCCCGCGAGAGAAGCAGTCCCACCAGTGTGTGGCCCGCGAGAAACCCGGCCGTGTGGTCGTGCTCAAGCACGGTCAGGGCCTCAAGACCGGTTTGTGCCGCTTCGTTGAACTCAGCCAGGTCGAGCTGGGCGCAGACAAGGTTGGTCACGGCCCACATTTCCACGCCCTGGCGCCGACGCCACACAGCGAGCCAGTCTGTCGCGTCCCGGTGCCGATCGCTTTTCTGAAGCGCGCGCCCGACCACCATCCAGAGCTGGGTGTCTGAATGGCATTGCGGCGAGTGGCGCTCCTTGAACTTGAGGACCCAGGCCGTGTTGTCGCAGTCGGAAAGGGCATCCAGCACGCTGCTGTAAACGTCCCATGAGCCGAACTCCAGGGCCCTTGGCTCGATCAATTCGGCCATCCTCACGAGTGGAACTTTGAGGCTGGCGGCAGCGGCCTTGACGGCAAGAACTCGCGTAGCCACAGGCAGCGGCAACTCTCCCGCGCTCAGGCGCCCAAGAACGCCATCCATCACTTGCTTCATCCAGCCGGCCTCGATAAGGGCGTCCAGTGCCTCGCCGCAATAGGCCCAACTGTTGCCATGGGACTCGAACCAGAGCCGATTGGCGAAGAACAGCGCGATGTCGCGCTCCTTGCGCAGACAGGCCACTTTGACCTGGGCGCTAAGGGTCCGCGCTTCATCGGGCGCAAAGCGGGCATAGCTCGTGATGACTTCGTGCGCGTCGTCCGAGCGGCGCTCTGACAGCAGCCGGTCAAAGCGCCGGAAGTGCAGTGCCGCAGCCTGGGGAAAGTCCTGCAGCGCCCTGGTCCAGGCCGTTTCAGTTTGCGCCCGCTCCGTACCGATGTGCTCAAGAAACTCAATGCGCTCGGCCAGCAGGGTGGTGTGACTCTCCAGCGAGGGGTGCATGCCGTCGAGGAGGGCGCGGGCCTCCTGGCCGCGCTTGTCCGCCAGACTCCACTCCATGAGCAGGTGCCAGCCCCAGGCGTACTCCGGGCGGACTTTGACCAGCTCAATGACCGCGTCGAGCGACTCCCTGGTTCGTCGTTGCGCGCGCAGAATCTCGGCGCGTTTGGCGAGCAGCGGAGCGCCCTCCTCCACCAACGGCACATGGCGGTCGATGATCTTGAGAGCCCGGTCGTACTGCGCGTGGTCACACAAGAAGCTCGTGTACTCGTCCACAGCGTCAAAGAGCTGGGCGTTCAGTTTCAGCGCCCTCTCGTACTGCGCCTCAACGTCCTTACGCCGGGCGCGCACCAGCGAAACCCGCATGGCCCGCGCCAGCAGAAGCTGGGCGTAGGCCCCTTCGGGGTAAAGGGCCGCCACCTCACGTCCCACCTCCAGGGCCTCGTCGCCGCGCCCGCTCTGGGACAGAATCTCACAGCGCCGGCTCCACAGAGCCATGGCGTCTGGCACCACCTTGACAGCCTGCGCCAGAACCTCGATGGCACGCTCGGTCTCGCCGCGCCGCACGAAGAACTCGGCCAGGCCGGACCAAACGCGGTAATCCAGAGGTTCGATTTCGCAGGCCCGGCGTAGCTCAGCCTCGGCTTCCTCGTGGGCGCCCCGCGCCTCCAGGCACTCCGACAGCAGCACACGGGCGCGCACATCGCGAGGCGAAGCCCCCACCAGTTCGCGCAGTGCCTCCATTTCCTCCGCAGTGCGATCCAGGACGGAGAGCGCGTGGGCCAGGGCGTAACGAAGGTTCATGTGCAACGGAAAGCGCGAAATGGCGCGCTTGAGCCTGCGCACCACACGGGCGGCATCCTTTACGCCACGACCGTGCTCCAGCAGCAGCTCGGCCCAGGCCGCCACCGGGTAGGGATCGCGACGGGCACGCCGCAGCCAGCGCGAAACGCGCGCGCGGGCCTCATCCACTCCCAGCACCTGGCCCAGCCGGTTGGCCACATGGGGGGCCAACGTCCACTGCCCCGACGTGCGGGCCAGGGCCTGATCGACGGTGTCGGCCGCGCGCAAGGCTGCCTGTCCTCCTTCTTTGGAGGCCACATCCAGCAGGCGATTCATGGCATAGGCGTACCCGGGCTGAATTTGCAGGGCCCGCTGATAATGCTCCGACGCCTGCCGACTGTGGCCGAGCAGCAGTTCAAAGTCGCCTCGGATGGCGCAAGTGACTTCATGGTCCGGGCAGGTCTGCTCGCAGCGCTGCACCAGAAACTCCAGCTCCTTCAAAAGGCCCACCCGCCCCGTAGCCGAGGCCATGCCGGTGTGCTCCAGCCTCATGATGGCCAGCTCGCGCCAGGCCCAGGCGTCATCGGGGTTGCGTTTGACCCGCGCCTGCAGCAGCGCCGCGCGCTCCTCACGATCGGTGCTCCGATCCAGGCGCTCGAGGAGCAGCTCTTCATACGATTCGTCGGCCGGATGCTCCTTGACCCAGCGACGCACAAGGGCCATGGCCGCGGCGGGTCCCTCCACCTGCTCAGTCACATAGGCCAGGTGGCCCCGGGCCTGAAACGCCTGTGGCTCCTCTTCCACGCGCTTGCGCGTGTGTTCGAGCGCCTGCCGGATATCGCCCCGGCTCGCCGCCACCTGCCCTGCCGCACGGTGGTACTCGCCGCGGCTGGCGTGGCGGCCGGCGACTTCCAGGGCGGCATCGGCCTCGGCGTTGCGGGCGTAGCGTGAGTAAACCACGGCGGCAAAGGCAGCCAGCTCGCCATCTTCAGGTCGCAGTGCCAGCCCCTCGCCCAACTCGGCCAGTGCCTCGGTCGGAAAGCCATAGTCCTCCAGGGTGTCTACGAGCAACCGCCAGGGCCCGTGGGCATCCAGCTTGGTGGCAAAGTACCGGGCGCGGCGCGCCAGCCAGTCCATCGCCTCCCGCTCGCGCCCAAGCTTGTGCAGCACGTCAGCGTAAGCGCGGGCGCAGCCATCGCTCTCATAATGAAGGCAGGCCGCAATTCTGAAGGGCAACTCCGCCTGGGCAAACTCCCCCGTCTGCCAACGCATCTCGCCCAGCACGGAGTAGACCTCGGCCTCGAAAGGTCCACGCCGCAGGGCGCGCTGAATGAAGCGCCGGGCGTCGCCCAGGCTTGTAGCGCTTCGCCGAAGAATGTCCGCATAGCGCGCCAGCAGGTGGGGCGCGGCATAGATGTAGTCCCGGCCTAAACTCGTGCCCGGCAGCGGTTCGCGGGTCACAATGCTGTGGAGCGTCTCGCGCAACACGCCGGTATTGCCCATGGCCGTCGTGCCCGTAATGACGCCTCGCTGAAGCAGCACGCAGTCCGGCCAGCGGGCAAAGAGCGCGCGCATGCGCTCGAGGCTCTCGCCGCTGTGCCCCTGGGCACCCAGTGCTATGGCCTGGAGATATTGGCCCACGGGTGTCTCGCTCAGACCCGTGCCAGTCAAGTATTCCACCGCCGCGGCGACGCTCTGCTGCTCGCGCACCCGGAAGAACTCCTGCAGGACCGTCGCACCCTGCTCGTCGTTAAGTTCGATGGTGTCCAGTTGCGCGGCACGCTCCAGGGGATAGATGGCAGCGCAGCGCGGGCCCAGGGGTGCCTCGCCCATGCCTGCGTGTTCCATGAGCATCTCGCCCAGGCCGGGACGACCCGGATCGTGGATCAGCACGGTGCCCATGGCGAAATCAGCACCAATCACGGCGGTGGCGTGAGCGCTGTTGAGGCTCTCCAGGCCCAGAATGAACGGCACGCCGGCTTCGATCAGCCGCTTCATGCTGGCGGCATCGCCGTGGAAGTGCCGCAGCTTCATGCCGTTGTTGGCCGCCCACTGCGCCACGCGCCAGCTGGGCGTTCCCTCAAAGGTGAGCTCGCGCGCCAGGTCCGACTGCTGGGCGCCGCGGCCAAATGCAGGCAACAGGGTACACACGCTGGCCGGAAGGCAGGTGTTGTGGTCCTGCCGCACGGGCTCGTGGGGAAGAATCACGCGCCGGCCTTCCGGGTTGCGCTCAATGTTCGCGGCCACCGCGTTGTAGAACGCCGAGTCCAGATCAACGGCCAGTTCGCGCATGCGCATGTGGTCGCCGCTGATGCGCGCGGCCTCCATCAGTTGCGCATTCAATGCGCGCCGCGTCAGGCGGTCCGAAAGCGGCGCCAGGGAGTCAAAGCGCGCGGCCAGTGCGCGCACTTCATCTGCGGCTTGGCGGCGCCCCGCCAGGTCGAGCTTCTCGGATTCGTGAAGCACCTGCGAAATCAGCATCAGCAACACATCAAATGATTGCCCGCCGCCGCCCACCCAGCCGCGCAGTATTTCGAGGGCCTCCGCGCCCCGGTTCAGGTTGTTGTGCGCCTCCAGCAGCGCCGAGGCGCTGTAAGGCATGCCGGGCTGGCGTTCCCAGGCCCGTCGGGCGTGAAACAGCGCCTCTTCGCGCCGGTCCTGCCGCGATAGGATTTCGCAGTGGCAGCTGTCGACCCAGCCCGCGTTGGTATCCTCATGATGGGCCCGCTCAATCAACGCTGCGGCACGCTCAAAGTCCCGCACCATGGCAAATGCCGAAGCGTGGCTGGCCAGCCAACTGGCGCGCAGGTCTGCGTCATCGGTCTCGAGCTCCGGTCGGGACACGAAGTCCTCGAGTTCCGAAAACAGCCCCGCCTTGGCGCGCACCCCGCGGCAGAAGTAGCGCACGGCGGGATGGTCCGGGGCGGTTTCAAGCGCCTGCCTGAACAGCGCCCCAGCGACGCGCACACCGCCCAACCGCGACGACAACCGGCCCGCGAGTACCAGCTCCTCCGGCGCCATGCCCTCAGCCAGACTCGGCGAGCTCCAGTGCGGCTCGGTCAGCCTGAAGGCGTCTACAAAGCGCGCGGCTTCGTACAGGTCACGCACCCGCTGCGCCAGTTGCCGGAGTTCCGCCATGCCCGCCCCTTCATGCCCGCGGTAATGATACGAATCTCATGGGCGAGTAAAGGCCCAAGAGAACACCGCTTCGAGTGGCGGGACTTGCGGGCGCTGACCGCACTCGCAATCAGCCCCCGGTCATGCTAAACGAGTGGCCTTTGACTCGACCTCGCGAGCTGGTCCATGGCAAACAAGAGCAATCTTCCCATCATCGTCGTTGGCGGCGGACTCGCCGGCCTCATGGCCGCGCTCAAGATCGCGGAGCAGGGACAGAAGGTTCGGCTGTTTTCTCTCGTGCCCGTCAAGCGCTCCCACAGCGTGTGCGCACAGGGCGGCATCAACGGCGCCGTCAATACGATGGGTGAGAACGATCACCCCGACCTGCACGTGTACGACACGCTCAAGGGCGGCGAGTTTCTGAACGACCAGGTGCTGGTGCGCGAGATGTGCTACCACGCGCCCGGCATCATCTACCTGCTGGACCGTATGGGCGTGCCATTCACCCGCACCTACGAGGGTCTGATCGCCTTTCGGCGTTTCGGCGGCACCCTGCACCACCGCACCGCCCACGCCGGCGCTTCCACCGGCCAGCAGTTGCTCTACGCGCTCGACGAACAGGTCCGCCGCTACGAGGCAGAAGGCCTCGTCGAGAAGTTCGAGTTCTGGGACATGATTGGCCTGGTCAAGGACAGCGAAGGCCACGCGCGGGGCATCATCGCCCAGGACATGCAGTCCATGGAGATGAAAAAATTCCTGTCAGACGCCGTCATCATGGCCACCGGCGGCTGCGGCCTGGTGTTTGGCAAGAGCACCAACTCGCAGGTCGTCACCGGAAGTGCCAACAGCGTGTGCTACCAGGCCGGCGCCATCTACGCCAACGGGGAGTTCATTCAGGTTCACCCCACGGCCATACCCGGAGAGGACAAGCTGCGCCTGATGAGCGAAAGCGTGCGCGGCGAGGGCGGCCGCGTCTGGGTGCCCAAGAAGCCCGGCGACACCCGCGACCCGCTGACCATGCCGGACAGCGACAAGTGGTTCTTCCTCGAAGAAAAGTACCCGAAGTACGGCAACCTCGTGCCGCGCGATGTGGCCACGCGCGAGATCTTTGATGTCTGCCTCAAGGGTTTTGGCGTAGGCGGCGGAGACAACATGGCCGTTTACCTCGACTTGACATATCTGGTGAAAGAGAAGGGCAAGGAGTTCGTGCGCAAGAAGCTGGGCGCCGTGCTCGACATTTACAGCAAGTTCGGAGGCGGCGACCCCCTGGACGTGCCGATGCGCATTTTCCCTGGCATGCATTACACCATGGGCGGGCTCTGGGCCGACTTTGACGCGACGGCCGACAAGCGCCTGAACTGGGACAGCGGCAAGAACCACATGACCAACATTCCCGGTCTTTACGCCGCCGGCGAATGCGAGTTCCAGTACCACGGTGCCAATCGCCTCGGCGCCAACGCGCTCTTGAGCTGCCTCTTCAGCGGAATGGTGGCCGGCAAGGCTGCCCACGTCTACACCGGCAACCTGCCCAAGAGCGCCGAGGCCATGGATGCCTCCCTCGGCGATGCCGAACTGAAACACTGCCAGGCCTTCCAGGAACAGGTGACGCGGCAGGACGGCAACGAGAACGTATACCGCCTGCATCAGGAACTGGGCCTGCTGATGACGAAGAACGTCACGGTCATTCGCAACAACAAGGACTTGGAGAGCACCCTGGGCGCGCTGTCCGATATGCAGCAGCGCTTTGGGCGCGTCAAGCTCGTGGACAAGGGTCTGGCCGGCAACCACGAACTCACTTTCGCGCGCTGGATGTACAACATGATCGTGCTTGCCAAGGCCATTACCAAGGGTGCGCTGCTGCGCGACGAATTCCGCGGCGCCCACTACAAGCCGGCCTTTGAATACACCGCCGTCACCAGGAAGGAAGTGCCCAAGTTCAAGACCACCACCTGGACCGACGACGGTGACTATGGCCCGTACTACATGGCGCGCACGGGCCAGAACCTGCGCGGCGGCGCGCAGTTGACGCCCGAGCAAGTAGCCGCCAACAAGGCCAAGGCCGACAAGCTCTCGCCCGAGGTGATTGAACACTTCAAGTGGTTCGACGAAGTCAACGAGAAGTGGAACAAACCCACGCTGGCCAAGTGCGTGAACACCGAACCGGCGATCACCTACGGTCAGGTCAAGATGGGCGTGATGGCCCCCGTGCCGCGCAAGTACGACTGATCGCGGCAGGCGGCGGTGGCGGGCTCTGCCCGGCACTCGGGCCTTTGCCTTCCGCCGGAAAAGTCAGCGTCTCGACTTTTTCGGCGGCCTTCCAGGAGGGCGCCATGCAATCCAAAGCCGTTACGGTAGAAGAATACTTCGCCAGCCTGCCCGCCGAGCGGCGCGAAACGCTCCAGGCTCTGCGCAAGGTCATCCAGGAAAACCTGGACCCGGTCTACATCGAAGAAATGGGCTACGGCATGCCGGGCTGGAGCGTGCCCCACAGCGTTTACCCCGCGGGCTACCATTGCAACCCCAAGGTGGCC
>JABARW010000071.1 GCA_019186845.1 Planctomycetota bacterium | reverse complement strand
ACGACCCCGCCACAGACGCCGCGGAAATGCTCCACCACTGGTTTGAGCGCCTTTGGGGCAGCAGCAGCGAAAAGCTGGGCGACTTCCCAGAAGTCCGCGGGCTCATTTACCCCGTCCTCAAGCCGGCCTCCTTCGCACGCGACGTAGCCATCCCCGTGTTGAGGCGCCCCTTGATCGAGGGCGACCTCGAGATCCTTATGGCCGTGGACACGGGCCGCACCCTGCGCTTTCTCAGCGAGGAAGACCTCAAGCAGTGGCCCGGCGTGTCCCTCGATGATGTCTTCTTTTACGCGCGCGAAAACCTTCTGGCCCTTTGCCGCGACATGCCCTTGAATCTGCTCTCCAACGTCGACGGCCGCCCTTCGGCGGCCATCATCTCCACGGGCGACAACTACGACGCCAGCAAGGTGATTCTGCCGGACCTCTACCACAAGCTGGCGGAAGTCCTCGGTCCCGAGATCGCCGTGGGTGTGCCCAACCGCGACTTCATGATCGCGTTCTCACTTGAAGACGAAGAGATGGTCCGCAACATCGCCCAGCAGGTTCGCGAAGATGCCCAACACCGCCCCTACGCCATCTCCGGCCGCATCTACCGGCTGTCCGAATCGGGGCTGGAGCCCTACCAGCCATGATGCGTTTGCTTCCAGCGATCCTTTGTCTCCTTCTCGCCGCGGGGTGCGGCAGCGCCACCAGTACCCCGGCCAATGGGCCTCGGGCCCCGCTCGATGTTTCCCATGATCTACCGCCGACGGAGGCCGGCGCCAAAGCCGCCCTGGAGGAGTTCGCAAAGCCCAATGCCGAGATGCTGAAGCTGCTGGCCCAGCTCAAGCCGACTCGTACGGAGCTGGAGGTCATCTATCAGCCCGCCTATGTGGAGAAGGCGCTGGCCGCGGAGGAGAAGCTCTGGTTCGCCACGCTGAAACAGGGTGGCCTGCGCTTTGAGAAGGAGCAGACCCAGGTGCTGATGCACCGGGCCACGACGCGCGAACTGGCGGCCTGGGGCGCTGACACGGCGCGCGATTTCTCGGACAGCCACGCCCCCGAGCGCTTCAAGCGCGTCGCGCTATACGTGAACGATGGCTTGACATTCTACCGATTCCGCTTCGTCAAGCCGGGCCTGGCCTACGGGGCGGTGTTCGACGCACTGCTAACCCACGCCAACGGCCGCTGGGTACTGATCCAGAACCCGGTGCGCGTGATCGAGCGCTACGACGAAATCATGGCCTACAAATAACATCATGCCATGATATGCTCGCGCGGGGGCTGCCATGGACAAGAAAGTCGCTCTGGATCGCGTGAAGGAGTTCCTGAGCATCTACTGGAACAACGAGCAGGCCCATGACGAATGGTCGCGCCGGCTGGAGCACGAGCACAACCTGACGGCCAAGCAGTACGGCCTTTTGCGCGCCATTGAGCGTCAGGCGGACATCACGACAACAGACCTGACGGTGCTTTTGGGCAAGGCACAGCCCGCCATTACGCAGATGCTGAACCGGCTGGAGGCCAACGGCTACATCACTCGCGAGCAAAGCCGCGAAGACAAGCGGCGGCGCGAAGTGAAGCTGACGGCCAAGGCGGCCGGTCTGCTCAAGGCCATCGAGCCCGTGGGCCCCACGCGCATCGCCCTGGCGCTGGAGCATGCCAGCGACCGCGACGCCCGGGAAATCATCGGCGCCATGAAGATGCTGCACGAATGGATGGTCTCGCGCAAACTGAAGTAACTCAAGGCCCCGCGACCGCCCCTTCTACGCTAGCTCTTAACTGTGGCGTTGAACCAGGCGCCAAAGGCCTTCTTCATAACCCAGAGCTTGGTGCGGGTGAGTTTGTAGGCGTTGGGGTTTTCCGTCAGCTCCCGGCACTCTTCCGGCAGCATGATGAGGCTGACCTTGACGTTTGGAGCGATGCCGATGGGCAGGCCGTGCTGCATCACGCGCTCATAGAAATGGGCAAACACCGGCAGCATCTCCTCCACTGCCGGCGGGTCGTGCCTGGCGTAAGCCGCGCCGAACACCGGGCGGAACACGCAGACCGTGGGAATCGCCCCATGCTCGCAGATCCAGTCAATGGCGCGTTTGCTTGACTCCACGGGCTCGAGGCCTGCGATGATCTCGCCGTTGACGGTGTCAAAGCCCACCTCGTTGGCGCAGAAGTCAATGGCATCAAGGTAGCGCTTCAGCCCCGCCCGCCGCGCCTTGCCGGGGCCGATTTCCTTGAACAGCGCTTCATCCATTACTTCAAAGCAGAACGAAATGTTGTTCACGCCCAGCTTCTTGAACTTCACGTAGTTCGAGAAGTTCGCATCGGGCGGTGCCTGCACCCCCACCAGCAGACCGCTTTCCTTCTTCACCGCCGCGACAACATCCTTGAACAGTCCCCAGTAGTCGTTGCTGTCGATGAAGCCGGTATTGAAATGCACGAACGTAATCCCGCTCTCGGCGCGCGCAGCCTTAACCGTTTCGATCACGTCCTGGATGCTCTTTTCGGCTTCTTCCTCGCGCCCCAGGTTCTGGCCTTCGGTGCAGAACTTGCAGAATTCGTTCTCGCCGCGCGGGCCCCAGTTCTGGCAGCGCGGCCCCCAGTAAATGCCCAGGTAGGTGCCCTGGAGGCAGCCGATGCGCTGCATCAGTTTGCCGCTCGATGTCTTCTGCTTGTACCAGGCCGGTTCAGGCGGGATCTTCACGGCATCCACAAAGCGCGCCTTTGAGCGGTCAAGGTTCGCGCCAAAGGGCCCTCGCCTTGTGGCGAATTGCGGGTCCTTTTTCAATGTTTGCAGGCCCCCAGAGGCGATGCCGACGCCACGGTCGCCGTCCTGCCAGATTTCGTATCGCGCACCCTGCTTCACCAGCACATAGGGCGAAGCCTGACACCACCATTCCACCACGGGCACGTTGGTGTACATGTCCTGGCCGATGACCACCTCGAGACCGCTGCCCAGACCCGCGCGATTGCGGATGATGTCCCGCGCATCCTCCCCCAGATCGCAGGACACGTCGATACGCAGGCCCTTGCAGTAAAGGTCGAGCTTGAGATAGGCCGGATTGGCACTGCCGTCTGGACGAAAGAGTGAGGCCACGTCGCTCTCAGGGTGTCGCGCGGGGGCCCGGCATTATAGCTTGCGCCCGGCGTCTTGCCCCCGGAGTCCGCAAATCCTGGCCGCGCCGCGGACCCGGCACCTAACACCGGACATGGCCCTTTGTATCCTCCCGCCCATGCCCAAACTGACCCTGACCGGTGATTGCCTCACCATTGATTCCGTCGCGAAGTTCCTGGACGGCGAGTACGCGCCCGTCAACGTGAGCAAGGAGGCCCGCGCCGCCGTGCGCAAGGGCCGTGCCTTCGTCGAGAAGCTGCTCAAGTCGGACAAGCCCGTTTATGGCGTGAACACGGGCTTTGGCAAGATGGCCAACGTGCGTATTGACGCTGACAAACTGGGTGAACTTCAGCTGAACCTGATTCGCTCCCACTCCTGCGGCGTGGCCGAGCCCCTGCCTGAAAATACGACGCGGCTTGCCATGCTCCTGCGCATCAACTCGCTGGTGCATGGCAATTCCGGCGTGCGCGAACAGGTCATTGATGCGCTGCTGGCCCTGCTCAACTCCGATGTCGTTCCGTGGGTGCCGCGCAAGGGCAGCGTGGGCGCCTCGGGCGACCTTGCACCCCTGAGCCACATCGCCCTGGTGCTGCTGGGCGAGGGTAAGGCCTACTTTCAGGGCAAGCTCATGGCCGGAGGCGAGGCTTTGAACAAAGCCGGCCTCAAGCCCGTGGTGCTTCAGGCGAAAGAAGGCCTCGCGCTGGTCAACGGAACGCAGATCATCCAGGCCATTGGCCTGCGCACGATTGTGCAGGCCCGCCGGTGGCTGAAGGTGGCCGATGCCGCCGCCGCCTGCTCGCTGGAAGCCCTGCGCGGCAGCGACTCGCCCTTTGACGCACGCGTAGCGAGGATTCGCCCCCACCCCGGCCACGCGCTGGTGGCTCGTAACATGCTCAAGATGCTCGAGAAGAGCGCGATTCGCGAGAGCCACCGCGAGAATGATCCCCGCGTGCAGGACGCCTACAGCCTGCGCTGCGTGCCGCAGGTGCATGGCGCGGCGCGCGACGCCTTTGCCCACATCGAGCAGGTGTTCGAGCGTGAGCTCAACGCCGTGACCGACAACCCGCTGTTGTTCCCCGATGATGGCGAAGTGATCTCGGCGGGTAATTTCCACGGCCAGCCACTGGCACAGGCGCTGGATTACCTGGCGATTCTCCTGTCGGAAATCGGCGCGATCTCGGAGCGGCGCACGGAGCAGATGGTAAACCCCGACCTGAGCAACCTGCCGCCATTCCTCGTCAAGGACAGCGGCCTCAACAGCGGCCTGATGATTGCGCAGGTCGTGGCCGCCGCGCTCGCCAGCGAGAACAAGATTCACTCGCACCCGGCGAGCGTGGACAGCATCCCCACCAGTGCGAACAAGGAAGATCATGTGAGCATGGGCGTAACAGCCGCGCTCAAGGCCGACCACGTGCTGAAGAACGTAAAGAACATACTGAGCATCGAGCTGCTGGCTGCGAGGCTTGCCCTCGAGTACCACAAGCCGCTAAAGCCGGGCAAGGGCGTCCAGGGGGTGTATGACGCCCTTTCAAAGGTCACGCAACCGCTGGAGCGCGACCGCGCGCTGTACGAGGACTTCGAGAAGGTGCAGGGCGTCGTGGATCAAGGCGGCCTCGACTCCGTCCTGGACCAACTTGAGTAAGCGTCCGCGGGCAGGCGCTGGGTGCGCCATGGTCGCAGCATGTCGGCCAAGCGCTGCTCGTTCCGTTCAGGGCCTGGCGGCAACCGGCAGGCGCAGGACGGGCGCAAGCCTTGGGCTGTGATCGACAGCAATCTCCGCGTCGAGCGCCTTGGCTTCATCCCAGTGGTCGGCGCCGGTGTGCGTGTTGCGCTCATAACGCGGCGAGTTGCCCCCCGTCACCACGAGTTTCATTTCATGGCCCTTGGCAAAGGTATAGACGTTGGGATTCAGCCTGACTTTCAGAGTCACCGGTTCACCGGGCTTGAGCAGGGCGAGCTTGCCCGTGGCGTACCTGGCACGCTGAATACCTTCAGCCACCAGATAGGCCCCTTTGCCATCGTCGTCCAGCAGGCGCAGGTGAATGTCGCAGTCCACGCGGTTCACTGTAATGGTCAACTCCAGCTCCGCGCTACCCAGAAGCGCCAGGGGCTCTTCCAGCTTGCCCGTCGAGTAAACCAGCACATCCTTGCGCTTGAGCAGCGCGGCGTTGTCCTTGGGACCATAGCTCATGGGCGGCAGGTTGGCTCCCCCGAGAGTGGGGCTGGCCTGGCGAGGGTCATAAGTGAAGGCCCGGCTGAAGGACTCACCTTCCGCGACGGGCCGGACTTCAGCCGCGGAGATTTCGCCGGCGCGGTGTAGATTCAGCTTGAGAAGGTCGCGCTTGAAACCCGCCACACTCTCGGCCGTCAGCCATCGGTCCTCGCCACACTGATAAAAGTGAACGCGCGGCAGCTTGTCATAACCGTTGTCCTTCTGCTCGCGGAGGAAGTAGTCAAAGAACTTGAGCGTGACGCTCGTGCTGTAGTCCTCGCCGCCCTTGAACTCAAGGTCGCCCTGGCGCGGCATGTCGATGGCCGTATGCGCCCAAGGACCCATGACGAGACGGGTGTGTTTGCGCGTGGCTTCTCCGCCCCTGGTGACCAGGTCGCTGTAGTTGTCGATCACGTCGCGCGGGTAGTTGTCCCACCAGCCGCTGACCAGAAGACAGGGTACCTGGATCTTTTCAGGCGTGTAGGAGTTGGACCTGGCTATGGACCAGATCTGGGAGTCGGGTTGGGGAAAGCGGCTCACCATTTCGCCCACGCCAAAACCCAGCCGGTCCAGCGCGTTTACGTGGGCCTCCAGCTTCACGCCGCCCTCGTAGTAGGACTCATAGCGGCTGCCCTGGTATGCAATCAACGGAGCCGCGCATACCAGGTGCGGCGGCTGCTCAGAAGCCGTATCAAACTGCTGCTTGCCCAAGGCGCTGCCGCCCCAGGTGCCCACCTTGCCGTTGCACCAGTTCTGGGCCGCGCACCACTCTACACAGTCATAGCCGTCCTGCCCGCGGCGCCAGGTGCGGCGGTTGACGCCCTGCTGCGCCGCTCGGCTTCCGAAGAAGCCGCGCCAATCTACGAACACATAGGCGTAATTCTCGCGGTCAAAGCGGCCCCAGGCTTTGGCGGAACCTCGCCCGGCTTCGCCGGCGCGCTCGGCGTCACCGAATTCGCGGCCCATGTTGTTCTTGTTGTAGGGCGTCTGGACGAGGATGCAGGGGTAACGCCCCTCCTTCCTGGGGAGCAGGACATTGGCAGCCAGAGATTTGCCATCGCGCATGGGAATGGCGACATCGCGCATCTCGCTGAGCCAGGGTGCCTTGGGCACTTCGGATTCCTGGGCCTGCGTCGGCGTCAAGGTCAGGAATAGCAGAGCTAGCAGGGGCAGAGCGTGGCGCATGTTGGGCTCCCGTGAGCGCCTATAACACCCCCGGGGCGCAGCAAGGTTGCGGGTCAGACCAGGCGCTGTTTGAGCTTGTCGCAGGGGTACTCCTCAAGCCAATCCGAAACCTCGGCGGGGGAGGCCTCTGAGCCGCGCCGCAGCAGATGGGCCAGGGCCAGCAGCAGGATAGGGACAATCACGAAAGTGCCGGAGATGGCCTGGGCGCGCACAATCACGGTAAGGTTGGCCTCGCCCATCGTCGTGGCCTCGGGCTCAATGACTCCGCTGAAAGCCACCCAATAGGTCACCCCGAGCTGGAACAGCACAATGCCGGCCCAGAACAGCGGCGCAAAGAGGCCCTTGAACGGAAGATGCCGCAGGGTGACCTGGCCGCGCTTTTCCCCCGCGGCCAGCAGCGCGTCGATGCGCTGATTGATGAAAATGATGAGCCAGCCCACCACGAACCAGCCGGCGTAGTTAGCCAGGGGCACAGAGAAGTGATAGCCGGGATCGGGGTAATAGTAAATCTCGCCCAGAAACCAGTAGCGGCCGAGGTGGGTCACGGGGTCCGTGATGAGATCAATGACGACCATCAGCACGGCTCCCAGAAACAGCACGAAAGCCGAATTGCGCACGCGGCGCGGCGTCACGCGCTGCACGTCAAGGCCCTGCCTCCATAGTGAAGACATGAAGAACTGTGCAAAGCTGAAACTGACGTAACTCAGGAAGGAGAACGACAGGCTGTCAAAGAAGGGCACGCCGGCGATGACCAGGTCATTGGAGAGGGCCTCATAATTGTAGACATACCAGCCAAAGGGGATGCCATTGACCTGGGTGCTGCAGTACTCGGCGACAAAGGCCACGAGGTAGCCACTGACCATCCAGATAATCGTGCGCAGCCAACCCTGCTCCAGCCACGACAGCGCGAGAAACGCCAGCAGAAACAGCGTGACGTAGGGGCGGAAAGTGAACGACCACAGCAGTTCGAGCATCTTCGGAATGTAGCCGCACCGGGGTCGAAACGCGAGACGCAGCCGTTACTTGGGAAGACGCATGACGTGGTAACGGCACTCGTCGCCGCCGCGCTTGCGGCAGGGCCCGGCGACGTGCGAAACGGAATACTGGGTGCTGCCCTTGAAGCGATCGACCAGGGCGCTGATGATGCCGAGGTCGAAGTCGCAGGGGTAAGGATTGTCGCAGCGAACGCAGTAAATGCCGGGCTGCTGCTCGGAGTATTCGTAACAGCCGATTTCGCCGTTGCGGTGGGCATTGTGGTAAGCGATGTCAATGCTTTGGAGAGCCGAGGCGACATCCCTCATGGCCTCCTCCGGGAAGGCCGCCGCCGAGGGAATGCGATAACCGATTGAGTAGAGCGTGTCGGGGCCCAGGCGTTCGCTGATGCGCTTGAAGACGTTCAGCCAAGCCTGCATGTTGTACCAGCGCGCGCCGTTGGGCTCGACGATGCCCTCTTTGCGCAGGAGCTCAAGACCCACACCCCGAATCATCATGCCGCCCAGCACAGCCACAACAGTGCGACCGTCCACTTCCACCTTGCTTGAGCTGGCTTCAAAGGGGCGAAACACGGGCAGCTCCTTCGCGCGGCCTCAAACCGAGGCCGCCAGGCCCCTGAGGTAGGCGCGCAGGGCATCGGCACAGGAAGCAGTGGGTCCCGCGACATTACCCTCAAAAGTTACACGCTGCTGAATGAGGCCATAGGTAATCGCCAGTGCCACCCGTGCCGCCACGGCCGGGTCCACTGTTCTGGGCAACTCCCCGAGTTCCTTGGCACGCTCCACCAGAGTCTCAATCAGGAAGAGAGACTCACTGGCAATCTGCCGGATTCCCCGTGCAATCTGGTTGTTCTCGCTCTTGCCGACGTGGCTCCACATGTGCAGTACGATGCTGGAGAACTCGCCCAGCGAAAGAATGCGCGCTTCCTGCTGCACGCAGAACTCAACGATTTGATCCAGGGGACGGCCAATTTGACTGAGCGGATCGTTGCCTTCCTCGCTGCTGAAAACGTATCGAACGAGGTCACCGGCAAGGGCCTCTTTGCTGTCGAAATAAAGGTAGACACTGCCCTTGGCCACACCGGCCTCATCGGCGATAGCAGCCACTGAGGCCCCATCAAACCCGTCGCGGGCGAAAACACGCAGCGCTGCATCAAGCAGCTGCCGGTGGCGTAGCTCCCGCTTGGGTGATGAAACGCGCATTATGACCAACCAGTCATTGTGGACGTTTGGATTGTAGTGTTGGTGCCGTCAATGGCTATAGCGAAATACGCGTTACCCAGAAGGCAGGGAGTAACGGCCTTCAGGGGCTCTTGGTTCGATAGAAAACGAACCTGTGCAATTAAAGAACTACGGCACAGGTCACAGTGCCCCTGCAAAGAGGGGGCCCGAGCGGTCACGAAGTCACGGCGCCAGCACCGAGGCAACCAAAGCCCACCGGAAGTGACAACCTGCAGACATTTCCTGGCAGCGCCCTAAACCCGGGTCACGAAGTTCCACTTGTCTTCGGATTTGCCGGTGACGAGGTCGAGGTAGGCCTTCTGGATACGGCCGGTGATTGGGCCTCTCGCGCCGGAGCCGATAGTGATCTTGTCAAGGGAACGAATGGGCGTGATTTCGGCAGCGGTGCCGCAGGCAAAAACTTCGTCGGCAGTGTACAGCTCAGCCCGTGCAATCGTGCGTTCCACGACCGGAATGTTCATGTCGCGTGCCAAGCGCATCACGGTGTCCCGGGTGATGCCGCTGAGAATCGAGTGGCCGATGCCCGGCGTGTTGATCACGCCATCGCGCACGACAAATATATTCTCGCCTGAACCCTCGCTGAGCATACCGGCGGCGTCAAGCGCAATACCCTCGCTGTAGCCGTTGGACAGCGCCTCCATCTTGATCAGGGCGCCGGAAGCGTAGTTGGAAGCGCACTTGGCGATGCTGGGCGTGGAGTTGGTGGTGTTGCGCTGCCAGCTTGAAATCATCATGTCCACGCCCTTTTCCAGGGCTTCGTCGCCGAGGTACTTGCCCCAGTCCCAGGTGATGATGTCGAGGGAAACCGGGTTCTTAAGCGGGTTGACCCCCATGGGCCCGAAATCGCGGTAAACGATGGGCCGCAGGTAGCAGGCCTTGAAGCGGTTGACGCGAACAGCTTCCAGGCAGGCCTTGATGACTTCCTCCTGCGGAAAGCGGATTTCCATGCGGTAGATTTTGGCGCTGTCGTAGAGGCGCCGAACATGCTCGCGCAGGCGAAAAATGCCGGACTTGCCGTCGGCCAGCTCATAGCAGCGGATGCCCTCAAACACGGCGCTTCCATAGTGAATGGCGTGGGTGCAGATATGCACCGTGGCATCCGCCCAGTTGATGAACTCACCGTTGCGCCAGATTTTCTCGCACAGCTGCTTTGACATGGCTTCACCCAGCAATCTCTCTCAAACCGCACAAGGCCATCCGCTGACGGCCGCATCGCACGCCAGCTAGATAACGCCAACCACGGCGGGAGTAAAGGCTAAGCGCCCACCAGTTTTTGTAACTCAACCTTGAACTTCGCCAAGGCTTGCGAGCGATGGGAAAGCTTGTTCTTGGTTTCAGCTTCAAGCTCTCCAAACGTCTTGCCCAGGGGCGGGTAGAAAAACAGCGGGTCATAGCCAAAGCCGCTCGATCCGGCGGGCTGGGCCGCAATGCGGCCCTCCACGGTGCCGCGCGTCGTGATCAGGACCTTCATGGGATTGGCCAGGGCGATAGCGCACACAAAACGGGCCTTGCGCTTTTCCGGCGGGACGCCTTTGAGATTCTTCAACAGCAGAGCGTTGTTGGCGGCGTCATCGCCGTGCTTTCCGGCATAGCGCGCGCTCAACACACCGGGTGCGCCCTGCAGCGCGTCCACCTCAAGACCGCTGTCGTCCGACATCACGTAAACTTCGACGCCCGTGTAGTCCGGCATGCGCGGCAGGCGGCCGCTGGAACCCAGGCTGACGGGTTTGTGGCGACCGCTGGTTTCCTTGGCGCGCTTGGCGGAAAGGGCGTCGAAGTCAATCTCATCCTCGTCATCTTCCGAGCCCGCCGAGGTGCTCTGATTGGCATAGCTCACGCGCTGCGAAAGGGCCGCAAACCGCGCCAGCTCAAGGGCCTTTTTGCCGGCATTGCCCTCGAAAGTCTTCTCATCTTCCTGGACCGGAGGCACATTCGGAAAGGCCCACAGAGGCACCAGCTCGAGGTCCCGCACATCACTGAGGATTGCGCGGATCTCTTCGAACTTGTGCCGGTTACCCGTGCCTACAATGATCTTGAAAGGTTTGCCCATCGAATTGCGGCGAGACGATAGCGAGGCGGCAAGCCGCGCTGCAAGGGGATTGTGCTTCGGCCAGGGCTCAAATCACCCACTCCGACCACGAATGACTCAACACTTCCACGGCAGATGAGCAACTGCCCCCGGCGGCGCAGGCCGCCGCAGGGCCCATGGAAATCGGAGCCACCACGGCGGGCGTCTTGCCTGTGTCGGCTACCATGGGCTGACGGGCGGCGCTGTAAGCCTCCATGCCGCCTTCAAGCAACAGCAGGTCGGACAGGCCGGCGCGGCGCGCAGCCATCATAGCCAGGGTTGCACGCACGCCGGCTTTGCACACGAACAGCAGCGGGCGACGAACCCCCTCCAGTTCGCCCAGCCGCGCGTCGAAGTCAGGCAGGGGGATGTGCTTGGCGCCCTCGATGCGGCCGGCCTCGAACTCGTTGGCGTTACGCACGTCCACGACTGTGTAGTCTCGGCCGGAAACACCCAGCCCCCGAACCTGCTGGGCGCGGATGATGGCTCGTTCGGCGATGCCCGCGTGGGCGTTGAAGGCCAGCATCTCGGACATGTTGTTGGGCAACGGTCCGGGCACGTCCAGCCGGCGGATGAGCGCTTGTCGGTTGCGCTCGCGGAAGGCCGAGTTGCTGATCAGTTCTTCACCGATGGTGGTGCGGACTTTCTGGTTGTAGTCGTGGCCCGGCAAAACCTCCACATCTGGTCCCAGCGCCTCAATACGGCGGAAGCTGTCAAACAGGGCCGAAGCCGAGCCGCCCATGAAATCCGTGCGGGCTGAACCGCCGATGAACAGGGTATCCCCCGTAAGCAAGGTGTCGCCCGCCATGACGCACATGGAATCCGGCGTGTGCCCCGGTGTGTGCAGGAACCTCAAAGCCGCACGGCCCAGTTCAAATTCATCGTCGTCGCGTGCCAGGAGATCCGGCACCTTGTTGCGCGTCGCGCCGCTCATGACCACCTTGCAGCCCAGGATGTTGCGCAGCCGGTCACTGCCGGACAGATGGTCCGCGTGAGTGTGGGTGTCAATGGCATACCGAAGCTTGAGGTTTTCGCGCCGCAACGCATCGAGATACAGCGGTACAAGGTCAAACCGAGCATCTATGAGCGCCGCTTCGCGCCTTTCAGCATCGGCCACCAGATAAGCGCGGCACTGCCGGTCCGCATGCAGGTTGATGATACTCAGGAGTGCGGTTTTCATGGTCTGTCGATTATGGCGCAACACGGCGGCCCTGCCAAGCCAGGCCCGTAAATACAAGGCGAGGCGGTCACCGCCTCGCCTTGCCCTGTGCCTGTTCAACAGCGCCTAGTTGCCGCCACGGCCGCCACGGCCGCCGGGGTTGCCGCCGGGGTTACCTCCGGGGCCCATGCCGCGCCGCCCGCCGCCAAAGGCCTCAAGACCGTTTTCCTTGGTGGCCTCGTCAAAGATGGTCTGCTGGGCGGGCGTCAGCTCCGCGCGAACGGCCGCCAGGGCTTCCTGAGAAACCGTGCCCATTTCCTTCTGCCAGTCAAACTCCTCTCCGGTTTCGCGGGCCTTCATGCCCTTGGCCATCACATCGCGGAACTTCACGCTCTGCTCGTCGAGAAGCTTGGCGATCTTTTCTTTCTGATAAGGCTCAAGGGTAAGGCGCTTGTCCATGGCGTCGAGCATGGAGGCGTTGCGGCGCGCCGTCATGTCAGCCATTTCCTTCTCGCGCTGGGCCTGGCGCTCGGCGGCCCGCTTGGCCTCGCGTTCTTCCAGCACGCGGTTAACCGCTTCATCAATCGCCGAAGCCGGAGGCAGGGTACCGGCCTCCACCGCCCCGCCGCCATTGGCACCGGTCCCCGCAGCCGCAGGCTGAGCCGGAGCGCGGCTTTCAACCTTGGCCAGCGTGGCCTCGAGCTCCTTGACCTTGTCACTGAGGGCCTTTGTACTGTCGGCCCGCTTCTCGGCGTCTTCCAGACGGGCGTTCAGCGACGTCAGCTTGCTGGAAAGATCCCGGATGACTTTGTCCTGCTGCGCGATTTCGCCCGAGTAATCGTGGGCCTCTGTTACTTCCGCGCCGCGTGCGCGAGCCACACCGTCTTTGGATTGCGGCGCCAAGAACTGCGTGGCCAACACACCTCCGCCCACGCCGCCCGCCACAGAACCCGCAATCACCACCGCCAGTACCAATGCCTTCATTTTCCTCTCCAGGTTAGAACCGGCCTAGCGCTGCCAGGCCAGATACTCGTCCACGTCATCCCAGTTGTTGAAAACGGCCGGCGGAGCCCAACGCTCAGCGCCCTGAGCCAGCGCACCGCCGTGACCCTGCGCCATCCAATCGTCAAAGGCCAGTTGCCGGCGAGCCTCCAGTACTGCACGCACACCCATGGCCGCTTCCGCCGCCAGCTCCGCCAGGCCTTCGCGCACTTCGGGGGCGTGCCGACGATGGTCACGGCGGCGGTGATACACTGAAATCGACTCCGTAAGCCTTAGACCCCAAGCCTCAAGTACCGCACGGGCTGCCTTTTCCTCTTCCTGAGTTATGCCGACCTTCTCGCGCAGCCCGGCCACGATGCTCTCCGTCTCGCGCTGGTGCCGCGCCAGCACATGCTCAACGTGCTTGCGCAGCCGCAATTCCGAGGCTTTGGCCTCGCGCTGATCGGCCACACGCGCAACCACTTCATCCAGCGATTCGGCCTTGGGCTGCCGGGACAGCGCGAGGTTTACCCGATCCAGGCTTTGGCTGACACGCACAACCGAGGCCCAAAGCGCGGTCTCGCCAGCCGACTCACTTTTCAGAAGGTCGTCCACACGCCGCTCCGTCGCGGCCAGATCGCCGGCCAAAGCGTCAAGCGCCGGGGAGTGGCCGGCGGCCGGGGCAAACCACAAAGCCTGCAAAAACCCGACGCCAAGACTCAGCACAAGGGAGGCGGCGAACACCCCCGCCGCGCGCCAGAGGCCCGTCCGCCGCGCAGGAGCACGGCGGCCCGAAGGTGCGGCTGCGCCTGAAGGACTCGCGCCGCGCGCCAGTACGCGGGCGACCAGGTCGGGCGGTGTCTCGCCGGAGAAGGCCTCGCTGAAGGCCGCATCCCAGAATCGCTCGTCGTGTTTCACAGGTTCAGTTTCCGTTTCTCAGCTTGCGCTCCACGCACTGCTTGAGTTTGTCGCGTGCGCGCTCCATGAGGTTTTTGACGCCGCCATCGCTCAGACCCAGGGCCCGCGCGATTTCCTCCCGCGGCAGGTTCAGCCGATATCGCATGTCCAAGGCGCGCAGCTCACGCTCTTCAAGACCCTGCATGCACTGTTTGAGGGCTTCTACTCGGCCCTCTCCACCGTCATCGCGGGCAAACTCCGCCCACTGCTCTTCGATGCCTTCCAGGGCCTCCAGTTCCTTCATGCGACCCTGTTTGCGACGCTCCATGAACAGGCGGTGTTTGGCCACAAGCCGGAGATAGGCCGCCGTGGAGGCTTCGCTGCGCTGCTCAAAAGGCCTACGCATCACCTCCAGAAACGTTTCCTGCGTCAGATCCTCCGCTTCATGGGCCGAACAACCCAACGCGCGCAAGAAGCGCCAAATGTCCGCCTGGTGGGCGCGCACAAGGCTCTCAATATCGAGGCCCTGTTCCATGGAGAGCGCTCTCACATTTGGAAAGTGCGCCGCAGGCGCCAAAGTCCTTCAGAATTCCCGAAAACTGGTGCACCTGCTACGGCCAGGCCGCCGGGTTCAAGCCATAGAACTCCGCCAAAAGGCCGTACAACTCGCCATGGCGCTCCCGCAGCCGCGCGCTGTCTTCAAAGAAAGCCTCCGTGGCCACCGCAAAGAACTCGGCTGGATCTTCCGCACCGTAAGGGTCCAGCACCCCTTCGTGCGCCGCGCAGGCAGGGCGGGGCTCCCAGGCCCATTCGTCAGGCCCGTCACCTTCCTCATCGAGTGCCTGCGCGACCCAACGCAGGGCCTCGAACTCCCGGCTCATCACCCGTTTCCAATCACGCGCGAGCGCCGGCGGCAGCAGGGGCGTGCCGTTGGCCGTGCCGTCTTCCATGTCTAGCTGGTGAGAAAATTCATGCAGCACCAGGTTGAAGCCATCGTCGGGGTGGTCGCAATCCAGAAGTATGTCCTGCCAAGACAGTATCACGTTGCCACGCTCCCAGGCTTCACCCAGGTTTTCCTCATCGACTTGTTCTTCGAGGCCCATTTCGTCGGTCATGACCTGACGCACCCGCCACGAAGCAGGGTAAAGCAGTACGGCCCCCATATGCGGGAAGAAGTCGCTGCGGCGGCCCAGGAGCAGAACGCAGGCATTGGCGGCAATCACGACGCGCATTTCCTCGCTCACTTCAAGGCCATTGCAGCCCTCAAAGTTCTTCTCGTGCAGAAATACTTGTACGAGGCCTGCGAGTCTGCGCTGCAACTCCGCGGGAAGACGCCGTACCAGAGGCGCGCGCTGCATGAACTGGCGGCGCGTTGGCGCCATAGGGGCCTGCATCAAACGACGACGCCTCAACATTCTGAACAGGCCGAACATGGTCGCAGTCTAGCAGCGGCGCCGGAGCTGACCGGAAATCGAAAAAAATCCGGCGCCCCGTGAACCGTCTCTGTCATGTCTCGTTTGAAGTAGTGTCAACAGCACGCGACGCAAAACAGGGGAGCCGGCGCCGATCACGGCAAAAGCCTCCCGCGAAGGCAAAGCAGGAAGGGTGAAGAGCGTGCCAACCGCTGCGAGGGCGGAAGGCAAAAGCGGCACCCCGAGGGCTTGGAACCTGCGCGCAGCGTCCCACCCCAACCAACTTGAGATTTGAGCGGCATCCATGCCGCAGGGGCCTTCGCGTGCAGGCGCCGCTGACACCGGCGCGCAGCCTGACTGGCTGCGCACCGGTGCACGCGGCCCGGGAGTGCAGCTCACACTAGACCTCGTGGGGAAGCGCCTCGGCTTTCCCACGCCCCGGGAGCGGGGAGGGCACGGTGCCCTCCCCGTGTTCCATTTGCGGCGGGCTCGGTCGCAAGGGCTGATAGACTTTCCCGTCATGCCGCCCGCTCACCAGTTTCTACGCCTGGACCTCTGCCAGGACGCCACATCGGACGTGGTGCGCGAACTCACGTCGGAGCTGACGCACGCCGATCCGTTTGATCCCGCACTGGTGATCTACGTGGCGGGTCACGAGCGCAAGGCCCGCGAGGTGCGCCGCCAGGTGCGCTCTGATTTTCCCGAGGGCACCCCCGAACGCGTCGCGCGTGAACTGCTCAAGCGCTTTGCCCCCCACCTGCTGCTCAGCCGCGGCGTCGAGCGCGACTTCGACCTCTTTGCCCACCTCCATGACGCCCTGCGCGACGAGGGGATACCACGCAGCGCTTCCCGGGCGCTGGTCGATGAAGTGCTCCAGGCCTGGCGCCGTATGACGGCCGCCCTCCCTCCCCGGGAACGCGAGTTTGGAGCTCTGGCCTGGCTCGAGCACTTGGGGCCGCGCGGCAGGCTCCTGCGGGCCGTCACGGCCCGCTACCAGCAATCGCTGCGCCAGCGCGGCCGCCTCGACCATGACGACGTGCTCTGGCACTCTGCCGAACTCCTGCCTCGCTGGCGCGAGGCCGGCTTTACCCCCCGCCTCGTGGTTGCTGACGAGCTGGATGAAGTCTCCCCCGCGCGCGCGCGCTTCCTGGAAGCCCTGTTGGGTTGCAGCGAGCGCAGCCTGGTGATTCTGCGCGGCACGGGCGAAACAATTCCCTTTCTGCGCCCCGCCCAGGAAGCGCTCCAGGACATCGTACTGCGCTCGCTCCAGGGCGGGGCCCGCCCGGCCAATGCGCCCAATGAGCATCCGCGGGCCGGCCTGGTGCGCGCCTGGCTGGAGGGCTTGTCGCTTACGCTGCCGCCCGGCGTAAGCGTAAGGCAGTGCCCTACCCGCCAGTCTGAACTTGCCGCCTGCGTGCGTGATATCAAGCGGCTGGCCCTTTCGGGCGTCGGGCTGGACCGCATGGCCGTGGCCCTGCCCCGCGCCGAGCATTACGCCGCGAGACTCGATGAAGTATTCAGCGAGGCCGGAGTATCCTTTGATTCGCCCCTGGAAGAACCCCTGTCAGACACTCCCCCCGTGGCGGCCCTGCTGGGTCTTGTGCGCTGCGCGCGCATGGGCTTTGAGCGCGCGGAACTGCTCGATGCCCTGGCTTCTCCCCTTCTGCGCTTTGGCGCGACCGATGAGGAAGGGCGCGCTGAGCGCCGAGCACGCCTTGAGCGAATCAGCCGCGATGCCGGCATCGTGGGTGGCCCCAGCTTGAAGGAAGACTGGCTCAAGCCGCTCGAGTCACTGGCGCAGAGGCCCGCAGCGGAAGACCTCGTGTTTCTTGAATCCCTCTTTCAGTGGTTGCAGCCCTTTGCCAGACGCGAGGTGCGCCCTGCCGCTTTTTTTGAGGCCCTGAAGCGCCTGACCGAAGCCAGTGAAATGTCCAGCGTCCTCAAGCAGGACGCGCGCGAAGGCCTGCCCGGCGCAGCCTTGCGTATGGCGGCCCTGCATGAGTTCGGGCGCCTGACCAGGGACCTGCTGGAGGGCTTTGCGCGCATCGGCGATCAGGCGATGCCCGGCGCTGAGCTGCACCGCGCTCTCGTGGAGCAGGCCCAGACCCGGGGGGTGCGCGAACCGGAGAATGAGGGACCGCGTGTGCGCGTACTGGGCCTCAAAGAACTGCGAGGTTCGTCTTTTGACCATGTATTTGTGCTGGGCCTGACCGACCGCGACCTGCCTCTGAGCGAAGGCGATTCGATGTTTTTTTCGCGCGGCGTACTGGAAGAGGTCGAAGGGGCCCTGGGCGCGGCTGCCGCCCGCACGCTGTGCCTGCCGGTGGACACCGCAACCCAGGCAGACTACCTCTTTTCGGGCCTGCTGCTCAGCGGGCGCCAGAGCCTGTGCTTGTCGCTGCCCCAGCGCGAGGGCGAGACACCCTTCGTAGCGGCCGCGCCCCTGGCACGACTGCTGGCTCTGGCCGGCCTTGAACTCAAGGACATGGCCCGCCAGCCGGACCCCGCGCCGGTTTCCGAGGCTGAGCTTTCGGCCGCCGCGGGCATGGCCCTGCGCGAAGTCGAACTGGGTGCGCCTGCCCGGTCCCAGCTGAAACTGGATACTGCATTCCTGGGCGCGGGCATCCGCGGGCGGGAAGTCGAACTTTGCCGCAGCGACGTGACTGCGCCTCCGACGGCCTTTGACGGGCTCGTGGGCGAATTGCCCGAACTCGCTGCGGCCTTTTCGGCGCAGGCGCCCGACGCCACGCGCCACGTGTTCAGCCCGTCTCAACTGGACACCTACGCGGATTGCCCCCAGCGCTTCTGGCTGCGCTACGTTCTGCACATTCGCCCGCCGGAAGAGCCAACACGCGACACGCCCCCCCCCGCCGTGGGTACGCTGGTGCATCGCGTGTTCGAGCTGTTCGTGCACGCGCTGCGCCACAGCCTCGGTCAACCCCCGATGCTGCCAAACCCCCTCGACCGCAAGCCGGTGATGGTTCGCAGCCTCAGCACTGACGAAGGCAAGGCGCGCAGCCAGGCATGCGAGCTCATGCGTCTGGCCCTGGCCCGGGCCAGCGACGAACTCAAACCCCACGGCGCCTTCTGGGCCGGCACCCTGCGCCTGCTGGGCGCGGGCCTGCAAGGAGACAGCGAACTGGGTCGAGGCCTGCTCGCGCGGTTCATTGACCATGAGCTTGAGCGCAACTCCGCAGGCCTTGGCATCCGTTTCGTGGAGCTTCGCATTGGACCCGGCGAAGCGGCAACCAACGATCAGCCGGATGTCTGCGCCGGCGCCGTGGACATGCCCTTGGGCCGCGGTTTCATTCGCCTGCGGGGAAGCATTGACCGTGTGGACGAAGGCCCGCAGGGCCTCGAAATCATCGACTACAAGACGGGCTCTTCCAAGACCATGGCTGAAGTGCGCGACGGCGCCGCCTTCCAGCTTCCCGTTTACCTGGCAGCCGTCAGCGCAAAGACCGGCAGCGCCCCCCACGGCATGTCGTACCTCAAAACTCCGCCCATTGGCGTTATCAGCATCAACGACGTCACCCAGCATCGCGGCAAGCCCGCCTATGACGTCGCTGAACTGGTGTTGAAGCACCTGCCGCGCCGCCTGGAGGCCATGCTGGAAGCCCTGGCCAAAGGAGTGTTCGTACACCTGCCATGGAGAGCGCCGGGAGGTTCTCCCTGCAACTACTGCGAGTTCGCCACCGCCTGCGCCCGCCATGACGACACCATCATGGCGCGGCAGCAGCGTGTGGCGCAGGGAGACGCTTGGTTCATGGCGGGCGCCTATCGGCCCGATGCCGCGCCGGGCAAGAACGAGGAGACGGAATGATCCCGCCGCCTAAGAGCACGTCCGGCCTCAATGAAGGGCAGCGCGCCGCGCTGGACCTCAGCCGCGATCTGCTGGTGGACGCGGGAGCCGGAGCGGGCAAGACTCAGGTGCTGGCCCTGCGCGTACTGGCCCTCCTGGAACTTGAGCTGGCGGGCATCAGCGAGATTGTGGCTTTCACTTTTACGGACAAGGCCGCCGCCGAAATGCGCGACCGTGTGCAGCGGCTTCTGCTCGAGCGCATCGCGGAGCTGGAGTCGCTGCAGCGCCAGTCACGAGAACCGCTGCCGCAACTCAAGGCCCTGACCCGGGCCCAAGCCGAGTTCAGCCTCAACCGAATCACAACGGTGCATGGCTTCTGCCACCGATTGCTCTCCGACCACGCCTGGGAGGCCGGCCTGGAGCCCGGCGCGCCCCTGCTGGAGGAACGGGCGCAGCGCCTGGCGCGTCGCACCGCAGTGCAGCGCGTCCTGACACGCACCCGCGCTGAAGATGACGGTCCCGGCGCAGCCGCTTTGCAGCGCCTTGGCACCGTGACGCGCCTTTACACGCTGTCCCGCACCCTCGAGACACTGCTGGAGCGAAGGCACGAAGTGGCCCCTGCCCTTGAACGGGCCCAGGCCGCATGGCAGGAGCCGCAGTCTGAGCTGGCGCGGCGGTGCGGGGAACTGGACAGACTGCTGGCAGCCGCCTTTCAGCCGGCGCTGGACTTGCTCGCGCGGTTGCCACTGGCGGAACTCCGCGTGGTTTCGACGGACGACAAGCTTCGGCAGAAGGTCAGTGAAGTGGCTCGGGCCCTTGCCTTGGGCACTTCGCCGCAGGCCCTTGAAGTCCTGCGTCATGAACTGCTGCGCTCTGATCTTGAGCCGCGCAGCTTCAAAACCGTCGGCGCGGCCAAGAAATGGTCCAACGCCCCCGGTGCGCTGGAGGCCTGCCGCGACCTCCTGGCCCAGGCCGCCCAGGCCTTGTCAGACGCGGCGGCAGGCTGGCTGGCGCTGAACCTGGACCCCGCCCACGAGCTTCGCACTGCGGCGGCATTGAGCGATTTGAAGGCCGTGTTTGAGCGTGTCTGCGCCGCCTACGCCGAGGAGTGCGGCGGCAACCTGGATTTTCTTGACCTCGAGTTGCGCGCCCTGCATCTGCTTCAATCGCAGGAAGAACTGGCCCAGCGTTTGTGCCGCCGCGCCCTGTATCTACTGATTGACGAGTACCAGGACACCAATCCCACGCAGAATCTACTGTTCGAGCAACTGCTGGCGCGCGCTCACCATCCTGGCCGTTTCTTTGCCGTGGGTGACGCCAAGCAGTCCATCTACGGTTTTCGCGGAGCTGATGTCGGCGTGTTCAACGAAGCGCGGCCCGCCGTGGAGCAACGCAACAGTTCGATGGGAGTGCTGCAGCGACCCACCCTGCTGCCCTGGGGCCTCGAGGCGCCGGCCACCCAGGAGCGTCGGCGCGGTCTTGTGGTCATGAACACCAATTATCGCTCCGTGAAGCGGCTGCTTGAGGCCGGCAACGAGTTACTGGGGTCTGTGCTTTGGCGCGGCGCTTACCGGCGCTTTGACGCCAGGCCCGGGCCCATGACTCCGGGCCGTCCGGAGGAAGGCGACGAGCACCCCGTAGAGCTTCACTTCATGAGCGACAACGCCCGGCGCACACCCGAGGGCGCACCCGATGAAAACGAACTGGTCGCGAGCCTCGTCAAACGGGCCTGCGCACAGGGCGCAAAACTGAGCGACATCGCCCTGCTTGTTCGCACCCGTTCCAACAATGGGGCGATGTTGCAGGCCTTTGCGCGCCATGGCATTCCGCTTGTGGCCATGGGCGAGGGCGGCCTGCTGGCTACGCAGGAAGCCATGGACTGCGTGAACCTCCTGCGCGTGCTGGCCAACGAAAGTGATGACATCGCGTTGATCGGCCTGCTGCGCTCGCCCCTGGGCGGGATCTCTGACGTCTGCCTGATGCAATTGGCCCCTCGCCCCGGTGAGGCCGGACAGCCCCTGATCCGGCGGCTCGAGCGCCTCAATGCCGGCAACAGGCAGGATGCCGAGGCGCTGCGGCGCCTGCGCGACGTTCTGGCTTCGCTGCGACGGGAGGCCGGCCGCCAATCGGCTGCCAGGCTGCTGGCGCGCGGTCTCGCCAGCCTCGGAGCCGGGCTTGCCTTCAGCCATGGCTCAGGCGCGGAGCAGCGGCTGGCGAACCTTGAGCGTCTGCTGGAGGTCGTGCGCGAAACTCAGGGCCAGTTTTCGTCGCTGGCGGCCCTCGCCCGCGAGCTGGCACGCCGCATCGAGGAAGGCGAAGATGAAACCCAGGGGCAGCCTCAGACCCAGGGCGAGTATGTGCGGCTGATGACGATTCACGGCTCCAAGGGGCTGGAGTTCCCCATCGTGATCCTGCCCGACATCGGCAATCAACTCAGCGCCAGCAACACGCTTTTGGTGCGCGACCTTCCGCCGGCAGAAGAAGTCGGCCGCCCTATGGGCCTTTACCTGCCCTGGCTGGGCGATGATGAGGCGCGGGGAAAGCCCAGACCGGACTTCGAGGCCTGGCGCGCGACCCTAGACGCCGAAGAGCGCCAGCGTGCGGAGTACCTGCGCCTCTTCTACGTGGCCTTTACCCGCGCCAGAGACAAGCTGATCCTCACCGGCTATGTGCCCGACAAAATCAGAACGGGGAGCCATGCCGCCTGGGCCGACCTGCTGCTGGCGCGGCTGGGCAGTGGCGGATATGGCGACAGCGGCCGGGCGCTGCCGGCAGTCAGCCTTACCTGGCACCGGAATCTTGCAGCCGCCGAGCCCATGAACCACAGCCCCATGCTTGCGCGCCTGAAGCAGGCTTGCGAGTCCGGCATGCTGCCGATGGCCCGTGAAGTGGACCGCTCACTGGTTTGGCCACTGGCGCCGCGGCTGGCGCCGCCGCGCCCCGCCGAGCCCGAATCCGTCGAGCTTGGCACGCTCGTTCACGCCGAACTGGAACGCCGCATTCTCGCCCGGGCCCGCGGCCTGCATCTCGAACTGGGTCAACTGCGCCCCGAAATCGCCGGCCACGTCAAGCGCGCCGAGGAGGCACTGGCCACGCTGCCGCGCGCCCGCGAGTTCCCTGAGTGGCGGGCCTTTGACTCCGAGTCCGAGCGAAGGCTTGACCTATTGCGGATACGCGACGGTGATGAGTACGACATCGTCGACTTCAAGACGGACCGAGTCAGTGCTGAAACCATGGCCGAGCACGCGAAAACGGAACACGCTGACCAGCTGCGGTCCTATGCGGCGCTGTTGCGGCGCTTTCTGGCAACGCGCGGCCGAGAGGCGGCGAAGCTGCGGCTTCTGGTGTGTTTCACTTCGCCGGATGTCCCGGCTGATCGACGGCTAGTGGAAATCGAGGAGCGCCCATGAAAGCGGGACACATTGAACTGCCGGTCAAAGACCCTGTGCGCAGCATGAAATTCTACACGGAAGTCCTGGGCTTCAAGCTCGATGTCAATCAGGACAACCGGTTCATCTGGCTTACCAGCAACGGCTATACTCTTCTCTTGCGGTCGGGGAAGCCCGTCGTGGGAGAGTTCAACGCCTCTCCCAACATCTGCCTCTATGTGGCCGATTCAGCCAGGGTCGCTCGCAACCTCGCGGCTCACGGCGTTCAGGTCCTCGAACATTCCAGCTGCTTTCACTTCCGCGATCAGGATGGCCATTGGTTCCAACTGGCCAACCCGGGCGAAGACCACAGCCAGGACGCCGCTAGCGACGCCTGATGCGGCCGTAGTAGCGCACCTCGCAGGGCACTTTGTTCACGACCTGGTTGCCGCGCCCAAAGGGCGTGCGGTCGATGATCAGGTAGTAGTTGCCCTTGATGCCCTCGCGCGTGAAGCGCAGGCTGCGGGTGTTGGTGTTCTCGATGAGCGGGGAGAGTTCCAGCTTCTCGGTGCCCCGGCCGAGGGAATTAGGATACAGAGCCTCGTACCGACGGAAATCGGCCTCGTTGACCAGCAGCAGGTCCACCCCCGGGGTCTCCTGGCCCGGAGGCGCGCTCACATCCAACGTGAGCCTCAACTCGTCTCCGTCGTACATTTCAAAGGGGCCCAGGTAGTCTCGAAACCCGTACTGCAGCAGTGTGATGTCGTTGCTGATGGTGTCGCAGTCGGCGTCTGTTTCAGGGTTGGGGCCCTTGCGCGGCACGAACTCGCGCCCGACGCGGCCCATGGCCAGCCATGATTCGCCGTCGTCGCGCGTGACGATCGTGAAGCCGGGCTTGATGCTTTCTTCCACGGCGCGAGTACCAGCGTCATTCACGACGCTGGAGAAGAGGCGCGCCAGAAAGTTGTCCACGTGCGTGGCGTTGAACGTCGCGCTGTGCAGCTTGATGCAGGTGAAATGCGTGTAAACCGTGAGATGCTCGATGTGAAAGTCAATCTCGTAGGTCACCTTGGCCCCGCCGTCAAAACGCACCCGGCCGCCGCTCTCGTGCCACATCTCGCCCTGACCCATGAGGTCGACGAAGAAACGGCGCCGCGCCGTTGGGTCGTCGGTTTCACGCGCAACCTGGCTGACTTCGGCCTTCTCGATACGGAATCGCCCGACGACGCGGCCGTGTTCGTCGCGCAGGGCGAGGCTCTTGCCCGCCGGCGTCTCGCGATACACCCCGACCAGCGTCTCAATGAGCTGTGCGCGCACGGCTTCGTTTTCCGGCGCATTGATGAACGCGCTCACCAGGCTGCCGTAATGGGCCTTGACATCGACGAAGAGGTCCGGGCGCAGGCGAAAGGCTACGCCAAATCCCGCGACAAGGAGCAGCAGCACAACCAGCAGCAGAAGTATGCGCGTGGTCCAACGCATGCCCAGACGCTTGCCGGGCTCGCGGGCGGACTTGGAGGCGCCTTCAGCCATGCAGGAATGTTAGCGCCCGGAGGGCAGGACGTCAGCGCCGCGTCGGCTCAAGCGCGCGGGCAAACTGGGGCGCGGGCTCGCACTGGACGCGCAGCCCGCAGAAAAGTGCGGGCACCCAGGAGTGCTTGAAACGGGGCTGGGTGTACTCCGCGTAGAGATAGCGCTCACCTTCACCGTCGGTGCGAATTTCGATGCGGCCGCCGTCGAAGTATTGCTCATAGATGTGCTTGAAGCGTTCCATGATGAACGCGTCGGAAAGCTTGCTTGAAGTCTCGGCCACGGGCATCTCCTCCACACCTCAATTAGCATGAAGCTTTGCCCTTGGCAACGCGCGGCAATTGGCTTTGGCGCCGCCGCAAAGTAACCTTCCCGCCCATGGAAAAAGTCGTGATGGCATATTCGGGCGGCCTGGATACTACGGCCGCGCTGCACTGGCTCAAGCGCACCAAGGGCTTCAAGGTCATCGCCGTCTGCCTGAACCTGGGACAGGGTGCAGACATGGTGGATGTCGCCCAGCGCGCCATTGAGTCCGGCGCTGATGCCGTTCATGTGCCTGACGTGCGGCGCCAGTTCGTGAAGCAGTTCTGCTTCAAGGCCCTGCGCGCTCAGGCGGTATACGAGGGCGGATACATGCTCTCCGCTGCACTTTCCCGGCCGCTGATCGCCACGGAACTGGTACGCCACGCCCACGAAGAGGGAGCGCGCTACGTTGCCCACGGCGCGCCGCCCAAAGGCAACGACCAGTTCCGCTTTGAGTGTTCCGTGGCGGCCGTGGACCCGGCCCTTTCGACCATCGCTCCCCTGCGCGAGTGGGAATACCAGACGCGGGAGCAGATTCTTGAGTTCGCCAAGTCGCGCAAGCTGCCCATCCCGCAGGTGGCTCACGCCGGCTACTCCACAGACCGCAATCTCTGGGGAGCGCGTAGCGGCGGCGGAGTACTGGATGATCCCGCTGTGGCGCCGCCCGAGGAGGTCTTTCAGATCACCGTCAACCCCCACAAGGCGCAAGAAGAGCCGGGCACGGTGGAAATCGAGTTCGAACAGGGTGAGCCTGTGGGCCTCGACGGCGCCCGGCTGCCCTGCGAGGAATTGGTGGCCAAGCTCGAAAAGCTTGCGGGGAAGCACGGCGTGGGCCGCGTGGACACCATGGAAAACCGCATTCTTGGCTTCAAGAGCCGCGAGGTCTATGAGCAGCCCGCAGCGACCGTGCTTTACAGGGCCCACGACGCCTTGGAGCAACTGACGCTGGACAACGAGCTGTACAACTTCAAGGCGCTGCTCTCCCAGCGCTACGCCAAGTGTGTCTACGACAGTCAGTGGTTCTCGACCCTGCGTGAAAGCCTGGACTCCTTCTTCAAGGAAAGTCAGCGCTTCGTCACCGGCAAGGTGAAGGTCGAACTCTTCAAGGGCACCGCCCGCGTCGTGAGCCGCACTTCAGAGTTCAGCATATATGACCGCGAGAAGGCCAACATCCAGCATCCCGATGGCATCCCCTCACAGGACATCGAGGGTTACCTGGGCTTGCGCAAGCTGAGCCAGCTCACCCGCGCCTTCCGCCAGAAACCAAAGGTGTAAGCGAACTCTTTGCCGCGCCAGGGCAACTTTTCACTCCCGCGCGGGAGTGAAAATCGCCGCCGTTGGCCAAGGACGCAAACCACAGAACGACTGCCGTCGACGACGCCCAGATGCGCAGCTTCACCGACCGCTTCCAGGCATAGATCAACCGCACCGCTGAGCAGCTCGTCCACAAGGTCCTGCTGGAACTCGGCAAGCAGCTCCTTGCACAGAAGAAGAATGGCAACGCCAGCCTGTTTTGGAGACAGGTACCGCATTGGTGCTCCGCCGCGTGTATGACGGCAGTGTCAGGTAGTATCGCGAAGCCGCTGCGGAACCCTCCGTACTGGTTCCTCAATGGCGGCGTGGAGTTTGATCATCGCTTCCACTGTGGGCGGAATGACCTTGTTGTCCCACTTGTCGGGATCCATCCAGCCGCCAACTTCGAGCGTGTAGCTGATTCTGCTGGCGCGCTTTTCGTCGAGCCGTTGCCACAACAGCTGTGCCCCAAACACAGACTCGATAGCAGACTTGCTCGCGTGCAAGTGGTCAAAGATTGCCTTGTTCTCTTCCGGCCGGGCGCGGTGCAGATACAGTTCAACCCGCGTAGCATGCTGGTGGACAACATAGTGCAGGCCGACTCCGCCGATTCCGAATTCACCCGCACCGATCCACGAGTCCTTGCCGGGAGAGACTCCGGAGTGCAGCTTTGTCTTGCCTTTGGCATGACTCAGCAGCCGCGACCAGAACTCCCTCATCGTCTTGTGCCGTTCGGACTCTTCAACTTTGGAGCGCCCAATCGCGGCAAGTTCAGGGCTTGGATACGTAATGCAGGTGAAGAGTGCGGCAGGTTCTGAATCTCCGATTCGTACGGCCTCCGCCTTCACCAGGTAGAACTCAACGGGTGATGACTCGTTCAGCCAGGAAATCGTCGCGGCGTGTTCCGGACGCGGATCCTCCACGATCCACACCGCGACCTTTGCGTCCCGCGTCGCGAGATAGGTGAGCAGCTTGCCCAGGTGCGGGTGATCGGACTTGCCGTACTGGTTTTCGATGACGACGGTGTCCCCGCTGTCGGTCTCACCGACCAGATCAACGCTGAAATCGCCGGCAGCAGCTTCGCAGTCGGTGACGGTGATGTCGAACGGTAGAGCTTCATTGAGCGCTTCAATGTTGTCCTGAAGCCAACGCGTGAAGTCGTGCGCCTCGTGCTTCCAAACTTCACGTAGCGGAAACCGTTCAACCTTGCCAACCATTGCTGCCCCCGCTGCCGCGTCACAACCATTCGCACCGTGGGAAGAGTTCCATGAGCTGGCCTCGCTTTGAAGCCGGCACCCGCTCATGGAGCTTATCATGCACTTCACGCCTGCCTGTGCCAACTGCGGCTCATATCGCACCGCAGGCTTCTACTCCGGCCAGTTTCAGACCTGTGTTAGTTGTGAAGACTGCGGCCACGTTGAAACCCGCGACGATGACAACTTCGAGGCCGAACTTGTGACCTTCGAGAACGATGCATGACGGAAGGAGTTTGATGAGCTTGCCCGCGTCGGTGATTTGAACTCATCACGTTGAACGGAAACTCGAGCGATGATGCCATTTGCGGCCATCCGGATGGGATCGATTCTGCGCCGCGCAGACGCTCGCTTACGAGAGAAGGCCGCTAGTCTAGTGCTGATGGGCAAGCATTCATGAGGTTCGTCCATTGAACACAACTAAACACAAAGGCGCGCATCGCGCGCCTTTGTGTTCAGATGGCGGAGGAGGAGGGATTTGAACCCCCGTGTACCTTTCGGCACAATCGGTTTTCGAAACCGACGCAATCAGCCGCTCTGCCACTCCTCCATGACGACGGCGCACAAGGCCTGCCAGCCATGGCGCCTGTTTTCGGGTGAGGTCAAACGCGGGCTGGCTTGTTAGCGCGGGCTCGAACGGCCGCGCAGCTTCTTGTTGCGCTTCCAGCGGTTGGTCGTTTTCTTGCCTGCGGCGCGCTTGCGCGCATAGATCTTCTGCGGATTCATGGTTCCAAGCTCCGGCCCTTGGCCTCTGGTTCTCCGACTCGGCCCTTGCGCCTCGACCGGAAAAATTCCTTCAACAAATCGCCCGCGTCCGCCGCGAGCACACCGGAAACCAGCTCGGCCCGGTGATTCAAGCGTGCATCCTGTACCAGATTGAACAGGCTTCCACAAGCCCCCGCCTTGGGATCCAGCGCGCCAAACACAACCCGCTTGACGCGGCTGTTCACAATCGCGCCCGCGCACATCGGGCAGGGCTCCAGCGTCACATAAAGCGTGCATTCTTCCAGCCGCCAGTCCTCAAGCGCCTGGGCCGCCGCTGTCAAAGCCAGCATTTCAGCATGGGCCGTCGGATCTGACAGCTTCTCACGCAGGTTGTGGCCACGGCCGATCACCCGGCCCTGGTGGACGACTACGGCGCCGACGGGCACTTCGCCCTGATCGAAGGCGCAAAGGGCCTCGCGCAGGGCCAGGCGCATGTAGCCTTCGTCGGAAGGTGCAAGCAAGCTGACGCTCTCGTCAGGGCGAGAGGGCTTGGGGGCGGGGGCAGTCATGACTTACGTCGGTGTTCCGGAGGCGGGCTGCGGCGGATTGGCAGCCTGTGCGTTTTGTGCAGCTTCGCGCTCGGCCGCGAGGCGGTTGATCAGTTCCTTCATCTTTTTGCCGGGCTTGATGCTTACTACGCGCTTCTCAGGCACCCTGACTTCCTGGCCTGTCTTGGGGTTACGCGCCTTGCGGGCGCGGCGCGTCTTGACTTCAAACACTCCAAAGTCGCGCAACTCCATGCGGTTGCCCGAAGCCAATTCGTGAATGACTTCATCGATGAAAAGCTGGATGATGTCGCGTGTAATCGTTTGCTTCTGTTGCGTACGCTCGGCAATACGCAAAACGAGCTCTTTCTTGGTGATGGTACGAGCATTCGCCATTGCGAACCCGTGCCTTTCCGAAGCGCTCGTTCGTCTTAAAGTGAACTACCGTCGTGACTTAGTGTATAGCATGGGGTTAGGTTTGCAAGCCGAAATCCCGTCAACACTTGGGCGAAGAACCGGCTAAGTGTTCAATTTCCAAGGGCTTACACGTTTGAGTGCACCTGCGATATCACTCTCACCCTCGCCTTGGGCTCAACGCCTCAAGGATTTCCCCTTGGGACTGCCCGAAGCCTGCCTTTGGCTTGCGCTGTTCTTCCTGTTAACGCCCTATCTGGGAGCTTTGCTGCTGGGGCTAGGGCTTACTCCGCCCGAGCACCTGCCCATCGAAACCCGTGTGCTGGCCCAGATCCTTCTTACCTTGATTTTCTTGGCCTACTTCGTGGGCTTTCGGCGCGGCAAGCTGGCGGATCTCGGGCTTGGGCTGGCGCGTCCCCACCGTGAGATTGCCTGGGGCCTCGCTGCCTGCTCGGTCATGGGGCTGGTCTATCTTGCGGGACTGGGCCTCACCTGGCTGGGGTTCCTCTGGTGGTATGGCAGCGCCGACAAACTCGCAGCCTGGGTTCGCGCCTCTCCCATCAGCCACGCGTCGAGCGCTTACCTGCTCAGTGTCTGTCTGGCCATTCCGGTGCTGGAGGAAATCTGGTTCCGCGGCCTGATGTACCCGCCCATGAGGCTGAATCTCGGGCGCTGGCCCGCCATCGTCTTTCTTTCCGCCATTTTCGCGGCAGCCCATGACACCGCACTGCCGATCACCCAGTTCATTGGAGGGCTCGCATTTGCATGGGCTTACGAAAGGCGGCAGTCCCTGATTGCTCCCATCATCCTGCACATCGCGGGCAACTCCGTGCTCGTGGTCATTGGCTGGGCCATACAAGAGGGCATACTGCGCCTGTGAGGCAAGGGGACGGCAAGCTAGAATCCGGCCATGCCGCGCTTTGCCTTCCAGGTGTTGGCGCTGTTGCTTCTCGCCGTTCTTGCAGGGCCGCTGTGGGCCCTGAAGGTCACGCTGAAATCCGAGGAAAAACCCATCGACGTGACCCCCCTGCGGCTAGAGGGAGGCAACGTCGTAGTCAAGCGCGGCAGCAAGGAGATGACCTACGCGCTGGACGACTTTGTCGCGGAGTCGGCCTTCGAGATCCGAAAATCTCTGACTGCGCGAGAAGCGCGCCCGCTCATGGCGCTGGCACGCTTTGCCCTGCACCGCGACCTCTACGCCCAGGCCCGCGACAGCGCGCGGGAAGCAGCGTCGCTGGATGCATCTTTGGCGACCGAGCAGCAGGAGGTGGTGTCGCTGTCCGACACGCTGGAGGCAGAAGCGCTCTACGCCCGGGCCAACGCGGAGATTGACGCCGCCGACGCCGAGGGGGCGCGCAAGACTTTGACGGGCCTCATGCAGCGCTTCAAGGACAGCCCGGCGGCGCGCCGCGCCCAGGCGCTGCTGTCCGTACTGGACCAGTTGGCGGCCGAGATCAAGGCCCGCCAGCTTCAGGAAGAGGCACGCAAGGCGCAGGAAGCCGCCGACGCGGAACTCAAGAAGAAGCGCCAGCCCATAGATGACTGGCTCTATGAGTTCGAGGTGCAGCTGGGCAAGGACGAGCGCCGTCTGAGCGAAGCCGATGGCGACGCCCGCGCCGGCCACACGGGCCGCGGCCTGGGCGCCATGGAAGAAATCGTCAACAACTGTGCCAAGGCCCGCGAGTCCCTGGTGAAGAATGAGAGCTACCTGATTTACAAGGGTCAAAAGGAGCGCGCGGCGGCCATCTCCGAGCGCGCCAAACGCCTGATGGTGGACACCTACGAACGCTGGGTCAGCCACCTGTTTGCCATGAAGAACTTCGCGTTTGCCAGCAAGGTGTGTGAACGCGGACTAGAGCTCGATCCCAAAGACCGTCGATTGCTCGCGCTGAAAGTGGATATCGACGAGGTCTATGACAAGAAAAGCGTGCTTGACGGAATCTCTCCGCCGGGCAGCGGGGACTAGGGGTCCATGAAAAAGAGCTCAGGTGTCAAGCCGCAGGTCAGCCACTTCAAGAAGCTCACCTGCTCGGGATGCAGCAAGGCCTACCCGCACAACCGCCCCCAGACGGTGTGCCAGACCTGCGGCGCCCCGCTGCTGGCCGAGTACGATACCCGCGCCATCGGCGCCAGCGTCAAGCGCGAAGACCTGCGAGGCAGGCCGGCATCCATCTGGCGCTATCGCGACTTTCTGCCTCTGCCCCCCACCCTCGATCCCGTCACTCTGCATGAGGGGTTCACGCCCCTGGTCAGGCTGGGACGCGAGCCCCGGCGCCTCAAGCTGGACGAACTATGGCTCAAGGACGAAAGCAAGAATCCCGGCTTCACGTTCAAAGCGCGCGGCATGAGCGTTGCCGTCAGCAAGGCCGTAGAACTGAAGTTGGAACGTCTGGCGCTGCGCAGCGCCGGCAACGCGGCGGCGCCCTTTGCCGCTTACACCGCGCGAGCGGGCCTGCGCTCGCTGATTGCCATGCCCAAGGACGCGCCTGAGCTGACACTGCTGGCGTGCGAAATGCTTGGGGCAAGGGTGTCGCTCCAGCGCGGGTCCCTGGAGGACTGCACTCAATTCGTCCAGACCGCGGCCCTGAAGGACGGCTACTTCGACCTGAGCAGCTTCGCCGAGCCCTACCGTCTCGAAGGCGACAAAACCCTGGGCATGGAACTGGCCGAGGATTTCAACTGGGAACTGCCGGACTGGGTGATTTACCCCGGTGACGGCGGCATGGGGCTCATTGGCATGTGGAAGGCGTGGCGCGAGCTGGAGGAGGCCGGGTTCATCGGCAAGAAGCGCCCCAAACTGCTCTTCGTTCAGGGAGAAGGCTGCGCCGGCATCGTGAAGGCCTTTCAGTCCGGGGAGGACCGCGCCGAGACCGTCACTACCCCAACCGGCGTAGCGGCCGGCCTTCGCGTGGGCAAGACCCTGGGCGACAATCTCATCCTGCGCGCCCTCCATGAATCCGGCGGCGCCGCCATTGCCGTCCCGGACAGCGCCATCATCAACGCCATGAAGGACCTCGCCCGCAGCGAGGGCATTCTGGCAGCTCCCGAAGGGGCTGCCTCCCTGGCGGGCCTGCGCCGCGCCCTGGAGCAGGGCCTGATCAAGCGCAGCGAGCGCATTGTGCTGGTCAACACCAACACCGGCCTGAAGTACGCCAATCTCGTGCGCTGAAACAGGGTGCGTATCCTTTCTCGCCGGCTGTTCGTCCAAGGGATGCAACAGAACGGAGAGCCCATGGCCTCACCCGATCCCCTGAGCAAGGACTTCACCAGGGAAGTCCGCATGATTCGCCGTCGCTTCCTGGAGCAGGTCGAGCCCCTGCGTCCGGAGCTGTTCCGCTACTGCCGCTCCCTGGCGGGCAACGTGTTTGACGCCGAAGACCTTGTGCAGGAAACCCTGCTCAAGGCCTTCTCCAAGCTCAGCGAGATGCATTTCAGTGTGGAGAACCCGCGAGCCTGGCTGTTCCGCGTCGCCAGCAACCTGTTCATTGACCAGCAGCGAAAGCACGCCCCCAGCGCCATGCCGGACCACTTCGACACGCCCGCGCGCGACAGCGCGGAACTGACACCTCAGGTTCGCGAGGCCCTTGCTCACCTGGCTTCCAGGCTCCCCTCAGTCGAACGCGTAGCGGTCCTGCTGAAAGACGTCTTCGATTTCTCCCTCGAAGACATCGCTTCGCTGACCAACTCCAGTGTGGGCGCCGTGAAAGCGGCCCTGCACAGGGGTCGCGAGAAACTGGCCAGGCCCCTGCCCGCCCAGACCGGCGTGCGCCGCGAACCCGTGGCGCGCCCGCTTCTGGACGCCTTCTGCGAGGCCTTCAACCAGCGCGACTTCGAGCGGCTGGCGAACCTCTTCCGGGAGGACGCCGTGGCCGACGTGGTTGGCATGGTCTACGAGCTGGGCCGCGAGCAGATCAAGAAGGGCTCGCTGCACCACACGCTCTTCGATGAGGCGGGCGAACCCCAGGCCGAGGTCCGGGAGTATCAGGGCGAGGCCTTGGTGGTGCTCTGGTACACGGTCGAAGAGCAGGGTGCCAAGCGGCGCTATGTGCGCGACGTGCTGCGCTTTGCCGGCGACGAGCGCCACCTGTTGCTCCTGCGCTACTTCTATTTCTGCCCGGAAACCCTGGCCGAAATCACGGGCACGCTGGGCCTGCCGCTGAAAGACAACGGCTACCGATACTCCTGACGCCCCGGCGCCTGCAATGCGGGGCCGAAAGGGGGAGTCCGGCGTGGCAGGACTAGCCGACACTTGCGATCAGCGCCGCGTCTTCGTCATCGGCCAGGGCCTGCCGCGCCCCCTCGGTCAGCGCCATACCCTGGGGTGCTGCCGTAATGATTTGCACGGCGTCCAGCAGCCACAACTGCTTGAGCAGGCTGACCATGTCGACGCCCGGCAGGCGCCGCTCTACTTCGTCAAATGAGACCCGGTGAATGTCGGCATGCAGAACGGCTATGGCCCTGGCGCAGAGCTTGACATCGACCATTGCAAAGCGCCTCCGGAAGGCCAGAGCGGCGAGCGCGCTGTCCGCCAGAAGGGGTGACACGAAGATGAAGTCATGGATCAGGGAACCCAGGCTGGCGGGGTCGCTCTGGTTGCGGGAACGCAGGCGCATCCAGTGTTCGCCGCGGGGCGCCGTCACGGAGTACTCGCCCGTATCCTCAAAGCGCGTTACCTCAAGCATGGGAATGGCGACAGGCCGCCTTACCCAGAGGTAACTTGCGATGCTGGCCAACATGACCGCGGTCACCCCGATGTAGGGGTGAACCCCAAGCCCGATGCTCAGCAGGGCAACGGGCACAAATATTGCCATCCAGACGAAGAAGAACAGCGCGACAGAGCCAAGCGCCGCTGCGGCCGCCAGGGCCAGGTTCGAAACGCGCTCGGCCCGCACGCGGCGGCGCAGCCAGCGTTCAATGAGATGGTGGTCCATGGGAAAGGAGCCCGGAGGGTCTTCAGGGCTGGGGACGGCCAGGGGCTCTACGCAAAGGATAGCATGCAATTCCCGTGCCTGCGGGAATCACTACTAACTGCGGACCATGGGCTGGCCGTACATCAGGATCAGGATGACAATCAGCAGCAGCGCCTCTACGCCATGGAGAATGGAGAACCTCAGGCGACTGGGCATTTCGCCGCCCCTGGCCAGCTTCAGAATCTGGGTCAGTGTGAAGATGTCGCAGCCAATCAGAAGGGCAACGCTGGTGAGCTTGGCGTGGAAAGTGGCGCGCCAGAACACGTTCTCCGGCGCGCTGGGCACCATGTAGTAGCGCAGCGCCTGGGCCGTCTCCATGTCCCGGCCCACGCCCATCAGCAACAGGAAGCCCGTGGAAATGGCCATGATGGCGCCGGGCAAGGTCACAAAGAAATAGATGCGCTTCTCAATGCGCGTCAGGCGCTCGCGGGTGTGCGCATCCTCGGCCACGTGATAGCCCAGAAAGCGCGAAAGGCCCATCAAGCCGCCCAGCCAGATGAAGAGAAACGCGACGTGAAAGGCTTTGAGGTAACCCATGGGGCCGCAATCTAGCGGGCGGCCCTGCAAGCGCAAGCTTGCCCGTTACTCCGGGCGATAGTCTTCGCCGATGCGCGGCGTGGGCCGGCTCTCGAAGTCGTCTTCCCGGGGGCGCGGCGGCTCGGGAATAGGCGGGGCGATACGGCCCGACTGGGTTTTGATGATCGGCGCCTGCCAGCGAGCACGGGAAATGCCCAGGCTTTCGGCCAGGTGCATGGCCTCGCCGAGGGTTTCAAACCAGTGCTGGAGCATCTCGGCGCCTTCGGAACCCTCGAAGCCCTCTTCGCCATTGAACTCGGCGTCGCCTTCTTCACCCGGGTCGTTGAACCCCAGCAGGACGTAGCCGGCCGCGTTGTTGCCTTCCAGCGTGTAGTGCTGGAAGTCAAGTCCCTCTTCGGGCTCGGGATCGTAGCGAAACCGGATCATTGGCTGCCTCGCGCGAAAGTGCGCATGAACATCACGTCCAATCTTGCACTGAATGCACTTGCGTCAAGTGGCGGTACTCATTGAAGTAGCGGCTCACAGGGCCGACAAAAGGAGATTGAAGATGAAACGAATGTTGCTGGCCGCCGTGGCGGCCGTCTTGGCGCTCAACCTGGGCGCCTTGGTGCTGTTCAACCCGCAGGAGTCCCCGGTTCAGGCGCAGGGCAAGGAGAAGGTCGAGAAGGTAGCCAACCTTGAGGAGTTCCTGAAGGCGGACGAGACTTGGGCCAAAGCCGACACCGTCGGCAAGTGCGAATACCTGACCAAACTCTGCGACAAAGACCAGCGCATCACCTATGACCAGAAACGCTGGATGCAGTATCGCGTGCTGATGGAACAGGCGAAGAAGGACGGCATCGACAAGGACATCGTCAAACTCCTCGGCTGGGCGGGCGGCATCATGAAGGACTACAAGAACCCGCTCCAGAAGGCCGCCTACAGCGCCCTGGACGAAATCGTGCGGCAGTACGGCACGCGCAGACTCTATGAAGACGAGGCGTACAAGAACGGAGACATCAAGGGCAAGCTCAAGCGCCTCAAGGAACTCTGGGAAGCCCGCGAACTGGGCCAAAGCGAGACTTACGCCCTGGGCGACTCGCTGGTGTTCCGCTACCTGGCTTCGGCCAATGGCAAGATTGACGAGGAAATCAAGCTCATGTCGGAGCTGATTTCGGCCAACCTGCTGGTGTGGGACAACACCGCCCGCATCCAGTTCGGCCTGATGCAGCGCGCCCTCTATGAGAAGCCCGAATTAACGGACAACACCAAGCGCATGAAGTGGTTGGGCGAAATCGCCGACCAGAAGACCGGCAAGCTGAGCTGGATGATGGTAGGCAACATGCGCCTTCATTTGCTTCTTGAGATGATGGGCACGGACGAAGAATTCCTCAAACTCGACTACGCCGGTCGCGCCGCCAAAATTGACGGCTGGGCCAAAGAAGGTCTGATAGGCAGCAGCGAGGTGAGCGCCCTCAAGGCGGCCTACGCCGCCACGAAGTAACCGGCAGCGCGAGAGAAGGGGACGGCCAGGGGCCGTCCCCTTCTGACTTTGTCGGGCTATCGGCGCTCTTCGTGGGTCTTGTGAAAGGGCTTCTTCACTCCGTACATCGAGGCGGGCGAGGACCAGTCGTTGGCGGTCAGCCCGTGACTCAACTCGGCCATGGCAAAGTCCATGAACTCCGGCGTGGGACTGTCGGAGAAGACCACGATCACCCCCTTCTCGCCATAGTTGAGCCAGTTGCGGCGATCATAGGTGAATAAAACCGCCCGCTGGCTGCCCTTGAGGCCGCTGACGGCCAGTATCTCGTTGGCCTTGGGGGAGGTGTAGCTGCAATGACTCTGCTTGAGGCCCTCTCCTCCCTTCTCAAAAACCTCTGAACCGGCGCTGCTGTCCTCGGGCGAGTCCAGGGACACGATGTTCTTGAGGTTCTCGCTGCTCAGTATCTGGTGGCGGAACATCTCGTTCCAGAAGGCCCGACCGGCCTTCTCTCCCATGGCGTTGAGCTTGCCCCGGTTGTTGCCCGTGTTCAGGCCCAACTCCAGTTCCTGGGTTACTTTGCCCAGGTTCAGCACCTCGGAATTGCGCCGGGCTTCTTTGAGCCTGGGCAGTACAGCCACGGCCAGAATGCCCACCAGCAAACCGAGAATGCCGATTACCACCATCAGCTCCACTAGAGTGAATCCACGCTGTTTACGAGTCATGTGCGCTCCAGGGCGGGCCTGCACCGGCCATGCCGGCGTCATCCCGCTTCGTTCTGGCGCGCTTGATGGGTTGCACGGGCCCCGCGACCCGTCGCCGCTGACGCGGCTGGAATATCCGATAGGAAGGCCCAAGCAGAGTCCGCGCCAAACATGAGATCGCAGGCTGGAGACCCAGGCGATAGCGTGGCGCGGTAACAGGGGTAGCGAAATCGAAACCGCCCCGCGGAGCGGGGCGGCATTCGAGTACTGTCCGTCAGGCTTACTTGCGCTCTTCGAAGGTCTTCTCGAAGGGCTTCTTCTGGCCCAGAACGGTGCGGGGATTCTCCCAGTCCGTCTTGTTGATCTGATAGCCCTGCTCGGCCATTGCCTGATCCATATAGTCGGGAGCGTCGCCTTCCGACCAGGCGCAGAGAACGCCCTTGTCCTTGTAGCTGTTCCAGTTGCGGGTGTCGAAGGTGATCATCACGACCTTCTTGCTACCCTTGAGGTTCATGACCTGGATCAGCTCCTGTCCCTTGGGCGAGGTGTAGGAGCAGTTGGTCGTGTCGAGGCCCTTGCCGCCATCTTCGAACACCGAGCTGTCCGCGCCGGTATCGCCGGCTTCGGAGCCGAGGCTGACGACCTTCTTGATAAGTTCCTTGTCGAGCACGTTGAACTTGAAGCAGTCGCTCCAGAAGGCGCGCCCGGCCTTTTCCTTCATATCCTTGAGTTTTGTCTTGTTCTTGCTGTCAATGGTGGCCTGCTGCAGGGCCTGCACCAGCTCACCCATTTGCTTCTTCTCGAGGTCGGCCTTGGCGCTCAACAGCTTGGGAAGCACGGCGACAGCCAGGATGCCTACCAGCAGCCCCAGAATGCCGATAACCACCATCAGTTCGACGAGCGTGAAGCCACGACGGCTCTTAGAAAAACGCATTTCTTTCCCTTCAGTTAAATTTCGGCGCGCCTGGAAAAAGTACCCGATGCGACGATGGTAAGGCACGCACGCGGCTTGTCAAGGCGCATCGGGCCTTCTCAGCGCGCTGGAGGCTTGAAATCGGGCTCTGCCAGCCCCTTGAGTGACTCGGGCAAGTCGCCCTCGCCGGCAATGCGCGGTGCCTCAGCGCCTTTGGCCTGCTGGGCCGGTGCACCCTCGTCGATCGCGCCGTCGACCTTGAGGGCGGGCATGGAGGAAGGTTTCTCCAGCGTAGGATGGCCGCACTTGGGACACGCGATCTGCATGCCGTCCTTGAAGTTGAGCACGTTGAATTTCGAGAAGCAGGCGGGACAACCCAGGATGGTGATGTTCTGGCTTTGCAGCAGTTCCATGACCTGCTCGGCGCGCAGCACGCCGCGGCTGACCATCACCTCGCCCAATCTGAAGAAGAGGTTGAATCGCTCCAGCTTGGCCTGCTCGCGGATGCACTCGTGCACCTGTTGTTCGTTGCAATAGCCCTTCTCGATGGCCAGGCGACCCAGCGTCATGCCCATCTTGCGCACGGCGGGAGACATCTCCAGGCGCGAGCGGTTTTCGCGCTGGATGGCCAGCACCGTCATGAGTTCTTCCTCATTCAGGTAGCCCTGCTCCACCATGATTTTGCCCAGGTGGGTCCCCTCGGGGGCGCGCTCCTGCGACTCAACGGCTTTGGCCAGCTGGGCCTCCGTTATGAAGCCGCAACTTACTGCAATCTTGCCGAACAACACTTCAATCTTGGTCGTGGTCATGCTCGTCCCTGCCGCTTGTTGTGCATCCTAGCAATGGCATGAAACAGAAAAACAATAAAACGACATCCCCCGGGGCGACCCATGGTAGCAGGCTGAACCCGGCAGGCTACAAGCCGGTTTACGCAGTGGGCCATGATTTGTAATTGCCCCCACGGCGGCAACTGCGATATTCGGCCCATCGAAGGAGCCTGGCATGAAACACGGAGCCCTTGGCCTCATCTTGCTACTCGCCCTGACGGCCGCAGCGCCGCTGGCAGCGGTGCGCATTCAGCTCGATCCGCCCGGCGAGCGGGCCTTCATACTTGATCGTGCAGGCATGCTGGACGCCGCAGACGCCTCAAGCATCCGCGTTCTTTGCGACAAGCTGCTGTCTGAAAAGGCCACGCCCATCGTGGTGGTAACCATTGAAAGCATGGCGCGCTACGGCGGCGAAGATCTGCGCATCGAGACCTTCGCCACCCTGCTGTTCAATCAGTGGGCCATTGGCCAGGAGAAAGTCCGCAACGAGTACTGGAACACGGGCATCATGCTGCTGATTTCCCGGGATGATCGCGCCGCGCGCATCGAACTGGGCGCGGGCTGGGGACGTGAACAGGATGCCCTGGCCCAGCGCATCATGGACGAGCGCATCATTCCCGAATTCAAGCAGGGCCGCTTTTCGGCCGGGATTCTCGCGGGTGTGGAGTCCCTGGATCGCATGGCGCGCAGGCTGGAACTTCCCGGTCAGCCGGGGGCGCCTGTGTCCGGCACGACGACATCGGGCGGCGGCTTTCTGGCGGGCTTGGCGGGCCTGGCCCTGTGCCCGCTGATCGTCGTTATTGCCATCATCGGCACGGTGTTGCGGTTCATACGCGGCGCTACGGGCTTTGGCGGCTGGGGTGGGCGGCGCTATGGCGGCTGGGGAGGTGGCTTCCGTTCCGGGGGCGGGTTCAGCTCCGGCGGCGGCTTCCGCAGCTTTGGCGGCGGTTTTTCTCGGGGCGGGGGCGCCAGCGGTCGCTGGTAAGGATGGGGCATGGCACGCGCATCGAAATTCTTCACGCAGGAGCAGCGCAAGGAAATCGCCGACGCCGTGGCCGAGGCCGAGTCCAAGACCTCGGCCGAGCTCGTCCCTGTCGTGGCCACGGATTCCGGCCGCTATGACCGCGCCGAAGACAGTTTCGGACTGGTGCTTGGCCTCCTGACTTTGCCCGTGCTCTGGCTGCTGTTTGAGTGGCACCCGGATTCCCAGGCCCAATGGGGTCCGCAGAATCCCCTCAACTCCATCCTGCGCCTGATGCTTGGTGTCTTTGGCGGCTATCTCGTCGGCGCTTTTGCCGCCTCGCGCATCGGCCCCCTGCGTCGCCTGTTTACGACGCGCCGCGAAATGTACGAGGAGGTTGAAAGCCGCGCCCAGGAGACCTTCTTCGATCAGCGAATCCACCACACCAAAGGCGGCACCGGCCTGCTGATCTACGTTTCGCTCTACGAGCACATCGCGGTGGTCTTCGCCGATGAAGCAGTGAACGCCAAGCTGGGACAGACAGTGTTGGATGAACTCTGCAAAACGCTGACCGACAACATGCACAGCGGCAACCCCACACTGGCTTTCGTGGCCACCATCCGCGCCGCGGGCGAGAAACTATCTAAGGTCATGCCGCGCGAGTCCGACGACCGGAACGAGCTGCCGGACGCGCTGGTGATTCTGGACTGATCCTGCGGCGCGGCTGTCAGTCTTCCAGCCTGTCCATGAAGCGCTGGAGCTTCTCCTTGAGCGTGCTGCGCGCGCGCGAGGTCAGGCTCTTCACGGCGGCCACCGTGACTCCCAGAATCTCCGCGATTTCCTCGTAGCTCTTTTCCTCGTAGCGGCTGAGCACCAAGGCCATGCGCTGATTCTCCGGCAGGCTCATGATGGCCTCACGCACGGCCGCCGTGCGTTTGGCCGACTCGTCATCGGTCGGCTCGGCGTCCTGCACCGCGGCCAGCTGCTCCAGCGGGTTGCCCCCCTCGCTGTCCGACTCGCTGCCGACAAGCCGCAGCCGGTCGCGCGCGCGGTCCCGCTTGTAATTCAGGCAGAGGTTCGTCACGACGGTGTAGAACCAGGTCGAGAACTTGGCCGTGGGCTGATAGTCACCCGCCGAACGGTACACGCGCAGGAAGGCTTCCTGCACCAGGTCTTCGGCGGCGGCCACGTGACCTAGCTGCCGGTAAATCACGCTCCAGGCCAGGCGATGGTTGCGCTCAAACAATAATTTGAACGCCTCATCGTCGCCCCGCGCCACGCGCTTCATCAGCTCGTTGTCGGGGTCGATGACTTTTCCGGTCTGGGGCCTGTCCGAGCCCATGTTCAGCCGCCCAGTCGCGACAAGAGACTTTCGATGTAGGGGTCGTCCTGCCCCCGCTTGCCGTAAGCCTGGGCCAGGGCCTTCGCCCTTTCACTCAGGCCGTTGAGGGCCAGCTCCGCAATGAGGTCCAGCCTCAAAATCGCCGGCTCCCGTGCAAAGCGCGAAGCCGCGATGCGTTCCTGCACCCAGGCCGGCCTCTCCAGAGCCAGGCAGATCAAGGCGGCCTCGGCCAGGTCCTGGGCCGTGCTTTCCTCCAGAGCGCAGAGTTCGTCCAGCAGCGCAAGCGTCGAGAGTAACTCGCCGGCCTGCGCCTGCATCACCGCCAGTTCCCGCAGGAAGGCCGCCTGGCGCCAGCCGCGCGCGTAGGCGCAGCGCAGGTAGTAGCGCTTGAGATCGGCATTCTCTGCCAGAGCGGCGAGTTCCAGAGCCGTCTGGGCGTGGTCTGGCGCCTCTTCAAAGGCCCGCTTGAACCAGCCTTGGGCGCCGACCTTGTCCCCCCTTGTGAGCAACTGCCTACCCACCACAAAGGGCAGGGGCTCGCCGCGAAACTGCGCCCCCTTCTGTGCCCGTTCGGCCAGCAGCAGCAGGGCCTTCTCCGTGGAGGCGCCATCGCCCACGGCAAGAGCCAGCTCAAGCAGGCGGGCGGCTTCGGCGCCGTCTCCGCGCGCGGAGCTGTCAAACAGAACGCGGCAGATGGCGGGCTGCAAAAGCCTGATGGCAGCGCGCTGCGTGTTGTAGCGCTCAAGCTGCTCGGGTTCACGGGGTGCCAACTGCGACAGCGTGCCCAGTTCCAGATCCGCGAGGGCTTCGCGGGCTTGAGTCAGGCTGAGGTCGCCCAAGCAGCGGTAGATGAGCGAACTGGCCCAGACGCGGGCGGCAGGCGTGGCCAGCGTGGGGCGCAGCTTTTCAAGCAAGGCCGCCAACATCTCGCGCACGGAAGGCTCTTTGCCGGCCGAGGACCGCAGGCCCAGCTGTTCGCCGTCAAAGGTGGCGATGCCGGCCTTGATGGCCTGGGCCAGTAGCGGAAACTCCCTGCCCATGGGGGCAATCACTACGAGGTCAGCGCCGCTGGCCTGGGCCAGGGCGCAGAGCAGCAGGATCAGGGGCAACCGCGGCCCTCCCTTGGCGTGGAGGATGTCCGACGGCAGCACCTGCCCGCCCTCGGGGAAGAGCACGACCTGGGTCTCCAGGCGGCAGTGGGCCACAAAGGAGTCCAGAAAGGGCTTGCGCGACGACCGCCACGTGGCATCGGCCGCGGCCGCGCTTTCGGCAAAGCGCAGCAGGCGGCGCCAGGTATCAGCCGGGCCGAGCTTGAGCCGGGCCGGCTCGATACGCGCTAGGTCTTCCTCGAGGCTGAGCAGCAGCGAGGGCCATTCGGTGGCGCGCAGCACGGCCAGATCAAGGTCAGGGTCCAGCAGGTTGAGGGCCACGTAGTGGGCCTGCGGCTTGAGATCGCGGGTGTAGCCTACGGCTTTGGCGTCAAAGGCGGCAGCTCCCTCCACCGGCGGTGAGTTGGCGGGCCGCGGCGGAGCCGGAACCGGCTGGTTGCCGGCCTGGGCAACATTGGTCGCCATGGAATTGGCCGGCGAGGACTCGAACAGGCCCGTCGCCCACGCAGCCGCCACCGATGCCAGCACCGCGAGCAAGAACACCGCGACCATGATGACCGGACCCCAGTTTTTGGCGCGCGGCGTTTCGGCGGACTTGGCGGCAGCCTGCTGCTTCGTGGCGGGGGCCAAAGGCGCCGCGTCCAGAGTGGACTGGCGTGAAGCCTCCTCGAACATTTCCTGAGTCAGCGAGAGCGGCAGGCCCCCGTCGATCATCAGGTCATTGAGCACACCGCGAATGCGCTCTACCAGGCGCTCGGCGCCCTGAGCCATGACCTCGGGCTTGAGGTTCTTGGTCTTGAGGATGAGTTCTTTGAGCCGCGCGCGCAAGTCGGTCGAGAGCCGGTCGTGGCACTTCACGAATTCGCGCTCAAGCGCCACACGCGCTTCGAGAAAGTCCCCCACCAGACCCGCGGGCACCTGGCCGCCGCTGCGCGCCATGCGCAGGGCGAAGTCCGCCACGCGGTCGGCGCGCAGCAGGGCGTTGCGCAAGCCCTCAAATAGTTTGTTGTCTGACGCGTCGGCCATGGATCCCCAGCACGTAGTTGCGAAACCGCCTCAGGGTTTGCGCAGCAGCTCGATCACCTCTCGGTAGCGCGCCGCAGTGCGGTTCACGATGTCATCGGGGAGGTGGGGCGGAGGCGGGGTCTTGTTCCAGGGCTGCTGTTCGAGCCAGTCACGCACGATCTGCTTGTCGTAGCTCTCGGGGCTGGTGCCGGGCTTGTAGCGAGCGCCATCCCAGAAGCGGCTGCTGTCGGGCGTCAGCACTTCATCACAGAGAATGATGCGGCCCTGGTACAGGCCGAACTCGAACTTGGTGTCAGCGATGATGATGCCGCGACCATTGGCAAAGGCGTTGGCCTTGGCGTACAACTTGAGCGTAAGGTCGCGCAGGCGCGCGGCATGATCGCGGCCGATGATCGCGGCCGCCCGCTCAAAGTCGATGTTCTCGTCGTGCTGGCCCTTGGGAGCCTTGGTGGCCGGGGTGAATATGGCCTGGGGAAGTTTCTCGGCCTGGCGAAGCCCCGGAGGCAATCGGTGGCCGCAGACCGCACCCGTCTGCTGGTATTCCTTCCAGCCGCTGCCGGCAAGATAGCCGCGCGCCACGCACTCAATAGGAAAAATGTTCGCCTTGCGGCAGAGCATGGAGCGGCCCTGAAGCTGACGCTTGAACGGATGCAGGACAGCGGGCATGCGCTCGACATCGGCGGTGACCAGGTGATTCTCGATGTCGGCCTCGAAGAAATTCAGCCAGAAAAGCGTGAGCTGGGTCAACATCTCGCCCTTGCCGGGGATGCCCCGCGACATGATCACATCGAAGGCCGAGAGCCGGTCCGTTGCGACGAGCAGCAGCTTGTCTTCAATCTCATAGATGTCGCGGACCTTGCCCTGGTGAAGGCGCTTGATGCCGGGCAGGTGGGTTTCGAGCAGAACGTCGTTCATGGCCTCTCGCGCTGGACAACGTGCAATGTAGCAGGACGAGGGCAAAGTGGCACCCGGCGAGTGCGTCAACCCCGCCGCCGCCCGTGGGCTCGCGACTTCACGAACTGCCTCGGGCTTGCCGACGGGTCAAAGGGGCCACCCGCGAAGTCGGCGCAACGGCGCTCGACTTCCAGGCCGGCGCTTTGCAGCAGCCGGTCCAGTTCGTCAGGTTCGTACAGCCGCACGCTTTCCTGCCAGCGCTGCACGCTCTGACCATGTGCCATCTCGACTTCCTTGATGACGCGGCGGCCGGCTGCGTCATGGCGGCGCGTTGAGGTCACGACCGCCTCGCCCAGAGTCTCCCGCGATTGGGGCACCAGCTTGGCCAGTGTGGGGCCCGGGTTGATGTGATCCAGAAGCAGCGCGCCGCCAGGCTGCAGCACGCGTCGCACTTCGCGCAGCACGGCCAGGTTTTCAGCGTCATTGAAGTAGCCAAAGCTCGTGAACAGGCTGGTGACGCAAGCGAAGGCGCCGCGACGCCAGGGCAAGCGCCGCATGTCGCCGCGCACGGCCACTCCCCCAAGCGCGCCGTGGGCGAGGAGGTCTCTTGACAGGTCAAGCCCCAACGCCCTGAGACCCGCCGCGCGCATGGCACGAAGATGCCTTCCCGCGCCGCAGCCCAGGTCCAGCACGGGTGATCGCCGCTCCAGCAGGCCCGAGCGCAGCAGGTCCTGGACCTGGGCTGCGCCCTCCTCAGGACTGCGGTGCGCGTAGAGCAAGAGGTACTCGGGCCCGAAGGCTCGCTCAAACCAGGGCGCGTCAGGCATGGGCAAAGTCTAGAGCGCTCCCGGCACTTCTAGTAGCGGCGTCTGCCCGCGCTGCGCACGTTCGAGTCTAGCCGCAGAGCCTTTTGCAGCTCACTCACATCGAAGGTCGGGCTTTGCCGAACTTCAAACCAATAAAGCATAAAATCAATATAAAACCTTCTCGCTCCTCTCCGGCGGACCGTATCCTCCTCGGTGTGAGAAGGACAACTGCCTGATAATGGAGAACTCCGATGTCTGATGCCCCCACCCCTCCCCCCTTCTGCGGTCCTGCCCTGTGCGCGGTCATTCCTGCCAACATCACCGGCGAGGGCGGGTTTCGCCCCGCCCTGGTTCCACTCGGCGGCCGCCCTCTGCTGGCCTGGACCCTCGAAGCCGCCATGACCTGCCGCAGCGTGCGCGAGATCGTGGTCGTCGCCGACCACCTCGAACTCTCCCTCGCAGCCGCGCGCCTGGGCCGCGGCCGCAAGCCCCTGCGGGTACTGGATGTTGCCCAAGGTCTGGATACGCGCCAGACGCTGGAGTGCGCCCTGCGCGGCCACGACCTGCGAGGCACGGCCCTGGCCCTGTTGAGCGTCGCCACACCCTTTCGAAACGCGCAGGATGTTGACCTGGCGGCGGCCTATTTCGGCCGCGAGCTTGGCCGCGGAGCCCAAAGCCTCGTGAGCCTGAGCAACCTGCTGAGTGCCCAGGAGCTTTCCAGCCTGCGCTGGGTGATGCGCGAGTTCCCGTTGCCGGGCCTGCGCGAGGCGCGAGCAGCCGTCTCCCGCAAGCTCTATGAGTTCGGGGGCAACCCGCCCTCCATTCAAGGGCTGGAACTTGCGGCCCTTCACCCGGCCATCACGCTGCTCACCCCCGCGGCCCAGCGCCAGTGGGCCGCCATGCGCGACGCAGCTGAGCCGCCGGCGCCCCTGGGGTACCTGCTGCCGGAAGAGAGAGCACTGGTGCTGCAATGCGAAAGCGACCTGCGCCGCGCCCAGGCCATCTTGGGCTGTGCGGACCACACAACCGTCTTTGCCCCGCCCTTGACCGCCGCCGCCTGAAAGCGCGACCGCACTGAAGGCGCGCAGGGGGACCCTGCCCCCGCCTCAACCGCCGCGCCGTGACGGTCGCGGCGGTTGGCGTTTGCCCCTGTCCCCTGCTTCCTTATAGTGCGCGCCCATGCCGGGCATCGAAATCGAGACAGTCGACGAGCCGCTGAAACATCGCGACTTCATAGAGCTTGCGTGGCAGATCAACGCCCACGACCCCGACTGGGTGCCGCCGCTGCGGCGTGACCTGGGCAAACTTCTCCATCGCGCAAAGTACCCCTTCTTTCGTTACGGTGACGCGCAGTTTTTCGTGGCGCGGCGGCGCGGCCGGCCCGTCGGGCGCATTGCCGCCATCGAGAACCGCCTGCACCTTGAAACCTACGGCGACAAGCGAGGCTTTTTTGGATTTTTTGAGTGCGAGGACGATGTCAAGGCCGCCTGCGCCCTCTTCAAGGCTGCGGCCCAGTGGCTGCGTGAGCGCCGGTTGACTCGTGTGCTGGGGCCTTTGAATTACAGCATCAACGACCAGTGCCCCGGCGTGCTGGTGGAGGGTTTCAACGGGCCGCCGGTGATTCTGATGTCGCACAACCCTCGCTACTACGGTCGCCTGCTCAGCGACTGCGGCCTGACAAAGGCCAAGGACATGTACGCCTACCTGATCACGGAGCAGGTACTCAAAGCCGAGCGCTTCGCTCGCGTCATGAACGCCATCAAGCGCCGCGCTCCGGAACTCGAACAGCGCGAAGTCCGCGTGCGGGGGCCGGGCTTCAAGCAGGATGTTGAGCTGATGCTCAAGATGTTCAACCTGGCCTGGAAGGACAATTGGGGCTTCACGCCGGTCACTCCTGAAGAGGTAGCGGCCATCGCGTCGGACCTCGGGGAAATCGTGCGTCCGGAACTGACCAGCATCGCCTCCATCAAGGGCGAGCCGGTGGCCTTTGCCGTGTGCATTCCCAACATGAACGAGGTGCTCCGGCTCATCCCAGACGGGCGCCTGACCACGGCCCTGTTCAAGCTTGGCCCGGGGGGCTTCCTGGACCTGGCTCTGGGACGCTCTGAGATCCGCGGCTTCCGCACCATGCTCATGGGCGTGCTCCCCGAACACCGCAACAAGGGCATCGACGCCGTGATGATCTCCAAGATCATCGAGTCCGGCTTTGCCCTGAACCAGAAGTACTGCGAGCTGAGCTGGGTGCTCGAGGACAACCTGCCGATGAATTCCCTGGCAGAGAAAGTGGGCGGTCTGCGCTACCGCACCTACCGCCTCTTCGAAGCCGACCTCGCCCGCTTCACTTGACGATCACAGCAAACTCGCGCAGGTCGCGGGACAGCGCCTTCAGCAGCAGGGCCAGCACAAAGCCTACATGCCGCGCGTCGGGCGCTTCCTTGCGCAGGTCAAAGCGCAGGCCGAGCGTGCGACCGGCGTCGTCATCAAGCGCAACCACCAGTTCGCCGAAACGGCCGCCGTCAGGGTCTTCACCGGCGCGAACGCGGATGGCTCTGTGCTGGCCGCGCTCATACTCAGGGTTGGTGACGTGTGCGAAGAAGCGATCAATGAAGTCGCGGTCGATCTTCTCGAACTGGGCGGCCACCTCGCTGGCGTGGCCGTGGCTGGAAAAGTTGACGTTGGCCTGGCCCCCGGAGCGAATCCAGCGCTTGAGCATTTCCTCGAGCATGCGCAAGGTGTGTTCGCCCTTCTTGATGTGAGAGCGCGTAAGCATCATGGTTTTGAGCCGCGAGTCCCTGGCATGGCTTTGCGCTCCCTGCACTTCGGCCTTGAGTTTCCAGAGCTCGCGGTTCTGGTCGAGGAGCTGGCGGTCCAGTTCGGCGGCGCGGCGGTCGGATTCAGACAAAAGCGCCTCCGCGGCGGAAAGCTCCCGTTGTAGTTCCTCGACTTTGGCGCGGCTGCGGAGAATGTCAGCCTCACGCGAGGCCACGCGGGTCTGGGCCTGGGCGCGTCTGGACACGGCTTCGTGGGCCTTGTCGAGGAGGAAGGTGGCGCTGGCGTCGCCGGGCGCGTCGGGCAGCATCTCGTGCAACTCGCGCATCAGGCGTTCTTTGTCGCCCTGGGCGACTTCGGCCTCGTGACGGGCCAGCTCCAGCCGCTCGCGCAGGACCTCAAGGGTCTGCTTCTGCTCCTCGCGCATGGAGGCGAGTTCCGCACGGACCTCACGGGCCCGGTCGTCGAGGTCTTCCGTTGAAGCGTCCTGGATTCCCTGCCGGAACTTCAGGTAGTAATGAACGAACACAGCGTGAAGCGCGAACAGCGCCAGCGACGTGGCCAGGTTGTCCCACAAGATTGTGTTCGTCCGCCATGAAAGGATGGCGAACACCAGGACTGAAACCAGTAGCCCGAGGCCAATTGAAAACACCAGCCTGCCAAGTGGCTTTCGGACGAACTCACGCAGCATGTAGCGCCCCCGTGCCTTGCAGCCACCTTCGCCACGCACTGCAGAATCACCACGACAGAGCCGACAGGCAAGTCCGCGCCTGGGCTCTTGGCTCCTGAGCCTTCTCAGTTCAGGCGGGTTAGCCGGCTGGCTTGAGGTCGCCGGGGCGCCGCAGCATCTTCTCGACTTCGGCGATATGGGCCTCCTCAAGCTGAATCTGTTCGCGCGCGTACTCCTCCAGCCACACGCTCTTGCCTTCCACCAGGCTCAACAGGTTGTAGTACTCGGCCAGGGTGTCGCGCTCGTGCTGCAGCGCCTCGCGCAGAATCTGGTCGATGTCGTGCTTCTCTGTCTCGACCAGCTTGCCGATCTTGAGCGACGGGTGGCCGCCCAGGGTTGTCACATGCTCGCCTGCCAGGGCCGCATGATTCATCCCCTCGCCGGCCTGATCTCGCATCCACTTGATGATCGGGATGCGGGCATGACCGAACACCATCAGTGAGTAGTGAAGATAACGCACCACCCCCGCCAGCTCCAATTCGAGGATGTTGTTCAGGCTTTTGATCGTCTTCTCAGTTTCAATGCCGTTCTTGACCATGTTGCGCTCTCCTTTGCCCTGCCGCCCGATTTGCGTGACCAGCATTACACAAGAAGCACCTGTGCCCGCAACGATTTATCGCAGGCCTTGGCGCGCTTGCGGCCCGGGCACAGCCAAGGCATTATCCCCGCCACTTTTGAGGACACGCGCATGCAGTGGGCCACCGGTTATGACATCTTCCTGCCCGTGGTGTGGCTCCTGGTCGCGGCCGGCGTGATCCTCTTGATCGATCTGTTCACGGAAGAGTCTGAACGCCAGACCATGCCGGTGTTCTTCACGGCCCTGGGTGGCGTGCTGCTTTCATTCGTGTCCCTCAACCCCTACTGGGATGCCCGCCCTGTGGTTCTCATGCGCGGTGCCATGATCGTCGATCAGTTCGCCGTCTACCTCATCACGGCCATCCTCACCGGTACAGCGATTTCGATGTTCGCCAGCATCTCCTATGTGCGACGCATCGGCATTTCATTGACGGACTTCCTCTGCACCCTGCTGCTGGCCGCCAGCGGCATGGTGCTGCTCACCGTCAGCAACGACCTGATCATGGTCTTCCTTAGCGTTGAATTGCTCAGTTTTGCTGTCTACGTACTGACGGGCCTCAACGGGCGTTCTTCCAAGGGCGCGGAAGGCGCCATGAAGTACTTCGTCATGGGTGGCCTGGCCAGCGCCGTGATGGTGCTGGGCATGGCCGCGCTCTATGGCGTGACGGGCGAAGTGGCGCTGCGCCCCTTGGGCGACAAACTGGCCCAGCTCTACAGCCAGCCCGACGGCAGCCAATACCTGGCCACCCTGGGCATGGGTGCCATCCTGATTGCGTTTGCCTTCAAAGTAGGCGCGGTGCCCTTCCACAGCTGGGTACCAGACGCCTATGAGGGTGCCCCCACCACCGTAACGGGCTTCATGGCCGTGGCCGTCAAGGCTGCCGCTTTTGGGGCCCTGATCCGCGTGGCCGTGGCCGTGTTTCCCGAGCATGCGGGGCCCACGGGCTTTGCTGGTGACTTCGGCTGGGCCACCTACGCGCTTTGGTTCCTGTCGGCCTTGTCCATGATTCTGGGCAACTGGTTTGCCATCTCCCAGCGCAACGTCAAACGCATGCTGGCTTACTCCAGCATCGCCCACTCGGGCTATCTGCTCATGGGCCTGGCCAGTTCGGGCGGCCGCACGGAGGCCTACGCCGCCATCTTGTTCTACCTGCTGACCTACACACTGATGACCAGCGGCGCCTTTGCCATGCTGGTCTATGCCAGCAGCGGGGGCAAGGACGTCGAGGATATCGAAGATCTGCGCGGCCTGGCCTGGAAGAAGCCCGCCGTGGGCATCTGCCTCGCGATTTTCATGTTCAGCATGGCGGGCATTCCCCTCACCGGCGGCTTCATGGGCAAGTATTTCGTCTTCAGCCAGGCCGTCTATGCCGGCGGGCCCTACCTTTCGCTGGCGATTATCGGTATCTGCACCAGCATCATCGGCGCCTACTACTACCTGCGCGTGGTAGCGGTGACTTACTTCCGCGAGGCCGACGATCGCCCCGTGCATGGCCGCGAAGACTGGGGCATCAAGTTCGCCCTTTCCGTCACGGTATTCGGCACGGTGGCGTTGGGTGTCTTTCCCCAGATATTCTATGACGGCGCCAAGGCCAGCGTGGAGCAGTTGCGGGTGGAAGCCCCGGCCGTGGAAGGACGCAACGGCCAGACCAGCCAGCTCGTCGACCGATAAATCTTTGAGCTGCGGTGCAAGGCGGCAGCGCTTCTTCCCAACAACAGTGCCCGGCACAGCCCGCCAAACTACAATCGCGCGCCATGGGTCTGCTTTCTTCCATCTTCGGATCCAAACCCAAGCCAAAGGCCCTGGCCAATACCCAGTCCGCGGCAGCTTCCACGGCCACAGCCACGGATGCCGCGGTGAAGCCGGTCGTGCAGGTGTCCGCCAGTCCGGCCCTCGCATCACCCCAGGTGCCCATGCCCGCCCCGACGCCCAAGCCGGAGTCACCCGCCGGGCCCGCTGAAAGCAAGCCCGGCGAGGCGTCGAGGCCCGCTGGCCCGGCCAAGGTACAGCCCAAGCTGGGCTTCTTTGGCGGCCTGAAGCAGAAAATCAAGGGTGAGGTGGATGAGTACGTCAGCGAGAAGGCTGAAGAAGCCCGTGAAATGGCCGAGGAGTTCCGCGCCGAAACCCTGGCTCAGGTCAAGACTCACGCTTTCGAATTGCTGGACATCACCGAGCAGCGCATCGACAAGAAGCTGGCCGAGATCGAGAAGATGCTTGATGACCGGTTGCAGCAGGAATTGCGCATGCGGCTGCGCGCCATGATCTGGACGCTGGCCTTTGTGCTGTTAATGGCCATCGTCAGCATCATTTACGTCTGGGCCAAGCAGCAGGCCGGACTGGACAAGGGCGAGGCTGCCCCGTCTTCGCAGCACTGATCGCCTTGGCCTGACGGCCGCACTTTCAGCTGCGCATCTGCCTTTAAACGCCAACGCAGGCCGGGGGGATTGGCCTGCGTTGGGTCGGATGCGTCCGTGGGTCGGGGGACGGACAGGACGCATCAATCCTTACAACGTATCTGCTCGTGCCATTCTTCCAGAAATTCCACAGTCAATTTCAGGCAGCCCGCGTGGCGCGCGGCTTGACGCGCACCAGGTGCCTCGGATCGGCCCAGTAGGTCATGGCCAGACCGTCATCTTCACTGGTCTGGACATAAATGCAGTCCGGGCCCAGCTCCGGCACGTGGTCAAGAATGACGCAGGCGCTGCCGAGGTTGACGTCCAGAACGCGGTCGCCCAGGTGCAGGCGCTCGCCGTAGGCGTCGGAAACCTTCTCGCGCAACATGCTGCGTGTGAGTGTGATAGTCATGGCAATATCCTCCCCGCGAAGGCGTGAAACCTTCCTTTGCGGCCGACTCGCGGCCATCCTGTTGTTTCGGGGTTCTTTGCGGCTGTGCCGTGGACCGTGATCCGTCGGGCCCTGCCGCGCCGGCTGTTTCAGTGCCGGCCCCTGTTTAACGATTCAGCGTCCGTCAGGTTCTCAAAAATCCGCGCCGCACGCCGAATTGTCTGTTTCTTGTTGAGTTGCTCGCTCTCTCCCGGGTGCTGCCTCGTCTCTCGTTCAAGTGCGTCTGTCCTGTGGTATGTCCCGTGATTCCCGAAATTCTTTCCGCGATTTCCGCTTTCGCCGCGAAGGAGATTCAACCGCGGCCCCGGTGCTGAGTCTGCTACACTCCCGCGCGACCTTTGGAGCCGTTACAGCTACCGCCCATGCGCACGACCCGTTACAGAGAGTTCGAGTCCGTCCTGGTGCAGCCCGGTGTGCGCCTGTTCGCGCTGGAATCGCGCAAGTACAAGACAGTGCGCTCCGACGTCTTTCTGCTCGAACCTCTCACCCAAAACAACGCCACGGCCAACGCCCTGCTTTCCTACGTGCTGCGCGCGGGCACCGAACACCACCCCACCCGACGCGATCTGGCTCGGGCGGGGGAGGAACTCTTCGGAGCCTCGGTCAGCGTGGGCATCACCCGTTTTGGCGATTTCCACGCCCTGGCCGGCCACGCAGAGTTCCCCTCCGACCGTTTTCTGCCCAAGGGCGCCCATGAGCTGCAGCGCGTGCTCGAACTGCTGGCGGAAATGCTCACCCGCCCGGCCCTGGCCCCTGACGGCACTTCTCTACGCGACGAGACTCTTACGCAAGAGAAGTTCCAACTCGAGCAGGACCTGCGCGGCATAGCAGATGAAAAGCCCCAGTTCGCCATGCTGGAGGCCCAAAAGCGCATTTATGCCGGCTCGCCGGGCGCGATTTATGAGGGCGGCCGCATCGAGGACCTCGGCGCCGTTACCGCCCGTTCCCTGCTGGAGCGGCATCGGGCGCTACTCAGTAACGCGCAGGTCATGGCCTTCATCACCGGCCCGGTGACGCCCACCAGGGCCCTTGCCGCCATGGCGAGCGCCCTGAAACTCCCCAGGGCACGTCGCCTTCCCCTGATGCGTTCGCAGCGCCTGCCGGATCGGGCCCGCCTGGCGCGCGACAAGCTGTCGCAGGCCGTGGAGCAGGCCCACCTCGTGCTGGCCTGGTCCGGCGCTCCAGCCTACGGCTCCAGGGACTATCCGGCCGCCCAGATGGCTGACGCCATTTTCGGCGGCCTCTCCGTCTCGCGATTGTTCAAAGTCGTACGCGAAGAGCACGGTCTGGCCTATGCCGTCTCCACCCATCTGGCCGGCTCACGCGGCGCGCTGATCGGCTATGCCGCTGTGGCCCCTGACAAGCTGGAGTCCGCCGCGCGGCTCATCCACCGCGAGTTGTCGCGGCTGGTGCGGCACGGTTTTTCGTCCGACGAGTTCGATGCCGCGCGCCACAGCCTGATAGAAGCCAAGCGCTCGCAGCTGGATTCCCTGGGGGTGAGGGTGGTTGACACGGTGTTCCAGACGGTGATGGGCTTTGCGCGCAAACCGGAAACAGAAATTCGCGCCATTGAGCGAGTGCGGCCCGAGCAGGTACGCGCAGCGCTGAAGAGCCTCAAGCCCCACACCGAGTTTCGTCTGGCGCCGTAAGCCGCGCCTTGGCCGGCTCAGACAATGCGGGGCAAAGCCTCTTTGGCGGGCAGGCGGCCGAGCTTGTCAGGATTTCGCTGGGCGTCGATGCGGGCGATACGCTCGCCGTCGAAGTCAAACACGATCACGGAAGTCGCCTCGCCGTTTTCATACAGCACCAGGGCCGGCCGCTGGTTGAAGCACGCGGCACGCAACTCGACAGCGCCGTGGGGCATGCGCGAAAGGCCAAGCCAGAAGCGGGCCACGTGCTCACGCCCGCACACAGGCCGCCCGGCGGCCAGGCGCTTGCCTCCGCCGTCGCCCACGGAGACCGCGTCCTGGGCAAGCAGGCCGATCAGATCCTGCAAGTCCCCCTGTTGCACAGCGGCCAGAAACCGCGCCACAAGTTCCTGCTGCTTCTGGGGCGCCGGCGAGAAGCGTGGCGGCGCCTTGAGGTGCTCGCGGGCACGAGCGAGAATCTGCCGGCAGTTGGCCTCACTCTTCTCAATCATGGCCGCGATGTCGGCGTACTCGTATTCAAAAACCTCGCGCAGAAGGAATACGGCGCGCTCGACGGGGTTGAGCTTTTCCAGCACCGTCAGGAAGGCCAGTGTGAGCGACTCCGCCATGATGCTGGGTGCGTCGGCGCTGGAATCTTGACTTGTCAATAGCGGCTCCGGCAGCCAGGGACCCACGTATGTTTCGCGGCGAACCTTGAGTTCGCGCAGGCGGTCTATGCAGAGCCGCGTCGTCACCGTGGTCAGCCAGGCCCGCGTGTTGTCGGGCCTGGCTGCGGTTGCGTACCTCTGCCAGACATCCTGAACCGCATCTTCGGCGTCACTGACACTGCCCAGCATGCGGTAGGCCACGCCAAAGACATGGCGGCGATGTTCCTCGAATTCCGCGCCTTGATCCATGGCCTCGCTTATAGCTTTCATGCCGCGCTCCTTCTTCCAGCCGCCGGAATGTGGCAGAGCGCGCCCTCGCTGAAACCCTCGGCCTTCATGCCCAGCGCGTGATTGAACCGCGAGCGCTTGTTCTCCAGGGCCGCAAACTCCGTCAGTTCAATGATCTGCTGATCGGAGAAGTGCGCACGCAGCCGCTCAAACAGGGCGTCGCTGACCTCCAGCGGCAGGCGCGTCATGGCCTCGGCATATTCGAGGGCCGCGCGCTCGGCCTCTGTGAACTGGCTGCTCTCCCGCCAGCGGGGCAGGGCCTGCAATTTGGCCGCTTCTGTGCCCCGCTTGAGATTGAGCGACTGGCTCAAGTCCACGCAGAATGGGCAGCCGATGAGCTGCGCCACGCGCTGCTCCACCAGTCCCTTGAGTGCGCCGCTCAGGGCGCGG
>JABARW010000013.1 GCA_019186845.1 Planctomycetota bacterium | reverse complement strand
CAATGCCTTGCGTGCCCGATGCATGCAGACTTCCACGGCGCCCACCGAAAGCCCCAGTTCGGCAGCGATCTCCGGATACTCGGCCTCCTCCAGATAGCGCTTGATCAGCACAGCCTTGTAGCGCTCAGAAAGGCGCGCAATGGCACGGTAGAGCAGTTCGTGACGCTCGCGCTGCTCAATGGACTCCAGGGGGTCCAGGCCGATGACCTCGACATCGTGGCCCTCCGGAAGGCCCGCTAGCTTGCGGCGCTTGTAATAGTCCCGGATCAGGTTGCTGGCGATACCCATGAGCCAGGGCTTGAGGCGCGAGGGGTCTTTCAGTCGCGCAAGGTTCTCGTAGCCGACGACAAAGGTCTCCTGGACAATGTCCTGGGCCTGGCCGAGGTCGGCAACCTTTCGAAGGCAAAGGCCGTAAATGTTGTTCTGGTAGCGGTGGACGACTTCTTCAAAAAGCGAACGGTCGCCGGTCAGGCAACGCTTGACCAGTTCAGTGTCGTCAAGTTTGGACAAGTCCGCCATGCGTTCTCAAGGGGAACGTCTGGGGCTGCACAAGCAAGTGTCCCCCAAGGGCCACAGCTTACCAAAAGATGACAAAGATGCCGGATTTGGAGCGCCCACCTTAAGGCTGGCGGCCCCAGGGGTGCCTGCCGTTTGAAACACAAAGGACGGGCCTTCGCCCGTCCTTTGTGTGCATTCGGAGGCAGATTAGCGGCCGAGGAATTCGACGACGGCGCGCTCGTTGACGACCATGGGAATGTCGTCGCGCTTGGGAATCTGGAGCAGTTCTCCCTCCAACTTCTCCGGGTTGGCCTGGAGATAGCTGACGACCTGAGGCTTCTGTGCCACAGCCTCCTGCACTTGCAGGTGTTGGCGGCTCTTCTCGCGTACGGCGACCTTGTCGCCGATGTCCACCGTGTAGCTGGCACGGTCCACCTTGCGGCCGTTGACGCTGATGTGGCCGTGAGCCACCAACTGGCGCGCGGCACGAGGCGTGGGCGCAAAACCCAGGCGGTAAACAACGTTGTCGAGGCGGCGCTCAAGCAGCTGCATCAGGTTGTCGCCCGTGTTGCCCGGCATGGCCATGGCCTTGTCGAACAGGCGGCGGAAGCTGCGTTCACGAAGCTGATAGTAGAACTTCAGCTTCTGCTTCTCGTTGAGGCCTTCACCGTAGGTGGAGAGCTTCTTCTTGCGACCGTCGCGGCCGTGCTGGCCGGGCTTGTAGGGGCGGGTGGCCAGCGGTGTCTTCTTGTAGCCCCAGATGTTCTCGGCAAAGCGGCGCGAGATGCGGTGCTTTGCGCCAGTGTAACGACCCATCGTTCTCCTCAGTTGCCCATTGGGCAATCCCGACTTGCCATTGCGGACCGTACGCACGTCCGGAATGTCGCGGCGTTCGGCCACCGCGAACCGCGCCTTGCGCGGGCGAAACGCTCTTTCGAGCGGGGCAAAGAAGATAGCAGCGCCAGACGGGAGAACAAGAGCCCGCAGAGGGCTTGGCGTGCAAAGGCGGTCTGCGACGTCGCGCAAGGCGTGGCTTCCTCGCGGGAATCGGTCGAAACGTCGGCTTGCCGTGCTCGTTGAGTTCATGGAAGGACATGCTGTCCTCGCTCATTGGCGTCAGCGCCTGAGAGATAGGCGCACTCCAGCCGCTGACCGCGACCTCCATGTTTTCAGCGGCGAGCTGCTTTTCATTCAAGCGCGGCGGGGCAACCAGCCGACAACACTCCTGACGCGGAGTTTCCGCCGAAAATTTCGGGCTGCGGTCCCTCGGAACGTTTGAGGCTGCTCGGCCGCGGCCCTTGGCTCGGAGTGATTCGAGGCGGGCGGTCAGGCCCGTAAACGTATACCTATCAGGGCCAGCGCGGGAGCGTTTGCCCGGCGCCGGGCAGGCGCAATCCGAATCACCTCAATCATCCCCACACCCACCCGGCGCCCTCTGACCAGCGGCGCCGGGCCCACTTTTTGAGATTGCAGGGCAGAGGCAGCAGGAGCGGACTAGGTTCTGCTTTTCAGTGCTGGCCTCTGACCTCTGACCCGTGAGTTCGCTAAAGTGCGCCGACCATTTCAGGTGAGGCACACATGCACTTCGACACCAGAGCCATCCACGACGGCTACGACCCCTCCAAGAACTTCGGTGCGGTCAATCCGCCGCTGAACATGAGCAGCACCTACGCCCAGCTCGCGCCTGGAAAGCATCAGGGCTACGAATACGCCCGCAGCGGCAACCCGACCCGCGCCGCGCTTGAGGGCGTTCTGGCGAGCATTGAAAACGGCACTCGCGCCTTTGCGTACTCCAGCGGTCTGGGCGCGACTGACACCGTCATGAAGCTGCTGAGCGCGGGCGACCATGTGGTCGTGGCCGACGACGTCTATGGCGGAACCTTCCGCATCTTCGACAAGACCTACCGGCGCTTTGGCCTCGAGTTTACCTTCGTGGACACCACTCGCGCGGGCAACATCGAGTCCGCCTTTACACCCAAAACCAGGATGCTCTTCATCGAGACGCCCTCGAACCCTCTGCTCAAGATCACGGACATCGCGGCCGCGGCTTCCGTGGCGCGGCGGCGCGGGGCCATCACGGTGGTGGACAATACGTTTGCTACTCCCTGCCTGCAGAATCCCCTGGAACTGGGGGCCGACATTGTACTGCACAGCGCCACCAAGTATCTGGGCGGGCACAGCGATGTCGTGCTCGGGGCGTTGATCACAAAGAACGATGAACTCGCACAGAAAATCGCCTTCAACCAGAACGCCAGCGGCGCGGTGCCCGGTTCTCTGGATTGCTATCTGGTTCATCGGGGCATCAAGACGCTGGCCGTGCGCATGGAGCGGGCCTGCGATAACGCGGAAAAGGTCGTCACGTTCTTGACCGAGCACCCCAAGGTGAAGAGCGTTTACTACCCGGCCCTGGCCCAGCACCGCAATCACGATGTGGCCCGCAAGCAGATGAAGCGCTTCGGCGCGATGATCAGCTTTGAAATCAAGGGCAGCGTGGCCGACGGCGTGAAAGTGGTCAGCGGGCGCAAGGTGTGGACGCTGGGCGAAAGTCTCGGAGGTGTGGAAAGCCTGCTGGAGCACCCGGCGAGCATGACGCACGCGAGTATCCCCGCGGACATGAGGAAGAAAATCGGCCTGGATGACGGGTTGATTCGCCTCAGCGTGGGCATTGAGCATCCCGACGATCTGATCGAGGACCTGGCCGAAGGACTCGACAGCTACTAGCAGCGATGACCCATTCTTCTTGAGAACGGCCGCTCGCAGCCCAGTTCGATTCCTGCAACTCTGTCCAAGGCACATGGCTCAACGATCCACCATCCTTCGGTTGGCTTCCCGCGGCTCTGCGCTCGCATTGACGCAGTCGCGTTGGGTGGCCGCGCAGCTTGAACGCCTGCACGCCGGCCTTCGTATCGAGCTGGTCGAAGTCAAAACCAGCGGCGACGCGAAGCTGGGCCAGTCCCTTCAGGCCATCGGCGGCAAGGGAGCCTTCACCAAGGAACTGGAAGACGCCCTGCTGGAAAAGCGTGCCGACTTTGCGGTCCACTCGCTCAAGGACCTGCCCACGCAACTGCCTCCGGGTCTGGCCCTGGGCTGCACGCCGCCGCGCGAAGACGTGCACGACGTCCTGATCCTGCGCCAAAAGCAGCCCGCCAACGAGCTGACAGAAGACCCCTTCAAGCTTCTGCCGCCAGGCGCGACGGTGGGAAGCTCCAGCCTGCGGCGGCGCGCCCAGCTTCTGGCTCGTCGCAGGGACCTCAGGGTTATCGAGTTTCGCGGTAACGTCGAAACCCGGCTGCGCAAACTCGAAGAAGGAAAGGCCGATGCCACCCTGCTGGCGCTGGCAGGTCTCAAGCGTCTGGGCCTGATGGGCGCAGACCGGGCTCTGCTGGACCGCTTTGGCGTCTTCGTCCTTCCCACGCGCCTGTGGCTGCCGGCTGTAAGCCAGGGATGCCTGGGCGTCGAGATACGCGAGAACGACAGGGCACTGCGCGAACTGCTGGCACCTCTTCATGACGCGGGGACATTCGCCGCCGTCGAGTGTGAGCGGGCATTCCTGCACGCGCTGGGGGCGGGCTGCACGGCGCCCGTAGGCGCTCTGGCTTGGGTGCCCGAGGGCAGTGAAGTGCTGCTGGAGGGTGCCCTTTTTGCCGAAGACGGCTCATCCGAGCGCCGCGCCGTGAGTCGAGGGCATATTTCACAGCCGCGCCTGGTGGGGGAGCAGGCCGCGCGGCAGGTGCTGGCGGCCCGATGACGCGTCGGGCTGCATGCCAGTTCTTTTGCAGGTGTAAGCAAAGGGTGATGGAGTACTACTAGTTGATATCGCGGGGGGCCTTGATTTAGACTCCCCTTTCCCCCGCAGCCGGTGGCTTACCCCAGTTGGCGGATTGAGCCCGCCTGGAGAAAAATCATGGACAAGAAAGTTCTACCCATTGTTGCTGTGTCGCTGCTGGCCTGCTGTGCCCTGATGTTGTCGGTCATCGGTGGGGTGTACGCCTACAACACTTTCGCGGGGTCAGCCCAGACGGTCCACGCCGCTTCGGACCAGGGGCCGGAGTGGACTGTGACGCCGGTTCGTATTGACCAGAACAACGACTACATTGTGGTGATGGCCAAGATGAAGAACCCGCTGGACGATGCCACGAACCCCGAGACGCTGCAGATGGCCTGCTATCAGCTTCGTGCCAAGGGCGGCGACGGCAAGGCGGAGCTGTTCTTCGTGGCGGCCCGTACGGTGACCTACGACCTCAAGCTGGAGTGGGTGAACCACCAGCAGCTTGGCAACAGCCCGGAAAAGCTGCGCCCCTTCGAGATCAAGAAGATCGTCGAGAAGAAGTAGAGCAAGCCAGGGCAAAAGAGATTGACAGGGGCACAGCCTGGCTGTGCCCCTGTGACTTTGGGGCCATGCGCGCTTGTTGGCCCTGTCACATCGGCATCATCGGGCGGGAAGAGGGCTTGCGCCGAGCCTTGCAGTGCATATTCTGTGGGGATAAGAAGTTCCAACAGCGGTTGGGCGCTTGCGGTTGCTGGCGGGAGTCAGCGGCGCCGCTGCACGTGGAACCCAGTGGTTTGGAGCCAGAGCAATGACCAAGTATCGCTCGTTCGATGAAGTCCTCAAAGAACTCGACATGGACGAAGACGAGTTGAAGAGGCTAGTCAGCGAAGGCCAGATTCGGGCGTTCCGTGACGAAGACCGCATGAAGTTCCGCGCTGAAGACGTCCAGAATCTGGCGTCCACGCGTCAGGCGGACGTCGGCGAGCAGCAGGTAGACTTGGGCGAGACCCAAGTCGGTGGCGAGGGCCTGCAGGTCGTTGAAGAAGAGACGGACGAAACGCTGCTGGACCTTGGCAATCTCTCCGGCGACAAGGACTTCGAGGACACCGGCGCCACCAGCGTTCCCACGGTGGAGCTGGGTGATGTCGGCGGCGGCGAGGATCAGGACGCGACGCTGACCGAAGAGTTGGTTTTCGACGAAACCGATGAACTCGGCGGCCTTGACTTCGGCGAAGGCCAGGACGCTGACGCGACCCAGAAGATTGAGACTGGCAACCTCGACCTGAAGGAAAACGAGGACCTCGGCCTTCAGACTGAACCCGTGGACCAGCTCGACGAACTCGACGAAGCCCAGGAAGCTCCGGCGCAGATGGCGCCTCCGCCTTCACGCGTCTCCGGCCCGCCCATGGGCATGCCTGGCCCTGTCCAGATTCAGGAGCAGATCAAGTACGTTGAGATTGTTCCCAACGAGACCATCGTGTGGAAGGTGCTCACGGGCGTCACGTTCATTCTGTTCCTGTTCGGTCTCTGCACCTTCCCCGCCATTGGCATGGTGCGCGCCGACGACGTGCTGAGCAGTTTCTGGGGTAACATGGGCTACACCATGCACCTCAAGGGCAAGAACAACGCCGGTGACATCCAGACGTCCGTTTACCGCGTGGACCTCAGTGCCCCCAATGCCCAGAACAAACCTATCCCCGTTGCGGTCGGCACTGGGCCCAAGCACATTGTTTGGGCCGGGCAGGATGTGATCCGCAAGTTCTCGGGCGAAAGCCTCTCCAGTGGCTCCGGCACTGACAGTGGTGACGGCGCGGCAGCGCCGGCTCCCGCTCCCAAGACGGAGTAGCGAAGCCGAAGTCGAAAATCCTGGGCCCTCCCTCGGGAGGGCCCTTTCTTTTGACACATGGCCCACAGAGATTTTATATATTTGACGTTTGCTGGAATTGTGCTAACCTGAACGAATCGGGGGAAAGGGTTTGCCCATGCCCAGCGTACTGCTGATTGACGACAACCGGGCGGTCACCGAGATCATCCGGGCGCTGCTGCAGCGCAACAACTACGCCGTGGAAATCGCCAACTCGCCCGCAGCTGCACTTGATGCCCTGCAGCGCAGCCGCTTCAACGTGATTGTCTGCGATGTAATGATGCCCGGGCAGGATGGCTTTACACTGGGCCGCAACATCAAGTCAACGCCAGCCACGGCGGATATACCCATCGTCTTTCTGACCGCTCTGGACACTATTGAGGACGAGTTCGAGGCCTATCTCAGCGGAGCTGCGGCCTACATGGTCAAGCCGTTCAAGGCGCGGGATCTTCTGGGAACCCTTTCCTCTGTCCTCAACGGCCAGACCGCGCGCAAGGGCGCCAGCCAGGGCCGCCTCTCGGTATTCCAGGATGGCCTGCGCGTGCTGGCAGCCGTAACAGATCGCGCCAACCGGCGCGCTGTGGCTGATGCGCCGCGCGATGCCGGCATCGACCTTGATTTCAGCGAGTCCTTTGACGAAGCCCTGCAGCGCCTTGATCGCGAGCGTTTCCAGATGCTGATCGTCGATGCGCGGCTGAACGGCTTTTCAGCCTCCGCCATGGCCGACTACATGCGCTACTTCGCTCTCAACCTGCCGGTGATTGTGCTGGGGCAAGGCGAGCCGCGCCCCGGCTTTGTCTATGTCTCGGCCGAAGGCAAAGCCGTAGCAGCGTTGGCCCAGGCACTCAAGCAGGTGTTGCAGCATCGCGCCTGAGCCTGTCATGGCTATGATGCGGCCATGCCGGACCTGCCCGATGTCTTTATCACGCGCGCCATCCCTGAAGCCGCTCTCCAGTTGCTGGCTTCGGCCCTTCCAGGCCTCAAGGTTGCGGTCAATCCCCGTGACGCCAACCTCACTCCAGCCGAAATTGCGAGCATGGCCGCAGGTGCTCAGGGCCTGATCTGTACTCTTGCCGACGATATCAGCCGCGCCTTGATTGAGTCCTTGCCACGCCTGCGTGTGATTGCGACCTATGCCGTGGGCACCAATAACATCGATCTCGCGGCGGCGCGCGAGCGCGGCATCGTGGTCGCCAACACGCCTGACGTGCTGACGGACGCCACGGCCGAGGTGGCGGTGGGGCTTATGCTGGCCTGCGCGCGGCGATTCATCGAGGGCGATGTATTGACGCGTCAAGGCTCGTTTCGGGGCTGGGCGCCACTGTTTCATCTGGGGTTTGGGGTCTACGGCAAGACTGTGGGAATTGTGGGGGCGGGGCGCATCGGACTGCGCGTGGCTCGCACCATGAGGCACGGCTTTGACTGCCGGGTGCTGTATACGGCGCGCAGCGCGCATCCCGAGTTTGAAGAGCAGGTTCAGGCCACACGTGCAGACCTGAACAGTCTGCTGGAGCAGAGTGATTTTGTCTCGCTGCATTGCCCCCTGACGCCGCAAACGAAGCACCTGATCGACGGGAGCCGCCTGGCACGCATGAAGCGCAGTGCCTTCTTGATCAATACGGCGCGTGGTCCTGTCGTGGACGAGTCCGCATTGGTTGAGGCCCTCAAAGCAGGTCGCATTGCGGGGGCGGGCCTTGATGTGTTTGAGCAAGAGCCGGCGCTGGCGCCGGGGCTGGCAGGTTTGGGCAATGTGACGCTGCTTCCCCATATTGGCAGTGCCACGGTCGAAACGCGCCAACGCATGGGCCTGATGTGCGCCCAGGCCATAATCGACGTGCTGGGCGGCCGCGAGCCGGCTAACCGCGTCGTCCCAGGCTGACCACAATTTTCCACTCTTCGGGGCGTACAGGTTGCACGGAAAGGCGCGAGCCCTTCTGGAGTACGGCCATTTTATCGAGACCGGGAGCAGCTTTCAGGTCCGCGATCGTCACGATCTGGCGGAAGCGCTCGACGAATCGGATGTCGACCATGAACCAGGTTGGGTTGTCCTTCTTGCTCTTGGGATCGAAGTACTCGTGCCCTTTCCTGAATGCGAAATGGTCGGGGTAGGCGCCCCGGCAGACTTCAGCCAGGCCCGTCACGCCCGCAGGTTCGGCATTGCTGGCGTAGAAAAGTACGCCGTCGCCGATCTTCATATCATCGCGCATGAAATTGCGGGCCTGGTAGTTGCGCACGCCCTCCCAACTCGCGGTGCCGTCGCGCTCCAGGTCGTCAATGGAATAGGCGGAGGGTTCGCACTTCATCAACCAGTAGCGAGTGGGCATGATTCACCATGGCATTACACAAGCGAGAGATTCAATCATGACTGACTTTGCTCTTCCACATTCCGTGGAGGAACTGCGGAATTAACTGCGTGGCGAACTTGCACGCTGGGAGCAGAAAGCTCAGGAAGCGGAGAGTTTCTTGGCGCGACAACGTCTGGCAGTTTTCGAGCGCGGCTACGGAATCGGCGCGTTTTGTCGCGCGATCGAGCGCGCCCGCGGCTTGTTGCCCATCGACGGTCCGGCCGCGTGAAATGCACAGGCGCGGAGAGCTGGCTCTCCGCGCCTGTCGCCGCGCCGCGGGGGGACGGACGGCTAGTTCTTGCAGGGCTGGCAGGGATCGGGCTTCTTGACTTCCCAGTGTCCGCCGCACTCCCGCTTGACCATGCGGGTCTTGTAGCAACCCTCGACGAAAACCTTCTCGCAGACCGTCTTGTAGTGGCCGGGGATAACCTTGCAGACTTCCTTGTTCACGTAATGGCCCGGCACCACCTTGCACACCTCGCGGTCTTCGTAGCGGCCGGGGATGCACTTCTCGACCATTTTCTTCTCGTAGTGCGCAGGCACCCACACGCACTCGTTGGTGTAGTAGATCCGTCCGTGGCAGTCTCGGCGCGCCACCCGCCTGGTCACATGCTGGCCCGCGACATAGACGGTTTCCTCCACCATTTCCGTGCGCCCGGGAATCCACACGCGCTCGACGACCTTGACGTGTTTTTCCGGCACCCAGACGCGTTCGATGGTCTTGACGTGCTGGTCCGGCACCCAGACCTGCTTTTCCACGGTCGTCCAGTGGCCCGGCTCAAAGTACCGCTCCTCCACCATTTCGTAGTCCACCACCCATACGCGCTCCTGACCGATGCCCCGATCGTTCGAGCGACCGTTGTCGCGCCGATCGTCGTCACGGCCGTGGCTCTTGCCGCGCCCGGAGTCTCCCACTTTGACTTCGACGGACTTTCCGCGGTTGTCCTTGTTGACCCTCACCGAGACTTGCGCCTGAAGTTGCCCGGCTCCCAGGCCGAGCATGGCGACTCCTACTAGAACTGCGACTGGCTTGAACATGACTTTCTCCCCTGGCTGGCTTTCGGCTCCCGCGCAGCAACTCTGCTGCTCACCAGTGAGATGCTATCCCGGCCCCGCAAGTTCCGCATAACTCATTATTTGGAAACAACTTATGTGCATAATCTCTGGCAGATGCTGCCCGTTTTTCGGCAGCCATTACTTCCCGCCTGTTTGCCTTCCAGGGCAGCGCAGCATTCAATACCGCCTGCACCTTTGATAAACCAACCCCATGGCTCCCAAACCTCCGAAGAAGGTGCTGTTCACCCAAGCGCAGATTGCCCAGCGCCTCGATGCCATGGCGGCGCAGATTCTCAAGGACTACAAAGGAAAGAGACTGCTCTGCCTTGTGGTCCTGCGCGGCGGATTCTTCTTTGCCGCCGACCTGATTCGTCGCATCGCTTCTCTGGACCCCGAGCTCGATTTCGTAAGGCTCACGAGTTACGTGGGGGCGCGTTCGGGACGCGCGCCGGTGTTCCGCGGCCAGCTTCCTTCATGCAGCGGCTACGACGTTCTGGTCATTGAAGACCTGGTGGACACCGGAACCACGTTGTCCACACTGGACCAGGCCATCCGGGCCCAAGGTCCGAACTCCCTTCGTTACGCTGTGGCCGTGGACAAGAAGGCGCGTCGCCAGGTTGAGTTCACCGCTGACTACATCGCCTTTGACCTTGAACGCGACGTCTTTCTCGTGGGCTACGGCATGGATCACGAGGGCAAGTTCCGCACGCTGCCGGACATCCGCGAAGCGGCGCAGTGAAGGCGCGGGTCAGGCGCGCCTTGGGCCATTCAGGAAGTGAACCATGAAGGCAGTCATTGTTCGTGAACACGGCGGCGTGGAGAAGCTGCTGTTTGAAGAGGCCGACAAGCCGCGCATCAAGGCCGATGAGGTACTGGTGGCGGTGAAGGCCGCGGGCATCAACCACCTGGATCTGTGGGTGCGCAAGGGAGTCCCCGGCCACAAGTTTCCCCTTCCGATGATTCCCGGTACGGATGTCGCGGGGGATGTTGTCGAGGCCGGGCCGCTCGCGACGGGATTCAAGGCAGGCGATCGTGTCGCCGTCATGCCGGGCTTTGCCGATCCCTTGACCGAGCATTCGCTCAGCGGCCAGGATCAACTTTCGCGCGACTACGGCATATTCGGCGAAACGCGAAACGGAGGCTGCGCCGAGTTCATGGACGCTCCGGCGCGCAACCTCATGCGCCTGCCGTCGCACATGAGCTACAGCGATGCTGCCGCTTGCCCTCTCGTGTTCCTGACCGCCTGGACCATGCTCAAGAAGGCCGGCGTCAAAGCCAATGACCTGGTGCTCATGCACGCCGCGGGCTCCGGCGTCACGAGCGCCGGCATCCAGCTTGCCAAGCTGCTGGGTGCCACCGTCATTGCCACGGCTGGCAGCGAGGAGAAGCTGGAAAAGGCCCGCAGGCTGGGCGCGGATTTTCTCGTCAACTATCGCCAGGACTGGGTGGAAGAGGTCAAGAAGCTCACCTCAAAAGGCGGCGTGGACGTGATTTTTGACCACGTGGGCCCCGATACTTTTGATGGCGACATGAAGCTGATCAAGTGGGGCGGCCGCTACGTTACTTGCGGCAGCACGACGGGCGGCGAGGTCAAGCTGAACCTGCGTGCGCTTTTTTTCAAGCGCATCAGCCTGATCGGCTCCACCATGGGACCCAAAGCCGATCAGATCGAGGTCTGGAAACTGCTGACCTCCGGCAAGGTACGCCCCGTCGTCGATCGCGTGTTTGCCATCCGCGACATTCGCGAAGCCCACAGTTATGTGGAGTCGCGCCGGGCCTTTGGCAAAGTCGTGCTCGATGCGACACAGTGGTAGGGGTCAGGCCGCATGTTCCATTTCGGCGCTGTCGGGGCCGGCTGCAGCCCTGCCTAAAGCATGAGGCACGACCATGTATTGCCAGATCATCAAGTTTGAGGCACGGCCGGGCGCTGCCACGGAAGCTGCCCTCAAGAAGTACATCAAGGCCGCGAGCTTCAACCCCGGTTTTGTACACGGCAGTTTCTTTGTGCCGGAGGCCCTGCCTGACGGTTCAGTGCCGCCGGGCTTTGCCATCGGAACCCGCGAGCGGACTTACTTCGTGCAGCTCGTGTTTCGGACCTCGCGCGACATGCTCAAACACGTTGAGCTTTACCACGGCGATGACTTGAACCTTCTGCCCACGCCGCACCACTATGTTCTGGGCAAGTACATTGAAGACCCGGGCGTCGAGGTTGAAAACCGCTATCAGTCCTGAGCCAGATGACAGACAGTCCGTGCCGGCGAAATGGCAATTGACGGGCGCGCGGGCAGGTGCTTGAAACTTCAACGGCAGGGGGCGGACCACCATGGCATATCAACTCATCTCGGTTTTGCGCGATACTGAGGACTCGCGTCTTGCGGTCATTTCGCTCAAGCGACCTGACGTCAAGAACGCCATCAACAAGGCCATGGTCGCAGAGTTAACCCGGGCCTTTGACGATCTGCGCGAAGGCGGCGAAACGGGCTGCGTGATCCTTACCGGTGAAGGTCCCGATTTCGCGGCCGGCGCCGACATCGCCGAGCTACGCGAACGCAAAGCTCTGGAGTCCCTGGCGGCGATCAACAGTGCGCTCTTCGCCCGTATTGAGGGTTTTGCCGCCCCCGTTATCGCCGCCATTCGCGGCTACGCCCTGGGCGGCGGTTGCGAACTCACCCTGGCGTGCGACATGCGCATTGCCTCCGAGACAGCTCAGTTCGGCCAGCCGGAGGTCAACCTGGGTATCATCCCCGCTGCCGGCGGCACCCAGCGCCTGCCGCGCATCGTGGGGCTGGGCCGCGCCAAGGAGCTCGTGCTGACCGGCGCCATCATTGACGCGCAGGAGGCTCTGCGCATCGGGCTCGTCAACAAGGTGGTGCCCGATAGCGAACTCATGGGCGCGTCTCGCAAGATGGCCCTGACTATCCTCAAGAAGGGCTCCCTCGCGATCCGCATGGCCAAGGCGGCTCTGAACCAGAGCGCGCGCATGAATCTCGACAGCGGGCTGGCCTTCGAAAGTACGGCCCAGGCGCTGCTGTTCGAGAGCGAAGACAAGATGAAGCGGATGACGGACTTCCTGCAAAAGAAAAAGAAATAGCCGCTCGGAGCGGTCGTTCTGGGTTTCGAGTTCTGAATTCAGAGCGAGGTCGGTCTTTCCTTCAGAACTCGGCACTCAGCGTTCAGCACTCCATGATCACCCACATCTCAGTCTTTGGCGCAGGCACCATGGGCCACGGCATCGCTCAGGTGGCCGCCCAGTCCGGTTTCAAGGTCGCCCTGTACGACATCAAGCAGGAATTCGTGGACAAAGGCCTGGCCAGCATCCGGAGCAACCTCGACAAAGGGGTGGAGAAGGGCAAGGTCACGGCTGAGCAGCGTCAGGCTGCTTTGGGTAATCTTCGCGGCAGTGTCGCGGTACCGGATGCCGCCAAGGGCGCGCAGCTCGTCATCGAGGCCATTCCGGAGAAGCTCGAACTCAAGCAGGGGCTGTTCAGGGAACTGGACGGTCTGTGCAGCCATGAAACCGTCTTTGCCAGCAACACCTCAAGCCTGAGTATTGCCAGTATCGCGGCCGCAACGAAGAGAAGCGACCGTTTCGTAGGCATGCACTTCTTCAACCCCGTGCACATCATGAAGCTGCTGGAGGTCGTGGTCACGGGTCAGACCAGCGCGGCCACCTTGACCACCGTGCAGGAGGTGGGCGCGAAGCTGGGCAAGGATTGCATCGTGGTCAAGGACTTCCCTGGCTTTGCCACCAGCCGCCTCGGCGTCTGCCTGGGTCTCGAGGCCATCCGCATGGTTGAGCAGGGCGTGGCCAGCGCCGCCGACATCGACAAGGCCATGGAACTGGGTTACGCGCACCCCATGGGGCCGCTGAAGCTGACGGACCTAGTGGGCCTGGACGTGCGCTTGAACATCGCCGACTACCTGCACGGCGAGCTGAAGAGCGATGTCTTCAGGGCGCCGCAGCTCATGCGCGACATGGTCAAGGCTGGAAAGCTGGGCAAGAAGAGCGGCGAGGGCTTCTACAGATATTGATGTGGAGTCAGCCTGCCGGCCTGAGTGCGCCCTTGCGCCGGGTGGCGCTTGCGGTCGGCGGCCCCGCGGGATAGATTCTCATTGCTGCATCTTCCCCGATGCCTGGCGCTCCCCGCGCCCAACGGACTGACTCAACATGTGGACTCGCGCAGGAACAGCACTGGTGCTGCTGTCGTTGTTTGTCTGGTCGACTCAGGCCCAGAAGGTCGAGGCCAAACCTGCGGCTCGCGTGGCCGCGCTGATCAAGGCCAACGACTCCGACAAGAACGGCAAGATCGAATTCAAAGAGTGTTTCAGCCGCGCCAGGAAACTGGAACGGGAGTTACACCAGGCCCAGGATGCCGCGCGGCGCGCCGCGCTGGAAAGGGCCACTCCGGATGTGTTGGCACCGGCGGATTTTCTGGCGGGTGACGTGAATGACAACCTCTCGCTTTCCCGAGAGGAGCTGGAAGCCTTTCTGGCGGCCAAGTCAGGCGGGCCGGCGCCAGCCATGAGCGAAGCCGATGAAGACACCCTTTTCAAGGCACAGTGGGAGGACTCCTGGCCTGATCTGCTCAAGCGCATGGACGCAAACCGCGACAGGAAGCTCTCGCTGAGCGAGCTGGCGCCGCGCTTTCCGCGCGAACTGACTGCTGAAGAGTTCGCGGCGGCCGATGCCGGACAGGATCAGTGCCTCGATTTCTCCGAGTTCTACGCGATGCTCAACGCCCGGCGTGCGGCCGGCCTGCGCGTCACGCACCTGGTCAATGGCTGGTGGGTGAGCGAAGCCGCTACCGTCGAAGATCTTGAGGACGAAGAAAGTCCCAGTGTTGGCGGCCACGCCTCGGAGGAGTGGGTGTCCGACGAGCCCAAGGTGGATCCTTCGGACGGAGAGGCAGGCGATGAAGCCAAGAAGGGCTACGCGGAAGACCGAAAGACCGGCGTGCGCTCCCAGCCCGGGCTCTCCAAACGCAAGCTGGGGCCCGGAACCTCGCTTCTCTACAGCGTGGAGTGGGAAGGCAGCCCGGATCGGGACGGTAAATCCATGACGACGCCGCGATTCAAGCGCTACGACTTCATGGAAATCAAATCGAAGCAGATTCGCTGGCGGCACTGTTCGTGCTACTCCGATGGTGATACCAACCACGGTTCAGGCGGAGAGCACAGCTACCAGGTTGATTACACTTCCGCTGCGGCCAAAACTGCGAAGGTCAATCGCGAGCGAAGTGTCATAAGCATCGGCGACGAAAAATTCGAGGCCTATACGGTAAAGCACCAAGGTGGAGCGATCACGGCGATCCTGGTAGGCGGTGTCGAGGTCATTGCCAAGCATTCGGCAAATTCGCCGGCATTTAGCCGAACGCTGCTGCGATTTGTTGACAACCCTGATGCGCCCCGGAACTACAAGCCTGCTGCGCCACTGGAGAACCGCGCCAAGGACGGGCTCTCACCACGAGAGGTCAGGGCAGGCCTGAAGCTGCTTTACTCGCTGCCGCTGGGTGGCGAAAAGGTTGACCATCTGACCAGCTCCACCTGGATGGCGAGGCTCAAGACCGGCGATAACAAGCACGCCATTGTGGAGATCGTGGCGCGCAGCAACGGTCAATGCCACATGCGGGCGCGTGGCTGCAACGAAGACGCGGACAGCTCCACCAAGGGTTGGGATGTGCGCGGGCAGTTCAGCGAGTATCAGTTCAGCGCCCATGCCGGACATGCGCGTCTACCCGTCCGGCAGGTCGGAACTGTAGAAGTGGGTGGCGAGCGCTTTGAGGCCTTCTCGTCGCCTGATCCTCAGGCGGAGTCCGGGGGTTCCGTCGTCTATATTGTCATGGACGGCGTTGAGGTTGTTTACCGGCGCCTCGACGGCGCGGGCAAAACTCTGGAGGAATTGACGGGTTTCGTCGACTCAGAGTAGGCCGGAAATCATGCCGGGGCGGCCGTCAGACCGCCCCGGTTTCGTGTTGCCCAGGCCCGTCAGGCGAGGTCATAGGCGATAATATGGCTGCCGCTCATGTAGGCTTCATCGAATCGACTGCCTGGCACCGGCTCCAGAGTTTCGGCGTTGAAGCGCTGGAGGGCGGCCGTGGAGGGGTCGGGGCAGAAGCTGATTATGAACTCCTTGCGGTCCAGCGTCTGGGTGATGCCCAGCGGGCGTCCCATATCGACGGACTTGACCAGCTTGCGTTCCTTCAGGTTCCAGAATGTGACGATGTTGCCCGTCGGATTGGTGGCGCCCACCACGCCCGTCGCCTCATGAATGCTCACGCTCAGGGTTTCCCCGATCATCTTGGCCACCACGTCGGCTGGGTTCGACATGGACTCGGCCCCCGCACCCGCAGGGCGCAGCGTGATGCCGCCCTGCGCCGTCGCCTGGTTGGGTACGCCGTCGCGCGGGGCTGAAACGACGACCAGATCCTTGGCCGCGCTGATTGCGAGGTGGCCGGCGTTGAGCTTGTCGTTGGGAAAGGTCACCCGCTCGATCAGCTTCTCGGTCTTGATATCCACGAAGGTTACACTGGGCGCTGCGGTCTCCCCGCTGCTGCCAAGCGCGGCGCCGCCGTTGGTGATGACCAGCGTCTTGCCCTCGTCAATCATGTGGCAGTCGTGGGGAGCCTCGCCGAAGGTCGGGAACTTGCCAAGTTCCTTGAAGGTCTCGCCGTCGCGCACGACGATCACGCCCCGGTAGGTGTCCATCTCCGTTTCGGTGCCATAGAGCAGCTTTCCGTCGAGCGAATAGGCGCCGTGCCCGTAGAACTTCCGGCCGTCCACCGTGGGAATCGTAGTCAGGACCTTGCCGGCCTTGAGGTCGACTTCGCAGCAACCTTTGCCCTGCTTCTCAAAGAGCACCGCGCGCTGGGGCTTGACGGGGTTGGGCGACACACCATGGGCCAGAAAGCTGAGGGGGGTCAGCTTGGCGGCGAGCCTGGGTGCATCAAGGTTGACCACACTCAGGTAGAAGGCCTGCTTGCCGTCCTGCATGCCGCGCGCAGCGCCGATGATCGTGCCCTTCTTCTGCACGAGAGGCGAGTCCGGCTTGCGCGGCGTGTCGGGCTTGGGGCTGTTGGCGCCGTCCTGGGCCAGGGTGACGCCGGGGGCCGAGTCGCAGCCAAAGAGCGTCGAGAGTGACACACCCGCCACGGCCAGCGAACAGCGAGCCAGGAAGTCTCGTCGAGAAAGGGTCATGGGCACCTCGCTTTCCCCGCTTTGCCAAATTAGCAGGAGCAGGCAGAAGCGTGTAGGGGCCCCAACGAAACCCGGCCCGAATGTCGGGCCGGGTTGCTTGAAACGTGAAACGAATCAGTCGCGCCGCGAGTGCTCACGTCGGCCGCCGCCGCGCCCGCCGCGATCGCGCCCACCGCCGCCGCCGCGTCCGAGTTCAGGGGTGTACTCCTCGCCCCGGTCCTTGAGGATCACGGCCTTGCGGCTGGCCTTGACCTTGCCGGTGGGGTCCACATTGATGATTTCCACCTCGATTTCGTCGCCAACCTTGACGACGTCTTCGGGCTTCTCGACGTATCCGTCGGAAAGCTGGCTGACATGGACCAGTGCTTCCTGTCCGACGCCGAACTCCACGAAGGCGCCGAACTCGCGCATGCTGGTGACGCGGCCGGATACGCGCTGGCCGACTTCGGGCTTGGTCATCATGCCACGAATCTTGTCGGCGGCGTCCTTGGCGCCGGTGGCCTCGGTGCTGAAAATCTTGACCGTGCCGTCTTCCTCCACGCTGATGACCGACTTGGTGGCTTCCTGGAGAGCGCGGATGTTCTTGCCGCCGGGGCCGATCAGCATGCCGATCTGTTCCTTGTCAATCTTGACCGTCTCGTAACGCGGCGCCCACTTGGAGAGGTCGCGACGCGGTGCGGGCATGGCCTGGTTCATCTTGGAGAGGATGTGCAGGCGGCCGGCCTTGGCCTGCTGAAGGGCCTTCAGCATGACCTCGAGGTTCAGCTTCTTGACCTTGATGTCCATCTGCAGGGCGGTGATGCCGGCATCGGTGCCGCACACTTTGAAGTCCATATCGCCGACGTGGTCTTCATCGCCGAGGATGTCCGTGAGCACGGCATAGCCGTTGTCGGCAGGATCATCGACATTGAAGTCCACCAGGCCCATGGCTACGCCGGCGACGGCTTTCTTGACCGGCACGCCGGCGTCAAACATGGCCAGAGAACCGCCGCACACGCTGGCCATGCTCGAGCTGCCGTTGCTCTCAAGGATGTCGCTGACGATGCGGATTGTGTAGGGGAACTTGGAGAGGTCCGGCAGCATGGGGCGCAGGGCGCGCTCGGCCAGGGCGCCGTGGCCGATTTCGCGGCGGCCGGGGCCGCGGATGGGCTTACACTCGCCCGTGCTGAAGCTGGGGAAGTTGTAGTGCAGCAGGAATTGCTCTTCCTTGCTTTCACGCAGGCCGTCGATGAGCTGGGAATCTTCGGACGTGCCAAGTGTGCAGGTGACGAAAGCCTGGGTTTCACCGCGCGTGAAGGTCACGCTGCCGTGGTTGCGGGGAAACGGCGACATTTCGATGGTGATGGGGCGCACCGTGGTGAAGTCGCGTCCATCGACGCGACGGCCTTCGCGCTTGATCATCTCGCGCAGCGCCTTGTACTTGAACTCGCCGAGGATGGCCGAGATGGCCTTGGCCTTTGCGGCCAGCTTGGCGCGTTCTTCGGGCGGAGTGGTTTCCGAGACGGGGCACATCTCGACAATGGCCTGGTGCTTGATGTCGTCGAGGGCCTCAGAGCGCTCGTGCTTGCCCGGGGTTTTCATGGCGGTGTAGAACGCCGGGTAGTAGCGGGCCGTCACTTCCTTGAGCAGAGCGGGGTCATGACCCTTGGGCGGCGTGTACTCTTCGCGCACCACACCGGCCTTGGCGCAGAGGTCAAGCTGCAGCGCGCACAGGCGCCTGATTTCATCGTGGGCGATGCGCAGGGCTTCGACAATCTGCTCTTCGGACAGCTCGTTCGCCCCGGCTTCCACCATGCAGATGCCGTCGTTCGTGCCAGCTACCATCATGTTGAGCTGGCCCTTGTCGGCCTGCTCGTAGTTGGGGTTCACGATGAACTGGCCATCCACCATGCCCATGCGCACCGCGCTCACGGGGCCGTGAAAAGGCACGCCTGAGAGCATGAGAGCCGCGCTTGAGCCGTTGATCATGAGCACGTCGGGGTCCAACTCGGGGTCCGCCGACATCACCATGCCCTGGATCTGGACTTCGTCATTGAAGCCTTCCGGGAACTGGGGGCGCAACGGGCGATCCGTTACGCGCATGGTGAGGATTTCCTTCTGTGTGGGGCGGGCCTCGCGTTTGAAGAAGCCGCCGGGCAGCTTGCCCGCCGCACTGGTTTTCTCGCGATAGTCCACTGTCAGCGGAAAGAAGTCGATGCCGGGACGGGGTGCAGCAGTCGTAACGGCGACAAAGACCGCGGAGTGATTCTCACGTACGAGCACGGCTCCTGCGGCCTGCTTGGCCAGCCAGCCGGTCTCAATAGAGATGTCACGGCCGCCGACGTTGAGTTGAACGATGTGTTTCATGGTCTCCTGTGACGTTTCATGGGTTCAGGCCGTCGCCTGAACGGGTTGCGCGAGCCGCCGCTGCGGTCGATCGCGCTCTTGGTGAGTTCGAACGGTGGGAATCGGCTTGCCCTTGCGCGGGCAGAGAAGTCGGGGCTTGCGCACAAGCCCGGGCCTCTGTGTCCGCTCAACTGCATGACCTGACCCAACCGGGGGCCGGCCGGTCTGCCCGGCTACCGGCCCCAGTGCTTCTTCGCACCCGCGAAAAAGCACAACGGCATCCGCTACTTGCGGATGCCGAGCTTTTCGACCAGTTTCTTGTAGCGGGTTTCATCCACGCGGTTCAGGTACTTGAGCAGTGCGTTGCGCTTTCCCACCATCATCAGCAGGCCGCGCCGGCTGTTGTGGTCCTTCTTGTGCAGCTTCAGATGCACTGTCAGGTTGTTGATGCGTTCCGTCAGGAGCGCGCACTGCACTTCCGGCGAACCGGTGTCGCCCTGCTTGGTGGCGTAGCCCTTGACGAGCTCCGTCTTCTTCTCCGATGTAATCATGTTTTCCCGTGGTCCTCAGGCCTGCACTGGCGCCGCCGGAAGCACCCGCTTCCTGGGGCGTGAATTCGGGCAAAAACGCTAACAACCGGCTTCTGCCTGTCAAGGAGGATGCCTGGAAGAAGAGCCGTAAGTAACTGGACATGGGCCACGCCTGCGCGCTTCAAGGGGGTCGAGTATCCGGTCCCGGATGTCCTGGCCCATGCACTGCATTGGATGCTGGCCAGAAACTGCATCGAATACTGCGTCAGCACGGTGGACACGCGCAAGCGCATGGCAGTCAGGACCAAAGCCGCCTCCAAGTCAAGGAAACCGGCTCGCTAGGGGGCGACCCATGGTGTAGGCTCTACACATGGGCCTGCGCCTCTTCTTGCTTGTCGCCCTGTGGGGGTCAACCCTGTGGGCCGATTTCAAAGTCTCGGGCGACTGGCTCGAGATTGCACAGCCCCACTTCCGCGTGGCCTTGCCCGATGGTTTCGTGCAGGTCACGCCGCGTACCCCACCCCAAGACTGGAACTGCGTCATGGCCTGGGTAGGGGAGGACGCCGCCGGAACGGGCTTTACCGCCTCCTTCCATGTGACGCACGAGACGCTTGCGCCGGACTCCGACCTGAGCGGGCAGTTCCGGCCCCGAACGCCTCCGGTCTCATTTTCTTGGTATCGCGAAGAGTGGCAGCATAGGGACGTCTGGTGCAGCCGCGCCGTCCACGAAAACTCCGGCGCACTTGGCGTGATTCTGGCGGCCTATGTTCCCTTGTCAGATGGCACGCTGCGGATGGAAGTAGGCGGCCCGCTGCAGCGCGAGTTGTCGGTGATCAAGTTGTCGCGATGGCTCCTGCGCAGCCTGGAAGGGAGCAGCCACTGGCCTAGCACCGGGAGGTTGGCGGCATCCCAGGTTGAAGCTCTCGGTGGGAACGTCATGGATCGCCCACGCTACGGCGAGGCCTTTGCCCACTTGGAAGGCACCACAGTTGCCTCGGCCGTGAATGATCTTCTGCTTGCTTCTCTGGTGGTTGCCCTGATTCCCGGGTTCGTTCTAATGATCATGTTGGCTGCACGACGCCGTGAGGAGCCCACGCCGAGGGCGCGACTGGTACACCATCCCTTGCTCCCTCCCCTGGCTGCGGGAACGGGCGGGCCGGTTCCTCCCCCAGGCACCTTCCATCAAAGGCGCGGCAGCGCCTCCTCCAAGCACTAGCCTGCTCGAGATGTTTCATGCTGCGACTCACCTTACTTCTGATGATGCTTGCTGCGCCTCTGGCTGCCGTCGAGGTCGGGGATGTTGCTCCCGAAGTGACGTTTGCTAAGACCTGGAACATGCCAGAGGGGCAAAGGCGCCTCAGCGACTTCCGTGGCAAAGTAGTCATGTTGGAGGTCTGGGCCACTTGGTGAGGCCCCTGCGTGCGAGCTGTACCCCACCTCGTGCAGGTGGACCACAACTACAGAAATCGTGGATTCCAGATCGTGGCCGTAAGTGAAGAAGCGACCGCGACCATTGACGGCTTTGTCCAGGGTCACGGTGCCACTTACCCTATTGTTCAGGCCCGCGGTGTGCCGCGCCTCTTTGGCATTCCCGGCTACCCCCACGCCTACATCATCGACCGCCAAGGCAAGGTCATCTGGCGCGGCCACCCGGCCAGCGTTACCAATGGCATGATTGAGGCCTGGCTGGGTGGCACGGCGTTGCCTCCAGGTTCCGCCGCGCCCGCCGGCGGAACTGGCACGGGCTGGACGGTGCCGCTGATGGTGGCTGTGCTGTTAGGGGTGCTAATCGTGTTGTTGCTGGTGCGCGCCCTGACGGGGCGCAAGCCCGTCGCGGCAAACCCTTACTTCGTCGCGCCGCCGCTTCCGATGGCTTCGGCGCCGGGGGCGGCAGGTGCCGCGCAGACGCCCCCCGAAGAAGGCGGCTGTCCTCGGTGTGGAGCGCCTAGACGGGAGGGGCGCAAGCGCTGCATGTCCTGCGGAGCGGACCTTGCCTGAAGGTCCGACGCGAAAGTGAGCCAGAAAACGGGACGGTGCTTGCTCTAGCGGGGTTTCGACAGCATCATGCGCGGCCCAATCAGGCAAGAGGAGCCGCATGGGTTACGATCCGCGTTTGTTTGAACGCATCAAAGATGCGCTGATGCGCAAGACCGGCTGGAGCGAGCACGATGCTCTCGGCGGTCGCACCTGCGTGGTGAATGGCCGTGACTTTGTAGGGGCTGTTGAGGATGGCTTGATTGCCCTGTGTGAGAAAGAGGCGCTGCAGAAGCACCTGGCCCTCAAGCACTGCTCGCAGTTCGCCCACAAGAACAAGATTGTGGAGGGCTGGGTCAAGGTCTCCATGGACGCGCTGAAGACCGCCAAGCAGCTTTCGCGCTGGGTTGAAGCCAGCTTCAACTACGCCATGACCATGCCTCCGCCCGCAGCCAAGCCTGCGAAGAAGAGCGCGCCCAAGAAGTCGGCCAAGAAGCCGGTCAAGGCTGCCTCGAAAAAGCCGGCCAAGAAGAAGTGAGGCCTGTGACTTCGCTGATGTTGAAAGGGGGCGGCGCTGGCCGCCCCTCTGCATTGCGGCGCCATGGAATACTCTGCGGGCGACAGCCGTTATGCGTAAGTAAGGAGAGCGCCATGAAGTACGTCTACATCATCATGTTGTTGTTCCTTGTGGGCGTAACGGTTTATGGCGTCTGGGCGCGTGAGCGGCCGCGCCAGCAGGGCCGCATCACGGGCGACTTCAAGGCCGCGGGTGACGTGGCCGGTGAGCAGGGCTCCCGCCTGTTTCTGGCCGTCGACCGCAACCCCGGCTACTGAGCCTCCTGCGTCTCGCTGGTGCAGCGAGTGGAGCAAACGCCGGAAATCACGGAGGCGGTCAAACAGAACAAGGCGGTCGTTTCCTGCGTGTACAACGGCTGGGAGCCCAAAGAAATCCTCGCGCAGCTTCCCGAGGGGTTCAACGAACGTTCATGGGCCGCCGAGATTGTCGATGGCAAGATCGTGAAGCTTGCGGCCGGCGTGCCCGAGCGCATTATCAAGGCCTGGCTGGCCCACGAGCCCGCCCCGGTGCCTACACCGGACGACGCGGATGCTCCAGAAGGCACTGCTCCTCAGGCTTCGCCTGCAGTAGAATAGCCAAGGGCCTCTACGGGAGAACGACATGAGCCGTCTGGCTCTCTTGGGCATGTTGTCTCTGATTGCCGCGGCAAGTGCGCAGCCTCTTGCGGCTGAGCGAATCGCGGACTTCAGCGAAACCGTCTACCTGCGCGACCACGAAACCATCCGCTACCGCTTGCCCTTGACCTGGGGTGCGGCGGACTCGGCCCAGATTCGAACCTACGTGCGGGGGTTCAATGCGCCGCCGCGTGTGCGCGTACTGGACAGCAACTATCGTGAAATGCGCGAACGCTCGGACACCAGCGGAGACTGGATTGTCGATGTCACGACGACCGGCAGCAGCAGCCACCCCCGCTTCTACGTCGAGGTGGACAGCGAATGGCCCGGCCACTGGGGTGACTTCGAGATTCGCATTCAGGTGGACGTCGAGGATGGCAGCGGTGCTTCGGCCGACGTTGAGTTTGTGAAGTACTTCTTTGACTATGAAAGCGGTGGCCAAAGCGATCACTATGATTGTACGACGGGGGAGGCGCAGTCCTGGTTCCTGGCGGCGCTGGGCGGTCTGCTGGCGGCGGTGTGGCTGGCGCGCCGAATGGCGTTTGTGGCCCGTTGACGTGTCAAGAAGTGGCGGCCGGGGACCGATAAAAAAAGTTGGAACATCGGTTTGACAAACTCCGGGTGTGGGGTAACTTTCGGGTGTTCAGTTTCTGACACACCCCCCGGTTGCAGGAACTGAGGCGTTCCGGGTCCTATCAGGACCAGGGCAGCAATCCCTCTCACGGAGAGGGTGAGACTGCGGGCCCGGACGCGGGCGTTACCCCTCGCCGATTTCAGCGCCTCGCTTAGGCCGCGCTGAAGGAGGCCAACCCAATGCGAAAGGAGGTGGTCCATGGTTAACTTTGAAGGCCATAAGCGCAGGTGGCTCGGCTAGCTGTGTTCCGGCAGGTGTATGGCGCCTGCCGTGTTTGAGCCGACGGGCTCCAGCGATGTCCCGGAGCCACCCCTATGCGTAGAGATACGCTGAACCGGCGGACCGCAAGGTCCGCCGGTTGCGTTGTGGGTGGGGGCTGCGCGCTTGTAAATCGCTCGCCGGGCCGCTAAACCATGCTCGTCCTGGAGGTTGGAGCTTTGAATTACTTCAGCCTGATACTGTATAGCGCGATCATCTTTTCCGTAGCGGCGGGCGCCTTGACCCTTTCATCTTTGCTTGGGCGCAAGCGCCGCTCGCTGGTCAAGGATGATCCCTATGAGTGTGGCGTGCCGCAGTTGGGCGAGACCCGTACGGAGTTCAACGTTCGGTTCTTCATCATCGCCATGCTGTTTGTGCTGTTTGATATTGAGGCTGTCCTGCTGGCGCCCTACGCGATCCGCTACATTGACCTCGGGATGGAAGGGCTGGCCGAGGTGGGGGTCTTCGTGATCGTACTCGGCTTTGGCCTGCTCTATGCATGGCGCAAAGGGGCGCTGGACTGGAACACTCCTCTGGGAGTGTCGCGCGAGCACTGGTTGCGTATTCAGCGCGAGTTCATGCACGAAGACAAGCCGGAGAAAGCCTCGGAAGAGGCTCGCGAGACTGCCGGTGCCGGCCACGGTCACGGGCATTGATGCGGCGCACGATCAGGGGCATGAGGAAGCGTCATGGGTCTTGAGCAGATGATTCCCTCGCTGGCCGGCGACGGTTTCTTCACCACACAGGTGAACCGCGTGATTGGCTGGGCGCGCAAGAACAGCCTCTGGCCCTATCCCTTCGGCACGGCCTGCTGTGCCATTGAGATGATGGCCACGCTGAATTCCCGCTATGACCTGTCGCGCTTCGGCGCTGAGGTGATCCGCTTTTCTCCGCGCCAGAGTGACCTGTTGATTGTCTCGGGCCGCATCACGCTGAAGATGATGCCGGTGCTTACGGAAATCTATCAGCAGATGGGGGAGCCCAAATGGGTGATCTCCATGGGTGCCTGCGCCTCGACGGGTGGCGTATTCAACACCTACCCGCAGATTCAGGGAGTGGACCAGTTCATCCCGGTGGACGTCTACGTCCCCGGTTGCCCGCCGCGTCCTGAAAGCCTTATTGACGCCTTGATCAAGATTCAGCAGATCATCGACGGTCAGGCTGAACGCCACGAATTCACCAGGCCCGACCGCCCAGTTGAGGCCGGCGTCGTTGAGCAGGCCAAGAAGAACTGACCATGAGTGACCCCGCCAAGCCCGCTCCCGCTGTTCCCGCTGCCGCGCCCAAGAAGCCGCGTCTGGCGGAGAACGACATCGACCATGAGTTGCTCAAGCGCAAACTGGGCGACCGGCTGCTGCGTATCGAGGTGGCGTTCGACCAGACGGTGCTGCATGTTGCGCGCGAGCACGTGCTGGAAGTGCTCCGCACCCTGCACGACGACGCCGAACTTTCATTCAAGATGTTCACCGATGTCACGGCCGTCGACAACCTCAAGCGCGAGGACTTCGAGCCGGCCCGGCGCTTCAAGGTGGTTCACATCGTCTATTCGCTGGAGCACGGTAAGCGCCTGCGGCTTGAGACGCTGGTGCCCGAGCAGGACCCGACTTGTCCCTCTGCGGCCCCGATTTACAAGGGAGCGGCCTGGGTCGAGCGCGAGGTCTATGACATGTTTGGCATCGTTTTCACCGGCCATCCCGACCTGCGCCGTGTGCTGACGCCCGACTACTACGAGTATCACCCGCTGCGCAAGGATTACCCTCTCACGGGCAAGGGCGAACGCGACAACTTCGTGCGTGCTGAAGAGCTGGCCTGAAAGTCCTGCACGTACACAATAGGGCGGCCTTGGGCCGCCTTTTTGTCATCGTACGGCATTGGCGTAGGCGCCTCCGAAAGTCCCTCCCTTGATGCTCAAGACGATGACGCGGCTTGCGCGATCCACCGAAAGCGTGACGCTCTCCTGGCCTTTGCTTTGCTCAATCAGTCTGTTCAAAGTGTTGCGGTCTGTGACATCTTGGCCGTTGTAGGCGAAGACGAGATCCCCGACCTGCAATCCCGCCTTGTCCGCTTCACCGCCTTTGTCCACTTTCGAGATGCGCACGCAGTTGGGCGCCTTCAACTCCAAGCTGTAGTCGGATTCTCCCGAGCGCAGCGTGAAGCTGTGTTCGCGCGAGCGATATTCGCCGGCCTCCGCCGTGAGCTTCGATTCGCCGGCGGGCACATAGCTGATGCGCGCAGAGCCGCGTTCATCGCAACGCGCAGAGTACGAGTTCTTGCCGTTCACCAGCGTCACCCGGGCCCCGGCGGCCGGCTTGCCGTCAGGCAGGCTCACCCGCAGCGCCAGCGTGGCCAGGTCGCGCACCGCGATATCTTGAGTGGTGTCGCCGACGCCGAGTTTCACGTTCATCGTGTAAACGACCGTGCGCTGCTGCGCCAGCAGCTCCAGCACGTAGTTTCCCGGCAGTGCGGGGCCGGCGCGGAAAGTTCCGTCCGTCTTGACTACTGCAGAATAGTGGCTGTTGCTCTCGGCTTTGCCGGCTTCGGGACGCAGACGTAACAACAGACCTTCGGGTGTTCCGGCGCCGGTCACTTTGCCCTGGATGAACGAGGCTTCGGCAATATCCAGCGTGAGCAGGTTGTCGCCTTCAACCAATGTGGTGTTCTGGCGTGCCCACGCACCGCCCCGCGCGAAGTAACGAATGGAGTATTCGCCGGGCTCAAGGCCGGTGAAAATGCGCACGCCGGGTTCCTCGGCAGGTAGGGCCGTCGGTCGCTCATTGCGGCCCTTGCGCTCGAATATGACGTTGACGTCCGTGATTGCATCGCCGCGCGGGCTGCGGAACTTCAACGTGACCCGCGCGCCGGCGTTCAGCGAAAAATCCTGCTTCGTTTCCCCGGTTGCCAGCGCGATCTCGCGCGAATCAGAGCGTGAGCCCAGCGAGATTCTCACGCTGTAGCGCCCTGGTGCCAGCGCCTCAAAGCGGTAGCGCCCAAGGCTGTCACACCTCGCCAGAACGCTGCGGGGCACGGCCGGGTCAAACTCCGTTTCGTCCGGATTGTCGCGGTCTTCGAGCGGCTCAAGGCGCACGGTGGCCTCCGGCAGAGGGTTCTGACGGGTGTCGCTGACAACACCTGCAAGCGCAGCCAGTCCGCTGAAACTGAAGCTGACTTCGGCGCCGACATCGGTGATGTCAATTTCCTGTCGCGGGGATTCGCCCACACCATCCACGCTGATCCACACCGTGTGCCGCCCGGGCTTCACGCGCACTTCATAATGTCCATCCATCGAGAGCACACGCTCGTTACCCGGTTCGTTGGGAAGGTCCGCGCGCAGCCAATGAACGCGAAAGCGGGTCAGGGGCTTGCCGTCGGCGCGGCTGACTTTGCCCTTGAGCAGGCATTCGCGGCTGAGCAGCAGCGTCACGTTATCGCCGCAGCCCACGCGTGACAGGCGCGCTGTGCCGCCGCTGACCGCCGAGGCCGACAGGTCATAGGAGATCGCGCTGTTCAGGCCCGAAATGGTGAAGCGCCCGTCTAAGCCGCTTGCCACGCTGCGCTGTTGAGCACGCAGGCGCTGGATGTGCAGTTCTAGTTCGGAGAGTTCTGTTTCAAAATCAGGGTGATTCCGGGGCTGGTCCCGCTGATCTGCTGGTCGAGCGACAACGCGCGCACCCTCGACGGCCTGTCCGGAGCCATCAATCACTATTCCCGAAATCGAGCCCGATGTGTCAGACGATTCCGGCGCAACCGCTTGCTCATTCTTTGCCGCGGGGTCCTTGATTGCCGGCGCCCTACCGTCAGGCGCGGCTTCGTCACGCGGCGAGCCCGACGCGCTGCCGTTGTCGCGATCTGAGCGGCCTGTCTCACGGTCTGTGATGGGCCCTTTGCTGCCTGCGCTTTCGTGCGAGGTGTTGCTTCGAGTGGGCAAGTCCTGCGCGGAGAGGTCGCGGTCGTGGGGAGTGTCGGCGCGCGGGTTTGGGCCGGCGGGTGTCAGCAACAGGCTGTAGGCTGCCAGCATCAACGAGAGAATGGTGACGGCCAAAAGGGCGAGGTTGACGGTGTTGGGGCGGCTGGCAGCCATGGCAGATACTCCGGGAGTTCGTAGCCTCAAAAATGGGCCTGCGCTCAGCGCACGGCGCTTTCGCCGTCAATTCCGATCTGCCCGCCCTTGAGGTTGAAGGACTGAAGCTGGCCGTTGCGTTCAATGGTGATAGCGACCTCAGCGCTGCCCTCATATTTGCGGCGCAGGCGGCCCACATCCTCCCAGTTGTTCACTTTCTCGCCGGCGTACTCGATGATCAGGTCGCCGGGGGCCAGGCCGATGCGCGCCGCCTGGGAGTTGGGCGTTACGGTCGTGATGCGCGCGCAATTGGGCGTTTTGAGCGAGACAGCCGCTTCATTGACCCCCGCCCGGATGTTGACGGACACAGCCGGGGCGGCCAGGCGGCTGGCCGTAACGCGCAAGATGTAATCCCCGGGATCGATGAACGTGATCTCGGCCAGGCCCTGGGCATTGGCATTGGCGCCAAAGCGCTTGCCCTGGGCTGATTCAAGCATGGCATAGGCCCACTGCGCGGGTTTGCCCGTTTCGTCGGTGATGCGAACGGTGAGCGATCCGCCGGTGTTCACCGTGAAGTCAAAACTGTTCTCTCCGATCACCAGGCTGCGCTTTTCGCTGCTGACCTTGCGCCAGTCCTGCCCAAGCAGATCGATCGTCCAAAGGCCGGGCTCCACGGGTCCCAGGCGGAACGATCCGTCTGACTTGACCTGGGTCCAGCGCCCGCTTCCCCAAGCCATGTTTTCATCCTCGCCTTCCTTGACAAGCCGGAGAGAAAGGCCTGCGATGGAACCACCGGAACTGCTTGTAATGCGGCCCCCCAGCATCGCGCTCTCCGGCAATTCGAGTTCCAGTGTTTGCTCGCCGGAGGTCAGTTTCACCTCGCGGCGCAGGGAGGGGTAGCCGGAAGCCGACACCGACATCGTGTAATCGCCCGGTTTGATACCCGAGAACGTGGCAGTCCCCGGTTCGCGGGCCAGATGGCGCTCCGCCTGGAGCCAGCGACCGTCCTTGCGCCAGAAGTAAACCTGTTCGGCCTCCACGGGCTGGCCGCGTGTGTTACGGAGTTTCAAGGTGAGGGTGGCGCCGGCGTCGAGCGTGAAGTCGAGCGTGTTTTCGCCCGCGCTTACCGTAATGGTACGTGTGTCGCTGGACTCGCCGTAGCGGGCTGAAAACGTGTATTCCCTTGGGGCTAGGGAGTCGAGCCGGTAACGGCCCAGAGAATCCGTGCGCGCGGAACTGCTTTCGTCTTCCCAGTTCCCGGCAGAGCGCCGGTCCATGGAGCGCGAGCGAGCGTCTCCGCCGCTCGAAATGCGCGCGTTGGCCAGGGGATTGCCGGACGCATCGCGTACCGTGCCGCTGAGAATTGCCGCCTGTTCCAGGGTGAACACCTGCTCAACCGCAGAACCCTCGACCGATATCTCTGTCGGCTGAGGCTGGTAGAACCCCGGGGCGCTCAGGACTGCCATCAGCGCGCCGCCATCGCACTCCATCGTGAAACGTCCGTCTGCGGCGCTGAAGCTTCGTTCCCGGGCTTCCCACTCAGCGTTGCGGCGGTAAAGCCGGACGCTGAACTCGCTGATGGCCGCTCCGTCGGGGCCCGTGACTCGACCAATCAGAAGCGTATGCGGCTTCAGAATCAGGCGAACATTGTCGCCCGCAGCGGCACGCCGCAATTCCGCCCGCCCCACTGCGTCGAGCTGAGCCGAGAGGTCGTAGGCCAGCCGCGGATCCAAGCCCGTGAACCTGAAGCGTCCCTCGGAATCGCTGCTGGTACTGCGCGTTTCCCGTTGCAGCAAAGCGAAGTAGCGGTTGAGCGCGTCGCGGGCCTCCGCGGGCTGGAGTGAGCCCACATCCGGTACGTCGGCGTTCAGGTTGGATCGACGCGCCGTAACGACGACCCCCTGAACCGCCTTGCCTTCGTGGTTCAGGACCAAACCCGTGAGCTGGGCATCGCCCTTGTCCGTGGGCACGACGGCCTCGGGCGGTGTCGTAGTTACGCCCGCTACCGGTTTGGGCGCGGCATCCCTTCCGGGCACTGGCGGCTCATCGCGCGTTGGGAAAACTGGGTCGGGCCTTGTCGGTTCAGCATCAGGGGACGTGCCTTCCCGCGAGGCGCTTTCGGGGGCCGCGGCCTTGCCATTGCCGCGCGCGGCTGTGGCGGCAGAATCAGACGGGCGGATAAAACCGTAGACGCCAAAAAGCAGCGCACAAATCGTGACGGCCAACAGAACGAGATTGAGCCCCGAGAAACGGTTGGCAGACATGGCAACCCCAATGGCAGTCGGAGGTTAATACGGTTCAGTCAGGCTGCCGGTTCCAATAAAAAGGGACCTAAACCCCATAACGAGCAAGGTAGCTCCGGACATCTATCTTTCGGGCGGTGCTTTCACTTGACATGTATCGCACGCTGCCAAACACGGGACGTGTGGGGCCCCAGGGCCGGTCAAAGCGCCCCAGACACCAGAAAATGCCCGAATAGCTGTTGGGGTCGCGGCCATCAAGGGCATAGCGGTTGTTCAGTTCGATCATGACCTGCAGAGCTTCCTGCGGCGAGGCAGTCCACTCCAGGATCTTCTTGCCCCACAGCATGCGCAGATAGTTGTGCATGACTCCGTCTCGACGCAGTTGGCGCTGCGCGGCATTCCAGAGTGGGTCGTGGGTCGAGGCCGAGTCAAACTCCGCCAGGTTGTAGAGGGTCTTGCGTTTGTCTGAAGCGTGCTCGGTCAGGGTCTTCTGTGCCCAGAGGGGCAGGCTTTCGAAGCGGTCGTAGTGCTCCTCGCGCGTGCAGAAGTGGTATCCGAGTTCGCGCCAGGTCACTATCTGATCCAGGAAGGCCTCCGCGCCCTCGCTCATGCCCCAAAACCCTGCCCGCTTGCCTGTGGCGCGTTGCCCAAGCCTTGAGGGTTCCCAGCCCTCGGTTCTTGCCAGGCGTTCCAGTACTTCGTGCGTGCCGATCTGTCCGAAATGCAGATAGGGTGAGAGTCCGCTGGCGGGATTGTCATCGATCTCGTTGCGGCCTTCGGTGTAGCGGCCCAGGCCGGTGCGCAGAAAACGCTGAAGGCGCGCGGACGCCGGCGTGCTGCCCCCCTGGAGTGTTGGTGCCACGCTATGGTCGATAGGAAGCTCCTCCAGCCGTACCCGGCGAAGCTGAGCCCTGGGCCAGTGACGAGGCAGCTTGTCGTCAATCAGACTCTCCCCTGCGGCTTTGGCTAGTTCCATCGGATGCGCCAAGGGTGTCTGAGCCAGGCAGGCCCTGAGGCTCTTCTGCATGAACCGGCGAAAGGCGTAGGCTGAGGGCCAAGTGCGGTCGGAAATGCTCAAGGGCAGAAGGCCGTTGCTATCCACCGCTTCAAGGATCACTTCCAGCTTCTGTCCGGCGGTGCGCACCATGTGCGGGAGAAAGAAACAGGGATAAGCATCTGTCACCACGGCACAGGCTGATTTGGACAGCGCGACGAGAAGTCCTTTGCCCGCGTCGGGTACCGGTTCGATGTAGGGCCAATAGCCCGGGGTGCCTTCCCGTTCCGCCATGCCGTCGATAATGAAGCGGTGGATCCTGTCGCAGGCCCAGGGATAACCGCAGCGCAGGGCCTCCAGCACAAGAAGCGGCTTGTTCAGCTCGCGGGCAAGTTCGGCGGCGCGCTGGAGGGCGAAGTTGTAGCCAAGGCGGCGCTGCGCGATCATCCAGTAGAGCACGTAGCGGCCGTGCCGCGAGACGGTGCCGGAGTTGCAGCGCAAGATGCGGGATTCCGGTACCAAAGGATTTCAGCGGTTGGTGTTCACGGAACCGGTATCGAGGTTGATGACCGTTACGAGTTCACGCGGCTTTTCAAGGAACACGTCGTACACAACGATCGTGAGCGCCGGAGGCGAGTAGCTCAGCTCGTACGTCAGGTCGTACTTACCCTTGACGCGGGACTCGCTCAAACCCAGGTCGCCCAGGCTGGGTATGGCTGGAAGCTGAATGCCGCGCGCGTAAGCACCCTTGGCATGCTCCATGATCATTGTGGAATGGGCCCGCGCTTCATTGGCGCGGTCCAGGGGATAGCGGTTGACATCTTCCGGGTCCTGGAGCACCAGGATCAGCGTAATCAGGACGGGAAGGCCAATGACCGTACCGACGATGCCCCAGAACACCGCCTTGGATCCCTTTGTGGGAAGGCTGCTGCTGTCGGCTGCATAAGCGACGCCGCGGCGGGGAGCGGCGCTGCGACCTTGTGGCTTCTCCGAGAAGTCAGCGTCAATTTGTATGGCCGGACGCTGGCCGGAAGCGCTGGAAGATTTCCCCGGTTGTGGCTTGCTGCCCGCCATGGATTGCCCCAGAGGGTGGTTTGATTCTGCATGGCCCGCATGGCAGTGGCAACAAGCAGGGCCAAAAATGCTGGGAGAGGGCCTGGGCCCTCTCCCGTGTGCGTGTCCGACTGCGGACTTCAAGCCATGCGGCGGCGCCTCAGACTCCAGGCCGCGACCAGCGCCAGGGGCAGCCAGAGCCAGGCGGTGGAGCCTGCGGCATCTGCGCTGCAACCGCCTCCTCCGCCGCCATTGCCATCGCCAATGGTGAAGGTTGACCCCACGCCCTGCACCGTGAAGTTGAAGGGGTTCTCGTCGGGGTCGTCGCTGCTGATGCTGATTGAGAAGCTGAAGGAGTTCAGGGAGGTCGCCGTGACGTCCACACCGAAGGTCGTGGAGGCGCCGGCGGCCAGGGTAAGTTGTGCTGGCTGCGCCACCACGGCACTGCAGTTCATCGTGCCCCCCGCAGCCACGGGCGCAGGACCGGTCAGGTTGAGGGGTGCGTTGCCTGCGTTCGTGATGGTGAAAGTCAGGCGCACCGGGGAATTGATGTTCAGGCTGCCCGCGGCGGCCTGGCCGCCGTCGGCCAGTTGTGCGCTTTGAAGCCGCACGCTGATGTCGGGCAGGGTGCCGCCAGTTCCGCTGACGTTGATGATGTAGGCAGGTTCATCGACGTCGTTGCTGACCAGTGTCATGCGGAAGCCAAAGGCACCGACGCCTGCCACGCTGTAGTTGATGGTGAAACTGGTGTTGGAACTGGCAGGAATCGCGCTTCCGGGCGCGGAAGTCACAGCAACGCTGCAGTTGGAGATGTTGGACAAAGCCACGGCCGGTGTGCCCGTTAGGTTCAGAGCCTGGTTCCCGAGGTTGGCCACAATGTAGGTGAGTTGAAGATTGACGCCGAAGGCCACCGTTCCCTGGTTGTCGGTGCTGCCCGAAGCCAACGAGATCCCCGCTGGGCGCTGGACTTCGATTTCCGGCCCATTGACCACGCCTGTTCCGCTCACCTGGAACGTATAGGGGTTCTCGTTGGAATCGTTGTTCGATATGGACACTGAGAAGCTGAAAGCCGATGCGCCGGTCGGCGTGACGTTGACGCTGAAACTGGTGGTGGAGCCCGCCGCGATGGTCGAAGAGGGCGAGGTGCCGATGGTGGCTGTGCAATTGCTCTGCCCGCCGAGGCTCAGCCCGCTGATCGTCAGCGCGGCCGTGCCGAGGTTGGCCACGGTCCAGCTGAAGCTGGTCGGGCCGCCCAGCGCGACTTGGCCCAGAGCGTCACTTCCTCCCGAGGTCACTGGCGAGGCGCCGCGGCTGACATCAATCTCAGGGGCGGCGGTGGCCGCCGCTGTGCCCGTCACATTGACGATGTAGGGGTTGTTGGCCGCGTCGCTGTTGGCGATCGTGATGCGGAAGCTGAAACTTGCGGCAGAGGGAGTCACCAGAACCACGAAGCTGGTCTGGCCCCCCGCCGCCACGCTGGAAGCTGGCTGGCTGGTCACGCTGACACTGCAGCCGCTGAGGTTGGACAGCGCAACGAGTGGGGAGCCCGTGAGAACGAGCGTTCCAGTGCCAGCGTTGCCAATGACGTAAGAGAAGGAAGACCCGGCGCCAAGGGAGAGTGCGCCGAGGCTGTCCGTGGCGCCGTTGCTGATGGTGGTGCCAGTGGGCCGCTGAACGTTCATGCTCGGTGTACCGCCGGAAGAGCCGCCGCTGCCCGCGATCGTGACGCTGTAGGGATTGGCGCTGGTGTCGTTGCTGGCAATGGAGGCCTGGAAACTGAAGAAGCCGACGGCCGCCGGGACAATCTGAAGGGTGAACGACGTCGAGTAGCCGCCGCCGGGCAGGCTCGAGGCAGGAGCGGCTGTCAACGTGGCGCTGCAGTTGTTGAAGGCCGAAAGAGCAACCAGCGGGCTGCCGGTGAGATTGAGTGTGGCCGCGCCGTTGTTGAAGATGTACCAGGTGAAGGCCTGGCCGCTGCCGGTGCTCATCGTACCGATGTTGTCCGTCGAGCCGTTGGCAATGGGCGTGTAGGCTGGACGCTGCAGGCTAAGGCTGGGAGCCGGAGGGACCGCATTGCCGGAGATGGTCCAGGAATACACCGGGCTGACGGGCTGATTGGTGTTCATGGAGACCGTGGCCGAGAAGGGGCTGCCTGCGGTGGTGGGGGTCAGGCCGAAGATCACCGTAAAGTAGCCTCCGCCCGGAATGCCCGAGTACCCGGTGGCCGGCACGATGTATTCCACAACGCTGCAGTTGGATATCGGCGAGATGCTCAAAGTGGGCGCGGAGGGAAAGCGCAGGGCATAGCTCGCCGTGTTCAGGCAGCTGACGCCGTAATAAAGGGTAGCCTGCTGGCCCACGGTCAGATTGCCGCGATTGTCGTTGCCGCCCGAGGGCACTGGCGCCGTCAGGACCATGAGGTTGGGATCGTAGACTTTGACGTCGGCCTTGGCGCCCGTGCTGGAGCCGTAGGGCACTTCGTTGTCTTCGCACTCGCCGTAGTCGGACGCGAGGCTCGGGCTGCCTCCGCCGTTGGCAGCCATGGCGCCGGAGGTGTGCGAAGCGGTGTCCCACAGGCGCACGCGCACGCGGCAGTGCGTGCCCACCGCGCCAGCCGGAATGTTCACATTGTAGGTGTTGAAGCTGGTATTGGAGCTTCCCGGTGTGGCCACCCGGGCGGCAAACGCCCCGTTAGGCGCAGCTGAACTGTACCCGGCCCAGATGACCCTTTCGCCGGCGTCCCATTGGCCGTCATTATTGAAGTCCATCCACACGGCGAGGTCGTTGGTGTTCTGGGTGCAGATGACGGCGACCTTGATCTGGGCCGTTGAGCCCTTGATGAAGTTCAGGAACTCGACGCCGTCGTCTCCTTCATCAGCGGTGAAACCGCCGGCCACCACCTGCGAGGCCAGATAGCCATCGTCGCTGACGGAGAAGCCTATTGCGTCGATGCGAGTGCCCTGACTCTGATCCCAATGCGCGCAGGTCGGGTAGGGCGAAGGCGCATCTCCGTAATCCTGAGCCGCCAGTCCGGCTGCGCACAGGGCGCCAAGGGTGAATGCCAGCGTGAGCCTGAACCGAGTCATCGTGAACTCCCTGATTAGAAGGTGCCCGAATTCCGCAGTGCGCCCGCCCGCAGGTCCCAGGGCGCGTGCTCGCGGCCTGGGACCTCTTCCCGCTGCGGTTGTCCCGCGATCAGTGTAACTGATTCGATTCAGTGTTGGAGAGTGGGCCGGATAATGTGTATCGTGTCAGTTACAAACTTCCGGCTCCGTATTCAAACCAAGACGACCATGCCCAAGTCCCCGCCTGCCGACAGCTACTCCAATGCTGCCATCGTCGCACGACTCCACGGCTTGCTGGAGTCCCACTCTCAGGCCGAAATCGCGCGCAAAACCCACACCCTGCGCAACAACGTCAGCCGATACATGCGTGGGGCCAAGATCCCGCTCGAGTTCGGCGCCGCGCTGGTCAAGGGCCTCGGTGTCAATCCCGCCTGGTTGCTGGTGGGCGAGGGCGCGCCCATGCTGAGCGACGTGGCGGCCACTACGGTGAAGGCCGCCGAGGACATGCTCGAACTGGTGGAGGCCATGAACGCTGTTTCGCGCATGCAGTTGGGTTCGCTCACGGGCAAGCACCACCTCAAGGTGCTGCGTGAGCTGTCCGACGCCCTGACGCGACACGAGAAACTTCGCGTCGAGCTCAATGCGCGCACCGCGCCCATCTTCAAGCAGATTCTGGCGGACTACTGGAACGCGCTCCAGCGCTGGGATTTTGAGCGTGCGGATGAGCTCTCCCGAGCTGCCTCCCAGGTTGCCCGCCTTTCCGACGACGAGAAACTGGCCGAGGAGTACGACCGTACGCGCGCCTATCACGCCTACCTGACGCACGATGAGCAGCAGGCCGTTTCCATGCAGCGTCGCATGTTCCAGCGCAATCTGCCCAAGGGTGCGCTCCTTGATGAACGCTCGATGCGCGATGCTTACAACTTCGCCACCACACTGCAGGGCTCCAGCCGCATGGCCGAGGCCCGGCGTGTATGCCTGGCCGTGCTGGCGATGATGCCACCCGAGGCCGAGCGCTGGCCCATTGCCCGCTTCATTACCGCGCTGCTGGGGTTCGTGGAAACGGAACTGGGAGACATCCGCGCGGGCCTGGCCCGAGTGCAGGCGGCCTTCCCCCAGCCGGACGAACGCATGCGGCCCTCACAGACCAGCATGCTGATCCACTGCCTGCTCTACGCGGGGGCCATCAGCTTTGAGGCGGCCTGCGCCATGGGCCCCGTCTCCACGGCGCACAGCCAGGGCATGCTGGTGCGGGCGCTGTGTGAGGACACGCGGCCTGCGCTGGAAATGGCCTGTCAGATCTTCATTGGTGCCGGTGAGAACTCGCTGCCCGAAGGCCAGCTCATGAGCCAGTTTGCCCGGGCCATGCTCTTGGTCTACAGCGGCCAGTCCCGCGAGGCCGTTCGCCAACTGCTGCAGGGCCCCTTGCGTGAGGCGCGCCAGAAGGCGCGCAACCTGACGGAGCGCTTTGACATGGCCGTCTTTGCTGCGCGCAGCCAGAGAGCCCTGGGGGACCTGAGGTCGGCCCAGGCCACCTTGCTCGAGGCCGAGAGAATTTTAGGCGAAGCCCCGCCCGGCGTCATTGTCGGCCTCAACGGGCGCGCCCTGTTCTATCGCAACGCGCTGGAAAGCATCGACCAGGACGCCAAGGGTCCGCAGGGGGCGCTTCGCAACTCTGCGCGCGAGTTTTTCCGCTTTCACTTCGAGCGCGGCTACGGCTGCTTTGAAGGGCTTTCAGCGGTTTGAGGCTTGGCTTCTGTTACGGGGATGTCGGCAATCAGCAGCGGCTTGCGCCGGATAGCACCCGCCACCAGTACACCAGCCACCACCATGCACAGGCTCAGAAGTTGGCCGCGCGTGATCAGCCCAAAGACAAAGCCCAGTCCCGGTTCCGGCTGCCGGAACAGCTCGGTAGCGGTGCGGATGACTCCGTACAAGATAAGGAAGGACGAGGTCAACACGCCCACGGTCTTGGCGCGGCTGCGAATCACAATCATGAGGATCAGCAGCAGCAGGCCGTCGGCCAGAGCCTGGTAGAGCTGGCTTGGGTGCCGCGGGTCAGTGACACAACGCCATACAAACTGGTACGTGGCGTTGGGTTCATTGCCGACGGGGAACATGTTGGCCGGGCGGTCGCGCAGCACTTCGTAGCCCTGGTCGACCGCGGCGGGCTTGAGGTAGGCTACAACCTCGCCGGGTTTGGTAACGTCGCGGACCAGCTCAAATGTATCGCCCGCCCCGTTGGCGTAAACGGGCCGGGACAGATAGCCGCGCAACCAGAAGCGCATGGCCCAGGGAAGATCCGTGGCCCTGCCCCAGAGTTCGCCGGCAAGAAAATTGGCTACGCGGCCCAAGATTGTGCCAAAGGCGATGATGATGGTGCCCTGGTCCAGGATGTGCAGAAACGGCTTCCTGATCCAGCGAGACCAAAGCCAGAGGGCCACAACCGCGCCAATGATGACGCCGTGAATGGTCATTCCGCTGGCGTTGGTGATCAACCGCGAAGGTTCTGAGAAGAAGTAATCGGGGTTATAGAAGACAGCCTCGCCGAGGCGGCCGCCAAAGGCGGCTCCGGCCACGGCCACGAGCACCGTGTCGAGGCAAAGGGCGGGGTGAATGCGCAGCGAACCCCGCTTCTGCCACCATCGCAGGAGCAGGGTCGAAACGACAAACACGGTGAGGTAGGCGAGGTAGAAGGCGTCAAGAATGACGAACCCGTCGGATCCGTAGCTCACGCCTTCAAAGAAGGTGAAGCCTCCGTCCTCCCAGGCCAGGATGGTTGTGGTGTATTCGGGATTAGAAATGGCCGGGTGGTCAAGCATGCTGCTTATCTAAAGGGCTGGAAGCCCGCAACGCAAGAAGGGGAGGCTTTTGGCCTCCCCTTCCGTTGCCTGCGCAGGCTTGGGACAACTACTTGCACTGGGCTACCGGAGGGACCTGCGCAGACGCACACTGAAGATCAGTGTTCCCAGTACAGCGAGAAGAACGAGCATGAAACTGCCGTCGGCTGCCGTGCTGCATCCGCCGCCGGAGTTACCGGTACCGCCGCCGGTGCCCAAGGTCGAGACCTGCAGGTTGAAGACCTGGGTCGCGTTGGGAGAGACGCCGTTGGTGGCCGTGATGGTGACTGTGGAGGAGGTGCCGGCGTCAGTCGAGGTCGGCGTGCCGCTGATGGTGTTGGTGCCGGCGTTGAAAGTGGCCCAGGCCGGCAGCCCCGTTACGGTGATCGTCGGCGTCGGGTTGCCGATGAAGGTGATCGTGTAGTTATACACGTTGCCAACAACCACGCTGGTGATGGGCAGGCTGGTGATCGTCGGGGGCGTGCCGTCCACCGTGAAGCTGAACGTCTGCACGGCGTTGGTGCCAAAGCCGTTGCTGGCGGTGATAGTGATGGGGCCCACCGTGCCGATGGAGGCGGCGGGCGCTACGCCCGAAAGCGTGTTGCCCACCAGGGTCAGCCAGGCAGGGTTGCCTGCGACGCTTAGCGTCGGGGTGGGTGTGCCCGTGGCGGTGATTGCATAGCTGAAATTGCTGCCGACGGTCACACTCGTGGGAGGCGTGCTGGTGATGGTCGGCGCAATCGCGCTGACCGTAATCTGGAACTGCTGCGTGTCGTCCGGCGCCTGGCCGTTGGTGGCCGTCACGGTGATGGTTCCAGTCGTGCCGATATCCGCCAGGCTGGGCGTGCCCGAGAGCGTACTGCCGGTCAGGGTCAGCCAGGCAGGGTTGCCCGATACGCTGAACGTCGGTGCCGGGTTTCCAGTGGCGGCCAGATTGTAGGTGTAGTTCACGGAAGCCAGCGCTGTGGTCACCGGTGTGCTGGTGATGAGTGGTGCAACACCGTTGACCTGGATCTGGAAACTCTCGACGGCGTCGGGGTTCCAGCCGTTGGCTGCTGTAATGCTGATGCTGGTGGACAGGTCCATGTCCGAGGCCGAGGGAGTGCCACTGAGAACACCCGTGCCTGCGTTGAACGACAGCCAGCCGGGCAGCGTATTCGTGCTGAGCGTGGGTGTCGGAATGCCTGTGGCCGCCACGTTGTAGGTGTACATCATGCCGACTGTGGCCGTGGTGGGCGCATTGGACGTGATGGAGGGCGCCACACCGCTGACAGTGATCTGGAACTGCTGCGTCGCGTCGGGCGTCTGGCCGTTGGCAGCCGTGAGGGTGATGGTGCCCGTGGTGCCGATGTCAGCCGCGCCCGGCGTGCCTGACAGGGTATTGCCGGTGAGGCTGAGCCAGGTTGGCAGGCCTGAAGCCGTTAGGTTGGGCACGGGTGCCCCGGTGTAGGTGATGTTGTAGTTGTACTGCGTGCCGGCCGTGGCCGTGGTGACAGCCGCACTGGTGAACTGTGGCGGTACGCCGCTGACGGTGATCTGGAACTGCTGTGTGGCATTGGGGGCCGTGCCGTTATTGGCGGTGATGGTGATCTGTCCCGTAACACCGACATCGTTGGCACCGGGCTGACCTGACAGGGTGTTGCCGGTGAGGTTGAGCCAAGTGGGGAGGCCGGTGGCTGTTAGTGTGGCCGTGGGGATGCCCTTGACCACGATGTTGTAGGTGTAGTTCTGCAGGGCTGTCGCCGTGGTGACGGCGCTGCTGATAATCGTGGGGGCGATGGGCCCCATCAACTCGTGAGCACCGATGTCAGCCGAAAGGCCCTGCGGGCGGGCGTTACCAAAGATGTCCGTGCTGACGGTGGACGTCTGGTTGGCGGGATCGAAACAGGGAGAGGTGCTCTGGAGTCGCAGGTCAATCGTGCCGGTGGTGCTCACGAGTTGGGGATTGGCGTTGGAGCCGTTGGTATCACGGCCGGAAGCCTGCCACTGGGCGAACGTGGCAAGAGTAGCCTGGTTGCAATGCGTGGCGGCAAACCAGTAATTGAAGTTACAGGTGGTCGGTGCAAAGGTTGTGGAAGTGAGCTGCAGGGCCGGAACTGCCGCGTCCGTGCAGACCACGATGTTGTTGTTCACGTTGTGCAGCGCGAACGACGAACTGCTCGCATAGGCGTAGATGGCGCCTGTGGTGGCAAACGTTGAGTTGTGCAGAATCGTGTTGTGCCGGATGGTGCCCGAGCCGCTGGCAGGGTTGCGCACCGTGATGGAACCGCCGGTGTTGAGCAGAAGTACGCCACTGGACGTCGGGTTGCCGGAGTTCGTGAAGCAGCCCCATACGAAGTTGTTTTCAATCAGGAGGTTGGTGGCATATCCGCTGTTCTGGCCCATGAAGGCGATACCGGGGCCATCAGGGATGTCGCGCACAATGCAGCGGCGAATCGTGATGTCCGTGGTGTTCAAATTGAAGGGCGTGGTGTTGTTGCCCTGCATCATGATGCCGAAGTTGGGGCCGCCGAAGACCTCGATACCTTCCACAGTCACGTACGAGTGATTGATGACCAAGCCGCCTCGGCCGGTCAGACCGGTGGCGGAAGACTGACCGATCAGAACTGCGCCCGTGGCGTTGCCCTGAATCTTGGGCGTCTGGCCCGCGGCCGCGCGCAGCAGAATCGTGTTGGTCGCGGAGACGCCGGTGATTGCAATGACAGCGGTACCGGAATCGTTGCTGCCGAGGCTGTACGACGGGTTGCTTACGTAAGTCGCGCTGTCCGTGATCAGCAGGGTAACAGGTCCCACGACACCTACTTGCTCAAGCGCATTGAAAGCCGCGCCGATGGATGAGAAGTCGCCCGAAGTCTGGTTGATCGTGTAAGTTCCGGACATTGGGGCAGGCTGCACGTTGATCGTCACGTTCACGTTTGTGGTGTTTGTGCCGTCAAACAGGGCGACGGAGTAGGTGAACGTGCCCAAGGCTGTGGGCGTGCCCGTCCAGGTGAGCTGGTAGGGCACGGCCGCGCTGGCCTGGGACGTGGGCGCTGTTACGCCCGGTGCGGGCGTCGTGGAAGTGATGGTGATGGAGATGTTGGGGTCGTTGGTGTCGTCGGCCATGAGGAAGGCGTTCGACAGAGGCGTTCCCTGCGTGGCCTGGTAAATGCGCGCGGCATTGAACCCCGAACCGGTGGCCGTGGTGAGTGTGGGTGCCGGGTTGCCGCCGGGCATGAACTCGTCAGCGCCAATATCCACAGAGGCGCCCTGGGGGCGAGTGTTGCCGTCGATGTCGATGGTCAGGCCCGACGTCTGACCCGTGGGGTTGATGCAGGGGGAGGTGGACTGGAGATGCAGGTCAGCCGTCGTGGACGATGCGTCCACGATCAGGGGATTGGCGTTGGAGCCGTTGGCGTCGCGGCCGGTGCCCTGCCACGTCGCAAAGGGTGTCAACGTTGCCTGATTGCAGTGGACTGTCGCGAACCAGTAGTTGAAGTTGCAGTTGGTAATCGTCGGCGCGTGAGTGGTCGAGTTCAGGTAGATCGCCGGCAAGGTCGTCGAAGTCACGACCACAACGTTGTTGTTCACGTCGTGCATCGCAAAGGCCGTTGAAGCTGCGCTGAAGGCCATGCCTGCGGTGTTCGCCAGGTTGCCCGTGTGCAGGATCGTGTTGTGGCGGATAATGCCGTTGCCCGAGGCCGGGTTACGGACGGCGATGCAGCCCGCTGTAACGTTGATGCCCTGAATCACCGTTGTGGCGGGCACCGTGTTTGTGAAGCAGTTCCAAACGAAGTTATTCTCGATGATGCCGTTGGTGAAGTACGCCGAGTTCTGACCGAAGTAGGAAATGCCAGGCCCGTCCGGAATGTCGTGGACGCGGCACCGGCGAATGATGTTGTCCGTCGGCATCAGGTTGACCGACGAAAGACCGTTACCCTGGATCAGGATGCCGAAGTTCGGGCCCCCGACGACTTCCAGGCCTTCCACCGTGACGAACGACTGCATGATGCCCAGTGCGCCTCGGGCCGTGAATCCGATGAGTCCGGCGCCGCTGGCGCTGCCTGTGACGGTAGGTGTCTGGCCGGTGGCCGCGCGCAGTGTGATGGTGTTCGTGGCTGAGGCGCCAACGACCGGCGTGACGGCCGTGAAGGCACCGTTCAGGCCCAGGGAGTAGGAGCTGTCGGAAATGTAGTTGGCGCTGTCCGTAATCGTGAGCACGACGGGACCGGCCACGCCCAGAGTCTCAAGAGCGTCAAAGGCGGCGCCGATGGAGGCGAAGTCGCCGCTGGTCTGGTTGATCGTGAAATTGCCCGAGAGGCGTACCACCATGCTGCCGGACGAGAGCGGGTACGTGGTATAGTCCGTCGAACCCGACCATGTCACGTCGGCAGCGGCCGCGACGGAGATGTTCATGTTACCGCCCATCGTGAGCGGGCCCGAATAACTGATGGCAAGCAACAGAGGAACGGGCGTACCCGTCGCTACGGTCTGCAAAGGAGCACCCGAGAACGTCACCGTACCGGAGCTGAACACACCAGTCCCCAGCGTTGTGTCGCCTGCATCCACGGCACCATTGGTGTTGGTGTCGCGCACCAGCTTGACGTTGGAGATGGCGGCGTCGCCGATGGTGCCGGTGCGGGTGAAGGTAATCGAGTTGAGGTTGGTCGCCGACCCGAATGCATTGGCGCTCATGTTGAGAACGACCAGGTCGGAAGCGGTTGCAGGGAGCGCGCCGGCGGCCGGGGCCGTGCTGGTGAGAATGACGCTGTTGCCCGGCGGCAGGTAGATGAACTGCACGCCGAAGTTGCCACCCGAGGTGGCCGCGGCGGCCGCGGCCGTGCCGTTCTGGTAGACGCGGCTGCGGACCTGCTCGGGAGCGGTCACGGCCGTGGATGTGGACTGCGTCCAGCCGGTCGTGGAGCGGGCCGTGTACACCCAATCGAGAAGGAGGGTGTCCGTGCCGTTGTAGACGAAGGGCGTCGTGAGATCGAATCGGTACCAGGTGTTGGTGCCGGTGCCGGCCGCCGTTGAAGGCGTCATGTTGGCAGGGCCAAATCCGTTGACCAATGTACCGGTGTAATTGGTGTCAAAGGAGGAGGTCAGAGCGTTGACGGCCAACGTGGTGTAGGCGAATCGAATCTGCATGCCCGAGAAGGTCGGCGTGCCCGTCGTCAGCGTTGACCCCGATGTACGGATCGCGACGATGGTGGAGTTGGCCGGCAGGTTCAGCTCGGATGATGTATAGGCCGACTGAAAGCGGCCAAATCCCGCACTGTAGTTGAAGGGAAAGGAGTTTCCGGTTCCCTCAACGCCCAGTTGGCGCACAAGCTGAGCGCTAAGGCTGGACGCGCCCAGCGTGACTGCCGCCAGAGCGAGAACAATCGCTGCGAATCTGCTCAAAAACATGTCATTCCTCCGTTTTCAGTCGTGCAATCGACCGAAAGCCAAGATGCCCGCAATGGCGGGTCCATCTGTCCGGGAGAGCTGTCGCCTCCGTCGCGACAAAGGGCCAGTCCCGGGGTTAGTCCCAGTGACGAAATGCAATGCAAGGTCCGTGCCACCAACATGAACAAGCGGTCATATGGCTAGAAATGAAGAGAAACAGCCATTTATTCCAGCTTATGGCGTTAGTTTCACCGGAATTGTTTGAAACCAGATACATCACGGAATTCTATGCGACATATAGACGCATCATGATGCATCAACATTCGTCGATCTGCGCGGCCGCTAGCCCTGGCAGGCGAGATGAAGTCGCGTTTTCGGGGTCATGCCGACAGGCGATTGAGGGTGCGATGATGGAGCGCTGCAAACGCAGTCCGCCAACCGGACCAGCGGCCGGTGGGGCCGGCCTTTGGTCCGGGAACGTTTTCACAGAGTTTGCCTTGAATCAGCTGTGCGTATCGGGATGTGACAGGCGTTCCAAGTCCAGAAGGTTGCGCCTTACGCGCAGTGCCGGGTCGCTGGCTGTGTATCCCAGCTTCTGCGCAAGTTCCAGCCCTTCGCGAGCAAGGACTACGGCGTCGCTGGCGCGCCCGACTGCACTCTCACATCGTGCGAGCGCCACAACCGCCTTGAAGAAGTCGCGGTCGCCCGTGAGGCCCCGCGATCGCAGGAGGCCTATAGCCTCGCGCAAAGGCTCCAGTGCTTCAGCCGCGCGCCCGGAGTCCACCAGGCACTCGCCGCGCGAGACTTTGATGCTTGCAAGCGCCGAAGCGTCGCGCTGGTTCAGTGCCTGCTCGGCCTCCGCGAATAGCTTCTCGGCCTCCGCTGCACTCCCGTGATGCCAGAGGATCCAAGCCCGCATTTCGCGGCATACGGAAACCAACATGGGGTTGTTCAGGCGACTGTGGTACTTCTCGGACTCCTCAAAGGCGGCGAGGGCTTCGTCGTGGCGGTCGAGGTCTACCAGCAGGTGACCACGGTTGGCGAGGTCGGTCGCGAAGGTGTTGAAGTCGCCGACCTCACGGGCCAGCGCGCGGCATTCATCGGACACCCTCAAGGCGCCCTCGTAATCACGCATGAGTTTGAGCATGAGCGCGCGGTTGCCCAGTGCATGAGAGGTGGATCGTTTGTCTCCGAACTCCCGGAAGAGCTTCTCAGCGCGCTCCGAAGCCTCGAGGCCTTCACGGTACTTGCCGGCGCGGTGCAGGATGTTGGCGCGAGTGACAAACTGGAAGGCCTGCCCTATGCGGTCTCCCAGCTCTTCCAGCATGGCGGCTGACTGTGCAAGCAATTCCACGCCTTTGTCCTGGTTGCCCAACCTGGAATGAATCTGGCCCAGGCGACCCAGAACGCGAGCTTCGTTGTGTACGTCGCCGATCTCCCTGAATCCGGCGAGCACCTCCTCATAGAGTGGCAGAGCCTTCTGATTGTCGCCGGCTGCGAAAGTGAGCCAAGCCACCTGATTCTGGGCCTGCACGCGTACGCGCGCCGCCCCAAGGCGCTGGGCGAGGCTCAGGGCTTCCTGGGCGAGCTGCATGGCCCTCTTGCTGTCACCCGACTCGCCGGTGACGATGGAATCCAGGGCCAGCATGCGTGCCCGGTCTTCACTGTCGACACGGCTCATGGCCTCCAGGGCGCGCGCGAGTACCGGTTGCCGCAGGTGGCTTGGGCCACGGATTCGAAGGAGGTGGGCCAGGACAAAGGCAACGCGGCAGAGCAGCCCCTCGAGTCTGCGGCGCCCTTCGGGGGTGCTGCGCGCAATGGCCGCGATCAATGCGCCCTGCGCCGCCAGCAGGTTCTCCCGCTCCAGTTCGAGCCGGTCCAGTGCCTCTAGAGCGGAGCGGCTGAAAATCCTTTTGTCCCATTGCTCGCAGTAAGTCAGGTAATACTCGGCATGTTGCAGCGCCAGTTTTTGCATTTCTTCGCTGCCCGCCCATTCGGCCAGTTTCAAACGGGCGTATTCGGCCATGGTGTCGTAGCAGCCAAAGCGCGTTTCGCTGCTTGTGTCCCACGAACGAAGCAGGCTCTTGTCGCGCAACGACTGGATCAGATCGATGACGGCCGGAACGTCCCTGCCGGCCGCCAGGTGCAAGACCCGCTCAGCTGCCTCCAGGAAGAAGCCGTCACGAAACAGGCTCGTCTGGGCAAAGGCCTGCTGCTCCACCGGAGTGAGAAGGTGATAGCTCCAGTCAATTGTCGCCATGAGCGAACGCTGCCGCTCGCTCAAGTCACGCCGGGTCGTGCGCAGAAAGTCGAACTTCTGATCAAGCCTCAGGAGCATCTGCTCCGGCTTCATGATCGAGACGCGCGCGGCAGCAAGCTCGATAGCCAGTGGCATGCCCTCGAGTATCGAGCAGATTTCGCCCACGGATGCCGCGTTACGGTCATCCAGATTGAAGCTCAGGTTGGCCAGTCGCGCGCGGTCAACGAACAGTTGCACGGCGTCGAATTCCTCCAGTTGCGCGCGGGTCAGGGAGGCCGAGGCCTTGTGCGCCGGGAACGTCAATGGTTTGAGCTCCATGACGCGCTCGCCCTCGACTCCGAGCAGGGCCCGGCTGGTCACGAGCAGGCGTGTTCGGGGCGCTCGCTGGGCCCAGGTCGCCACCGTGGCCTTGGCCGCGTCTACAACCTGCTCGAAGTTGTCCAGAATGAGCAGGGAGTCGCCGCGGCTTTCAAGAATCGAGGCAATAGCGCTTTCAGGCGGCTCACTGGTGGTCAAGGGCACGCGCAGGGCTTGGGCGACGGCGTAGGCTACGCCCTCAACATTGCGAGTTTCAGTGAGATCGGCAAACCAGACGCCGCCATGCAGGCGGTCGAGCAACTGCCAGCCTACCTCTTGTGCCAGGCGCGTTTTACCTGTGCCGCCGGGGCCCAGCAGCGTGGTGATGCCCGGCCCGGCAGCGAGCTGCGCCATGAGATCGTTTATCTCCCTGGAGCGACCCACGAAGCTCGTGCGAGGCGGAGGCAGGTTAGTGCGCTTGAGCCGGTTAGACGACGAACGCTTGGCCGACGGCATGACCCTCACAGTGGGGCGGGCTTCGTCGGGCTCCGTGACCTCTGACAGCGGTCCTGATTGAAGAACCGCGCGGCAGCGCTCCAGTTCAATGATCAGCTTCTTGGCATCTTCGGTGATCAGACCCAGCTCAACGGCGATGGGTTTGATACGACGCTGCCACTCGTTGGCCAGTGCGTTGTCTGTCGGATCGGGCCCCCTGACGGCGCGCATGACCTCCACCATGTCGCGGCGCGAGAACCTGACGTTGCCCAACACCTGCTGCCAGCTCAGAAGAAACAGGGCCCAAGCGTGCCGGTCTGTGGGGCTTTGTGTGTAAATGCGACGGAAAAGCCGCACGTGCTCGGACTCCGATCGCGTCGGCGGAGGCGGGGTGACGGCTGTTCCGCCGTCCAGCGGGGGAGGCAGGTCTCGCCGTGCGATGGTCGCGCGGCTGCCAGCCGATGCCACGGCGTAAGCCATGGCCGAGCGCAATTCTCTGATGTTGCCGGGCCATCCGTAGCTGCGGATGGCGGCCAAGGCCTCGGGCTCAAGGGGTTTGGCCGCTTGCTGGTGCTCCTCGGCGATGGCGGTCAGGAAGTGGTTGGCCAATTGTTCCACATCTTCGACGCGCTCGCGCAGGGGTGGCAGGTGAACGATGAAGGCATTGATGCGATAGAAGAGGTCTTCCCGGAACTTGCCCTTGGCAATCTCCGCCTTCAGGTCTTTATTCGTCGCACAGACCAGACGCACATCAATGGCAATTTCCTTGCTGCTGCCGACGCGTCGTACCAGCTTCTCTTCGATGGCCCTTAGCAACCGCGGCTGGACCTCGAGCGGCGTATCGGCGATTTCGTCCAGGAACAGCGTGCCACCCTCAGCGGCTTCAAATAGTCCTGAAGTGTCCTTGTCCGCCCCCGTGAAGGCGCCCTTGACGTAGCCGAAGAGGTGGCTCTCAAAAAGATTGGGATTGAAGGTCGAACAATTGACCGAAACAAAGGCGCCTTCCCGCTGGCTGCGCTGATGAATCCACTCCGCCAGCATGCCCTTGCCTGTGCCGGTTTCTCCGTAGATGAGAACAGGCTCTTGGCTGGGCGCGGCCTTCAAAGCGAGTTCCAGAGCCCGGGCGATGGCGGGACTGGAAACGATGAAGTCACTTCTTCTCAGGGTCATGGAAATGTCAGTGTGCGCGCTTCGCATTTTCTAAGCAACAGTCTGACGCACTGTCTACTTCTGAATTCGCTCTGTAGTGCGTTGTGTGCAATCCGGTTCTTGGGCGTAACTCATTGGGCATCAGGTACTTCGTCTGTTTCAAGAATTCCTGAAACAGACGAACGAATTCTGTTGAGCTTCTATGGGCTGGTCGGCACACTTCCGGCCTGCCTCAGACTGCTTAGGCTCGCGCTGTTGGTTCTTTGTGGAAAGTTTGCTTGGAAGCACCGTTCAAGAGCGTATGCATTGAGTCCCTGGGGCATGTCTTGCCCGAGCGGGTGGTCACGTCCGCGGAGCTTGAGCGTCGCCTCAAGCCCTGCTACGACCGCCTTGGTTTTTCTGAAGGTCGCATTGAGCTTATGAGCGGCATTCGCGAGCGCCGCTTCTTTGGTCCCGGTACGCGTCCGTCAGACATAGCCGCGCAGGCTGCTGAAGCCGCGCTGGCCGGCTTTGACCGCTCACGCATCGGCTGTCTCATACACTCCAGCGTCTGCCGCGATTTCATGGAGCCCGCTACGGCCAGCGTGGTCCATGCCCGCCTCGGTCTCCCTCGCCGCTGCACCCTCTTTGACCTCAGTGATGCCTGCCTGGGCTTTGCAAACGCCATGGTGGTCGCCGCCACGATGATTGAGCTGGGCAATATCGAAGCCGCGCTGGTGGTGGCCGGTGAGGACGGCGGGCCGCTCGTTGAGGCGACTATCAAGCGTCTGAATGAAGACCCGGGCATCAATCGCAAGAATTCGAAACTCAGCTTCGCCTCGCTGACCATTGGCAGCGCTGGGGCGGCCATGTTGCTCACACATGAGCGCATTTCGAAAAGCGGCCATCGACTGCTGGGTGGAGTGATGCGCACAGCGACGGAGCACAACGACTTGTGCCACGGCGGCATGGAACAAGGGCGCGTGGGGGGAGACCTGGGCCCGCTGATGGAGACTGACAGCGAAGCGCTGATGCAGGAGGGTGTGAAGCTGGCGGCCGCCACGTGGCGCGACACGCGCGAACTACTGGGCTGGAACAACGCAAGCGTGCAGCGCGTGTTCACGCACCAGGTGGGCGTGGCACACAGAAAGCTCGTATTCAGCACGCTCGAGCTCGACCCTGCGCTCGATTTTCCCACGGTGGAATTCCTCGGCAACACGGGAAGCGCGGCGTTGCCCGTGGGGCTCTCGCTTGCGGCAGGGGCGAGCCACGATTCGCCTCTTCGAAAGGGCGACTACGTGGCGCTGCTTGGCATTGGCAGCGGGTTGGTGTGCGCAAACCTGGGAGTGAAGTGGTGAGCCCGTCCGTGACAGCCGAACGCAGAGCAGACGCGTCATGGCGCGCGGAGTATTCCTTTGCGCCCCACTGGCTTGACGTTGGGGGGCACAGGCTGCATTACGTCGACGAGTCGCCCAACACGGAGGCGCCTGCGACCCAGACGCTGCTCTGCTTACACGGCAATCCCACTTGGTCCTTCCTGTATAGGAAGGTGATAGCGGAATTTGGGCGTAAGAATCGCGTGGTGGCGCCCGACCACATGGGCTGCGGACACTCCGACAAGCCGCAACATTACCCCTATACTCTCAAGCAGCACATTGACAACGCTGAGCGCCTGGTGGACTCACTGGGCCTGCGCGAGATAACTCTTTGCGTGCATGACTGGGGCGGAGCCATTGGATTTGGCCTAGCGGCGCGCCGACCGGAACTGATCAAGCGGTTTGTCGTTTTCAACACCGCTGCATTCACTTCGAGCCGGATTCCGCTGAGCATTTCAGTGTGCCGGATTCCGGGCTTCGGCGCGCTGGCCATTCGCGGCTTCAATGCGTTTGTGCGCGGTGCCATTGCGCGTTGTTCAGTCAAAGGCTTGACGCGTCAAGCGCGCGACGGATTTCTGGCGCCTTACGCAAACTGGCATGACCGCGTGGCGAACCTGCGTTTCGTGCAGGACATCCCCATGCGCGCTTCGCACCCGACCTACGCGACACTCAAGGCGATTGAGGAAGCGCTGCCCAGGCTGACGCAGAAGCCGATGCTGATCTGCTGGGGCGCGCAGGATTTCGTGTTCGACGACAGTTTCCTTGAGGGCTTCAAGCTGCGTTTCCCGGCCGCGCAGGTTCACCGCTTCGCCAACGCTGGCCACTTCGTGCTGGAGGATGCGCACGAGGAGATTCTGCCGCTGATGCGCAGGTTCATGGAGACCACGCCATGAGTGAGTGCATCGCGACGATCCAGCACTCGGAGTCTGCCACCGGCAAGCGTTGCAACGTGAGCGATCACATCACGGAGCAGGCGCGCATGCGGCCGGATGCCACCGCGATCATCGAGCAGGCGACGGGGCAGCGCATCACGTTTGGCGAGCTGGAGCGCACGATCAACGCGCTGGCTGCGGGCCTGACGCAGTACGGTATAAGCAACGGCACGCGCGCGGTCCTGGCCGTGCGGCCGGGCATTGAGTTCGTCGCGCTGGTGTTTGCGCTGTTCCGCGCGGCTGCGGTGCCGATCGTGGTCGATCCCGGCATGGGGCGCAAGAACATGCTGGCCTGCATCGGCGAGGCAAAGCCAGAAGCGCTGATCGGTATTTCAGCGGCGCACGCGCTCAGCCAGGTCTTCCGCAAGCCTTTTGCGAGCGTGACCAAGCGCGTAACGGTGGGCAGACGCTGGTTTTGGGGCGGCAAGACCTATTCACAGCTCGCAAGTATTGACGCGTCAAGCTTCAAGGCGCCACAGACGCGGGCGAACGATCTTGCCGCGATCCTGTTCACCAGCGGCGCAACGGGCGTACCAAAGGGCGTGGAGTACGAGCACGGCATGTTTGACGGCCAGGTGCTCGCGATTCGCGATTACTTTGGAATTCAACCAGGTGAAATCGACGTGCCCTGCTTTGCGCTCTTTGCGCTCTTCACCGTGGGTATGGGCTGCACCATCGTTCTTCCGGACATGGATTTCTCGAAGCCGGGCAAGTGCGACCCCGCAAAGATCGTCGCGGCTATCGAGCAGCACAAAGCCTCGCTTACGTTTGGATCGCCGGCAGTCTGGGCGCGTGTCGCGCCGTGGCTGCAAGCGCAACGCCGAAAGTTTCCCGAGTCACTGCGCCGCATCCTGATCGCCGGCGCGAGCGTGCCGCTCAAGACGCACGAAGCGCTCGCCGAACTCCTGCCCAATGGCCGCGTCTTTACGCCCTATGGCGCGACGGAATCACTGCCAGTGGCATGCATCGACGGCCGCACGTTGCTCGAGAAATTCGCCACGCGCATGAAGTCCGGCGAAGGCACCTGTGTGGGCAAGCCGCTGCCGGGTGTGGATGTGCAGATCGTCCCTGTAAAGGCGCAGCATGCTGCGCCTTTACCTGTCGGTGAAATCGGAGAGATTATTGTCCGCAGCCCGACCACGACGCGGCGTTACTTCAATCGGCCTGAGCAAACCACTGCATCCAAGATTGCCGCGACCTCGGAGTCCGGACGTCGGACTCCGGACTTCTTTCATCGCATGGGCGACGTCGGCTACTTCGACGCCGAGGGCAACCTCTGGTTCTGCGGCCGCGCCAATCATGTCGTGCACACGCCTTCTGGCCCGCTCTACCCCGACCAGGTCGAGGGCGTGTTCAACGCCATGCCGCACGTTCTGCGCAGCGCGCTGATCGGCTATCCCGTGGGCGCAGCCGAGCAGACTCCAGCCGTCGTGGTGGATATCGCGCCGGTAACGGGGGTACCGGTCACGAAAGTGTGGGCGGAGGTCACCGCGCGCGAGAAGGCCGTGCTGGAGCTGGCGGCACGGAGTCCCGTAACGCGCGGCATTGCCCGCATCATTTTTGACGACGATTTTCCCCTCGACGTGCGCCACAACGCCAAGATCGACCGCATCGAACTCGCGCGTCGCCACGCTCTGCCAGTGGGCGGCAAAGGCGGTTCCGCATGAGAATTCTCGTCACCGGCGGCAACGGCTTTCTTGGTGCGCGCATCGTGCAGCGCCTGGTCGATGCGGGCCATGAAGTCACGGTTTTTGCACGCAGCGTTGCCTCGCACTCGGACTCTGCTATCGCGACCTCTGATCGCACGGGGCTGTTTGAGAAGGGGTTTAAACGCCAGTCGCGCAACCCGAGGATGGCCAAGGGCGACCTCCGCAATGCCGTTGAGGTTTCGGCGGCCATAGCCGGACATGATGCGGTCTTTCACGTCGCGGCCAAGGCCGGAGTCTGGGGTTCGCGGAGCGAATACTTCGACATCAATCTGCGCGGCACCCAGAATGTGCTGGCTGCCTGCCACACCCATGGCGTGACGAGCCTCATCTACACCAGCACACCCAGCGTCGTCTTTGGCGCGATGGCGCTGGAGGGCGCCAACGAAGATACGCCCTATGCCAGACGCTTTCTCACGCATTACGCGGAGAGCAAATGCATGGCAGAGAAAGAGGTACTCGGGGCCAACGGCGTGGGCGCGTTGAGAACAGTGGCACTTCGGCCACACCTCATCTGGGGCAAGGGTGACCCGCACCTGGTGCCGCGGGTGCTTGCGCGTGCGAGGGCGGGGAAGCTCAAGCGCGTGGGTGACGGCACAAACAAGGTTGATATCACCCACGTGGAGGACGCAGCCGACGCGCACCTGCTGGCCCTTGAGAAAATCGAGGTGGCGGCCGGGAAGGCCTATTTCATTTCAAGCGAGGCTGTGTTGCTTTGGGATTGGATCAATGCCTTGATCTCGCGCTTCGGTTTGAAGCCCATCACGCGCCAGGTCTCGCGTGTCACCGCTTATCGAGCCGGGGCCGTGCTTGAGTTCTTCTACGGGCTGTTCGGCGCCTCGAAGGAGCCGCCCATGACCCGCTTTGTCGCGGAGAACCTCGCGACGAGCCACTGGTTTGACATTTCGCGCGCCCGCAAAGACCTGGGTTATGAGCCCAGGCGCTTTGGCGTGGAAGCGCTGGACGATTACGTGAAAACGGAGGCTCAACATGCCGCCCACCAAGACTGAAGCACCGATGGACGAGAAGTTGCGGGAGTTCCTTCCGCAGTTCGAGACCTTCTTCGAGGCGATCGGCTTCAAGCAGCGGCAGGGCCGCGTCTGGGGCATGCTGGTGCTTGCGGGCAGGCCGCTATCACTGGCTGAGATTGCCGAACAGTTAGGCATCAGTATTGGCTCAGCCAGCGAAGCGCTCACGGAGTTGCGCGAGTGGGGCGCGATCACGAGCGAATTCTCGCCCACGCATCGCTGCCAGCTGCATTCGCCGGTGAGCGACACCCTCAGCATCGTGGCCACTGTGCTCCGCCGTCGCGAGCAGGTCGCCATCGAGCGTTTCAAAGAGTCCGCCCGCGCGGCTTTGAGCATGGTGCAGCGCGGCGATGCGCGCGACCCCCGCGTGGAAACGCTTCAAAGCATCGTGACTACCAGTGACATTGCCCAGGGCGCCATCCAGTTTTTTGTGACTACTGCCAACGGCACAAGCATGGACGCTGACACTCGCTTGTCGCGCCTGATGCGTCGCATGATGGGCATGGGCGCCAAGCTCAGTAACGAGGCCATGAAGCTGATCCGCAAGGGAGGCGAGCGTGAGTAACCTGCCCCGGATCGTGATCACCGGCGTTGGCTTGACCGCCCCCAATGGCAACTCGCTTGGCGAGTTCCGCCAGGCTCTGCTCAATGGCAAGTCCGGCGTGACGCCCTACGAGATTCGATACTTCGGAAAGACGCTCGCGGGCCAATGCAACTTTGAGGCCACCCGCTACCAGAGCCGCAAGGACATCCGGCGCGGCACGCGCGCGGGCAGCATCGGCATTTACTGCGCCCACGAAGCGCTCAAGGACGCCGGCATCGATATCAGGGACGTCGACCGCTCACGCGTAGGAGTGTTTGTAGGCACGACTGAGCACGGCAACGTGGAGACGGAAACCGAAATCCACAACGTCAAGCAATACAACTACGACCTCTCGTTCTGGACACACCATCACAATCCGCGCACCGTGGCCAACAATCCCGCGGGTGAAGTCACGCTCGCGCTGAGTACAACGGGCCCGGCCTACTGCATCGGCGCGGCCTGCGCCGCGGGCAACTTGGGACTGATTCACTCAGCCCAGATGCTGATGCTGGGCGAAGTTGATCTGGCCCTGGGCGGCGGTGTTTCCGAAAGCATCCACACGTTTGGCATCTTCGCCGGTTTCAAGGCCCAGACGGCGCTGGCGACTCACGACGACCCGACCAAGGCCAGCCGGCCCTTCGATGCCGCGCGCAACGGCATCGTGATTTCGGAAGGTGGCTGCCTGTATACGCTGGAGCGTCTTGACGACGCTCTGAAGCGCAAGGCGAGAATCTACGGCGAGATCGCGGGCTGGTGCGTGAACTCCGATGCCAGCGACTACGTCCTGCCGAACTCGGTGCGGCAGGCCGAGTGCATGCGCGGCGCTCTGAAACGGGCCGGCATGGAGCCCGGCGACATTCACATTGTCAACACGCATGCCACGAGCACGATGCAGGGCGACGAGATGGAGGCCGCTGCGGTCAATCAGGTGTTCGGCGACTTCCCCGGCGTACACGTGAACAACACAAAGAGCTTCATCGGTCACGCCATGGGTGCGGCAGGTGCCTTGGAGCTTGCCGGCAACCTTCCCAGCTTCGACGACCGGATTGTGCACCCGACGATAAACGTCGAATCCCTCGACCCAAAGTGCGCCATGCGCGGCCTGGTGATCAATCAGAGCAGGAAAGCCGAGCGCGTGGACGCAATCATGAACATGAGTTTCGGAATGCTGGGCATCAACTCAGCTTTGATTGTGAGGAGATTTTCAGGCGCTGGCGGCTAGGCGTCTGGCGCTGGTTAAACAACAACGGAGAGGTGTCTAGCGCCTGAAGCCTAGCGCCTAGTAACTCAGGAGAGAGCAATGAACGACGCGGAAATCAAGCAGGCCATCATCGACATCATCAGCGACATCGCCCCCGACGAGGACACCAGCAACCTCAAGCCCGACGTACGCCTGCGCGAGCAGATGGATCTCGACTCGATGGACTTCCTCGACATCGTCATGGAGCTGCGCAAGCGCTATGGCGTCAACGTGCCCGACACGGACTACATGCAGCTGGCCACGCTGGACAGCTGCGTGAACTACCTGCGCGGCAAACTGGTGAGCAAGACGGCGAAGGTCTAACTCTGCTCGCAGTTCGCGGCTTGCGGTTCGCCAGTGGCGAAGCGCAGTTGCCAACTGCGGGCCGCGAACAGCGATCCGCTATGGAGTACGACGCCGTTATCATTGGTGCGGGCATGTCCGGACTCGCGGCCGGCATTCGCCTTGCCATGTTCGACAAACGCGTCGTCGTTCTGGAGCGGCATTACGTCTGGGGCGGACTGAACTCGTTCTACCAGTTCAAGGGCCGGCAGCTCGACGTCGGCCTGCACGCGATGACGAACTATGTGCCGCGCGGAGCGAAGGGCAAGCCGCTCACGCGCCTGTTGAAGCAATTGCGCTTGCGGCACGAGCAGCTTGACCTGCACGAGCAATCGTTCTCGCTGATTTCGTTCCCGAGCGCGAAGCTGCGCTTTGACAACGACTTCGAAAATCTAAGGGGCGAAGTGCGCCGCGCGTTCCCGCGCGAGATCGACGGTTTCGATGCGCTTACGCGAGAGATTGTCGCGTTCAACGAGCTTGATCTCGATGCGCCACAAATCAGCGCGCGAGAAGTTGTGCGGCGCCACATCCGCGAGTCGCTTCTCGAAGACATGCTGTTTTGCCCGCTCATGTTTTACGGCTCCGCGCGCGAGCACGACATGGACTGGGACCAGTTCGTGGTCATGTTCAAGAGCATTTACATGGAAGGTTTTGCCAGGCCGCAGGCGGGCGTGCGCCACGTGCTTTCACTGCTCACGAACCGTTATCGCGAACTGGGCGGCGAACTGCGCCTGCGCGCGGGCGTGAAACGCATTCTGACGCGCGAAAACGAAGCGGTGGGGGTTGAGCTGCAATCCGGCGAAATCATCGAGGCCGACCACGTTCTAAGCAGCGCGGGGTTGGTGGAGACAAACAAGCTGGTGAACGGTGAACGTGGCATTGGCGTCCCGTCAATGTCTGGACATCGGCCGGAGGCCGATGCCACGGGCAAATTGTCATTCACCGAAACCATTTCCGTGCTCGACGCGCCGCCTAAGACGGATGCAACCATCATCTTCTTCTCCAATCGCGACCGCTTCGAATACCGCTGCCCCGACAAGCTTTGCGACGTCGATTCCGGCGTGATCTGCATGCCCCAGAACTTCAAGCTGCCCAAACCCATCGACCCGCTGGTACGCATCACGAACATCGCGAACTACGCGAAGTGGACAGCGCTGGAGCGAGGCGATGGAAGTTCCGAGGTGCTGATTCCGAGCGAATGGAAGGTATCGGGAATCAGGTCTCAGGTATCAGGTAACGGCAAAGCGATTCCTGAAACCCGGTACCCGATACCTGATACCTCGAAAACCGACACCTACACCCAAGCCAAGCAGAATTTCTACGAACACAGCGTGGCCGCCGTGACGCCCGCCCACCTGCCCGACTTCCGCTCGAATGTCCAACTCGTCGACATGTTCACGCCGCGCACGATCACCCATTTCACCGGCCACGAAGGCGGCGCGGTCTACGGCTCGCCCAGGAAATCCCGCACGGGCGAAACAGGCATCAAGGGTTTGACCATCATGGGCACCGACCAGGGATTTCTGGGCATCATCGGAGCCGCCCTGAGCGGCATTTCAATGGCCAACCGCTGGGTGCTGAAGGAAAGCACTGCTTCAGAGCCCATCGCGTAAGCGATGGGACTCTGTGTGCGGAATGAAAAGCGCCTGACGCAGAGGCGCAGAGACGCAGAGAAGAGCATGTGGTGGTCGAGAAAGCAGAAAGGTCCGATTGATCCTTACGCCCCACGTTGGGGCGAAGTAGTGCTCACCGGTTTCGATCAAAAGGACCAGCCTTGGATTGAGGATGAGGACTGATTCTCCGCGTGAGGTTGCTCTTGGCCGTTCGCGGGGTCCCATCGCTTACACGATGGGCTCTGGTGGGAAACGATGACTGATACGAAACCGTCAACCGAAGTTTTCTCCCTCGCGCGCGAGAACAAGCGCGTTTTGCAGGGTTCGTCCGGTGGTCGGGCGGAGCGCAAGCACAACCCGATTGATAAGGCCAAGGCCGAGTATGACGTCGTGGTCATTGGCTCCGGCCTCGCCGGGCTGACCGGCGCCAACGTGCTTGCCAAGCAGGGGCGGCGCGTGCTGCTTGTCGAGCAGCACTACAATTTTGGCGGCATGGCGACGTGGTTCAAACGGCCCGGCGGGCACATCTTCGACATCTCGCTCCACGGCTTTCCGGTGGGCATGAAGAAGACGTGCAAGAAATACTGGAACGAGGACATCGCCAACTCCATCGTCCAGCTTGAGTCGATCAAATTCGACAACCCGCAGTTCTCCTTTGAAACCAGCTTCAATCGCGAGGATTACTCGGCCAAGCTCGTGAGCGTCTTCGGCCTGAAGCCCGAAGTCGTCGAAGCCTTCTTCACCTACCTGCGCGGCCTCGACTTCTACAACGACACCGGCGAAACCTGTGGCCAGTTGTTCAACCGCTTCTTTCCCGGCCGCAACGATGTTCACCGGCTGCTCATGGAGCCGATCACTTACGCCAACGGCTCGACGCTGGCTGAGCCCGCCGTCGCCTATGGCATCGTGTTTTCAAACTTCATGAGCAAGGGTGTGTTCACGTTCTCGGGCGGCACTGACCAGCTCATCCTCAAGATGCGCAAAGAGCTGCAGAAGAACGGCGTCGACATGTTCTCGGGCGTGCTCGTAGACAAGATCAACGTCGAGCATGGCCGCGTCACGGGTGTGCGCGCCAACGGGCGCGAGATCAAATGCAAAGCCGTGCTCAGCAACGCAAACATCAAATCCACGATCCTGAACATGGTGGGGATCGAGCATTTTTCGCCGGAGTTCGCCGCAGAGGCCAAAGCCGTGCGGCTTGCGAACAGCTCGTGCCAGGTTTATTTGGGCGTGCGCGAAGGCGAGTCGATTCCGTTTGTCACGGACTTGCTCTTTTGCAGCGAGGCCAAGAGTTTCACGAGCGAGGAACTGTGTGACATGCACACGCTCTCGCGAACGTTCAGCTTCTATTACCCCAAGACGCGGCCGGGCATTAATCGCTACACCATCGTGAGTTCCACGAACGCGAATTACGCGGACTGGAAGAATCTTGGAGAGAAGGAGTATGAAGCGGCCAAGGCCGACCTAGCCGAGCGCACTTTAAAGCATCTCGAAAAATACCTGCCCGATATCCGCAGTAAGCTCGATCACATCGAAGTCAGCACGCCGCGCACATTCGAGTTCTACACCCACCAGCAAATGGGCGCGTCGTTTGGCACTAAGTGGGAAGGTCTCAAGGTGAGCATGGACCTCGACCAGAAGCTGCCTGGCCTTTTTCACGCGGGCAGCGTGGGCATCATCATGTCTGGCTGGCTTGGCGCGGCGAACTACGGCGTGATCGCCGCGAACAAAGTGGATGCCTATGTGGGCGCGCGGATGTGAGCCACGAATTTCACCGATGGACACGGATTGAAAAACCGGCAGCGGTCAAGAGCCGAGCAA
>JABARW010000042.1 GCA_019186845.1 Planctomycetota bacterium | reverse complement strand
GCAAAGAAAGCTGAAAAAGGGAGAAGCGAAAAAAGTCCCTTGCCGACGGTCGGCAAGGGCATTACACAGGTCAAAGGTGCTGCACTATTCGACCGCCCACCGCTGCACTTTTCAACCGCCCTTTACATCATCCGCGTGGATACGGTGCTGCGGCCACAACTGACGCTCGACTTGGCGAAGATCAAGCCGCTCGAAATCAACGCGATGGAAACCCGCGTGCTGGCGGAAATGGCCCCGACAGTTGAAGGCAAGCCTGACCTGTCACGCATCGAGCAGATCAAGTTGATTGAACTGGGCAAGGAGCAGCGGATGCAGCGCATCGTGTTCCAGACCGCCGCCGAACTCTATGAGAGCATGGCGAAGAACTGGAAGGGCGCGCGGGAATCGCTGCTGGCGCAGTTGATAGCCATTGTCGAACGGTTCCTGAAGTCGAACCTGATTCGGATTGTCCCGGCGTTGTTCGAGCAGGATGAACTACGCAAGCGGTTGGTACTGACGTTGAACATGAACAAGGTCTTCGAGCATCTGCGCGGCAAGATCAACGAGCAGAACGTAGAGACGCTGGAACCGCAATTTGACCCGGAGAAGCCGATTCGCAGCACCGGGGATATGCTGCCGTGGTACACCGGCAAGCCCTGCGCGCCGACGCAGCACAGCCACATCAGCCATTGCGTTTACGACAGCACTTGGGAAGCGGGCGAAGAGTTCCAGATTGACCGCAGCGATCTGGTTGACCGCTGGGTGAAGAACGACCACATCGGGTTCGAAATCCAGTACGTGTTTGAAGGCGTGCGCCGCCGGTACAGGCCGGACTTCCTGATTCGGCTAAAGAACGGCGTGATGCTCGTGCTCGAAGTGAAGGGCCAAGACACGCCCAAAGATCGCGCCAAGCGCGATGCGCTGGCGGAGTGGGTAAAAGCCGTCAACGCCCACGGCGGCTTCGGCCACTGGCGTAGTGCGGTGTCTTTTGCACCGGGAGACGTAGTGACCCACTTGGCCAGCACGGCCAAAGACGCTTAGCCCCTACAGGAGGCACACATTGTCCCCCGCTGGCTTCCTGGAAAGTCTGCTGCCATCAAAAAACGAGCGTGATGCCGCCCTCACCCTGCTTGTTGAGGACATTCGTCGAGCGCACGCCCTTAGCCCTGATCGGTGGGGCGTCACCCAGGGCGACGACCACGTTCGCCTGAATGTTGGCCGCGTAGAAGCAATGGCGATTTTTCGCGGCCTCGTTCATGTGATCCTCGACTCCCGCACGCGCCCAACCGGCATCGAGAATCTTTTCGGCGTCGATCTTAATCCTAAGTCGCGCACGAAATACCGCGCTGTTCCCGATTCCTTCGCTTGCTCAATTCCCGCTGCGCAGTTTCAAGTTGCGATTCCGCTGGTCGCCCGTTCCCACGAGGCGTTCCTTGTACGAGCTTCGAAAACACCGCGGCATTCGACTATGACCGCCGCGCATTCTCCGCAGGTACTACGCGACCTTGAAGCGTTGATGGGTGTTCGGCTTCCAGACCCCAGCTACACCGAGCCGCTACCCGCCATTGGAACTTTTCACAGCTGGCACGACGTGCAAAACAAGTGGGGTGGCAATCAGACCTTCCTTGCCAAACGTGACGGTCGCATTATCTGTGCCACGTTGGACCGCGCCAAGAACCCGGACGCCCCGCTCATTATGGTGGTGGGCCACAAGCCGAAAAACACCGAGCGCGGCGAGGAATTCTGTCAGCAGGGCGGCCCGATCCCCCTCTTCATCAAAGAGGACATTGACCGCTGGTGCTATTACGGGAGATTCGAGGTTGCGCGATTCACAGACGACCGGGCAGAGGTGGCTTTGTTTGAGAACCCCCAAAGTGGTCCCCTCAGCCGAGTCATTTTTCTCCGACAGGTTGACGGCCAAGGCTTTGAGGCAAAGCCGCCCGACATTGACTATGACGCGATCGGTGCAGTGGAGGGGAGGAGGCGCTTCGTTCAACACCTGGCCGCAGAGCGCGTGCCCAGCCTCGCGCGAGCCAAAAAGCAGCAGGTGCTGGACCAAACAGGAAGGCTTGCCTGTGAAGTGTGCGGATTTGACTTTGCCGAATTCTACAAGCCGTATGCGGATAAGTTCTGCGAGGTCCATCATCGCAGGGCTTTAGGTGACTTGGACGCCCCTTCTCGAACAACGCTCGAAGACTTGGCGGTACTCTGCTCAAATTGTCACCGCGTCATCCACCTCATCAAGCCAATGCCGACAGTCGAAGATCTGCGCCGTCACCTTTCAAGATAGAGGGCTCTTTTCTGTTTTGCACAAGGTAACTACGGGGTAGACGCCTGCCACTTCAACCTTGTCCGAGTCAAAACGACTACCTGCCCGTCCGTTTGGGGATGGCGTTTCGGGTGGCGTGGGTTCTTAGCCTCGAACCTTTCAAGCTTCCCGCCAACCTTGGAAGCAGCTTGTGAGGCCGGAGAGAGCACAGTGTCGAATGCCTGATTTGAACCCACGACCCCTGTTTGGCGAAACCTCGAGTCGCAGCAGGAGACCCGATCTCGTCTTCGCCCGGTCTTGCAAGGAACAGGACTGAAAGTGTGCTTGAAAGTCATGCCATTTCGAATTCATTTAACTCTTGTCTGCGGCGGTTTTAAAAACCGCTGTGGGCTTCGGCTCACCGGGGGTTCGAATCCCTCCTCCTCCGCCATCTAACCCCTGGTCTAAAGGCCGCACAGCTCTCTTCGGGACGCTCCCCGCATGTCCGGCGGCTGGTTTGGGGCGCGCCCGCTGCAGGTCGCTGCCAGGCAATTGAGCGCGCGCAACCCGGGTTTTTGCATAACGCGCTACGCGCCCGGGGCGCGGCAACGTTTAATACCCTGACCGCGGAGGTTCCATGGGCCGTTGGCAAACGCTGCTGCTGGTGATGCTGGGCGCGGGCGTGCTGTTCGCGACCGCCCTGAGCCGCTCCATGGCCCAGCGGATGTCCAACGGCGCCCCAGGCTATCCCGCCAATTCGCCCGGCTCGGGCCCGGTGCCCAAAGTGGTGCCCGTGGACCCCACGCCCGAGCAATCCGCCCGCATTGCCACGCTCATCGAGCAGCTGGGGGCGCCCACGTTGCGCGAGCGTGATCGCGCCATGAGTGAACTGGCGGAGTTCGGCGCCGCAGCCATCAAGCAGGTTCAGGCCGCCGTGGACCACGACGACGACGAAATCGGCCACCGCTGCGTGCTGCTGCTCGAGGTGCTCAACAGCGGCGACTCAGAGCTGTTTCTGGCCGCGCGCAAGCTGGGCCTGTCTATCACCCAGTTGCAGGAAAAGCTTTCGGCCTCGGACCCTTCATCGCTGCTGACCCTGCTGGAGCAAAACGCCGGGGCGGGCATGGGCCCAGTGTGGGCCCGCGTGATTGGCAGTCTCGCGCCGCAAAGCCAGCGCTTCGTGGCCGCCTTGGCCTGCCGGCGCGCCGAGGGTCCCGAGGGCTACGGTGCCGTACTGGTGCGGGCTGCCAGGGACCCCGACATGCGGCGCAACGCCACGCGCGGCCAGGGCCTGATGACGGTCGTTTCCCTGGTGCCGCCGGGCTTGCCCGAGCACGCGGCCCTGACTCTGGCTTCCCTTTGCGGGTTTGAAAAGCCCGTGGAAGAAGCCATGGCCATCGAGCGCGCCCTGTACGCCGCGCAGGGCCTGCGGGGTCTCTATGAAGCCGGGGCCTGCACGGCCAGCCTTACGCCCGAGAATCTCAAGGCCGTGGAATCACTGGCCACGCGGCCGGGGCGCGAACGCGTGCTGCCGGCGATCCTCATGGCCATGATGCCCGCGGCCAACGAGGGCCAGCTCCGGGCCCTGCGGCTGGGCGCCCTTCACGAGATGACCTTGCGTGAGACCGAACAATACGGGCTGCTGCTGGCCCGATCCGGCATGGCGGCGGCCTTGCGCGCGGCCCTGCAGCCCCAGTCTCCGGCCCTTGAGGAGCGGCGGGTGGCGCTGCTGGCGCGGGCCCTGGCCCTGTGCGCAGACGGCGCAGCCGCGCTGGAGGCCTTTGACACCCTCTCGCCCCACGCCCAGGTCGCCATCCTTGACGCCTGGTGGTTCACCCCGCCCGATCCCGAGGTGCTCCAGCCCTTCCTGCTGGCCCGCCTGAAGTCCGCCCAGCCCCTGGTGCGGGCCGCCTGCGCGGCCCTGGCACGGGGTTATCGCGCGCCTTCCACGGCCGCGGCCTTGGCTGAGGCGGCCCTGACCTTCGAGGACACGGCCGAAGCCGCGCTGAGGGCCCTGGCCCCCATGGCCGACCTGCTGGAGACACGGGATGTCACCCGCCTGCAGGAGCGGCTGGCCAAGGCCGAGCCCCGTCTGCGCCAGGCCCTGATCCCGGTGCTGGTCTGCAGCGGCCACGAAGGGGCAGAAGCCGCCCTGAAAGCCCAATGGGCGGCGCACCTGCCCGGCGACGAACTGCGCCTGGCCGTCAGGTTGTTCGGCCGCCGCCCGCAGACTGCCCTGGGAGCGTTTTGTGCCGTGTCATTTGCGGGTGCGGCCTTCGCGCGCCAGGACCTGACCCTGTTCTTGCGCCACAACCTGACGCTCACGGACTCCCAACTGATTCAGACGCTGCTGGGGATGTCCGACGAATCGGGTTTTACCCTGCTGCAGACACTGGCGACAGACCCCCATGCCCCCGCCAGCGCCGATGCCCTGCTGGCTCTGGCCATGGCGGGGCGAGACCAGGAACTCGCCCCCAAAGTGGCCGAGCTGCACAGCGCGGGCAATGACCCGCGCGGGCCCCTGCTGGGGCTGGTGCTGGCCCTCAGCCAGTCTCCCGCAGGAGACGATTTCCGCACCCAGACGCTCAAGCGCGGCCTCGATGGCCCTGACCTGCAGGCGCTGACAGCCGCCGTGCTCCTTGGGCGTTCGGGCCGCGTGACGCGCGATGACCTGCTGGCGCTGGTGGCGGCCTCGCCGGACAAGTTCTCGAAGCTGGGCTCGCCGCGCCTGCTGCTGGCAGGCGAACTCCCGGCGGGTGCGGCCAAGGCCTTTGCCCATGCCGTGCTCTTTGACAACGAACAGGCCCGGGCCCTGGCAGACCCCGGGCTGCTGCTGCTCCTGATGCACTGTGAGGCCGACGTCATTGAGCTGCTGTTCGCGGGCCAGGATGCGCCTCTGCCCCGCACGCCCCAGCAGCTTGCCGTGACGGCACTCATGGGGAGTCGCGAAAAGGCCGCCGAGATCGTGGCGCGCGTGACGGTTGCCAAGGACGGGCGCGACTTCGAGCTGCGCGAGTGGTCTCGCGCCTGGCTTGGTCTCACGCCCGAGCCGCAGGCCTCGGCCGTGCTCAACTCCATCAATCCCGCCAGCGGCTGGTATCTGCTGCGGGAGGCCAGGCGAGCGGGAGAAGGTCAGGCCGCTGCCCTGCGCTACATATTCGACCGCTTCTCCTGGGATCGCCAGAGGCTGGTGCCGGGAAGTCTGGCCAGCTTCGTCAACTCCGGCAACCGCAGTGACCCGGCCGCGGGCGGCAGCCTTTCCGAGGCAGCTTTCATGGGCCTGGACCACCAGGAAGAACCCCTGCTCTGGCGCCCCCTGGTGCGGCGCTGGCTTTCCGAAGACTGCGGCGAAGACTTTGCCTTCTGGTGGGCCTCGCGCCGGGGTCTGGCGCGACTGGATGCTTCCAGCGGGCGCATCGTGCTGGCGAAGCTCAGGTGAGGAAGACTATGCGGATCTTCTGGCTCTTGATCGCTGCCTTGGGGCTGGCAACGCTGGCGGCGCGGCCCCAGGCCCAGGATGCCCGCGTTACCCTGGCTTCGGAGCTGGTGCAGGTACGGGAATCATGGCTTGAGCGCGACGATGCCCAGGCCGAGGTCCGCGCCCGCGCGCTTTCTCAGGACCCCCGCGTGAAGGGCGAGCTTTCCCGCTGGTACGCCAGTTTTTCCACTGCGCTGCGGGCCAAGGCCAATGACGCCCGCGCCGCTGACAGCCTGCGCCCCTTTCTGGCCGTAGCGCGAGATGCCCGTGCCTACGTCAGGGCGACGCGACTGCTGCTGGTGCTGGGGCTCCAACGCGAGGCTTTGGCGCTCGTGCGTGAGGCAAAGTCGCGCCACGGCGACTCCCGCACGCTGATGAGACTGGAGGCGGAACTGGTCTGGCTGTGCGGCGACATGGAGGCCTCCCTGGCCGCCTACGCGGAGATGGCGGCCGTGAGCGGCGCACGCTTTCCCTATGAAATCAGCGCCGTGGCCCAGTGGGAGCAGGTGGAACCCTGGGCTGAGAGCGGGGAGTTCGTGGATACGGCCCCAAAGCCCGATGCCCCCAGCAGCCGGCGCCGCCCGCCCCAGCCCATGGGCAAGGTTGAGCCCTTTGTCAGCCTCTGCACTTCTCCCGTCTGGTTTGCCACAGAGATTCCGGGCTATGAGCGCCTGCTCGCCGAAGCCGCCCGCGACACCAAGCGCGTCGACCTGGCGCGACAGCGCCTCGAAGACCGCCTTCAGGAACTCAAAACAGCCTTGGGCGCCGTCGATGCCGCCAAGGGCGGCCTGGAGGAGCGCTCAAAGCTCGAGGCGGGCCTGCACCGCGCACGTTTTGCCGCGCTGACCGAAGTTCGAATCGCGGCCCTGGCAGACCTCGCCGCGGGCCGTGCCACTTTGGCCGAGGCCCTGGCGCGGCGGGGCCTGGCGCTGGCCCGCGGCGACTGCTCCCTGCTGGACCTGCTGGTGCAGGCCCTGGCGGCCCAGGGCAAGGCTGAAGAGGCGCGCGCGGAGGCCCTCGTCGAGCTCAACCGCAATGAGGGCCTCAAGCTGGTCAACTGGCCCGGCGCCCTGCAGGGCAGCATGCTTCAGGCCTATGACCGGGTGTTTGAGGCCGCGCGCGTGCTCTCGCGGGCCAACATGGCGGCAGCCAAAACGCAACTGGAGTCCCTGCGCTCGACCATGGGCTCGGGAGAGGAGAGCACCAGCCTGGACCCCGGCAACCTCGGGCTCTGGCTGCTTCAGAAGGGCGAGATGGACCTGGCCCTGCAATATCTGGAAGAGGCTTCACGCACCCAGGCGGTGGATTCCGGCCCGGGCGTACCCCCCGACTGGGAGCTGGCGCTGTTTACCCTGAAATTGCCGCTGGCCGAAAAGTCCGACGCCGCAGAACCCTGGCTGGAACTGGCGGCGCGGGCGGGCGCGCTCAGGGCGCAGAGCGTGAACTATGCTGCCTTCATCACGGGCATCAACGCCCAGAACATCTACTTTTACCGCCGCGAAGACGGCCTGACTTCCGCCATGCGCGGGGTGAAGCAGGGCGCGGAAGCCGTTCTGCGCCTTCAGTCTGACTTTCATCTGCTGTTGGCCTCGCGCCTCAAGGCCGCCGACCTCGATGCCCTGCTCAAGCCAGACGGCGCGGAAAGCCGCAAGCTCGCACAACTGCTGGAGCAGTACGCCGCGCTGATTGAGCAGGCGAGAAGCGCCAGCGATTGGGAAGTGCGCGAGCGCGCGGGCCTGCGCACGATGCCCGTGGTCAGCGCCCTTGAGGGCCGCGCCCTGCTGCTGCGCGCCCGATTCGCCCAGGCCCCTGCAAAGACGCTGCCCGAGCTGGCCGCGTGGCTGGCGGCAAACCAGACCCTGCTCGATCCGAGGGCCACATTCAAATCGGTGCAGATGGCCGAGCAGGAAGTCCGCCTTGAGCAGCAGCGGGCAGCCGCCGGCGTGCCCGAGGTGCACCACGGCGGCCTGCTGCTGGACGCCGCACTGGCCCTGGCACGGGCAGGCCGCTTTGCAGACGCGGGCCAGCTTTTGCTGCTCAACCCCGCGCCCTGCCTGGACCTTGAGGGCGTTTCGCGCCGTATGTTCCTGGCCTCGCTTTTCTTCCACAAGGCCGGCCTGCCTGAGCTTGCCGCGCGCGCCAGGCTCAGCCTGCCGGGCCGCGGCCAGGCTTCGATGGCGCATATCGAGCTGGCCGCCGTGCGCCCCCTGATCCTTGAATTTGGCACCCGCCAGGACCTGCTGGCCTACGTCAGGGATGCTTTGGCCACCAGCCTGCGCGGATACCAGGTCGAGGTCGCGCACACCCAGACCCCGGAGCTCAAGGAAGCGCCGCCGGGGTTCTGGCTTGAGGCGCCCCTGGCGGAAATCGCCGCCGGCATCTTTGCCTCCACCCTGCGTAACGGCTCCACATCGCAGCTCGCCGCCTTCTGGCCCAAGCTGCTCGCCACACCGGATTCTGCCGGCATTCACTGGCGTCTTGCCATCTGGGCCGTGATCTGCGACCAGCCGGCCCAGCAGCGCTGGGACGCCTCGGGCCAGTCCGCCGCCCAGGACTTCCTCAATGCCTGGCAGTTCGTCGCCCAGGCCCTCTCGCTCAAGGCGTCCGGCACGGAGGCCCGTGCCGCTGTCGCGGCCCTGCGCGCCCAGCTTCAGCGCTGTGGCGGCAGCGTCGCCCTCGAGGACGAGGGCGGTACCGACGTCGAAGAGTATTACCCCGAATGACAGGCCCCCACGAATGCCTGCCACAGCCGCGGCATCACCGGGTCATCGAGCATGCGCTCGGGGTGCCACTGCGTGCCCACGCGCCAGCGATGGTCGTTGAACTCCACGCACTCGATCACTCCGTCGTCGGCGCGGGCCGTCACGCTCAATCGGGGCCCCACGCGACTTGCGGCCTGATGGTGAATCGAGTTCACCCGCGTGCGCGTCACGCCCAGGGCCTGGTGCAGGCGTGAGCCGGGCGTAATCGAGATCTCGTGTGTCGTCGTGACGGGGCTGGACCGGAAATCGCGGTGTTCCAGTGGGCCGCCCAGGTCCGGCAGGTGCTGGTGCATGGCCCCGCCCGACAGCACGCAGGCGAGCTGCATGCCGCCGCACACCAGCAGCAGGGGCAGATCCGTGGCGTAGATCATCTCGGCAAACGCGCGGTCAAAGCGGGCACGGACTTCCGTGCAGTACTCTTCCTTGGGGTGCGGCGGTGCGCCGTACCACTGCGGCGGGTAGTCGTCGGCGCCGATCATCACCACGCCGTCAAGCGTCCGGATTGCGGGCGCCAGCAGCCTCACGTCATCGACCATGGGCAGCACCACGGGTGTGCCGCCGCCGCGGATCACGGCCTGGACATAGGCGGGGTAGAGCTTGAAGTAACTGCGGTCCTTGCCGCCTTCCGTCACATGAACCACGTGGTCAACGCAGATGCCGATCAGGGGCATGGGCCTGCTTCCTTGAATGGGGCCGGGATCTCCGCCGTCCGTATCTGGCTGAAACGGCGAACCTCCCTACTATCGGCATCCGCCTTGCCGGGCCTGAGCCCGGCACCCACGACCTGCCCGTCCGCCATGCCCATCCGCACCCTCAAAGACGTACTTGCCTTCCTCAACCAGCGCACCGACTACGAAAAGCAGCTCGGCGGCCGCACCCGGGACACCTTTGACCTCGAACGCATGAACGAGGTCTGTGACGCCCTGGGCCGCCCCGACCTCGCCTATGCCGCGGCCCACATCGCGGGCACCAAGGGCAAGGGCAGCACAAGCCGCTACCTGGCGGCTGCGCTCAGGAGCCAGGGCCTGAAGGTGGGCCTGTTCACGAGCCCCCATCTCGAGCGTCTCAACGAACGTATTGAGGTCAACGGCAAGCCCCTGTCGGATGCCCGCTTCGCCAAGGCCTTTGCGCGCGTCGTGGAGACACTGGAGGCGGAACTCGGCGGCGGGCGGGACATCACGTTCTTTGAGCTCCTGACGCTCTGCGCCATGGTCGCCTTCCGCGACGCCGGCGTTGATGTGGCCGTGTGGGAGGTGGGCCTGGGCGGCCGGCTGGACGCCACCAACGTGGTGTCTCCCGCCGTCTGCATCATCACCGAAATCGGCCTCGACCACACCCGGCAGCTCGGCGACACCATCGCCGAGATCGCCCGCGAGAAGGCCGGCATCATCAAGCCCGGCGTGCCCGTCGTCTGCGCCGCCCAGCACCCCGACGCCGTGCGCGTGATCACGCTCTGCGCCCGCGACGCCGAAGCGCCGCTCATCCATTTCGGCCGCGACTACCACCTGCGTGACTTCTCGCGCGAGTACGCGCGCGTCACGTTTTCTGCCGCCATCCGCGATGTGCGCTATGAACACCTGGAGCTGCCCACACCCGCGCGTCACCTGGCAGAAAACGCCTGCCACGCCCTGGCCGCCCTCGAAATCCTCAACGCCGACGAATCCATCCTGCCGGGACCTCTGGACCGCGCGGCCGTGGCCAAAGCCCTGGCGCAGACGGCCCAGCCCGGCCGCTTTGAGATGTTTGCCGGGCACCCGCCCGTGGTGATCGACAGCGCGCACAATGAAGTCAGCCTCAAGGCCACCATGCAGACAGCCCGGGCCATTCATAAGGGGCGCCTGGTGCTGGTTGTCGGCGTCGCCCAGGACAAGGACCTTGAAGCCTGCCTGCCGCCCCTGGCGCTCAACGCCGATGGCGCCGTGTTCACGAGTTTTGCCAGCCCGCGCGCGACGGACCCGCAGACCCTGGCCTCGCTTTACGTGAAGTTCGGCGGGCCCGGGGCCGAGGTGGCCAAAAGCCCCAAGGCCGCTCTGGCGCTGGCGCGCAAAATGGCCGGCCAGGAGGGCATGGTGCTGGTGACCGGTTCAACCTACCTGGCGGGAGAGTTGCGAAGCCAGGCGGCCAAAGGCTAAATCCCGGCATGGCAAAGAAGAAACCCGAAGACGGCGAGCGCTTTGAGGTGCTGGTCTCGCAGGTCGAGGCGGCCCTGGCGGACCTCGAGGGCGGAACCCTGCCCCTCGAGGACGCCCTGAAGCGCTATGAAGAGGGTGTAGCGGCCCTGCGGCGCTGCATGGCCATTTTGAAGCAGGCCGAGGCCCGCGTTCAGGTGCTCTCGGAGCAGGGCGGCGAGCTCGTGGAAAAGCCCTTCGAGGAACCCCGCTCCGAAGAAGGCGACAAAGGCAAACTCTTCTAGCAGGCCGCTGCAGAGGACGTCTTCAGCGGTGCTCCGGCCCTTAAACAGCCCCTTCCGCCCACCCTGCACGCAGCGGACACGAATTCCGCGGCGCCCACCCGCCTTCGTCCGCGTAACAAGCCTGCGCGGGGCAAGACGGCCTGTTATGCTGCGCCCGGTGTTCCTTTCCTGACGCCCCCAGGGAGACTTCCATGCTGCGTCTGATTCCTGTGCTCGTGCTGTGCACGCTCTGTGCGCCGGTGTTCGCCGAGGACGTTGAGTTCAAGCCCATCCAGATCTCTGTCTCCAACGGCAACATCCATCCGGGGCAGTGGTACGTGTCCTGGGACAAGCCCGAAGTGGCGCCCAAGCAGCTTGAGGTCTGGCTGTTTCACACCGTTTGGCCCATTGCTCCATCTATCGACGAGTTCTGCCCCAAGTGGCGCGACTTCATATTCGCGGACAAATTCGACGCCGAGGCCTTCCGCAAGGCCGGTGGGCCCGAAACCTCGCGCACGCGCATTGATGTGATCGCCGAGCGCCCCGCGCTCGGCGTGATGGACCACCAGGAAGAGTACCGCATCCGCAATGTCTACGTGCTCTTCATCGACGCCGAGGGCAAGCGTTCCCTGCCCAAGAACATGAAGGCCGAGAACGAAGAAGCCGGCATTCTGCGCAGCGATTTCTACTACATGCCCGGCTATCAGCCCTACACCAGCATCACGCGGCTATGGAACAAGAAGCCGCCCACGAAGATCCAGTGGGATGTGCCCGCGCTGGGCAAACCCTACGAAATCGAGAAGATCCTCTTCATCGGCGCCGAGAACTCCCTCAGCAGCTACTGGATCTGGCGTTGCGGCTTTGACAACTGGCTCGCCGGCAAGGATGAAAACAGCAAGCCGATGGTGCAGGAGCTCAAAGCTGACGCCAAGGCATGCTGGGTGAAGGAAGCGAACTTCAGGTTCTACTGGGTGATCGCGGTAACCAAAACCGGCATGCGCGTTCCATGCAAGTTGAAGCATGAGGGTCAAGGTCCGGAGTCCCAGGCCACTGAAGAAGACCAGAAGTCCCTGCCCGCCATCGAACTCAAGCCCAAAGAATAGCGGCTCGCTATTCACCCGCGCCGGCGCTGCGGTTACTGCTGTTGATGGTCTGGGCCACCCAGGCGGTTTCATCCGGAGGGCGCTGGTCGCGCCGGAATACGAAATCCGCTACCGGTTTCTGGCCCGGCTGCTCGCGCTGCCAGCGATAGCGCATGGAGTAAAAGCGCCCGCGCGCGCGGTCCGCCGCCTCGACGACACCATCAATGATGTAGCCGCGCTGATGGCGCTCGTTGAAGTTGCGGGGGATATTGGTGACCAGGGAGCCGTCGTGGTTGCGCGGCAGGTGCGCAAAGCCAAGGTTGGTCCAGTCGGCGTCGCGCACGAAGGCGGGGTAATAGCGCACGACGCGGCAGACATCGGCCCGCTGGATCAGTGGGCCAAGGGAGAGATAGCCGCGCTCATAGTGGCGGTCGCGCTGGAAGGGCAGGAGGCGATAGCAGACCTTGCCGCGCTCGTCCACGCCGACGCGGGCGATCTGGAAAGCCTCGACGAGTGTAAGGCGCTCTCGAATCTCGGAGCGGTCAGCGCGGGTGTAGACAGTTTCCTGGACGATTTCCTGGACGATGGCGTTGTAGGCGAACTCGCCGTCGGCTCGCAGGTCAAAGGCCAGGGTGACTTCATAGCCATCGGCGTCGTGGACAGGCTCGCCGCGGATCTCAAGCTCCAGCGCATAGGGCGCCAGCTCGGAAGGGGCGACGGGCGTTTGCGTGAAGAAGGCGACGCTGCCGCAGCCGGAAATCGTCAGCCACCCCGCTGCCAGCAGGGTCAACCACGCTATAGTGCGCAGCGCAGGGGGATGACTGAGAGAGCGCTTCATGCAGACCTTGACGACCTGGCACCCCGATTTGACGCAACCGCCATTCTACTTTCCCATGAGCGCGCTTTTGAAGCGCCGCTTTGGCGAACCCGTCTACAAGGTTACCATCGACGCCGGCTTCACCTGCCCCAACATTGACGGCAGCAAGGCCACGGGCGGCTGCACCTACTGTGACAATACGAGCTTCAGCCCGGCCCTGCGCAAGGGCGACCCCGAAATCCGCCGCCAGATTGAAAACGGCGCGAAGTTCTACCGCGAGCGCTATCAGGCCCAGAAATTCCTCGCCTACTTCCAGACCTACACGAACACCTATGACGACGTGAGCCGCCTCAGGCGGTTGTACGACGACGCCCTGGCGCACCAGGACATTGTTGGCATGAGCGTGGGCACCCGTCCGGACTGCATTGACGCCGCCAAACTCGCCCTGTTCCAGCAATATGCCGAGCGCATGCAAGACAAACTCATCTGCATCGAATACGGCATGCAGACCATGCACGACGCCACGGCCGAGCGCATCAACCGGGCCCACGGCCACGCCGACACCGTGGCCGCCGTCGAACTTACCCGCAAGATCGCGCCCGACGTCCATCTCTGCCTGCACCTGATTGCGGGCCTGCCGGGCGAAAACGCCTCCATGATCCGCGCCAGCATTGACGAGTGCGCGCGCCTCGCGCCCGACAGCATCAAGTTCCACCACTGCTACGTGTACGAGAACACCGTGCTGGCGCGCCAGTGGCGCGACGGGCAGTACGAAGCCCCCGCGCTGCAAAGCCACGTTCAGCTCGCGGCCGACTGTATCGAGCGCATGCCCCCCGCTACGGCCATCCAGCGCCTGGTGGGCGAAATCAGCTCGCCCGGCGTGCTCGCCCCAACCTGGGGCAAGACCAAGATGCAGGTCGTCGGCCTCATCACCGATGAGCTGCGCCGGCGCGGCACGCACCAGGGTTCGCGCTTTGCCTCGTAAGCTGGCCCCCCGCGGGCGCACTTGTAAGGTGGAGAGTCCTGCAAACCGGAGGTCGCCATGCGAGCCTGCATCACGTTTCTGGCCGCCGCCCTGCTGTGCATTTCGCTGGCGCCCACCCAGGCCCGCGCCTACGGCAAGGACCTGGAAGACAAAATCAATCGTCAGAAGCTGAACAGCGCCGGCGTGTTTTTGCGCGTTTACCACAAAGGCAGCGCCGAGAAGATCTTGGGCGTGCTCTACGGCACGGGCCTCAACGATAACCAGCGCAGCGGTGTGCTGCAGCGCGCGGGCCTCAGCCGCGACCAGATGCTGACGCTGAACACCGCCGCCAGCGCCGACGGCGTGAAGGGCGCGGCCAAAGCCTTTGCCTCGTTCAAGCTCGACCCTGAAGACGTCCTCAAGTCGCTGTGCCTGACGCTCATGCGCGAATACGACGTGCGCACCGCCATTGACTTCGTCATGCGGCGCGAGGGCCTCAATGAAGAACTCCTCAATGCCGCCCTGGACATGCCCTACGCCGGCTGGGAACTGGGCAGCGCCCCGCAGGGCGACATCACCGGCACCCTGACCAAGACCGGAGACGTCGATCTGCTCTACCTCTGGGGCACGCCGCGCCAGCGCGGCTATGCCTACGGCAAGCTGATGGCCAGGGCGATCATGTCTGTGGTGAACCGCCACATGCTGACAGACGCCATGGACGGCGCCGTGGGCGATATCCCCTGGGATGCCATCTGCGATGCGCAATACCTGCGCTTTGACTTCGAGCCCGCGCACATGGAGGAGGTCAAGGGCATGCTGCTGGCCCTGGAGGCCGAACTGCCGGAGAAGGACCGCATCATCGCTAAGTACAACCGGCCCCTGAAACTGGCCGACCTGCTCGCGCTTCAGACCAGCGGAGACTGGGCGGGCATCTTCGGCAGCGTGATGTGCGCGCGGGTGGGCGACAGCAACCTGGTGGGCCGCAACCTCGACACCCGCTACGACGACAACAACGAGATTTTCCGCCGGCCTCTCTGGCTGGTCATCGAGCCCGACAAGAAAACGGAAAAGGGCCAGGGGCCCTACGCCACCTTGACCCTGGCCGGCATGATCAGCGGCTATGTCGGGTTTTCCCAGAACGGGGCCTTTGCCATGCTGCAGGACGGCGACGGCGAGGGCCTGGACAAGCTGCACTGCCAGCCGCGCTCATTGCTGCTGCGCAAGGCGCTGCAACGCTGCGTGGGTGCGTCGCGCTTTCCTGACGAGTTGGCCCTGGCCCTGGAGAAGCAGCACTTCACACGCGGCGCGATCATTGCCTGCGGCGGCCGCAAGTCGCGCCCGCCCTACGTGATTGCAGAGGCTGACGGCCATCACGACGACCAGAAGGGCGTCGAGTTCCGCACGTCAACGCCCGAAGCGGGCAAGACCGGCCTGACCGCCGCCAACACCTTTGAAACCCGCTATCGCGAGGAGCGCGAGGCCTACTGGAAGGCGCGCAAGGAGGAAAACAAGGACTTCGAGATCCCCGAGTACGGGCGCGACGCTCGCGAGCGTGTGCGGAAACTAAACGAAAGCCTGCGCGGCAAGGAAGTCGTCGACCTCGACACGTTCTTTGCGGCCCTGAAAAAGGCCGAGCGCAAGGGCGAAGGCCGCCTGACCACGGTCAACGCCTTTTTGATCGAGCCGGACAAGGGCCTGGTCCATGTGAAACTGGGCAAGAACCGTTACAACGGGGCCCATGCCGAGAAGACTGCCACGTTCGAGCTGGAGAAGCTCTTCACCCGACCCTGAGCGCTGCCCATGACCGCCGACACCCAGGCCAGCCTGGCCCCTTCGCCTGCCGAAACCCGGCGCGTGATTCTTGAGTGCCGCGCCCTGGCCCGCACGTTTTCTGTGGGCGAAACGCAACTGCGCGTGCTCAAGGGAGTGGACTTCGCCCTGCACGAAGGCGAAATCGCGGCCATCGTCGGCGCTTCCGGCGCCGGAAAGAGCACGCTCTTGCACCTGCTGGGCCTGCTGGACACGCCCACGGCCGGCAGCATCTTCTACCGCGGTCAGGACCTCGCCCAGCTCAGCGAGGAGGCCGCAGCCCGCGTTCGCAATACCGAGTTCGGGTTTGTCTTCCAGTCCTTTCACCTGCTGCCTGAATTCACGGCGCTGGAGAACGTCATGATGCCCGCGCGCATCGGTTCGGGCAGCCTGCGCTGGCTCAAGAACGCCGCCGCCCTCGAGCAGCAGGCCAGAGACCTGCTCAAGCGCGTGGGTCTGGGCGAGCGCCTGCACCACCAGCCCACGCGGCTGTCCGGCGGCGAGCGTCAGCGCGTGGCCCTGGCCCGCGCCCTGATCAACAAACCCGCCATCGTGTTCTGCGATGAGCCCACGGGAAACCTGGACACCGCCACGGCCGACGAAATCTTCGCGCTGATCGAACACTTCAACAAGGACCGGGGCCAGACCTTCCTTGTGGTCACCCACGGCGAGCAGATCGCCTCCAGGGCCCACCGCACCCTGCGCATGAAAGATGGCCTCTTTGTCACCTGAGCGATGGCTCCTGGCCGTCCTGGCCTTGGGGGCGCTGGCCGGCTGCACGACCGACCAGCGCCGCCGCGCCGTGGACAGCGCCTACGCGCCCCAGGAAGGCCCGCACCTCCAGGGGCGACTGCTCTGTGATCTCGGTCAGCCCGACGCCGCGGAGCGGTGGAAGCTGTTTGCCGTGGAGGGCGTAAAGAACGTCTCGACGCTCACGGTAGTCGACGGCACCCTGCGCGTCGAAAGCCCAAGCGCGGCGGGCCTGTTCTACTACACGGGGCGCCCCCTGTTCGATCCCCGCCGTGAACCCTTGTTGGCCTGGCGCTGGCGCGTGTCAACCCTTCTGCCCCGCGCCACTCCCCTGGCCCCGGACCTTGACAACTTCCCGGCGCGGCTGCTGGTGGGTTTTGACAGCGGCTGGGAGGGCGCCGACAGCCTGGCCCTGCAGTGGAAGCGCAAGGTGGAAGCAGCCACGGGACAAAGCCCGCCGCCGCGCGCCATCTGCTACACGTTTGGAGGAGAGCTGCCGGCGCGCGAAGCCGTGGACGCGCTGTTCGGCCAGGGCCGCATCGTGGTCATCAACCTGCGGGGGAGGGAGGCTTCAGCCGGGGCCTGGTACGACGAAGTGCGCGACGTGGCTTCGGACTATCGCGCCATTTTCGGCGAAGACCCTCCCCCTGTAACGGCCCTGGCCGTGGCGGCTGACACCCAGCGCGTGCAGGCCAGCGTGGAGGCCCGCTTCAGCGCGTTCAGGGTGTACACCGCCGATGCCTGGCCCAGGCTCTCCAGCGAGCCCAGGCGCGAGCCCGAGCGCCAGGCCTCGCCCCTGGCCCTGTGGCTGGCCGCAAGCGCCGCGCTCTTTGCCCTGGCGCTGGCGGGACTCTATCTGTGGAAGAGACGCCCAAGCGCCCCTTGGAAATCGCCGCCGGCCCGGTAACCTGACGCCCATGTCCGGACACAGCAAATGGCACCAGATTCGCCACAAGAAAGCGCGCTCTGACAAGAAGCGCGGCAAGGAATGGTCGCGTCTGGCCCGCAATATCATCGTCGCTGCGCGGTCGGGCGGCGGCGACCCCAAGGGCAACTTCAAGCTGGCCTTTGCCCTGGAAGAAGCCAAGGCCGCCAACATGCCCGCCGTCACGCTCGAACGCGCCATCAAGCGCGGCACGGGCGAGCTCGAGGGCGCCGATCCCGAGGAACTGACCTACGAGGGCTTCGGCCCCGGCGGCGTGGCAATCATCGTAGAAGCGTTGAGTGACAACCGCGCGCGCACCGCGCCCGCCGTCAAGCACGCCTTTGACAAGAACGGGGGCAACATGGGCGCACCCGGCAGCGTGACGAGGCAGTTCGAGCGCCTGGGCATCATCCTCGTCGAGAAGGACAAGGCGCCCGAGGATGCCCTGCTGGAACTGGTGGCCGACGCTGGGGCGGACGACCTTGACTCCAGCGGCGAGTACTACGAAATCAAGACGCCCCCGGCAAAGTTCGAGGCCGTGAAGAAAGTGCTGCGCGACCGCAAGATCATCATGGAATCGGCCGAACTGGTACAGGTGCCCCTGATGACCGTGCCCGTCGACGAAGAAAAGGGGCGCCAGCTGCTCAAGCTCATTGCCGCGCTCGATGAGCTGGAAGACGTGCAGAACGTGTTCTCGAACCACGAACTCCCCGAATCCCTGATGGCGCAGATGTAGGTTTTGCGCGAGGCCTGACCATGGCTGAAGAAGCGCTGCACCTGAAGCTCACGGGCATTGCCGGCTACATCCAGGGCCAGACCTTCGTGCTCAAGCCGGGCAGCATCACGGTGATAGGCCGCTCTCGCTCCTGCGACATCAGCCTGCGCGAGCTGCGGCAATCGGGCGATGAGGGAGCTGTCGAGGGTCCCAAGGAAGACCACTACAAGACGGTGAGCCGCCAGCACGTGCGCATCAGCTTCAAAGGCGAAGGCGAGATCCAGATCGAAGATCTTTCGCACAACGGCAGCTTCCTGGACGGATCCAGAGTGCAGGGCTCCGTCACGCTCAGCGACCTCGCCCGCAAGCCGCATGAGCTGCGCCTGGGCACCAACGAGTGCTTCAAGCTCGAACTGACCAGGGCCGAGAAAACCAAGGCCTCGCCCAAGATCGTCGTCAAACGCAAGTAACTCACGAAGAGCCCAGCAGCGCAATCAGCCGCCGGCCCACGGCCTCCGCGCCAAAGTGCTCGCGCGCGTAGATCCTGGCCCGCGCCGCGAGTTCCGGCCACTGCGCGCGGCGCTCAAGCAGCCGTGACAGTCCCGCCGCCAGCGACTCAGGCTGGGGCTCCACGGCCTCGACCAGGCCCGCGCGCTCCAGTTGTGGTGTCACCAGCGCGCGGCGGCTGGCCATGACGACGCGGCCGGCCGCCAGAGCCTCTGCTATGACCATTCCAAAATTCTCAAAGCCCACGGCGGGGTGCACCACGACGTCGGACGCCGCCACCAGCGCCCGCGTCCCGGCACCATCCAGCAGGCCCGGCCAACGGAGCCTGCCGGCGCGCTCCAGGGCCGCGCCGGCCTCCCGGCAGCGGGCAACGTAGGCTCGATCTTCCTCGGGCCCGGCCACGGTGGCGTGAAAGGCCACGCCCCGGCCGTGCAGCAGCGACAGGGCCTGCACCAGTTCCAGTACTCCCTTGCGCGGGTGCAGGCGGTTGAGGCAGGCGATGCGCGGCAGTTCATCCGGGGCGGGGGGCGCCATGTCAAACCAGACATCCTGCACCGGGTTGGCGAGAATGTGGCAGCGCTCGGGCTCAAGGCCCAGATGGTTCATGGCCCGGGCACGGTCTTCTTCTGTGGAAAACAGGATGTTGGCACGGCGAACCATGCCGCCCTCGCCCAGCCACCAGCGCACGGCCTTGCGAAAGCGATGGTGGGCCAGCGCGTCGGGGTCGAGCATTCCCGCGGGCAGGAGAAAGAAGGGGCGCTGGGCGCTTTGCGCCGCGTTGAAAGCATAGCGCGTGGGCGACAGCCAGAGGCCCTGGGCGAAGATGGCGTCAAAGCGGGGGGCGTTCTGGGCGAGCCAGGCCTTCATAGCGGGGCTGGCCGCCAGCCTCCGGGGCCTGCCGGGGGCAAACAACTTTACCTCGGCGTGCTCCAGGACGGCGGGCGGAGCCGAAGTCTCCAGGGCCGCCACTTCGCACCGGCCGCCCGCCTTGTGCCAGGCCAGGCAGAGGCCCGCCAGCGTGGAGAGCAGGCCGCCTTGGGCGGGGTTCAGTGCCGGAATGACGTGAAGAATGGTCATCCGCGCAGCCCGGCCTGCATGAAGTCGCGCTGGTCCAGCCGGTGAAGCCCGAGGATCAACCCGGCGCTGACCCAGAACACCAGGCACATGGTGCCGTTTTCAAGTACGGGAAAGGCCTTGAACAGGTACCAAGACAACTGCGCCCCCATGAACACCCAGAGGCTGTAACGCAGGGGCGCGAAGCGGCCGTTACGGTACTCCGTAGCCAGGCGCAGGGTGCCCAGCAGGAACCAGCTTACGAGAATGAAGCCAAGCCACAGGCCCACGGTGCCAAAGCAGTAACTGATCACCGTGGTGCCCCACTCGGCCTTCTCGACGGAGGGATTGGGCAGACCCACGAGCGACATGACGCGCCCGCTGGCGCCCGCCGTGCCCGTGCCGTTGCCCAACAGGCCGCCGTGGAAGTCGTCAATGACGCGCACGGAGGCCGTGACGCGGTCATCCACGTAATCCGAGTTGAAGGCCGTCCAGAAGGCGCGCTGGCGCAACTCGCCCATGCTGGCCACCAACAGCGCGCCCAGCAGAAGCCCCACGAGCCCGCCCAGAAACAGGCCGCGTCGGCGCGTCACCTGCCCGTCGGGTTCCACGTAACTGCGCATGAGCATCAGCGGTGTCAAGGTCGCCACGGCAATGGCCATGAGCGAGAGCGCCGTGCGCACACCGGAAAGATAGGCGCCGGCCACGGCCGCATAACCCGAGGCCCAGAGAATCACGGTCCAGCGTGTGGTCTGCTGGGTCTTGAGCAAACCGACCACGAGGCAGAACTGGAAGAGACAGATCAGCGCGTACAGCGTGGGGCTGGCGAAGAAGGACTCGTTGTAGCCAATCCAGCCGCCGCCCTCGAGGCTGCGCTCGCGCTTGAACACGCCTTCCTTGAAGGCCGCGGGCAGAACCTCCGAGAAGTTGTTCTGAAGCAGGCACAGCCCCAGAAAAGGCAGCGCCAGGGCGCACACCCAGTTGAGCGACTTCTGGGCCGTCTCTGAGTCGCGTAAGTAGGAGGCCGCAATCCACAGCACCGGCATGTACAGCACCCAGGTCCGGATGCCCGAAATTCCCAGCAGGAAATGTGAAACGCCGGGGTTGAATGCCTGAATCACCACAAACCCGTACCACAGGAATATCGGCAACAGCATCAGTCCCCGCACCTTGGCGGGCAGGCGCTCGCGGGGCTCAAACTTGCGCGGACTGAAGAAGTAGCCGAGGTAGCAGCTCGCCACCACGAAGTCCTTGCCCAGATTCACCCAGCCGGGTGCGCCGGGGAGGGCCTTGCGTACAGAATCCTCCGCCAGCACGATCAGCGCCAGCAGCAGAAAGCCCCGGCGCCAGTCCGCCAGAGCCACCACGCTGGCCGCCATGATCAGGATGCCGCCGCCGCCCAGCACCGCGCCAATCCCGGGGTTTTCTCCGCCCAGTGCCGCGCCCACGCCCGCCCCCACCATGGCGATAATGGAGCCGTAAACGAGGGCGCGCCCCACGGTGCGGCTCGCGGCGACGTTTTCCTGGTAGCGGCCCCTGATGTAGGCGGTCTGGCCCATGTGCCAAAACTCTCATTCTTGGGGTTTTCGGCCTGCGGCAATGTTACTAAGATAGCTTGTTCGGCTGCGGGCCTGTAGTTGCCGATTAGACTTGCGGGCTTTGGGCTGGGAGGCAGGGTGGCGGGAATCACCGAACAGGCAGTACGGATCCGGGAGCTGGCCGCGCGCGGGAAGTTTGCCGACGCGCGGGAGGCCCTTTACGAACTGTCTGATCGGGTGTCGGAATCGCCCGAAACGAACAGCGCCCTGGCGGCGGAGCTGCCCAAACTGGCGCGCACTCTGGAAGTGCTTGAATCCGTCGATGTCGTGCGCGGTCTGCTCAAGGCAAAAGACAGCCAATCTGCTGCGGAAGCCGCCTCGCGCATCCTTGAGCGCCTGGCCGAAGACGAATACGCCCAGCTCGGCGTCAGCGGCGCCGCCATCACCCTGCTGTCGCGCGCAAGCGAGCTGGCGCGGCGGGGCAGTACGGCGGAGACGGACGCCTTTGTGGACTATCTCGGCGGCGAGATGAACGACCTGACCCAGCGCCGATTTGACGTTCCGCTGCAGCGCTCGCTGCGCGAGCCCTCGGCGCGCACGGCCTCCACGCTGGGCGACCTGCTCAACCGCAAACCCTGGCGCAGCGGGCTGCAGCCCACAGTGCAGGACGCCCCGGAGGCCCAGGGCAGTACGGCCCACGTTCCCACGGTCGAGAAGATGGGCGAGCCGGGCGGCGCGCCGGTCCTGGGCAAGATTCTCATTGAACAGGAGCCCCGCGCGGGTCAGGCCGCCCCCCAGACCCAGACGTCCGGCGGCGCCGACCAGACTGACATCTTCGACTTCGTGGGGCGCGCCACCCTGGACCGCTGGTACGTGGTGCTGGGCACGGCCCTCGTCTTCTCTCTGCTGGGCTACCTGATTACCGTGGCCCAACCCACCAAGTACCAGGCCACGGCGCTGCTTCAGAAAACAGCGCCTTCACCGCTGCGCGCGCCCATCACCAACGAGACCACGCAACTCGCCCCCACCATGCCGCGCGAGGCCGTGGCGGAAATGACGCGGATCCTGAGCTTCTTCCAGGACATCGAAAAGAAGCTGGCCAGCGAGGGCTGGGCGCCCACGCAGGGCCCCAACAAGGGCATCAAGCAGCCCATCACGGCCCTGACGCTGGACGACATTGCGCTGGCGCTGAAGTCCACGGTCAAAGACCTCGGGTCGGGCAGCTACCTCATCGAGTTCTCAGCGACACACACAGACCCCAACACCGCCCAGGCCGTGGCGGACACGGCGGCCCGTGTGTTCAAGGACCGCTATCGCTACACCCTGGTGCGCGAACCTCAGGCCAACCTCGACGACTACAAAAAGCGCGGCACGGACCTGGAGCGGGAGCTCGAAGGCATCAAGCAGCAGAAGCTCAACGAGTTCTACATCGCCCCGGACAGCGAGGCCGCCGGCCTGTCGACGGAAGAGCGCACCCGCCTGCTGATGGAGAAGCTGGGCAAGTCCCGAGCGGAGCACGCCAGGGCGAACTTGGCCGTGGCTGCCGCCAAGCTTGAGCTGAGGGACTTCGAAGACCAGCTTCGCGACACCGAGCCGACCATCCCCAACCCCCGCGCCGGCACGGGCAATCCCCAGCTTGATGCCCTTTACGCCAAACTGGAGCAGGTGACGGACGAACTGCTCGACCTCGACCGCAAACGTTCGGAGTTCGGGCCCAAGCACCCCATCCACGACAAGATCACGGAACTGCGCGCTCAGCGCGCCGAGCTGCTGCGCCGAGTCGAGCAGATGGAAGAGGAAACAGGCGTGCGGCGCGCCACCATTCAGAACCCCGCCTGGGTCACCGCCGGCCTGCGCGTCAAGGAGGCCAAGGCCAGGCTGGGAGCCTCCGAACTCGAAGAGAAGCACTGGTCTGAGGAAGCGGCCCGCATCGAGAAAGAGCTCAACGGTCTGCGCGAGAAGTATCTCGCCAGCGCCGAACTGACGCGCCGTGAATCAGAACTTCAGGACCAGCTCAAGCGCAACAAGGTTGTGCAGGAAGACCTTGAGTCCGTCATCGCCACCGCAGACCGCGAGCTGCAGGAAGTCCAGTGGTCGCTCCGGGCCAGCCCCCTGGAACCCAAGACTCTGGTGGGTATTGCCGTGGGCCTGGTCGTGGGCCTGGTGGTCGGCGTGGCCATCGCCATTGCGCTGCTGCGCCGCCACAAGCTGGGAGAAGCAGCGTGAATGGGCTGAAAATGCTTTCGCTGTGCCTGGGACTGCTGGCCCTGCTGGCGGGTTGCCGCGCCAAGGGGCCGGAACCTGTCGTGGTCGAGAACTTCACGGAGTTCCCCAAGAACGAATACGTCTACACGATTACGCCCGGCGACGAAATCAAGGTCGATATCCAGCAGGACGAAAACTACCAGTGGTCGGCCACCGTGCTGCCCGACGGTCGCGCCGTTTTCAAGTACGCGGGTGAAATGGATGTCATGGGCATGAGCCTGCGCCAGTTGCGCGACAAGCTCGTGGTCGCCCTGAAGGACTACTACACGCGGCCTGACCTCACGCTGCGACTGCTCAAGGCCCAGGGTCCTGACCCCATCGTGTTTCTGGGCGCCTGGGGCGGCGCCACCACGGGATTTGGCACCGGCGCCGGCGGCCAAACCCAGCGCGCCAGCGCCATTGCCTACCGCAAGGGTCTGGGCCTGACCGAGGCCGTGGCCCTGGCCGGCGGACCCACCGAGCCGGACATCGACATCGCGCCATACGTTTACGTCGTGCGCGACATCAAGTCGCTCAAGCGCACCGTGTACCGCTTTGATCTCGCGTTGGCCGTGCGCGGCGGCACGCCGGACCTGCCGCTGCATCCGGGCGACGTCGTATTCATCGACAATTCCTGGCTGCAGGACCTGGGGCGCGCGCTGGGGGTGGTTTCTTCGGTTGTGGCCACGGCCTCCCAAGGTGTGTCGAGCGCCCTGCTGGTCGATGTGCTCAGCAGCGGCGATCTCGGCCGATAATCCCGAAAGTGAACATGCTGCGTATTCTCGTCACCGGGGGTGCCGGCTTCATCGGAAGTCACCTCTGCGACCGGCTGGTGAAGCTCGGCCACGACGTCATCTGCCTTGACAACTTTTTCACCGGCAGCAAGGCCAACGTCGCCCATCTGCTGGACCGGCGCGACCGCTTCGAACTCATCCGCCACGACATCGTGGAGCCCATCCTCCTCGAGGTGGACCGCATCTTTCACCTGGCCTGCCCCGCCAGCCCCGTGCATTACCAGTACAACCCGGTCAAGACGCTCAAGACCAACGTGGTCGGCACGCTCAACATGCTGGGCCTGGCCAAGCGCGTGAAGGCCCGCATCCTCCTGGCCAGCACCAGCGAGGTGTACGGCGACCCCACCGAGCACCCCCAGCGCGAGGATTATCGCGGCAACGTCAATCAGCTCGGGCCCCGCGCCTGTTACGACGAGGGCAAGCGCGTGGCCGAAACGCTGATGATGGACTATCACCGCCAGCACCGCACGGACATCCGCCTGCCCCGCATCTTCAACACCTATGGGCCGCGCATGAACGTGGACGACGGGCGCGTGGTCAGCAACTTCATTGTGCAGGCTCTGCGCGGCCAGGACCTGACCATCTTCGGCGACGGCCAACAGACACGCAGTTTCTGCTATGTCAGCGACCTCGTCGAGGGCCTGATGGCGCTGATGGACTATGAGGGCGAGGGCCGCCACGAGCCCCACAATCTGGGCAACCCCGGCGAAATCACCATGCAGGAACTGGCCCAGACCGTGTGCGAACTCACGGGCCGCAAGCTCTCGACCGTGCCTCGGCCCCTGCCCCAGGACGACCCGGGCCGGCGCTGCCCCGACATCTCCAGGGCGCGCAAACACCTGGGTTTTGCGCCCAGGATCGGACTGCGCGAGGGGCTGAAACTGACCATCGAGGATTTCGCCCAGCGCCTCAAGGCCCGGAACTGACGGGTTTTGCTCAGGCCCGGCTTGCCCTTTTGCCGATGACGAACAGGGACATCGGCCTGGGCCATGCACGCGGACGACGCCATTTCACGCTTTCTCACGCACCTCGAGGTCGAGCGCAATTTCTCGGGTGAGAGCCTGCGCGCCTACCGCAACGACCTGGCCCAGTTCCGCGACTTCCTCGAAAAGCGCGGCACGCCGGACCTGACGCTCGTGGACCACCTGGCGCTGCGCGCCTACCTCGCGGGCATGAGCGAGCACCAGTACGAGCGTCGCAGCATCGCGCGCAAGCTGGCCAGTGTGCGCTCACTCTTCCGCTATCTTCACAAACGACGCGAAATCGCCGACAACCCGGCCAAACTTCTGCGAACCCCCAAGGTGCACCGCGACCTGCCCAACTTCCTGGACGAGCAGCAGGTCAACGCCCTGCTCACCGCGCCCGACGAAAGCTGGAGCGGCCTGAGGGATCGCGCCATCCTGGAACTGCTCTACGGCACGGGCCTGCGCGTGAGCGAACTCGTCAAGCTGGACATGGGCGACCTCGAGATCGGGCGCGGCACCCTGCGCGCCCACGGCAAGGGCCGCAAGGTGCGCATGCTGCCCCTGCTGCCGGCGGCCCTGCGCTGCCTGAACGCCTGGTTTGCAGTTCGTACCTCGCCGCCCAGGCGCGATGCCGGCCTGGACCCCGCCGTGCGCGCCGTGTTCATCAACCAGCGCGGCACGCGCCTGACCGACCGCAGCGTGCGGCGCCTCGTGGACCAGTACGTGCAGAAGGCGGCGTTGACCTGCCATGTTTCGCCGCACACGCTGCGACACTCGTTCGCCACGCACCTGCTCAACCACGGGGCGGACCTGCGCGATGTGCAGGAACTGCTCGGCCATGCCAGCCTGGCCACGACGCAGGTGTACACGCACGTCACCACGGCGCGCATGCTTGACGTGTACGAGCGCTCTCACCCCGATGAAAACCCCGGCGGCGAAGCCGCCTAGCACCGCAGGCCCCGGGCCTCTCAGTCTTCGACATATCCCAACTGGCGCAGGTGCTCTTCGATCTTCTTCTCCTGCTCTTCGGCGCTGCTGCCCGCCAATGACTTGCCCGCGACCTGTCCGGCGTCCGCCGCGGCCAGCACCGCCAGCAGTTCCTTCACGCGCGGGTGGCTTGAGCTGCGGTTGTAGTCCTCGCGGGGATCCTGGCTCAGATCGAACACGTAGGTATCCGTGCCGCCAAACACCAGCCAAAAGGGCCAGAACAGGCTCCAGAAAAAGCCGTCCAGCAGCACGCGCGGCCCGCGCCGGAAGTAGTGCCCGTAATAGAGCGAAATCGTGCCGGGGCGAAACAGGCTCAAGAACGCGCGGCCATATTCCTTGACCATCCAGCGCAGGCGGCGTGGAAACCCCGGCGCCACATACTGCACCAGCTTCAGCCGGTCCTTCGTGATTACAACGCGGGCCGTCTCTTTGCGCTCGGGGTCGTGGGGAAAGGGCACCTCCAGCACAATCGCGTCATGCAGATGCTCCGCCGCGCCCTCGAACACCGGCCGCAGGGACTTGCCCCGAAAGCGGGGCTCAGGCGGCAGGCCGGCGTAGTCGGCGATGGTGGCCGGCACGTCAATCATCTGCACCAGCGAATCAAAGACCTTGCCCTGGGGCAAAATCTGCGGGCAACGCATGATCAGGGGCACGCGCAGCTCTTCTTCCCACGGAAACTTGCCGTGGCCGGCAATACCATGCTCCCAGAACATCTCGCCGTGGTCTCCTACCACGATGATCAGCGTGTCATCGAGCTGGTTGCGCTCGCGCAGGCCTTCCACCAGCTTGCCCAGCTGCTCGTCCTGGTAGCGCAGGGCGCCGTCGTAAAGGTCAATGAGCTGCTGCCTGTCGCGCGCGTTGGCGACGTCGGTGAAGGGCCGGCCGCGCCCGTTGATGGGGCCCTGGTAACCCGGGTCGGCGTCGGTGTTGAAACGCGGCGGCTGGCGGAAAGGCTCGTGGGTATCAATGCTCCAGATCAGCATGTACCAGGGGTCAAAGCTGTCCTTGCGGGCATCAAGCCAGTTCAGCGCGCGGGCGTGCAGGTCCTCGCTCAGGGGCAGGCAGTAGTGGTCGCCGCGCGCATCGATGTCGCGCGCCCTGCACACCTCCATCATCTGCGGGTCCATGAACAGGTCGAAGAAGTCCGTGAATCCCCGGTGAAAGCCGCGCAGCCTGCTGACCTGGTACATGCTGGAAAAACCGACCGTGACAAAACCGTTGTGCTGGAGCATCTCCGGCAGCCAGGGCATGTCGGGGTTGAGCGCGTCGCGCATCTTGTGAATGCCGGTGCGCGAGGGAATCTGGCCTGAGAACATGGTAGCGGCGCTGGGCGCCGTCCAGCCTGACTGCGCATAGCAGCGCGAAAACGCCACGCCTTCAGCGGCCAGCCTGTCGAGGTTGGGTGTGGTTCTGCGGCCATAGCCCAGCGCCGACACGTGGTCGGCGCGCAGGCAATCCATCACGTAAAAGAGAACGTTCACGGCGCGATTGTGCCTTGCGACGGATTCTCATCAAGGCGCTGCCCCGCGGCAAACGCCCGCTGTTAGACTTGGCCTGTGCCCGTGTACCGCCTGAGCCGCGAGATCGCCTTTCCTGACCCGCGCGGGGCCGACGAAGACGGCATCGTGGCCGTCGGCGGCGACCTGGCGCCGGCGCGCGTGCTGGCCGCCTATGCCTGCGGCATCTTTCCCTGGCCCCATGAGGGCATGCCCCTGCTCTGGTTCAGCCCCGACCCGCGCTACCTGCTGGCGGTGGGCGAAATCAAGCTCTGGCGCTCCTTGCGCCAGACCCTGCACAAGAGGCCCTTTCGCATCACGCTGGACCGCGCCTTCTCGCGCGTCATGGCCGGTTGCGCCCAGGCCGCGCGCAAGGGCGAGCGCGGCACCTGGATCACCCCCGCGCTGCGGCGCGCTTTTGAGGCCCTGCACGAGGCCGGCGTGGCGCACAGCGTTGAGGCCTGGGCCGGAGACGAACTGGCGGGCGGCCTCTACGGCCTCAGCCTGGGGGGCATGTTCTGCGGCGAAAGCATGTTCCACCGGCGCGATGACGCTTCCAAGGTCGCTTTCGTCGCCCTGGTGCAGCAACTGGCCCGCTGGAGATTCGACTTCGTCGATGCCGAAACCTACACGCCCCACATGGCCCGCTACGGCACAAGGCCCGTACCCCGCGACCAGTTCCTCGACGCTCTGGCTCGCACCCTCAGCCGCGAGACCCGCAAGGGCCCCTGGGTGCTGGATGACGACCTGCCGCAGGTTCCAAAAGCTGGCGCGTAATCTAATCGACATCGGTCACTTCCCGCTGCATGCTTGAGCCATGGCCACACGAAAGCACGCGCCCCATCAGAAGTCCAAGCCCCAAAGCGCCCTGCCTCCCACGCGTTCGGAGGCGGCCATGGGAACGCTGGTAGCGCGGCTGGTGGACCCTGCCACGAGTCTGGCACAGCGCGACAAGCTACTCGCCATGCTTATGGGCAAGGCAGTGGCGGGGCCCGTCAGCACTGAGCGCGTGGAGCAGACCGCTGGCGGGCACGAAATGGCCGAGGCACTGCGCGGCGGGCGCACGCTCATCGGCATCGTGGAAGGCAGCAAGCTGAGGATTGCCGTGCGCTACCCGGAATCCCGCAACGCGGAGGTCGAGTCGTTCACGCGGGGCCTGTTCATCAAGGTCCACGGCAAGGTGGCCGGCTGGGACCCTTTATTTGAGCGGCTGATTGTCGAGTCTGACTGAGAGCCAGCCATGACACCCATGATTTGCATCTTTCTCGCGGCGGACTTCGCGCCCCTCATCATCTTCCCGCTGTTCATCGCCCTGTTCGTGGGTCTGGCGGCTCTGGGCATCTACCAGAGCAAGAAGGCCCGCGAAAACTGGGCGCGCTTTGCCGCCACCTACGGCCTGCAGATGACCGGCGGCGAAAGCTGGACCTCGCGGCCCCACATCTCCGGCTGGTTTGACGGCATCTACGTCCACATCGGCACCATCACCCGCGGCCCGGGCAAGAACCGCAGCACCTACACCCAGTTCCAGGCCATGCTCAACTGCCCCATGCCCCTTGGCCTGCAGATCCACCAGGAGAGCGTGTTCAGCAAGGTCGGCAAGTTCTTCGGCGGGCAGGACATTCACGTCGGAGACTCGGCCATCGACGACGCCTTCATCCTCAAGGGGCGCGACGAAAACGCCGTGCGTCACTTCGTCAGCCAGCCCGCTATCCGCCAGGCCCTTTTCCGCATCGTGCAGACGCGACCGGACTTCGTGCTCTATGCCGGCAACATCATGATGGAGCAGCGCGGCATGGTCAGCGATCCCGCGCGCATGTACTCGGCCATTTCCGAGGCCGTGCTTCTGGCCCGGGCCATTACCGACACCATGCAGCAACTGGCGCCCCAGGCCGCGCCCATGAAAGTGCCTGCCCCGCCTCCGGCCAGGCCCATCGAGCTGCCCGTCGCCGCGCCCGCATTGCGGCCACAGCCAAAGCCCGCGGCCAAAGCCGCCAAGGTGGCCGCGCCTTTGACGAACCTGCCCGGGCCGAAACCCGACAACACGCCGCGCGGCGACGGCGGCATCATGGCCGTGCTGGACCGGCTTTCCGACGCTTCGCTGCTGGGCAGCGAACGCGACGAGGCCTTGGCCAAGCTGAAGGACCAGAGCGTGACCCTGCCCGTGATAGTCGAGCGCGTGGAGCTGACCAGCAGCTTTGACGTGCCCGAAGAACTCAAGGACGGCCGCACGGTCGTGGGCACCCTGAGCGGTTTGCGCACCAAACTTGCCGTGCGCTTTGATGCTGCGAAAAGCCGCGAGCTTTCAGGCCTGCGCCGCGGCGACAACTTCACGGTGCAGGGACGCATCGCGAGCTGGGACCCGCTGTATGACCGCGTCAACGTGAATGCCTGAAAACAGCGGGGCGGCGCTCGACGGCGCCGCCCTGTCACTCCCCAACCTTACTTTGCCTTGAGCTGGCGCTGGATGACGGCCTCGAGGACGGCTTCACGCCCGCCGCCCACCTGCACATAAACGATCACCCCGGCCTTGTTCACCACAAACAGAGTGGGGTAACCCGGCACTTTGTACGCGTCGAGTTCTTCCCGGCTCGCCACCACGAAGGGGTAGCTGGGCTGGACGCGTTCATGGAAGGTTTTGAGGTGTTCGCCGAACGCCTTTTCGTCCATGTCCTTGACGGAGGTCGTTTTGGACAGGCGGGCCTTCATGTCACCGTTTTCGCCCGGCAGTGAGCCTGAGTTGAAATACTTCGTCACGCCAAGCACGGAGAATCCTTCCTTTGAGAGCTTGTTGTGAAGGGCATGCAATCCCGGCATGCCTGACTTGCAGGGGCCTCACCACGTCGCCCAGACGTCAATCAGCAGCACGGTACCCCTCATCGCCGAGAGGGGCCTTGCTTCAGCGCCCAGCCAGTGCTTGCTGTTGATTTCCGGCGCGGGCTTCCCGATCAGGGCAATCCTGGGTTCGAGGTAGCGCCTGGCGCTGGCGCGAACGTCATTCTTCTCAAGCTTGTCCGGAATGAGCTTGAGGGCCTCGGCGTAGGTTTTCTGTGCCCCTTCGAGGTCGCCCTTAACGGCCTTGATGTCGCCCAGCGTGGTCATCATGCCGGGCTTCTGGTTTTCATCGGCCTCTTTCACCAGGGCCTCAACGCGGACCTGGGCTGCCTCGTAGTCACCCGTCATCATCAGGGCATTAGGCAGGTAGTTGCTGCGTACCACGCCTGCCAGGCGGCTCTTGGGAAGTTTCTCCAGCAGCTTCTCGTAGCAGTGAACGGCGCCCTTGGGGTCCTTCTCCTGCCTGAGGCTCCCCGACATCAGCAGGCCCATCTCCACCACTTCCGCATGGGCTGTGAGGTCCCAGCCATCCACGTCGGCCTTGTCAAAGGCGGAGACAAACCCGTCCCGGGCAGCCTCCACCTTGGCGTTCTGTTCTTCCACCACGGCCTGGTATTTCTCCAGTGCCGCCTTCTGGGCCTCTTCGCCCTTGGCCTCGCGATAGACCTTCAAGGCTTCCGCGCGTGCCGCGCTTGAGGTCTTCTGGGCAGCCTGGAAGCTCTCGTAGGCCTTGATGGCCGCGGCGTGGCTCTCGCCCATTTTGGGCGCCTCGGCCGCCTTGGGCACTTCGTCGGCCCTTACGGGCATCACAGTGACAGCGCCGCCCAGCAGCGAAAGGGCCAGCGCGAACAGGGTCCATCGTTTCATGGGATCCTCCTTGCTGTAGAAATTCTCAGGCCGTGAACGTGGCCAGATCAAGCACTTGCAGACGCAAGAGAGCCATCAGCACCATGGTAAAGCCGATCAGCGTGATGGCCAGCGCGCCCAGAACGGGCACTTTCGTTTCCATGAAGCGGTAGAGTGCGTTTCTCGGTCTGTTGCGACGCGCATGCATGTAGCTCTTGGTTGCCACCAGCATCAGGCCGATGGTGGCCAGCACCAGGGCCAGCCCCAGGCTGAAGACCAGCACCAGCAACAACCCCGCCGCGAACAACCTTTGCTCAATCGAAATCAGGGCAATCACAAAGGCCGCCGGGCAGGGCACCACACCGCCCAGAATGCCGAGCCTGAGTATCTCCAGGCGGCTCATGCGCTTGGGGTCCGGCGGCGCGCCATGCCCGTGGTCGTCCTCGGGGTGAACGTGGCGGCCAAAGACGTCATGCTCGTGGGCGTGGCCGGCCTCGGCGCGCTTGAGCAGCAGGCCCACGCCCATGAAAAGGATCGTGGCGCCCACGGCCACCGTGATCCATTCGCTCAATGCCTTGGCGGGGTCCGCGAACATCTCCGGATAGAGCTCGCGCACCAGAGTGATGCCGCCCAGCAACAGCAGCACTCCGCTGGTGTGCGCAAGCGTCACCACCACGCCCAGAAACAGGGCATCGGAAGGCCGGCCGTGAGTCCCGATCAGGTAACTGGCCACGAGCGTCTTGCCGTGGCCGGGTTGCAGCGCGTGCCAGGCACCCCAGCCAAAGACGAAGGCCAGTGCCGTGAACCAGTAGATGAAGTCGCCCTCACCCGAGCGCAGGGCCGAAAACAGTCCCTGGAAAAAGCCTTCGCGGTTCTGGTCCTCGCGAGGGCGCTCTTCCATTGCCTTGAGCTGCTCGCGGGAGCTCTGCGACGCACCGGGCTGCTGTTGCATGACGGGCGGCTCCACGGGCGGCGGCTGCGATGCCACGCCATAGGAGAACCGTACCTGGAACAGGCCGCCGTCGGAGCGCTCATGGCGCAGGTTTTCGATCACGACCCGGGGCTGCACCCGCTCATCAAAGGCGCGGATCTGGGTATCGGGATCGTCAATCCTCTCGGCCTTGTTCATGAAGGTCAGCAGCACGCGATAGCCGCCCTGCTCAGGCTCCATCGCGAGGTCCGCCGTGAAGTTCAGGGCATAGCCCAGGCGCACATTCACGACTGAAAAACCGCCCGGCGCGGAAAAGTCGTTCTCCGGATTGTTGAGGTCAAAACACTCGTTTCGCCGCGCGTCGTTGACCAGCCGCACGCGCCGGCCATGGACGCTCATGTCCATGTTGTCCAGCCGCTCCTGAGCCAGTTCGGCCAGGCGCTTGTCGCGCTCTTCGGAGGTGATTTTGTCGTTGCGGTCCGCATCAAGCTTGAAGCGCGCCTCCACGTAGGAGGCCGGGACCGTGGCAAAGTAATAGAGGACGGTCACATGCAGCTTGCGGTCGGCGGTCACGGCGATGTGCGTGATCATGTCCGCCCGGTCGTCAAAGGGGTGGGCTGCTGCCGTAGAGGCAAGCAGACCGGCCAGCACACAGAGCGCGGCAAGACGCATGCAACGATTGTAGCTCGAAGCGGCCGTGACGGTCAGAGTACGCGCGTGGTGCGTGCGCTGACACCCACGGGACTGAGCAGGTAACTCACGCGCGTGAGCAGCGACTCATGGTTGAAAGGTTTGGCGAGAAAATCGTCGGCCCCCGCACGCAGCAACTGGTCCACCAGCGGTTTGTCGCTGGTGGCAGAGATGGCCAGGATGGCCATATCCGCCAGGGCCGGGGTGGAGCGGATACGGCGGCAGATCGCATCACCGCGGATGTCCGGCAACATCAGGTCCACCAGCACGATATCCGGGCGATACTCGGCCAGCAGTATGCCGGCCTCAAAGCCCGTGGCCGCCACCCGCACCGAGTATCCCGCACTGGCCAGCACGGCGCTCGTGATCTGGTTGAAGACAGGATCGTCATCGACAATCAGCACGCGCTTGGCCGACTTGACCTTCGTCGTGGCCAGGCTCCGGCGATGGATAAACTCGTCGAGGTCCTCCTGCGAGATCCGCGCATGGCCGCCGGGAGTGCGGTGAATACGCAAAACGCCCTTGCGGATCGCCGTCAGGATGGTGTTTCGGTGGACCTTGCAGATTTTTGCGACTTCGCTGGTGGTGTAGTAGCGCATGGAGTCGAGATGCCGGGAGAGTTATGGCGCAAGGTGCTGCAACGGTATGATTTGCGACAATCAAAAGTTGCAACCGGGTTTCAGCCCCTGCTATCCATGTAGCTGCAAGGCCCGGCGCTGGCAAGGCTGCACGCCCTTCAAATTTGGCACATCAAGCAAATCGAGGCAATTGTGCCAGTGCAAGCTGTGCAAGCTGTGCAAACCTCATGTCTCCCGCGTGACAATCACGGATTATCGCCGCCATAGCCCGTCCAATAGCCGCTGGGCGAAGGTCCGTCGTCCGTCGGATAAACCACCGTTCCTTCAATGACGATGTCGGGTCCCAGGGTGCGCGTGTGAAGCTTCGTGAAAGTCACCGCCCGCGACACGTCAGGCACGCCCGGGCCCTCCACGGGGCTCTTGGCGTCCTCCCCGCCAAACACCTTGGGCGCTACAAAAATCTTCACGCGGTCCACCGCACGCTCCTGAAACGCGCTGGCGACCAGGCTGCCGCCACCCTCGATGATGGCTGAATTGACGCCGCGCTCGCCCAGGTCCGTGCAGATTTCCATCCAGCGCAGGTGGGTCTTGCCTTGGCGCTGCAGCAGAATCAGGTAGACGCCCGCTTCCTCAAGCTGGGCCTGGCGCTCGGCGCTGGAGTCCTCCGCCGCGTACACAAACACCGGCCCCTGGTCGGCCGTCCGCACGAGCTTGCTTTCGAGCGGCAGGCGCAAGTCCGTGTCCACCACCACGCGCACAGGCTGGCGGCCTACCTCGCCGCGCGCTGTCAGCTCCGGGTCATCGATGAGCACCGTTCCGATACCCACGACGATGGCCCCGGTGCAGCCGCGGTCGTAGTGAACCTCGTTGCGCGCCTGATCGCTGGTGATCCAGCGGGCGTCACCGGTGCGAGTCGCGATTTTGCCATCCAGCGTCATGGCCCACTTGGCGGTCACCAGGGGGCGGCCGCGCTCGACGTGGCTGAAGTAGGCCGCGTTGAGCTCCCGCGCCTCCTCCTTGCAGACACCGATTTCCACTTCAATTCCGGCGTCGCGCAGCAGCTTGAGCCCTTTGCCCCGGACGTGCTGGTGCGGGTCTTCCACGGCCACGACCACGCGCTTGATGCCGGCCTCGATCAGCGCCGGCACGCAGGGCGGCGTCTTTTTGCCCTCGTAGTGTTCGCAGCAGGGTTCAAGCGTCACATACAGCGTCGAGCCCCGTGCATTGGACCCGGCCACCTTCAGCGCCGCCGCCTCCGCATGAAGCTCGCCAAAGGCCTCGTGGCAGGCCTCGGCCACTAACTTGCCGTCCCTGACGATGACTGCGCCGCACATCGGATTGGGCGCGACATAGGGCCTGCCGCGTCGCGCCAGCTCCAGTGCGCGCCACATGTGTCTGCGGTCGTCGGTCATGTTGCCCCTCCGGGCGAACTATAACTTGAGGGCCGCCGCCACTCCATCATGCCGTGCGCCGCAGCGAAGCAAACCCCAGCCCGGCCACGCCGCAGGCCGCCCCCAGCACGCCGGCAGCGAAGAACAGTTCCCGCGCCGAAAGCCAGGTCAGGGCCAGGCCGGTACAAAGCGCGCTCAGGGCCGTGAAGCCCTGCACGGTCAGGGCCACCAGCGAGAAGATGCGACCCAGCCTCACGTTTTCGTAGTAGCGCTGTATCAGCGTAGTGCGCCCTACCGTAATCAGGGGAATGGCCAGGCCGTGGGCGAAAATCAACACCAGCGACCAGCCAAAGTCAGGCACCCACAGAAACGGAACATAGGTCAGACCGTCCAGCAGCATGCCCGCCAGGACCAGATGGCCCGTCTTCAGCCGCGGCGCCAGGCGCGCAATCAGCAGGGTTCCCGCAAACCAGCCCAGGGCCAGGGTTCCCTCAAACCAGCCGTATTCCGCGGGGCCCAGTTTGAACTCGCGCAGGATCAGAAACTGCGCGCCCACAATCGCCGGGCCCATAATGAAGAAATTGTTCACCGCCGTGATGAGCAGCAGGGCCCTGAGCCGGCTGTCCTTCAGCGCAAAGACCACACTCTCCTTCAGCTCGCTCAGGCTGCCGCCCGCCTTGCGCGCCACGGCCGCCGCCGGCGGCGCGGCGATGGCCAGAATGCAGCCAAAGCAACAAAGGAAGGTGGCGGCGTCCGCGGCCAGCAGCCAGGCCATGCGCGAGGCCTGGGCCTCGGAAATCTCACCCTGGGCGGCGGGAACCAGCAGGCCCACGAGGGTGGCGCCCAGAATCATGGCGAGTTGCCCGCTGGTCTGGAACCAGCTGTTGATGCGCAGAAGGTTTCCGCCCTCGGCCAGCAGCGGCACTAGGGCATCTCGCGCGGGATTGAACAGCGTGCTGAAGCTGTAAAGCAGGAAGGCCGCAGCCGGCAGCATCCACCAGGCCAGCAGCCCCGTGAAAAACAGAAGGGGAATGCAGGCGAGAATCAGGGCCCGCGCCAGATCAGACACCAGCATGGTCTTGCGGCGGTCAAAGCGGTCGACCAGCACGCCGGCATAGGCGCCAAACAGCAGGAAGGGCAAGGCGTCCACGCCGCGCGTGATGCCGACGACCAGGCCGGGCTCGGGCCCGCCTTGACGGGTCAATAGAAAAAGCGCCAGGAATCCGACGCACGTGGAAAAGAAGGCGTCGCCCGTAGCGCTCACGAACTGGCCAAGCCAGAGCAGAAAGAGGTTCAGGTTGCGCCGAGGCATGGCGCAAGCATAGCTTGGACATGAATTTGCGGATTTGCCCGTGAGGTTATGCCGCCCCTGCGCACTATGATTGCCTGCGACAGGGCGCGAAGGACCAGGGCGCCCGCCGGGCTCCAAGAACCGGAGAATGCAATGAAGCGTTACCTCGCTGCCTCACTTCTGCTGACGGCCTCGCTCTGGGTTGCGGGTTGCCAGGACAACTCGGCTACCGACGGCAAGATTGCCGCGCTGAACGCAAAAGTGGCCCAGCTTGAATCAGACATGGCGGAAAAGGGCACGGCCCGGGGGGCGGACGACCACAAGGCCGGCGCCGACATTGCCGCGCTGCGCGCGCGCCTGGAAGCCCTGGAACTGGAAAAGGCCAGCCTGGAGAAGAAGCTGGCAGCCCAGGACGAGAAGCTCAAGGCCATCAGCCCTGAAAAGCTCGCTGAACTGAACAAGGCCATCGAGGAACTTGGCGGCGAAGTGGCGGCCAAAGCTGCCTCTGAGGAAGAGCGCTTCAAGGAGTTCCAGGCCATGGCCGAGCGCCGTGAAAAGGAACGCCGCGAGAAGCAGCAGGCCGACATGCAGGCTCGCATGGCCGACGCCGAGCGCATCGCCAAGGAAAACGACATCCCCTTTGACGCCAGCGACCCCATGGGCTCCATGCGGCGCATCATGAGCGACCCGGAACTGCGCAAGAAGGCCATGGACGTCATGCGCACCGAGGGCCGCAAGCAGCGCAACACCAACCTGGGCCTCGACGAGCGCGCGGCTGAAAACCTCAACCGCATCGAGGACGAGACCCTCAAGAAGATCCAGGACATCCGCACCCAGTCCAGGGAGGGAACCCTCACCCCCGAGCAGGCCCAGAAGGACATCCAGCAGACCATGGCCGACCAGGACCAGCAGGTGAAGGCCGTCCTGACTGAGGAGCAGTACAAGAAGTACAAGGAAAACCCCACCGGCATGGGCGGCATGATTCCCGGCATGGGTGACTGGGGTCAGATGATCCCCGGCATGGGCGGCGGAGGCAGCGGCGGAGGCAGCGGCGGCGGACGCCGCTAGTTCGCGCGGCTTGTAAACGCTCCATAGCGGGCCGGCCCGGCAACGGGCCGGCCTTCGCTTTCCACCTGAGGCGACCTTGGCAGGCACCGACAAGGTCGAAATGCCAGCCTTTCCGGTGTCAGGCCAGGGCCGAAACCGGGCAAAGCCCGTTACTCCGACAGCCATCGCAGGGGCAGTTCGGGTGACGCCAGGGCCCGTTCTTACGGCTCTTGGCCGCAGTGCTACAATCCCGCCATGCCAAGCTACGTCATTGCCGGCGCGCTCGTATTTCATCGCGGCCGCTTTCAACCGCTGGAAGTCCGCACCGACGGCCCCTACATCGCCGCCGTGGCCCCCTCGGTCGATCGCTCAGGCGCGACCGTCATTGACGCCGCCGGACTTCATCTCTTCCCCGGCATCATTGACACCCACGTTCATTTCCGCGAACCCGGCCGCACCCACAAAGAAGACCTCGAAAGCGGCTCCCGCGCGGCCGTCGCCGGCGGCGTCACGAGCTACCTTGAGATGCCGAACACCGAACCCAGCGCGACGACCCAGGCCCTGATCGACGAAAAGCTCGCGCTGGCCGCTTCCAAGTCCCACGCCAACTTCGGCTTCTTCATCGGCGCCACGGCTGACAACGTGCAGGAACTGGCCGCCGCCCGCCGCGTCTGCGGCATCAAGATTTTCATGAGTTCGAGCACCGGCAGCCTGCTCGTCGATGACCCCGTGGCCCTGGACCGCATCTTCGCCCAGACGCCCAGACAGCGGGTGATTGCCGTTCACGCCGAGTGTGAGATGCTGATGCGCCAGAACGCCGAGCGCCTGAAGCATCGCACGGATTTCGCCGTCCACAGTGAAGTACGCGACGCCGAAGTGGCCTGGCGCGCCACCAGGCAGGCCTACGAACTGGCGCAGAAGCACCAGCACCGCCTCCATGTGCTGCATTGCTCCACGGCGCGCGAGACGGAGTTCTTCACGCCGGGACGCAGCATCGAGGCCAAGCTGATCACGGCCGAGGTATGCCCCCACTACCTGCTGCTGAACACTTCGGCCTATGAGCGTCTGGGCACCCTGGCCAAGATGAACCCGCCGCTCAAGAGTGAGGCCGACAACCGGGGCCTGTGGCAGGCCCTGCACGCGGGTGCCATCGACTGCATCGCGACCGACCACGCCCCACACACCCTGGACGAAAAGCGCCAGGACATCTGGAAGGCGCCCAGCGGCATCCCCGCCATCGAGAACTCGCTGGCCCTGATGCTGGACAGCGCGGCGCGCGGCCGCTGCAGCCTGGAGCAGTTGGCCTGGTGGATGTGCGAAGCGCCTGCCCGCGCCTATCGCCTCAAGCGCAAGGGCTTCATCGAGCCGGGGTTCGACGCCGACTTGACCCTGGTGGACACCACGGAGGTCCGCGAAGTGCGCAATGAGCGGCAGTTCACGCGCGTGAAGTGGAGCCCCTGGCACGGCCAGCGTCTCACGGGCTGGCCGAAGATGACCTTCGTGCGGGGCTGCAAGGTCTACGACCAGGGAACATTCGACGAAGCCGCGCGCGGCAGCGAAATCGAATACGCCTGAAAGAACCCGTGGCTACTGCGTGACGTGGCGGGCGGGGTATTTGCCGGCCTTGAGGTCTTCGAGGATCTGGTCGGCCATTTCCAGCGTCAGACCTTCGTAGTAGTCCTCGTTGATCTGCATGCAGGGCGCCGTGCCGCAGGCGGCCAGGCACTCGGCCTTCTTGAGGGTGAAGAGCTTGTCGGGGGTGGTTTCATCCCTTGCCACGCCCAGTTTTTCACTGAGATGGTCAAAGAGCCTTTCGGAGCCGCGCATGGCGCAGGGCAGCGTGCTGCAGACGTAAATGATGTGCTTGCCGTCCGTCTCTCTGCGGAAGGTGGTGTAGAAGGAGAACACGCCCCAGACGGCGGCCGGCGGCATGCCCAGAACGTTGGCCACGGCTTCACAGGCTTCGGCGTCGATGTAACCGAACTCGCGCTCAGCGGCGCGCAGGGCGGAGAGCAAAGCTCCATCGGGCTTGGGGTAGCGGGCGGCCAGCTGCTTGATGCGCTCGACGGTTTCGGGTTTGAGTTGTTTGGGCATGTTCGCTCGCGTTGCTCGCTGATTCCGAATCTCAAATGGCGGATGTCGAATGAAAGGCGCCCTGAAAGTCCGTCCTTCGTCCCTGGTAGACCGCGCGGGCCTCAACGGTCCAATTCGCCCGCGATAATGTTCAGCGAGCTGAGGCAGGCCACGCAATCCGCAATGTAGTTGCCCTTCACCATCTGCGGGAAGGCGCCGTAGTTGATGTAGCTCGGCGGGCGGCAGCGCAGGCGGTACGCCACGGCCGAGCCGTCCGTCTCAAGGTACCAGCCCAGTTCGCCGTTGGGGCTCTCCGTGCAGGAGTAGATCTTGCCGTTGACCGGCGTCTTCAGGCCGTGCCCCTTCATGATCTGCTTGAAGTGCACGATCAGGCTCTCCATCTCCGTGTACACCGCAGCCTTCTCCGGCAGCACGGTCTTCTTGTCGTCAATATTGATCTCGCCGCCCGGCAGGCGGTCCAGAGCCTGGCTGATGATCTTGAGCGACTCGCGCATTTCATCCATGCGCACACAGAAGCGGGCGAACACGTCGCCCTCCTGTCGCGTAATGACGTCGAAGTCCAGCTCGGGATAAACCAGGTAGGGGCGGGCGCGCCGCACGTCATAGGCCACGCCCGTGGCCCGCAGCAGCGGGCCCGTCAGGCCATAGGAGATGGCGTCTTCGCGGCCAATGGGCGTGACGCCGATGGTGCGATCCAGGAAGATGCGGTTGCGCGCCAGCATCTTCTCGATTTCCTTGAGCGCCTCGGGGAACTCGCGGATGAACTTGCGGCAGCGCGGCACAAACTCGCCGGGCACGTCGCGCATCATGCCGCCCACGCGCGTGTAGCTGGTGGTGAGGCGCGCGCCCGTGACCATCTCGAACAGGTCGTAGAGTTTTTCGCGCTCGATGAAGCCCCAGAGCATGACGGAAAAGGCGCCCAGGTCCATGGCCTGCAGCGCGCAGCACACGACATGGTCGGCGATACGCGAAAGCTCGGCCATGATTACGCGCAGATATTGCCCGCGCGGCGGCAGCTCGATGCCCAGCAGTTCCTCGACGGCCGTGACGAACCCGATGTTGTTGCACAGCGGGCTCATGTAGTTCATGCGGTCCGTCGTGCACACCCACTGGTTGAAAGTGTGGTACTCACCCAGTTTCTCAAAGCCCGTGTGCAGAAACCCGATCTCAGGATCCACCTTGACGATGTTCTCGCCCAGCAACTCCATCTTGACGCGCAGCGTGCCGTGCGTGGCCGGGTGCTGCGGGCCGAAATTGACGGCGATGGTGCGGGTCAGGACATCCTGGCCCTGCTGTTCAATGGCCTGAGGTTCAACGCGTGTTCCGGACATGGTGGCGCCCTGCCAATGGGCGGGCGAGTCTAGCTTGCCCGGGCCTGCCCTCAAACGGGCTTTTGTCCCCTGCGCCTTGCCTCAAGACCCTGACTTTGCCAAGGTTCCTCCATGGCCCAACGCAAGTCACGTTCCGCCGCCCTGGTCGGCGTACCCGATGAGGCCCCGCCGCGCCTTGATCCCCGCATCCGCGCCGCCCTTGTGACCGGAAGCGCGAAGCGCAACGGCCAGGCCCTGGCCCTCTTCCTCGCCCGCTGCGGCGTCAAAGTCGCCATTCACTGCCGCGCCAGCCTGCGCGCGGCCCGGGCCACGCTGGCGGAGTGCAACCGCCTGACGCCCGGCGGCTGTCTCGTGCGCGGCGACCTGACCAACGACCGCGAGGCCGCCGCCGCCGTGGACGATGCCGCCGGCAAGCTCGGCTCCCTCGAGGTGCTGGTCAACAACGTAGGCAACTACACCCGCGTGGACCTGTTCGAACTCACCCCCGCCCAGTGGCGCGACCAGCTTGAGAGCAACCTTTACACGTCGTTCTACTGCATGCGCGCAGCTTTGCCCTACATGCGGCGCCAGCGTTTTGGCCGCGTGGTCAACCTGGGCTATGCCGGCAACGAACGGCCCATGTACAACCGCCTCACCGTGCCCTACCACATCGCCAAGGCGGGGCTGGGCATGTTGACGCGCAGCGCAGCCGCGGCCCTGGCCCAGGACGGCATCACCGTCAATACGCTGGGCGTGGGCATCATGGAGAACAGCGTCATCAAACCTGTGAAGCCGCCTGCCGGGCGCTTTGCCCGGTACGCCGACCTCTGCCACGCGCTGGCCTTCATGCTAAATGCCGGCAGTGACCACATCAACGGCACCCAGCTTGACGTCAGCGGCGGCTGGATCCCCGAGCAGATTCTCTGAGCTATGGCCATCCGCCTCACACTGCGCTGCGAACGCTGCGGCGCCCCCAGCGTCAGCGAGGGCGCTTGGGTACTCTGCAAAAGCTGCGGCACCTGGTGCGGCTTTGACTTCACGGTCTGGCTGGACTCAGACCAGTGGACCGAGTTCAACCGCCGCGCCATGGCCGACCCCGAAGGCTATATGCGGCGCTTTGAGCGTCACGGCCAGGCCCTGGACCAGGCGTCGGCCCAGGCCCGCGGGTCAAGCCCGGGGCAACCCGCCTTCGAGGCGGCCCTGGAGGCGGCCGCCCGCGAGGCCGATTGGCTCATGGCTGAAATGCCCTCCTACGTGCCGCCGCGCGTGCTGACCAACCACGAACTGCGCCGGCGCTACGCCCGCTGGATCGGCTTTGACCTGCTGCACGCGAGGCTGGGCGGTCGGGTGAGCGCGCTCTACACCCGGCTGAATCAGGCCACGGCCGCCCTTGGCTTTGGCGCCAATGAAAACCCCATGGAGGCCGTCAAGGCCATGCTGGCGGTGCTGCGCGAACTGGCCCAGGCCCGCCAGGAACTGGGCTCGCCGCCGGACCCCGAGGGCCTTTCATTCGAGGCCCGCCTGCGCATTGCCTCGTCGCAGATGCTCAGCGCCTACCTGCGCCTGATTGCGCCCGAGCACCAGGGGCCGGTGCTGGAGATGATCTACGGCCAGGGCAGCGTCGAGGTGGTGGGCCCCGCCAGCCACGACTATTCCCTGTACTTTGACTGGGAGTGCCCGCGCTGCGGCCTGTTCTCGCTCCAGGGCCACGGGGTGGAAGTCACCACCTGCCCGGGCTGCTTCTGCACGCGCCGCTTTGACGTCGAGTTCCTCAAGCTCGGAGCCCTGGCCCAACCCTGCCCTTCCTGCGGCGCACGCGTGGAGTTTGCTCGCGGCGCGCCAGAAGCCCGCTGCGACTTCTGCACCACCACCCAGCGCCGCTTCGCCGCCACCGGCGCCGCCCAGCGCCTGCTTTCGCGCGAGGTACGCTTGACTGTGGCTGCGCAGCACGGCCTGCCTCAGGAAATCCCCGAGCAGGAGGGTCTGGAGGTCTCGGCGGCGACGCGGCTGCAGCGCCAGGCCGAGGGAGTCGCGCGCATGGCCCAGTGGTTTCACATGTTTGTGACGCCGGCGCGGATTTATGGCCTCGCGCGAGCCTCGGCCAAGGAGTCCACATCGGCCCTGTTCGCGGCGGCCCTGCAAATCGTGATGGCGGAGGGCCCACCCGAGGCTGTGAAGCTCCTTCAAGCCGCCCAGAGAAAATCGCCCGCAGGGCCGGCATCAGAAGCCGAGATCCCTTGACCGCACCGGCAGACCGGCATGATCCGCCTCACCGGACAGCGCGAGAAGCGTCACGCGCCAGTCCCGGGCCGCGGAGGCGACGTGGCAAGAAACATCGCCATGACGCGGCGCGGCAGTGTCGCCCCGTGGACGGGATGGCGCTTTGCGTTTAGCGTGTGGCCACAAGCAGGGTTTCGCCCGTGTTCGAGTCGGATGGGGTGGCTGATTGGTTGGCTCGCAGCAACATGTCGCTCCGACCAGTCGCCTTGAAACCCGCTTGAAATGAAGGTTTTGGGCCTGTAGCTCAACGGTTAGAGCAGGGGACTCATAATCCCTTGGTTCCGGGTTCGAATCCCGGCGGGCCCACCAATCTGCCGGCCACTTCAGCCCTATTCGCCCAGGGCGAGGTCATAGGCGTCCAGGAATTCCTGACCAGCGGCCGTGATACCCGCTTCGGTCTTGAGCACATGTTCGAGGCAGCGCCGAAGGGCGGTCGCCAGCTTCGCGTTACCGCCGATGGCTGCGGTATGTTCCAGCAACTGGGCCTGGACATCACTGACGGCCACAGGCCGTTCAAGCGCCTTGTCAATCTCGGGCTGATCCTTGGGGCTCAGCACGCGGATGGCCGCGGCCCGCGCCCGCTCCAGCCTCACTTGGGCCTGCAAAGGATCGATAGAGGCCGCCAGTTGCAAAACCGACAAGAGGGCTTTGCGGCGTGCCCCCGGAGTCATGGCAGCGTCGTTGGCCGGCGCCGCGGGCACAGGCTCCGAGGGGGCCGCGTCAGCCGGAGCCGCAGGAGCCGCCATGCGCATGGGTAAGGGCTCGCTACGGGGCAAGTCGGAAAGCGCCGCCTGATAGTCGCCATAGCGGCGGATGGCCTCCACACCCAGCGCGAAGATAGACATCTGGATCACCAGGCCAATGATGGGCCCGGGAGCAGCCCCGCCCTTCACCAACCCGATGATGTTCACGATCACGCCCAGGCCGCCCACGACCAACCCCAGGTAAACCCCCACCACGTTTCCCAGAATCGAGAGCAGCCCGTTGGCAACGCCGGAAATGATAAACACAGTCCCGAGGACCATGAGCAGATAGGCCACCGTTCCTGGCTCAATCTTCGCGAGTGCCCCGCCCAGCAGAGTGATAACCGCCCCCGACAACATGTACCAGAGCGCGTGCAGCGCGCCAAAGGCCGCATAGCGCGGTGGACGCAGTGCCAAACCAGGCGCGTGACCGAAGTGCGCGGCATAGGCGGGCTGGGGGCGGACGGGCGGCGGGTAGGAGCGGCCCTGGGGGCCCGGCTGGGTTGGCGCTGCGGCGTGAGCCAGAGGTTTGCGCGGCTTGGGGAGGCGGGGAGGGTTACTCATGGCGTTCTCCGTGGAGCAAGGCCCGCGAGCCTAACAAGCTGTGCGGCTATTTGCAGGCTGGACATGCTTCACGCATGAAATGCGCACTTCAGATCAGCGAGCCGGGCTTCAGGCCGGTGGTGAAAACCTACGTCCGCGAAACGGACGTGCTGATACACTTTAGCCATCGCCGCGAGGCGCATTCACGCGCCCAGGGCGAGAAGGGAGGTGACGCCGAAGACGGCGATGGCCCAGCAACACTGATCGGTACGTCCGAACATCCATTCTGGTCGCTGACACGCAACCATTGGGTGAACATGGGCGAACTGGAGGTCGGCGAACGCCTGCGGCTAGACAATGGCTCGGCAATTGTCACCGGAGTGAAAGAGAAAGTGCTGGCCGCGCCTGTGAAGGTCAATAACTTCCAGGTAGCGGACCACCACACCTGCTTCGCCTCGCCCGCCAAAGGTGATCCCTTTGTTTGGGTGCACAATGCGAACTACTCATTACCCAACGGCAAAACTTACGAGGGAAAATCCTTACATGAAATCGCCGACGAGATCAGGTCGGCAGGACACAAGATTGCAGCAAGTCGGCGCACGATTGCAGTCGGCCTCGACCAGCAAGGACAGTTATGGGTGGCGTCAAGCAATACACTTGACAAAGGGATGAAAGCGGCAGCCGCAAGGTTGGGAGTCCGCCAAGTCCCTAGCCTCAAAGGTTTACATGCTGAAGAGTCACTGATCCGACAGGTTTCCGACCTCATGTTCGTTGGTACATCCAAGCGGCTTCCGTGCGGCCCGGGTGAGCACAATTGTCAGAGCTTGCTCGACTCATTGAAGATCGCCCTGACCAACCCGCGATGATCGAGCAGACGCTCAAGGGACGATGCGAGAGGGATAATGTGAGTAAGATTACTCTGTCGAAATCCCATTTAGCTTGGGCTGTCTTTGCGTCCCAATCATCTCGGCTCAAAGAGCCTGCCTTCAAAGCGGAGGCGTTGCAATTCTCGCGCCTTATGATGAGAGGTGCACGTGCCCTCGTTCTGGAGCTAATCGACGAATTGGCGAGCAGCGGCTATCTCTTTGAAGGGGCCGAATCTCCACATGTCGAAGCCGAGGCTGGGGCACAGGAGTATTTGGCCGAGTTGTGGGAGCGTGGGATCTTTGTGCCTCTGTCAGTACAGGCTTGGATGATCGAAGTCGGCTGCGTCAATTTGTGTGGCTCACACCCGAACTGGCCCAAGGCAACGTACGCGAAGGAGGGCACCAGCACCCATGATGTGGTTTACACAGACCCGTTTGTCGTAGAGGTTACCCCGGAGTACATCTCATACCTAATCGATGAGCGCGATTCCGCCCCAGAGCTAGCAGCTGAACCATTCTTGCTGGATGTCGCCCCGGACCATTTGCACAAGGCTAACATAAGTGGCGGTACCCCCTATGCGGTTGATGCTTCCTTTCCGCAAGTCGAACCGCTACTCCTGTATGAGCGTCACTGCACAAGCTTCACCGATTACGTTCGCAGGTCAATCGCTTGGAGCGGATTTCCCGGAATGGACTACGTGGAGCCAAACCTGCTGCCGATATTGCGAAAACCCTACCCCCAGATCTAATCGAGCAGCCTGCGCCTCTTGAGAAACACCGGAGGCTGCCACGGAGCCAGCCGTTCAGAGTGGGTGACCAACTTGCCAAGGCCAACACCGCCTCACCTTTCGATTGCCGATTGTACGTGGACACAGCCCGAGAACTGGAGGATGCCTGGCTCCCGTTAGTGAGCCAACTACGGCGCCTTATCAAGCGCGCACTTCAGCCCGATGCGTTTCTTGGGTTTGGGGTCCACATCCAGAACCACTTCTTTGCAACCCGGCGCGATAATGTGGATGCGGGCGGCATTCTCCGGCAGGGCATGCACAATCAGCAGGCTTTGCCTGGATTTGTCCGTGTTCTGCCCGAACACGATCGTGCCTGAGCCGGTTGTCGGCAGCGCCTTGCCCTGGCTGTCCTCAACGACGAATTGCGCTTCTGTGGCAGGCCGGTGTAGGGATGAAATCTCGATTTCGCACCACGCGGCAGGTTGCAATATGATCTCCACTTCACTCGTCAGGCCGGCTTTGACCGTCACCTTGGTCGTGACTGTCCGAATCCAGCAACCGGAGGCCTCAAGCAGGTAAGAGCCGGCGGGAACGTCAACATAGCCCAAGTTCATCGTTTGCGGCCTTGAAAGCCGGGGATCGATAGGCGCGCCTTTGGAGTCGAGCAAGCGCATGGAAACGTCCTTGACGGCCGGACGCGTGAAGCCTTCCGGAAGCTTCTGGCTATAGGCAATCTTGCCGACGCGGGAAGAGAAGTCGATGACCACGCCCTTCAGATCCTTCGTTACGCTGATCGTCTTGCCATTTGAGAATTGCTCCAGCTTGTTGGCCTTGGCAAAGGCCGACGCGCTGTACTCTCCCTCTAGAACATCGGCCAGCTCGAACTTGCCGCTGAGATCGTACCGGCCGCTGTAGCCCCCGTTTCCGGCCAATTCTTCTATCTTGACCTCTCCGCCGAACCTGTCGAACTCCTTGGGAACCTTCACGGTCCCGGAAACCTTGTAGGTCTTCAATGACGGCCTGTAGGAAAACTCCCGGCCCGGAGGAATCACGATTTCCGCAGTTTGACGCAGCTGCCGATCGGGCGAGCCCGAGTGCTTCCAGTGGCACTCCACGCGCCAGCGCCCCGTGCGAACGTAGCCGACGTTCACAAGTCCACTGGAAGAACTGCACCACAGGTCAGCGCCGGTGTGGGAAAGAGGCCACAACCTGATTTCGATCAGGTGAAAGTCGGGACGTTCTGGCTTGGCAACGTCAAAAAGCGTGCAGCCGGGAACTTCAAGTTCAATTGTAGCCGCACTGTCCTTGCCCGGATGCACCGGGCGCCGGTACACGTTCAGCAACAGGCCTTGGCGGGTGGACATCTCGTGTTCAAGCGCGGTGCATACGTTGTACGCGCCTTTGTAGAGTTTCCCAATTGTGACCTTGCCGGCGGCATCTGTCGTGCCCCTGGCTATCTGGTCTTCGCCTGGAGCTGGCCGAGCATCTCCTTTGCCCTTGCCCATCCCATCCTCTATGTAGGACAGAACGATTGGCTGATTGGCAAAGGGTTCCCCCCGGTATGTCAGCGTCAGCTCAATACTCTCAGGATTTGGAGCGGCCTGGGCATAGGATTGAGGCACCGTAGCGGAGTCGGCGCGGCATGTCCCGCAAATCAGCACAATCAAGACCAGCACTGCGACGCGATAAAGGTCCATCACAGACACTCCCCTCGAATGGCACCACATCAGACCAAGACAGTCAGCGGCGACCGGCAGCATCTGGCAGTCCGCTAAAAAAGCACGCCGGAGTATCGCCGATTCCAGTCTCCGATTCAATTACGCTCGAAAAGTCCTGTTTTTCGGACTGTGACGGGCGCGGCAGTGAGTGCGCCGGTCGCTCGCTCTTGCCGTTGGCCTCAGTAACTTCGATTTCGCTCAACAGCGGATTCAGATTCTTCTTCAGGCCGTGAAGGCTGTGATAGAGCAGCGCTTCCCTGCCGCTGCTACCCCTGAACAGCATTGTTTCGGTGTCGGCATTGCTTTCGTGCGCGACGTTGGAGGCTTTTCGCCTTTGAAGTAGTCCCAGTCGGTGGCGTCGGGCGGGGGCGAATTGCTCGTGTCCTCGGCATGGCGCCATGAACACTCAGCCTCAAAGAGGGACTTCTGCTTCAGCGAGGCCGCCCAGCGCACGTTAGCCATGCCGCTCAACTGACCAGTTCCGCCCCCAGATTGGTCCTTGCGTTTCTCAGGTTCTGTCCCGTCAGCTTCGCTCGTGTTGCGCGTTGAGGCCATGCGCGTCAGGCGCCTGAGGCGCCCTGCCGTAGCGGCTGGGCCAGGCTCTGAAGGTCAGACCCATAGTGAAGTGATGGGGCCGATTGTGCGTGACAGGCCGCCATGTCCTGATTCAATCCCCCCAAGATGACTCAGCCGGACTTCAAGTCGCTCATCCCTCATCGGCCGCCCATGGTGCTCGTGGACGAAGTTCCCGTCTGGGGCGCCGAGCGTATCTGCGCGCGGCGCACGGTCCGCGAGACCGACCCCTTCGTTGAAAACGGCGAACTCTCGGATCCTTCGCTGATTGAGTGTCTGGCCCAGGCCATTGCCGCGGGAGACGCACAGCATGCCCGCGACAAGGGCGGCCGCGTCATCAAGGGCTACCTCACGGGGCTGACGGGCCTGAAGTTCTACTCCCGGGCCCGGGTAGGCGAGACCATAGACCTCGAGGCCGACTGTCAGCGCCGCATGGATGGCATGGGGCTGTTCCATGCCCGCGCGCGCGTTCAGGACCGCCTGTTAGCCGAAGGCGTCTTCAAGCTCTACGTGCTGATCGATTACTCGCAGCGCGGCGCTACCTGAGTCGGGGCTGGGCGCTGTGCGGCTCTTCGCCCTCGGGCTTGACGCGCTGGGACTGCACCTGCCGGTACACTTCCCACAGCAGCTCTTTGAGGCCCGCGCCCGTCACGCCCGATATCACCTGAACTTTCTGCCCCAGCAGGCGGCCCAGCTCCTGCGCCTTCTCTGCTGTGCCCGGCACGTCGGCTTTGTTGGCAACCAGCAAGCGAGGCTTGAGGGCAAGTTCCACGGAGAACGCGCTGAGTTCGCGCACGATGACGTCGTGGTCGATCTTGAGTTGATCGGGTTCGTTCTCACTGCAGTCAATGAGATGGATCAGCACACGGGTGCGCTCTACGTGGCGCAGAAACTTGTGGCCCAACCCCTTGCCCTGGCTTGCCCCCTCGATCAGCCCGGGGATATCCGCCAGCAGAAACGAATGTTCCTCGTCAAGCTGAACCACGCCCAGGTAGGGCACCAGGGTGGTGAAGGGATAGGCGCCGATCTTCGGCCGCGCCTTGGTGCAGCGCGACAAGAACGTGCTCTTGCCCGCGTTGGGCAGACCCACAAGCCCCGCATCCGCAATGAGCTTGAGTTCAAAGCGCAGGTGCCTGGCCTGCCCGGGCTTGCCCGGCTTGAATCGCGTGGGCCTCTGGTTGGTCGCCGTGGCGAAGTGCTTGTTGCCCAGGCCGCCCTGCCCGCCGTAGGCCGCGACGTAGCGCATGCCATGCTCGTTCATGTCGACCAGCAGGCGGGCCGAACGGGGACGGGGCTTGAGTTCGATGTCCTCGCCGCTGGCACCCTCGGCCGTGAAGGCTTCGGGCGGGGCGTGGATTTCGTCGCCTTCAGGCTCGGGTGGCTCCTCGGCCTGCGGTTCACCTTCCTCCACCAGCTCATACACCAGCGTTCCCACGGGCACTTCAATGATCACGTCGTCAGCGTTGGCACCGTGGCAGTTGCTGGTGCCGCCCTTTCCGCCGTTCTTGGCCTTGATCTCCTTCGTGTAGCGCAGATGGCCCAGACCATCGAGGTGGTGGCTGGCCACGAGCACAACATCGCCGCCGCGACCGCCGTCGCCGCCGTCGGGGCCGCCCTTGTCCACATACTTCTCCCGATGAAACGAGACGTGGCCGTCGCCGCCGCGCCCCGCCCTGACCTTCAACTCGGTTTCGTCCACGAACATGGCGAGATAGTAGGGTCAAAAGCGCCCGTGAGAAGCGGCAGGCTGCACACAAAGCATCTTCGAGCTAACGTGGCGCCATGAACATCCCCCTGAGCAAGCCTGAAATCACCCCCGAAGACGTCGCGGCGGTCAGCGCCGTCCTCAAGTCCGGCAAACTCACGCAGGGGCCCCAGACGGCCCTCTTCGAGGAAATGGCCGCGGCCTATGTGGGCGCGAAGTTCGCCATCGCCGTCAGCAGCCATGCCACGGCCCTCCATGCCGCGCTGCTGGCCGCGGGGATTGCTCCCGGCCGCGAAGTCATCACCAGTCCCTTTGCCTTCATCGCGGCCGCCAACGCCATTGAGCAGTGCTCGGCGCGGCCACGCTTCGTGGACATTGACCCCATTTCGCTCAACCTGGACCCCCGCAAGGCCATTTCGGCTCTGAGCGAGGAAAGCCAGGCCCTGGTTGTTTCGCACACCTTTGGCTTGCCCGCCGAAAGCGCGGCGCTGTGCGGCGAGGCCGAAACCTGCGGCCTTGTAGTGATTGAGGAGGCCTCACAGGCCTGGGGGGCGCAGGCGGGTTCGGTCAAGGTCGGCGGCAGCCCCGCGGCGCTGGCCACGGTGTTCAGCTGCTATCCGGGCTGCCCCGTGACCACGGGCGAAGGCGGCCTGATTGTCACCCACGACGCGGCCTTCGCAGACGCCTGCCGCAGCCTGATCAACCTCGGGCGCGACCCGGCCGCGCCCAAGGGCGGGGGCAAGGGCGCCAGCTGGCTGACGCACACGAGGCTGGGTTTCAACTACCGCATGGACGAAATGTCTGCGGCGCTGGGCGTGAGCCAGCTTGCGCGCATCGACGAAACCCTGGCGCAACGCCAGCGCCTGGCCGAGCATTACCGCGGCCGACTGCGGCCGCTGAAGGACCGCTTTATCCTGCCCATGGAGATTGCCGGCTGCCGCCGCGCGTGGAGCACGTTCAACATCATCTGCCGCGAGGGCGTCTCACGCGAGAAAGTCATCGGTGCGCTGGCCGACAAGGGCATTGCGACGGAGCGCTACTTCGACCCGCCGCTGCACCTGCAGCCCTTCTACCGCGAAAAATATGGCGAATCACCCGGCACCCTGAATATCGCCGAGGGCATCGCCCGGCAGATTCTGGCCCTGCCCTTCTTCACAACCATGAGCGCGGCCGAAGTGGATTATGTCTGCGACGCGCTGGAGGCGCTGTAGCGGCCAGGACAGAGTCAGCGGCCTGCCTCACGGATAGAGCACGACGAGCATCTGCGAAGTCTGGAGCGTGGCCGCGCCATGCCAGGCGTTGCGCACCGCGTCGAAGGCAGGTGAGAAGCGCCCGTCGGAGCGGGCCAGGGCCTGCCAGAGTTTCTCATCCTCTTCTTCGGGCGGACCGGGAGGCTGCTGTGCGCCCATGGGCCCCAGGGCCACGGGCTCGTCTGCAAGCCAGACGCCCAGCGTGACGGGCGCGCCGCCGTTGCGGCCGTCCTGGTGGCGGTCAAAGATGCGCAATACCGTGGGCGCGACGAACTCAATGCGCCCGGGCAGAAAGCGCAGGTCGTCTTCGGCCAGGTGCAGCCACTTGGCCGTGAACGTTTCGCCCAACTTGCGCGCCGGCGGCTCGAACACACGCCTGGCCACGTCCGAGACCAGGGCCTCCAGCCCCTCGAGGCTGCTGAGGCGGGAGCACAAGCGCAAGAAGATCTGGCGCAGCCAGCCTGACGAACGCTCCAGATTCTCGGCCAGATTGAAGCACTGGGCCAATACCTCCGGGCGCTTCTCGCGCGATACTTCCGCCAGACGGCGCGGCAGCAGGCTGCCAAAGGCCATTGAGAAGAAGTTCCGGGCCCCGGCCTGCGAAGAGAAGAAGTACCCCTGACCGATGCCGGCAGCGCAGAGCCGCAGGTAGGCCTCGGCCAGCCGGCGGCTCTGGGCCGCGGGCTCACCGGCCAGACTCTCAGTCAGCTCGACGAGCGGACCTTCGATGACTTCGCGCCAGAAAGCCGCGTCAAAGCGCACATAGCGGCTCCGGGCCTCGCGCTCGATGGCCTCAATGACCGACAGGCCCGAGGAAGCGCGTTCATGCATGGGCGCGATTGCTCTTGAGCCAGGCGGCGTAGTTGCGATAGCGGCTGTAGATGGACTTGAGGTGGATCAGGTCTTCGTAGGCCGGCGGGCTGAGCTCGGCCTTCATCAGGCGGTCCATGGCGGCGCTCACGGCACCCAGGCGCTTTTCCACCGTTCGCAGGTCCACGCCGTTGAGGCCGAGGTCCAGTTCCTGACGCAGAGCGGTTACTTCGCGGCGCACGGGCTCGTGGCGCGAGAACTGCTCGTGGCTCATGTCCACCATGTTGCGTATCCAGGCCACGCGATCCTGGAGAAGCTGGCGCTGGCCCTTACCCTCAAAAAACAGGCTGCGCGTGTTGGGCACCAGCTTGTCGTGCAGCACCCAGGGCAGGATCTGCCTCATATCCTCGATCTCGACCTGCGTGTGTCCGCGGAAGTAGGCCAGCGCCTTCATGAAGTGCAGGGCGGTCTGGAAGCTGCGGGCGCTCACGCCGTTTTCTGTCTGGGTGCAGAGGTGGACTTTCTTGTCCAGCGGGCATTGCTCGTTGCACACAGCGCCTACGCCCTGCCCCGCGAGCTTGAGTGTGTCCTTGCTCTTGTACTCGAACTGGCTGCTGGCCATGCGGCAGAAGTCAAGCTGGCCCATGAAGAAAGCCAGGCGATCCATCACCGGGGCGGGCACCTGCACGGCCAGAATGGCCTTGTAGATGGCCTCCAGCTCCCGGGCCGTGAAGATGATCTCGCCGGGGATCAGGTCCTCGGGGTGCTTGTCGCTCTCGATGCGCTGCAGCAGCGCGTGAATGAAACCGCTGTTGAAGGGCACGGCGCGCACGACCACGTCAATGCGGTCCTTGAGGGCCTCAATGACCTGAAACGTTCCGCCGCCGGCGTCGTCGTTGGCCGTGAGGAACCAGCTCGACTTGCCGGAATAGACATACTGGTCGAACATCTCGGCGTAGCCCTCGCCCATGAGCGAGAGCAGTGCGCTCTGCGTCTTGGTAGGTATGCGATTGTATTCGTCAATGATTTTGACGCGCTGGCCAATCCAGTTGCGCCAGGCGACCTTGATGTCTTTGGCGCTCTCGGCCTTCATCATGTCCGCGGGAAGCGGCGCGCCCAGCAGATCCGAGATCGTCAGTTGCGGGTGCCCGCGCTGGATGCTGCGCCTCGTGTCCTCCTTGCTCATACCCGACAACAGCGCCATCAGGATCGCGCTTGAGGTCTTGCCGCGCCCCGGCCCGCCCACCATCAGAGCGCGACGGCAGGTAAAGAGGGTGAGCATGGGTATGAGGACAAAGCTGGAAAAGCTCTGGTCATCGTGAAGGATGAGCTCATCTCCGGCGGCGTTCTTGAGGCGGGACCTGGCGCCGAATTCGATGTCGTAGTAGGGGCAGATGATGGCGTTGTTGACAATCCACCAGTAGGCCTGGCGCATTTTGTCGTGAAGCGAAGCTCCGTCGCGCTCGCTGAGGTGAACTTCAAGGTTGGCGTTGACTTCGGCGCGCCCCTTGAGCAGGTCCAGCAGCGGATTGTTGGGCTTGGGCATGGGAAGATTGTGGGTTTTCAGGGCCCCCTTGTCGATTGCTCACACGCCCGCGTTCATCTGCTTCGCACGACCGGCCTCGGGCGCCTGAACAGCGGGCGCGACTTCAAGCAAACCGGCCTCGGAGCGGACTCCGGGGCCGGGTCTTTCTGGAGGTGGCGGCGGGATTCGAACCCGCGTGTGACGGTTTTGCAAACCGTTGCCTAACCACTTGGCTACGCCACCAAAACCGAGGGGCGCAGCGCGATGCGCCGCGCCCCGAATCTGGTGACCCCAGCGGGATTCGAACCCGCGTACATGCCTTGAAAGGGCATTATCCTAACCGCTAGATGATGGGGCCTTCCGCCGCCATACTGCCGGCGCCCAAGCGATGCTCTGCAAGGGTCGATACAAATACAAGGGCGCCGTTCACTTGGCAATCGGGGGCGAGTCCAAATCCGGCTTGCCCTTGACCGCCTCAAACAGCGCCGGCTCTTCGCCCCGGTCCAGTCGCTCCAGATTCCGCTTGAGCAAAGGGCTTGCCGGGCGCTCAGCCAGTTTCTTCCTCAGCACCCCCTTGGCCGCCTCGATCTTTCCCGAGCGATACAACGCCATGGAGAGCAGCACCACCGAACTCAAATCCTGCTGCGTGCGGGCCATGTAGCGTCGCAAAGCCTCGGCCGCGCGGTCGTTGGCACCACGCTCCAGCAGCAGCACGCCCAGGTTCAGCAGTGCCGGAGGGTAATCTCCGGCGCGGCGATAGAGCACCGCGGCCTCCCGCCCCTCGCCCATGCCTTCGCTGGCCACGGCCATGGCGTAGTAGGCGGGAGCGGGATTGAGCGTGTACTCCCAATAGGCAAGAAGCTGGGCCGCCAGCGCCCTGGCCGTCGCGAAATCGCCGCTGCGTGTGGCCGTCGTCGCCTCCGCCCAGATGCGCTTGATGCGCGCCTTGCGCAGGAACAGATAAACCACAAGGGCCAGTTCCAGAATTGCGCCGCCAATCCAAGCCGCGCCGAACAGCAGCGATTCTGTGGAATTCGGCGCCGCGTGGTGCCAGAGGATGGTGAGAGATGTCAGGGCGTAGGCAAGGCCGAACACGACCAGGGCATGAGCCAGGTGCAGGGCGACGGGCAACCAGCTCACGAAGTGGCTTCGCTTCACTCAAGGGCCCACGGGCGGACGTCGAAGATGTTAACGAACGAGCGAAGTCATGGTTCGGGCACTGGCGCGATGAAGGCCCGGGGTCTATCGTGTGCAGGCTCGCTGGGAAGTGGGTGCAACTCCCACACGGCCCCGCCACGGTACAGTCCGACCTCTCGAGCGACTTGCAGTTCCCTGGCCACGAGGGTGGAGATGGGGGCGCGCTTTTGCGTCCCCGGCGCGCATGAACCGACAGGCACTACTTCTGATCTTCCTGCTGGCGATCCTTGGCGTCGCGGCCGCGGCCGCCCTGGCCGGATGGCAGGCCCGCGGGATACCGGACACTCCAGAGCTACCTTCGCCGCAGGGACCCCTGCGCATTGTCTCCCTGGCGCCCGCCGTAACCGAGACTCTTTTCGCCATTGGCGCGGGTGAACTGGTCGTGGGCCGCACGGAGTACTGCGACTATCCCGCAGCCGCCAGGAGCCTGCCCACGGTCGGTACCACGCTGACACCGAACTACGAGGCCATCGTACGGCTCAAGCCTACGCTGATTCTTGGCGAAGCCACCAAGGATGCTCCGCTGGAAGAACTCGACCGCATCGCCCCAACCCGCCTCCTGCCCTGGCTGACGCTTGATGACGTGCTGGCAGGCATCCGCGAAACGGGCCAGTTGAGCGGCCATCTTCCAAAGGCAGAGGCCATCGCCGGCGAAATGAGCCGACGCCTGAAGGTGCAGCCTCCGGCCACGGGGCCGCGCGTGCTGCTGGCCATGGATGGAACGCCGGGCCAGCTCAAGGAAGTCTGGTTCCTGCGCCAGAACTGCATTCACGGCGCCTGCCTCAACGCGGCCGGCGGCCGCAACGCCGTTGACGACGAAGTCGTGGGCGTGGTGCCGGTCTTGAGCCTCGAGCGCGTGATTGCCCTGGACCCGGATATCGTGCTGATTCTGGCGGCGCGGAACCTGAGCGAGGATGAGCGGCGCCAGATCGTCGAGGACTGGAAGGGCCTGCCCATGCTTACCGCGGTCAAGAACTCCAGGGTCCGCGTGCTGGACGGGCGTGAGTACTACATCAACGGGCCGCGCATCCTCGAACTCATCGACAAACTCCAGTTCGCCCTGCGCCGGGAGTGACATGCTTGAACTCGATCGGGTCTCGGTGCGCGTGCGCGGCGTTCTCCTGTTGCGCGACGTCAGCCTGAAGCTGGCGCCCGGCGACTTCGTGGCCCTGCTGGGTCCCAACGGCGCGGGCAAGACCACACTCATACGCACCGCTCTGGGGCTTTTGCCTGCCGGCGAAGGCAGCGTGAGGCTGGGCGGTCAGGATGTCCGCCGCATGAGCGGGCGCGAGCGCGCGGCACAAGCGGCCTGGCTGCCGCAACATCATCGCATCCATGAAGAGATTTCGGCCCTGGACCTCGCCGCGGCCGCGCGCTTCCGGTTCGACGAAACGCGCCAGGCCAGCCTCGACGCGGCCAGGGCCGCGCTGGCCCGCGCCGGGGCCACAGAGTTTGCCGCGCGGCTGGTTGCGCGGCTTTCCGGCGGCGAGCAGCAACGCGTGGCCTTTGGCTGCCTGCTGGCGCAGCAGGCACCCCTGCTGCTGCTGGACGAGCCCGCCAATCACCTGGACCCGGCCCAGCAGGTTTCGCTTTACCGGTTGATCGGAGACTGCTGGCGGGAGGGGCTGGGGGTGCTGTGCATCACCCATGACGTGAACCTCCTCGCCCACGCCGCCAGGGATCGCGAGAGCAGCGTGCGCATCCTTGGCGTGCAGTGCGGCTCCCTGGCCTTTGAGTCGCGCCTCGACGCGCCTGACCTGGGACAAAGACTCTCCGAACTCTTTGGTCTGCGCCTGGGCGAAGCCCGGCTCGAGGGGCGCCGCGTCTTTCTCCCCGCCGAGGTGGCGCCATGAAAAAAGACGCGGCAATGGCCCTGGCCTGCCTGGCACTATGCCTGGCCGCGCCGTTTGTGGGGGAGCCACTGTCGGGCGAGAATGCGGCGTTCATCCTCTGGCAGTTGCGCCTGCCGCGCGTGCTGATGGGGTTGATTGCGGGGGGCGCACTTTCGCTCGTGGGCGGCACCTACCAGACCATCTTTGCCAATCCGCTGGCCAGTGAGAGCACCGTGGGCACCCTGGCCGGGGCCACGCTGGGCGCGGTCATTGCGCTCGTGTTCGGGCTGGGCAGCGGTATCGCGGGCGTGCCGACGGTTGCGCTATTTGCCTTTTGCGGCGCTCTGGCTGTCACACTGCTGCTGACGGCGATTGCGTCCAGCGGCAGGGCCAGCCTGCATTCGGTGCTGCTCGCGGGTATTGCCATTTCGCTCATGGCCAGCGCGCTTTCCACGGGCCTGCAATACACCGCCGACCTGAACTCAATGTTCACGGCGGCCCGCTGGTCTCTGGGCCACCTGCAACAGATGGGCTATGGCGGCATCGGCATGGTGCTGGCCTTTGTCCTGCCGGCCTGCGCCTTGTTGCTCTGGAACACGCGCGCCCTTGAAACCCTGGCCGGAGGAGAAGAACGCGCTCACAGCCAGGGCGTCGATGTGGCAACCCTGCGCGCAACCTGCCTGGGTGCGGGGGCGCTGGCCGTGGCCGCCTGCGTGGCGGTTTGCGGACCCATAGCATTTGTGGGCCTGATCGTGCCGCACCTGGCGCGCCTGCTGGTGGGGGCTTCGCGGCGCAGGTTGCTGCCCTGGTCATTGGTGATGGGCGGGACCTTTCTGGTGGCCTGTGATGCCTTGGCGCGCGCCGCCTGGCCGGGGCGGGAGTTGCCGGTGGGCGTGGTCACAGCGGCGCTGGGCGCGCCGGCATTGGTCTGGCTCATCGCCCGGCGCAGCCCTTGACAGATTCTCTGCCGCAGCCTGCACGTTCCTGTTTCGTGGAGCGCGACTTGGGCTACTACCACCTGGGATGTGAAGTGGACCTGAAGGTTCCACGCGGCGAGCAGGCACTCACAGGCAACGTCAGGCGCGCCTTCATCGGGCGTGAGGGCTGGGAGCCGCGTGAAATCTCCCTCGGCAATCTTGCCGGCAGGGGCAAGGATTATGCAGGTGCCAAAGCCGAGGAGTCTCAAGGCGTGATCATGCACAAGCGCAAACTCTGCGGCTCCTGCTACACCCGGACCGAGGTTGGAACCGAGATTCGGGAGTGGGTTGCCGCTAACGGCTGGTTCGAGAAGGTCATCAAACGCACGGAAAACGGCGCCGTCACCGCTAATCTGTCCGGCATCAGCTGCGAGACCAAAGGCAAACTCGACTGGAAGTGGTAGCGGCCGCCGCCACGGCCGGCCCTTTCGGCGCTGTTTCATTTGCCGGGCTCGCCCCTATACTCCGCGCCATGGGCAAGGCGGAAAACCCCACCTGTGAGGAGTGCGGCAACCACGGCGTCACGCGACGCCTCGTTGCCGGCGCGGCCGTGGACGAGTGCGAACTCTGCGGGCACCTGGCAGGGTCGCCTGATGTCATTGAATTGCTCGAGTTGCAGCGCGAGGCCGAAGAGCTTGGCTGTTCCGCCGAGTCCTTTCCCCTGGCCCGCTTCATTGAAGACCTGCCCGGTGTGCGCGTCCTGAGTGATTCCGGCGGTGATGAGATCGCGGGCACCATGCCCTACGTCAGCTTCGAGTTGTCCGACCACCGCACCGTCCAGCTTGAGAATCTTGCCCAGGCCCTGCGCCTGATGCGCGACGAACTGGAAGCCCGCTGGATGCTCGAGTTCACCTACGACTTCCAGCTAGGCTTTGAGCTTAAGGCGCGCCGCGACAACGAAACGGTACGCGCCACGCCGGCCGAGGTGGATGCCGCGCGCCGTGACATGTCGCTGATGTGGCGACGCCTTCAGGTGTTCTCCGGCCTGGGCTGGTGGAAGCGCTGACTCCGGGCCTTGTTTTGCGGCCTTGGAGAACTAGGCTTAATCCTCCCCCATCTGCCCGAGAGGGTGCATCGTGAAACCGAGCCATCTCACCGCTTCGGCTGTGCTCGCCGCAGGCATTCTGCTGGGGGGCTGCTCCGCCAGCCAGGCGCGCGGCGGCGCACTGGACGGGCCCGAACGCGGCACCGTGGAGTTCTATACCCAGCGGCACGGTTCTTCGGGCTACGAGATCGCCACCATTTTCAACAGCCCCACGTACCGAGACGCGTTGCGCGCCGAACCGGGCTCCGAGCTGGTGGTCGTGGAGGAGTTCTACACGGTTCGCGTAGCCCGGGACCTGACGCGCCGCGACGTTCTGACTGAGGCCGGTTACTGCCGACGCCGCAAGGACCTGCAGAGCTCGGGCGTTTTCTATGAGTTCTTCGACACCCGCTGGGTGCTGATCGGAATGCTTGAATCCGGTGGGGTACTCAAGCTGGTGGACAACTCCGGTCGCGCCAGCGTTCACGGCAAGAGCCAGTTGGATGAAGCGCTGATCGTGGTTTACGGGGCGCGCAACGGCGGGAGCTACGACTTCTCCGGAGCGGATACCAATCGCGCCAAGATGGCCTTTGTCTCGGGGAACATCGGCGACAAGAACGGTGACGAGGAAGCGGCAGAAGTGCGCCTCCGCTCGCCGCGCGACCGCGGCGTAGTGCTGCGCACCGCCCGTGACAACGCCCCTGTCATTGAGTTGCGGCGCTACCGCCCCATGGAACTTCGGGGCCTGTCTGACACCCTGCAGCGTGACCGCTTTGACGCTTCCAAGGAAGAAGAATTGCGGCGCCTGCGCGAGCAGCGTCGCGGCACCGAAGCCGGCGACGGCGCTTACGGCGGCATGGAGTTCAAGGACGGCCAGCCCGTGGACTCCGAGGGCCGTCCCCTCAAACGCGGCGACGCCTCCAAGTAGCAGCATGAGTGCGGGGCCGGGGACGCCTTGCGCCCCGGCCTTCTGTTGGCCGCCCCAGACCGGACTCGGTATGGGACACTTCAGCCTCCGGGCTCGCGCATGACCACCACACGCAGGAAACTCGGACCTCTGGACACCCTGGCAATCGACGCCCTGGGCCCCGGCGCCAAACCCTCTTTGGCTGTCATCCTGTGTCACGGTGTCAACGCTCCCGGCGACGATCTGGCGGGCCTGGGCGCGGAAGCCCTTGAAATGGAGCCTCAACTGGCGCGCACGACGCGCTTTTACTTCCCCGCCGGCCTGCTGGACTCCGCGGAGTTCGGCATGCCCGGCGGTCGTGCCTGGTGGGAAATTGACTGGGGGCTGCTGCAGCAGATGATGCTCAGCGGTGACTACTCACCCATGAGGCGCTCCCATCCCCGGGGCCTGGTGGAAGCCCGCCAGGCCGTCTGGGCGATGCTGGAGACCGTGTGCGCGGAAACGGGGCTGGCAATTCCCCAGGTGGTGCTGGGCGGGTTTTCGCAGGGCGCGATGCTATGCGCGGACCTCGCCCTGCGCCTGCCCGCCAACCCCGCGGCCCTCTGCTTGTTCTCGGCAACGCTGATCAACGAGGCCGAGTGGCAGCAACTGGCACACGCGCGCCAAGGCCTGCGTGTGCTGCAATGCCACGGCCGCCAGGACCCCCTGCTGCCTTTTTCCCACGCGGAGGTGCTGCGCGACCTGCTCAAGGGCGCCGGGGCCGAAGTGGAGTTCGTGCCCTTTGCCGGACAGCACGGGATTGGCCTTGAGGCGCTTCAGCGCTTCGTGGCCCTGCTCAAGTCCATTGCGGCGGGGAAGAAGTAGGCACAACTCAGGCGTACTGAAGGGCATCAGTGGTCTTCATGCGCGTGCCCTTGATCGCGGGGGGCAGCGCCCCCGCCAAGCCGATGAACAGCGCCACAGCCACGCCGGCCCCAAGGGCCCACGCGTCCACGCGAATTTCGAAGGCACCCGAGGAGAACTTCGTGGCCAGCCCGTCGGCCAGCATGGCCACCGCGCAGCCGGCCAGGGCTCCGGGCAGCACGATAAACACTGACTCCGCGATAAAGGACCAGATGATCTGGGGGCGGCGAAAGCCCATGACCTTCAGGGTGGCGATCTCGCGGATGCGCCCCAGAACCGAGGCATACATGGTGTTCATGCCACTGACCAGGCCGCCCACGGCGGCAATCAGCGCCATGCCCACGGCAAGATAGATGATGCGCTCGTAGCCCTCGGAGAGCCCGCGATAGTACTCGACTTCGCCGATGGCCTTGACCTGAATGTCGTTGCGGTTGTTCAGGGCGTGGATGAGCACGGAAACATCGCTTTCACGCTCGAGCTTGATCAGGGCCGTCGAATACGAATCACGCACATAAACGGCCATGACATCGCCAAGGTCGGCCAGAATCTCGCTGTCCAGAGCCGTTCCGCCCGCGCTGAACATTCCCACCACCGTCCAGGTCTCGTTCTGGAACTCCAGCGTGGCCCCGGGAGACAGTGCCTCCGGAGGCACCCCCATGGCCGTGTGGGCCAATTCGCCCACCATGACCTTGCGCCCAGGGGCAAAACGATTGCCCTGCGTCAGGCGCAGCGTCGTGGCCACGTCAAACACTCGGGGCGTGACACCCCGGATTGTGCCGGGCCGGTTCTTGTGCTCTCCCAACGTTACACGGGTCTGCTGCACGGCCTCCGGCGAAATCAGAGGGTTGCCCTGGGCATCCTTCTTGATCTGGGGCAGGCTCTGCAGCAGGGCGTAGTCGCGCTCGGAAACCTTGGAAAACCCCTGATTGGCCGCCTTGCGGTCAATGACAATAATGTTGTCAGGAGAGCCGGAGTTGCGCGCCGCGCGAATCAGTCCCGCCGAGAAAGCAAACATGACAACGCTGATGGCCGCCACCAGCGCCACCGCCAGCATTGTCAGGCCGGTGCGCACCTTTCGGCGCTGGAGGTTCCGGAAGCTGTAGCTCAGCGGCAGGCCCATGATCAACCCACGCTTCCCAGGGCGTCCACGATCTTCAGGCGCGAGGCCCGCAGCGCCGGCAATGCGCTGCCCAGCACCCCCACAGCGCCCGCCACGGCCAGGGCAACACCGACCACCTCAAGCGGCATGGAGACTTCCAGGTTCAGGGAGCGCGCCTGCACCGTGACATCCTGCAGCGTCAGCACCAGAAATGAGGCCAGGACACCAAGGGCGCCTCCCGCCAGACAGAGCAGCGCCGCCTCCGACACAATCAGCGCCATGACCGTCAAGCGCGTGAACCCCAGCGTGCGCAACACGCCTATCTGCCTGACGCGGTCGCGCACGCTCATGGAAACCGTATTGGCCACGCTCACGAACACGACAGCCAGTGTCAGCAGGATGACCAGACGCGAAATGTCGATCATGTCACCCAGGTCCTCGATCATGCCGCTGACAAAGGCCTTCTCGGCCTGGGTCGTGGTACGCGTGGGCAGGGGCATGGCGTCAATCTGCGCGGCTACGTCATCAGCCCTGGCATCGGGGTTGAGTTTGACCAGCACCATGTTGGCCGCGCCGCGCGTACCCATCTCGTCCTGGACATACTCGATGTCAGCCAGGATGGTGTTGTCCTGCTCCTCGTTGCCGGAAAAGAAGATGCCCTTGACCACGAACAGCAGGCCGAATTGGGCCCGCA